>NZ_CAAAFO010000147.1:68732-101348 GCF_900634715.1 Candidatus Protofrankia californiensis | reverse complement strand
GTGGCCGCGGACCACGCGGTCGGGACACGGTACCCGGTAGCCCGGAAACACCGGCCGTGTCGCGGTATCCCCGCCGACCTTGGACAAACTGACGGCCCAAGCCCACAGCCGCCGCCATCCTCACGAAGCCTGCCGGCGACAGCGGGCAGCCAGACGGCAGAGAGAGAAGACACGTGCTCGACGTCAACTTCTTCGACGAGCTGCGCATCGGCCTCGCCACGGCGGATGACATCCGCCAGTGGTCACACGGCGAGGTCAAGAAGCCGGAGACAATCAACTACCGCACCCTCAAGCCGGAAAAGGACGGGCTCTTCTGCGAGAAGATCTTCGGTCCGACCCGGGACTGGGAATGCTACTGCGGCAAGTACAAGCGCGTTCGTTTCAAGGGCATCATCTGTGAGCGCTGCGGTGTCGAGGTCACCCGCGCCAAGGTGCGCCGTGAACGGATGGGCCACATCGAGCTGGCCGCACCGGTCACCCACATCTGGTATTTCAAGGGTGTCCCGAGCCGCCTGGGCTACCTGCTCGACCTCGCGCCGAAGGACCTTGAGAAGGTCATCTACTTCGCCGCCTACATGATCACAAGTGTGGACACGGACGCGCGCCACCGCGACCTGCCCACCCTCGAGGCCCGTATCTCCGTCGAGAAGCAGCACCTCGAGGACAAGAAGAACGCCGACGTCGAGACCCGGCAGAAGAAGCTGGAGGCCGACCTCGCCCAGCTTGAGGCCGAGGGCGCCAAGGGCGACGTCAGGCGCAAGGTGCGGGAGGCGGCCGAGCGCGAGATGCGCCAGATCCGTGACCGCGCCCAGCGGAAGATCGACGATCTGGACCGGGTGTTCGACCGTTTCAAGAGCATGAAGGTCCAGGACCTCGAGCCGGACGAGCTGCTCTACCGTGAGCTGCGGGATCGGTTCGGGCAGTACTTCGAAGGCGGCATGGGAGCTGAGGCCCTGCAGCGCAGGCTCAGCGACTTCGATCTGGCGGCGGAGGCCGAGTCGCTGCGGGAGACCATCCGCAGCGGCAAGGGGCAGAAGAAGGCCCGGGCGCTCAAGCGCCTCAAGGTCGTCTCGGCCTTCCTCAACACCCGCAACTCCCCGAACGGGATGGTGCTCGACTGCGTTCCGGTGATCCCGCCGGACCTGCGCCCGATGGTGCAGCTCGACGGTGGCCGGTTCGCCACGTCCGACCTGAACGACCTCTACCGCCGGGTGATCAACCGTAACAACCGCCTCAAGAGGCTGCTCGACCTCGGCGCGCCCGAGATCATCGTCAACAACGAGAAGCGGATGCTGCAGGAGGCCGTTGACGCGCTGTTCGACAACGGCCGCCGCGGCCGGCCGGTGACCGGTCCGGGCAACCGTCCGCTCAAGTCGCTGTCGGACATGCTCAAGGGCAAGCAGGGTCGGTTCCGCCAGAACCTGCTGGGCAAGCGTGTCGACTACTCCGGCCGTTCGGTCATCGTCGTCGGCCCGCAGCTCAAGCTGCACCAGTGCGGTCTGCCCAAGCAGATGGCGCTCGAGCTGTTCAAGCCGTTCGTGATGAAGCGGCTGGTCGACCTCAACCACGCGCAGAACATCAAGTCGGCCAAGCGCATGGTGGAGCGGGCCCGCCCGGTCGTCTGGGACGTGCTGGAAGAGGTCATCACCGAGCACCCCGTGCTGCTCAACCGTGCGCCGACCCTGCACCGTCTGGGCATCCAGGCGTTCGAACCGCAGCTCGTCGAGGGCAAGGCCATCCAGATCCACCCGCTGGTCTGCACCGCGTTCAACGCGGACTTCGACGGGGACCAGATGGCCGTGCACCTACCGCTGTCCGCGGAGGCGCAGGCCGAGGCGCGCATCCTGATGCTGTCGAGCAACAACATCCTCTCGCCGGCGTCCGGGCGTCCGCTGGCCATGCCGAGCCTGGACATGGTGACCGGGGTGTTCCACCTCAGTCGGATGGCCGTGGGCGGGGTCGGCGAGGGCAGGGCGTTCTCCAGCGTGTCCGAGGCACAGATGGCCTTCGACGCCAAGGAGATCGACCTACAGGCGAAGATCAAGGTTCGGCTCCGCGACACCACGCCGCCACGGGACTGGACCCCGCCGCCCGGCTGGGTCAGCGGCGACCCGTTCATCCTGGAGACCACCTTTGGTCGTTGCCTGCTCAACCAGGCGCTCCCCGAGGGCTACCCGTTCCTCAACTACCTGATGAACAAGAAGGCCCAGGCCGTCATCGTCAACGACCTGGCGGAGCGTTACCCGAAGATCCAGGTGGCCGCGACGCTGGACGCGCTGAAGAGCGCCGGTTTCTACTGGGCCACCCGCTCGGGAGTGACCGTCGCGATCGAGGACGTTGTCGCACCGCCGAACAAGGCGCAGATCCTCGACGAGTACGAGCAGCGGGCCGAACGGGTGCAGAAGCAGTTCGACCGGGGCTTCCTGTCCGACGACGAGCGTCGTGGTGAGCTGGTCCAGATCTGGAACGAGGCGACGAACAAGGTCGCCGAGGCCATGGAGGCCAACTTCCCGGAGACCAACCCGGTCGCCGTGCTGGTCAATTCCGGGGCCGCCGGGAACATGATGCAGATCCGGCAGCTCGCCGGGATGCGTGGACTGGTCGCCAACCCCAAGGGTGAGATCATCCCGCGTCCGATCAAGGCGAACTTCCGCGAAGGGCTGAGCGTGGTGGAGTACTTCATCTCCACGCACGGCGCCCGTAAGGGTCTGGCCGACACGGCGCTGCGGACCGCGGACTCCGGGTACCTGACCAGGCGTCTGGTCGACGTCAGCCAGGACGTCATCGTCCGCGAGGACGACTGCGGCACCGAACGGGGTATCGCCACCCGCATCGCGCGCAAGGGAGCGGACGGCGTACTCGTCCGCGACCGCTACGCCGAGACCGCGGCCTACGCGCGGACACTCGCCTCGGACGCGGTCAACGCCGCTGGCGATGTCGTGGTGCCAGCCGGCGCCGACCTCGGTGACGTGGTCATCAGTAAGATCATCGATGCCGGGATCGAGTCGGTGAAGGTGCGTTCCGCCCTCACCTGCGCAGCCCGGATGGGTGTCTGCGCACAGTGCTACGGCCGGTCATTGGCGACCGGGAAGCTCGTCGATGTCGGCGAGGCCGTCGGCATCGTCGCCGCCCAGTCGATCGGTGAGCCCGGCACGCAGCTGACGATGCGTACCTTCCACAGCGGTGGTGTTGCCGGTGACGACATCACCCAGGGTCTGCCCCGGGTGGTGGAGCTCTTCGAGGCCCGGTCCCCCAAGGGCAAGGCCCCGATCAGCGAGGTCTCCGGGCGGGTGCGCATCGAGGAGACCGAGAAGACCATCAAGGTTGTGATCGTTCCCGATGACGGTAGCGAGGAGATCTCCTACCCGGTGTCCCGCCGGTCGCGGCTGAAGGTCGAGGAGGGTCAGCACATCGCCGTCGGTCAGAAGATCGTCGACGGTGCGGTCGACCCGCACGAGGTGCTGCGGATCCTCGGCCCGCGTCAGGTGCAGCTCCACCTGGTCGACCAGGTCCAGGAGGTGTACCGCTCGCAGGGTGTGTCGATCCACGACAAGCACATCGAGATCATCATCCGGCAGATGCTCAAGCGGGTGAACGTGCTGGAGTCGGGGGAGACCACGCTCCTGCCGGGCGAACTGGTCGAGCGGGCCCGGTTCGAGGAGGAGAACCGTCGGGTGGTCGAGTCCGGCGGTCAGCCGGCTTCGGCCCGCCCGGTCCTCATGGGTATCACCAAGGCGTCCCTGGCAACCGAGTCGTGGCTGTCGGCCGCGTCCTTCCAGGAGACGACCCGGGTGCTCACCGATGCCGCGATCAACGCCCGGTCGGACTCGCTGGTCGGTCTGAAGGAGAACGTCATCATCGGTAAGCTCATCCCGGCGGGTACCGGCATTTCCCGGTACCGCAACATCCGGGTCGAGCCGACCGAGGAGGCGCGGGCGTCGATGTACTCGGTGGGCGCGTACGAGGACGGTGCGACCGTGGAGTACGGCGCGTTCGGTACCGGCAGCGGCCAGGCCGTTCCGCTGGACGACTTCGACTACCGCAGCACCGGAGGCGACTACCGGTAGGTCCTTCTGCCCCGGATCCCCGGACTACCAGGCGGCCCGGGTGAGCGTCCTCGTTGGGCGCCCACCCGGGCCGCCTGCCGTGTGGAGCCGGATTGCCGGTGAATGACCGCCGAGCCGGTGACAACAGTGGGTGGTGACAACAGCAGGTGGTGGCAACAGCGGGTGACAGCCGTCTGCGAGGACAACCGCTCCAACACTTGTGCCCGGACCGCTATGGCATGCGGTCCGGGCACAAGTGTTTTCCGGTGAGTTTTCCGATGGTTCTGCGGTGGTTCCTCCGGCGGTCCTACCGGCCGCCGTTCCTTTCCTTCTTCGCTTCCTTCCTCGACGTCCTCTCCGCCGGTCCACGGGTCAACCGGGCGTAGATACCGCCGCTGCGGATGAGCCGGTCGTGTGGGCCGGCCTCCATCACTGTGCCGTTTTCCAGTACGTAGATGCGGTCGGCGGCGACGGTCATCGTCGCCCGATGGGCGACGACGAGGCAGCTGCGATCGGCGAGAAGACGTTCGAGGGAGGCGCGCAGGAGATCCTCGGTCAGCGTGTCAAGGTTCGACGTGGCCTCGTCGAGGATGACGGTTCGCGGATTCTGAACGAGTACGCGGGCGATGGACAGCCGTTGCCGCTCCCCACCGGAGATCTGGTAACCGCTGTGTCCCAGCGGCGTGTGGATTCCCTCCGGAAGGGAGCGCACGAGCGTGACCAGACCGGTCGCCTCCAGGGCGGCCCAGAGCTCGTCGGTCGTTGCAGCCGGATTCCCGAAGCGGAGGTTCTCCGCAACGGTACGGCGCTGGATGAACGGTTCCTGCGAAACCAGGCCGACGGCGGCTCGGCCCGCGGTGGGGGAAAGCCCGGCGGCATCACGGCCGCCGAGCAGGACGCGCCCGCTGGTGGGGGTGAGCAGGCCGCTCGCGAGATGGCAGAGCGTGGTCTTCCCGGCGCCGCTGAATCCGACGACAGCCACCATTTCGCTGCGCTCCACGACGATGTCGACGGAACGGACGGCCCAGCTGGGAGCCGGTACGTCGGGCGCGTAGGAGTAGGAGACGTTCTCCAGGACGAGATCGCCGTGAACCGGTGGTCTGGGAGTGCTTTCGGGGCTGGGGGCCGCTGGGTCCGTCGGCGCCGGAGTGCTCTTTGGCGGGTGTGGCCGATCGGCCGTCGCCAATGGTCTGACATTGCTGCGGTCAGCCGCGGGCGCCGGCTCCAGCGGGATGTCGAGAAAGGCCAGGATGCGGATGAGGGAGGACTCGCCGTCGAAGAGCTGGGTACGCAGGTTGGCGAAGCCTGCAATGGAACGGAATGCCAGGAGGAGCACGCTGAGGAACGCCACGAAAGTGCCGACCGTCATCGTCTGATCCAGGGTGAGCCACACCCCGAACCCGATCACGGTCATGGTTGCCAGCACCGAACTTCCCGCGGCGATGAGCTGCAGGCGGGCGAAGACCTGCACGCGGGTGCGGGCGGCTGTCGAAATGGCCGAGCCCAGCCGTTCGAACTCCTCCTGGCCGGCGCTCTGCGCGCGAAAGGCGCGCATGTGCAGCGCTCCCACCGGCCCGGTCAGCTCGACGAGATGATCGACCATGCGGCTGTGCCGTTCGATCTCCACCCTGCTGATGGCCCGGACGCGTCCACGCACCAGCCGCAGCAGGACGAGTGGAATCACGCCGATCACGGCCACGGCGAACGCGAGGCGCCACTGGAGCAGGTATGCGACCACTCCGGAGACGACGAGTTCGACCGCCATGGTCGCGATGGCGGGCAGACAGACCGCGGCCGCGGTCTGGACCTTAGCGGTGTCGATGGTGAAGAGGGTGACGACATCACCGTGCCGGGCCCGGGCGAAGTGGGGGAACGGCAGCGCGATCGCGTGCTGGTGCAGGTCGCGCTGGATCCGCAGGGCGAGCTTCTCGCTGAAATAGCCGATCAGTATGTACCGCACCGTCGACACGGCGGCGCTGAGCACAAAGGCGCCGAGTATGAGGAATACCGGTAGGAGTATGCCGCTCGTCCGCAGCCGCAGGAGCCATCCGTCGATCAGGTTCCGAATTGCGAACGGGGCGACCACCAGTGCCGACGAACCCAGCAGAGAAAGAGCGGCGTGCGCGACGGTCGCCTTGTTCTGGTCCCGGATGAAATGCTCGACGCGGGCGGCCGCGGGATTCCCGGTGAGCCAGGCGAACAGGCGTCCGTACAGCCAGGATACAGTGGCGGTGGTCTTCGGGAATGTCGTCCCCGCCGAGGTCTGTTGGTGGTTCGGCTGCCCGATCCACCCGCTGGTCCCGGTGGACGACCGGCGAGATGTCGTCATTGTGAGCCGCTTGCCTGGTACTGGTCCGGAACTCAGCCGTCGCTGGGCGGGGTTTTCGTTGCGTTCTCGGCGCTGTCGGCCGCCGTTTCCAGATCGGGGATCGGGTCGGGGATCGGGTCGGTGTCGGCGTCAGGGCCGGGATGGATGCTCAGAAGCTGGTTGTCGTGGCCGTCATCCGGCTGCGGGGCGCGGGTGACCAGCGATGCCAGGATCGGCTTTTCAGCAGCTTCTTCCGTTCCACTGAAAACGGATATCTCCACGTCCTCGGATACCTCTATAACCAGCCCGAAGGTGCTTGACGGGATAATTTCTGCGCAGTCGGGGGGCTGAAAAGAAGTGGGCATCTGTCCTCCATCGTGGTCAGCCGAACTTGACGGTGACAAAACCGAAGTTATCGGGACGCCGATTACTGGGCAAGGATCCAACATCATGACTCGGATCACAGCTTTCGCAGTACCCAAGTATTTGGTCTCGAACACGACATGTGCGATGCGACAAAAGCTGTGATGCGGCGGGGAATTTTTTTTGGTGACGCTGCGGCCCGCGGCGTTTTCGCAGGTGGTCAGGGGTGCCGGCGGGGGTAACCGGGGCCGGCGGCGCCGGCCCGGGAAAACAGGCGCACCGACCGCTGCCCGCGGCCGCAGTCGGCAACCGGACCGGCGCGGCTGGGTCGGGCCTGTGACCCTCGATACGCTCGGCATGCCAGGCGTATCAAGGCCGGTGTCGGATGAATCGCACGGGCGTGACCGGCAGGGCGTCCGCGGTACCGTCACCGGCTGGTGGCCGGACCGATGGTGGGTATTTTGGCGATGGAGACGGTGTTGCCGGACCGGCGTACCCGTGGCCGGCGGCGCGATCAGGACGTGGCAGGGGGTTGGGTGAGCCGGAAGCGGACGCTGTTCGTGCGGCGGTTGTCCGAGATCCTTCAGCTGGCCGAGTCCGAGGTGGTCGACCGTCTGTGCCTGGACCGCCGTACCGGTGTCCGGGTCAACCAGCTCTCACCGCTGGGCGTGGATGCAGTCCACCGCGCCATCGCGGATCTCGGGCTCACCCTCGACCCGCTCGGCTGGTGCCCCGACGGCTATCTCCTGCGTGGCGACAAGCGCGTGCTGTCGCGGTCGGAGGTGTTCGGCGGCGGCCACGCCTATATCCAGAACATCTCGAGCCTGGTGCCCGCGTTGGCCCTCGAGCCCGCACCGGCCGGGTCGATCATCGATCTGTGTGCGGCGCCGGGCGGCAAGACGGCGCACATCGCGGCACTGGTCGGCAATGACGCGCGCCTGTGGGCGAACGACGCCATCAGACCCCGGCTGGACAAGCTGCGCGAGGTCACCCAGCAGTTCCACGTCCGCCTCGCCGAGACGACCTGTCACCCCGCGCAGTACGCCGACAAGTTCATAGCCGAGCGCTTCGACCGGGTGCTGTTGGACGCCCAGTGCAGCGGTGAGGGCCTGGTCGATCTGCGGGAGTCCTCGGCGCTGCGGTACTGGACCGAGCAGCGAGTGATCGACTATGGCTGGCTGCAGCGCAAGATGCTGGTGGCGGCCTGCCGGCTGCTGCGTCCCGGCGGCATCCTCGTCTACTCCACCTGCACGTTCGGCCCGGAGGAGAACGAGGCGCCGCTGAGCTACCTTCTGCGTCACCATCCCGTCGAGGTGTGCCCGATCGAGGTCGACATCGACGGCTTCGCGCCGGGCGCATGGCGGCCGGGTCTGCGGCACTGGCGGACCGAGACCTTCCATCCGGCGCTTGCCGGCGCCCGGCGCATCCTGCCGGGCCCGGCGTTCGAGGGCTTCTTCGTCTGCAAGCTGCGGAAACTGCCGGACTAGACTGCGGCCTGCAGCCTTTCGGCGCCGCGACAGCACGACCTGCCGACCGGGATGTCGTGGTCCTCGAGGCGTTTGCCGTACCCCGATTCGACACAGCCGTTGCCGGGTCTGTAGTCTCGCTTTCTGCGGCGCTATGCGTTGCAAGGTTGACCTGTGTCTTGCGCCATCCCATGGCACTGTGGCCCGTCCTGCCGGGCCGGCGGTGACGGGGATGACCCGGCCTTCACGAAGGCGGGCGGGCGTACTCCCATGGCAGACCGTCCCGGTTGTTCCGGTCTTCCCAGGGATTGCGACACGCCCGACCGCGTGGGTCGGACACAGCTGACATAACAGCAGGTACCGGCAGGAACGGAACAGGAACGGGAGCGGCGTTGCCGACGATCCAGCAGTTGGTCCGCAAGGGCCGGCAGGACAAGGTCGAAAAGACCAAGACCCCGGCGCTCAAGGGGAGCCCGCAGCGTCGTGGCGTGTGCACCCGCGTCTACACGACCACGCCCAAGAAGCCGAACTCGGCGCTGCGCAAGGTTGCCCGGGTCCGGCTCCACAGCGGGATAGAGGTCACCGCCTACATCCCGGGGGTGGGGCACAACCTGCAGGAGCACTCGATCGTCCTGGTGCGCGGCGGCCGAGTGAAGGACCTTCCGGGCGTCCGCTACAAGATCGTTCGTGGGACGCTGGACACGCAGGGTGTCCGCAACCGCAAGCAGGCACGCAGCAAGTACGGAGCAAAGAAGGAGAAGGCCTGATGCCACGCAAGGGCCCGGCTCCCAAGCACGTCGTCGTCGTCGATCCGGTCTACGGCTCACCGCTGGTGACAGCGCTGGTCAACAAGGTTCTCCTGAGCGGCAAGAAGTCGCTGGCCGAACGGATCGTCTACGGGGCGCTGGAGGGCGCTCGGGAGAAGACCGGCAACGACCCCGTGGTCACGCTCAAGCGCGCTCTCGACAACGTCAAGCCGACCCTGGAGGTGCGCAGCCGCCGGGTCGGTGGCGCCACCTACCAGGTACCGGTCGAGGTACGCGCGAGCCGGAGTACGACACTCGCGCTGCGCTGGCTTGTCGGCTACGCCCGGCAGCGGCGTGAGAAGACCATGACCGAGCGCCTCATGAACGAGCTGATCGACGCCAGTAACGGTCTCGGCGCGAGCGTGAAGCGGCGCGAGGACACCCACAAGATGGCGGAGTCCAACAGGGCCTTCGCTCACTACCGCTGGTAACCAACAATGTCTGCTGACGTACATGCCGCGCTGGCCTCGACCCGCAACATCGGGATCATGGCCCATATCGACGCGGGCAAGACCACCACCACCGAGCGGATCCTGTTCTACACCGGCGTCAACTACAAGATCGGTGAAGTCCACGATGGCGGCGCCACCATGGACTGGATGGAGCAGGAGCAGGAGCGGGGGATCACCATCACCTCCGCTGCCACCACCTGTACCTGGCGCGATCACACCATCAACATCATCGACACTCCGGGGCACGTCGACTTCACGGTCGAGGTGGAGCGGTCGCTGCGTGTCCTCGACGGTGCCGTCGCGGTCTTCGACGCCGTGGCCGGCGTCGAGCCGCAGAGCGAGACCGTCTGGCGCCAGGCCGACCGTTACGACGTCCCGCGGATCGCGTTCGTCAACAAGATGGACCGGGTCGGCGCGGAGTTCCACCGGTGTGTGGAGATGATGGTCGACCGGCTCGCCGCGACCCCGGCCGTCATCCAGCTGCCGTGGGGTGTCGAGGCCGACTTCAAGGGCGTCATCGACCTGGTCCGGATGAAGGGCCTGCTCTGGCACACCGAGGACAAGGGCGCCTCCTACGAGACCGTTGACATCCCGCGCGACCACGTCGAGGCCGCGCAGGAGTGGCGGGACAAGCTCGTCGAGACTGTCGCCGAGAACGACGACAGCCTGATGGAGCTCTACCTGGAGGGCGAGGAGCCGACCGAGGAGCAGCTGCGGGCGGCACTGCGCCGGGCCACGCTGACCGGTTCGGTCAACCCGGTCCTGTGCGGGTCGGCGTTCAAGAACAAGGGCGTGCAGCCCATGCTCGACGCCGTCGTCGACTTCCTCCCGAGCCCGCTGGACATCGGTGTCACCGTCGGTCACGCCATCGGCCGCGAGGAGAGCGAGGTCTCCCGCGAACCGGACGAGAACGAACCGTTCGCCGCGCTCGCCTTCAAAATCATGACGGACCCCTACGTCGGGAAGCTGACCTACATCCGGGTCTACTCCGGACGCCTCACCGCGGGCTCCCCGGTGCTGAACTCGACCAAGGACCGCAAGGAGCGGATCGGCCGCATCCTGCAGATGCACGCCAACCACCGGGAGGACCGCGAGGGCGTCGGAGCGGGTCAGATCGTCGCCGTCGTCGGTCTGAAGAACACCACGACCGGTGACACGCTGTGCGATCCCAACACCCCGATCATCCTGGAGTCGATGACCTTCCCGGCCCCGGTCATCAGCGTCGCGATCGAGCCGAAGACCAAGGCCGACCAGCAGAAGCTGGGAACGGCCATCGGCCGTCTGGCGGAGGAGGACCCGACCTTCCAGGTCCGCACCGACGATGAGACCGGGCAGACGATCATCGCGGGCATGGGTGAGCTGCACCTCGACGTGCTCGTCGACCGGATGCGCCGCGAGTTCGGCGTCACCGCCAACGTCGGTAAGCCGCAGGTCGCCTACAGGGAGACCATCCGGCGCAAGGTCGAGAAGGTCGACTACACGCACAAGAAGCAGACCGGTGGCTCCGGGCAGTACGCCCGGGTGATCATCGATCTCGAGCCCTCCGGCGGCGACGGCGGCGGCTACGAGTTCGAGAACAAGGTCACCGGCGGTCGCATCCCGCGTGAGTACATCCCGTCGGTCGACGCCGGGTGTCAGGAGGCGATGGAGTTCGGCGTGCTCGCCGGATACCCCCTCGTCGACGTGAAGGTCACCCTGACCGATGGTCAGTACCACGACGTCGACTCGTCCGAGCTTGCTTTCAAGATCGCCGGTTCGATGGCGTTCAAGGAGGCGGCGCGGCGGGCCGACCCGGTGCTGCTCGAGCCGATGATGGCGGTCGAGGTCACCACCCCCGAGGACTACATGGGTGACGTGATCGGCGACCTGAACTCGCGGCGCGGGCAGATCCAGGCCATGGACGAACGGTCCGGTGCACGCATCGTGAAGGCGATCGTCCCGCTGTCCGAGATGTTCGGCTATGTCGGGGACCTGCGGTCGAAGACCTCGGGCCGGGCCGTCTACTCGATGCAGTTCGACTCCTATGCCGAGGTTCCGGCGGGGGTCGCGAAGGAGATCATCGCAAAGGCACGTGGGGAGTGACCGGTGACCGGACGTAGCGGTACCGCTCGCGAATCCGGCACCACCACTGATCATTAGCAGGCTACCAGTGGCCGGAAGGCGACGTGATCACAGATCTCGCGTCGCCGGAGGTCCCAGGGATCACTAGCACGGCACGACACCACCCGTCCTTGGAGGGACACCCGTGGCGAAGCAGAAGTTCGAGCGGAACAAGCCGCATGTCAACATCGGGACCATCGGTCACATTGACCACGGCAAGACCACGCTGACCGCGGCCATCACCAAGGTCCTGCACGACGCGCACCCGGATCTGAACCCCTTCACGCCGTTCGACCAGATCGACAAGGCGCCGGAGGAGAAGGCCCGCGGCATCACGATCTCGATCGCCCACGTCGAGTACCAGACCGACAACCGGCACTACGCCCACGTCGACTGCCCCGGCCACGCCGACTACATCAAGAACATGATCACCGGTGCGGCGCAGATGGACGGTGCGATCCTGGTCGTGTCGGCGACCGACGGCCCGATGCCGCAGACCAAGGAGCACGTGCTGCTCGCCCGCCAGGTCGGCGTGCCCTACATCGTCGTGGCGCTGAACAAGGCCGACATGGTCGACGACGAGGAGATCCTCGAGCTCGTCGAGCTGGAGGTCCGGGAGCTGCTCAGCTCGTACGAGTTCCCCGGCGACGACGTGCCGGTGGTGCGGGTCTCGGCGCTCAAGGCGCTGGAGGGCGACAAGGAGTGGGGAGCCAAGCTCCTCGAGCTCATGCAGGCTGTCGACGACTCCATCCCGGAGCCCGAGCGTGACATCGACAAGCCCTTCCTCATGCCGATCGAGGACGTCTTCACGATCACCGGTCGTGGCACGGTCGTCACCGGTCGCGTGGAGCGCGGTGTGGTCAAGGTCAGCGAGACGGTCGAGATCGTCGGCATCCGGCCGGACGTCACCACGACGACCGTCACCGGCGTGGAGATGTTCCGCAAGCTGCTCGACGAGGGGCGCGCCGGTGACAACGTCGGCCTTCTCCTGCGTGGTGTGAAGCGCGAGGACGTGGAGCGCGGCCAGGTCGTCACCAAGCCGAAGTCGATCACGCCGCACACCAACTTCGAGGCGCAGGTCTACATCCTCAGCAAGGACGAGGGTGGTCGTCACACGCCATTCTTCAACAACTACCGTCCGCAGTTCTACTTCCGGACCACCGACGTGACCGGTGTGGTGACCCTCCCCGAGGGTACCGAGATGGTCATGCCGGGTGACAACACGGAGATGACGGTCGAGCTCATCCAGCCGATCGCCATGGAGGAAGGTCTGCGGTTCGCCATCCGTGAGGGCGGTCGCACCGTCGGTGCCGGTCGCGTCACCAAGATCCTGAAGTAGCCACCGCGGCGGCGGGCCCGGTATGCCCGATCCGGGGCATACGGCCCGCCGCTTGCGCAGTGCACGCACCTGACAACAAGCGGTACATCCGGCGGCAGCTCCGGCGAAGGAACGGACCCTGCAGGGCCTGCGAGCCGGACGAGACAGACAGGACAGGCGAAGCCCACCATGGCGGCACAGAAAATCCGCATCCGGCTCAAGGCCTACGACCACGAGATCATCGACAGCTCGGCACGAAAGATCGTCGAGACGGTGACGCGGACTGGTGCGCAGGTCGCGGGACCGGTGCCGCTGCCGACGGAGAAGAACGTCTACTGCGTGATCCGGTCGCCGCACAAGTACAAGGACAGCCGCGAGCACTTCGAGATGCGTACGCACAAGCGGCTGATCGACATTCTTGACCCGACACCGAAGACGGTCGACTCGCTGATGCGGCTCGACCTTCCCGCCGGTGTCGACATCGAGATCAAGCTTTAAAGGGGCCGGCGCAGTCATGCTCAATCGCAACTACAGGGGGCTCCTGGGCACCAAGCTCGGGATGACCCAGGTATGGGACGCGAACAACCGCGTCGTTCCGGTCACGGTGATCAAAGCCGGGCCGAACGTGGTGACGCAGGTCAGGACACCGGATCGGGACGGCTACTCGGCGGTCCAGCTCGGTTACGGCGAGGTCGACCCCCGCCGGGTGACCCAGCCGCTGCGTGGCCACTTCGCGCGCGCGGGTGTGCCGCCGCGGCGGCATCTGGTGGAGCTGCGCACCGCGGACGCCGCCAACTACCGCCCTGGCCAGGAGCTGACCGGCGAGGTCTTCTCCACGGGCAGCATCGTGGACGTGACCGGCACATCCAAGGGCAAGGGCTTCGCCGGTGTGATGAAGCGGCACGGCTTCAAGGGCCTCGGCGCCGGCCACGGTGTCGAGCGCAAGCACCGCTCGCCCGGCTCGGTCGGCGGGTGCGCCACCCCCGGCCGCGTCTTCAAGGGCCTGCGGATGGCCGGGCGGATGGGGCACGAGCGGGTCACCATTGCGGGCCTGAGCATCCACGCCGTCGACACCGACCGCGGCTTCCTGCTGATCAAGGGTGCGGTTCCCGGCCCGGACGGTGGCCTGGTGCTCGTCCGCAGCGCGGCCAAGCGTCCCGCGCCGGCGGACTTCGAGCCCGTCGCCGAGACGGCCGCCGCCGAGGCACCCGCCGACGGCAGCGCCGCGACGTCCAGCGAGGAGGTATCGGCATGAGCGCCGTGACGGCGTCAGCGCGTAGGCGGTCGCGGGGTGCGGGCGACGACGACCAGAGCGCGCCGCCCCAGACTCGGACGGTCGTCGTCCACGCCCCTGTCGGCGGTGAGGCCGGCAGCGTCGAACTGCCGGGCGGGATCTTCGACGTGGCGGTGAACGTGCCGCTCATCCACCAGGTGGTGGTGGCACAGCTCGCGGCAGCCAGGCAGGGAACCCACTCCACGCTGACCCGCGGCGAGGTCCGCGGCGGTGGGCGTAAGCCGTACCGGCAGAAGGGCACCGGTCGGGCCCGGCAGGGTTCGCTGCGTGCTCCGCAGTTCACCGGTGGTGGCATCGTCCACGGTCCCAAGCCCCGCTCCTACGACCAGCGGACGCCGAAGAAGATGAAGGTCGCCGCATTGCGCGGCGCCCTGTCCGACCGGGCGCGCAACCAGCGGGTGCATGTCGTGTCGTCGTTGCTGATCGGTGACACACCGTCGACGAAGGCCGCGCTCACGGCCCTGCGGACGATCACGGATACCCGCCGGGTGCTGGTGGTGGCGGCTCGTAACGACGAGCTCACCTGGAAGAGCCTGCGCAACGTTCCTGCCGTGCATCTGCTCGACCCCGGCCAGCTCAACACCTACGACGTGCTCGTCAGCGACGACGTGGTGTTCACCCGCAGTGCCCTGGCCGCGTTCCTGGACCGTTCGCAGGCGCCGGCCTCCCGTGGCCGTGGGGTAAGGCCTGCCACCGCCGCGACCGACGCACCGGAAGTGTCGGGGGCCCAGGCGCCGGCCGGGTCCGATGACGACGCGGAAGCCGAGGAGGAAGCCAAGTGATCCCCGACCCGCGCGACGTGGTCATCAAGCCGGTCGTGTCCGAAAAAAGCTACGGCCTGCTGAACGAGAACGTCTACACCTTCATCGTCCGCCCGGACGCGAACAAGACCGAGATCAAGATTGCGGTCCAGCAGATATTCAACGTCCGGGTGCTCAGCGTCAACACGAGCAACCGCTCGGGCAAGCGCAAGCGCACGCGCACCGGCTGGGGCCAGCGCAAGTCCACCAAGCGGGCCATGGTCAGTCTGGCGCCGGGAGACTCCATCGAGATCTTCGGAGGTCCCGGTGCGTGACATGCAAGCCGACGAGTACGCAGCCAGGGGCCTGCTGGGCCTGGCGTGCGGGGACTAGGACACGGTGGATAACGATGGGGATTCGTAGGTACAAGCCGACGACGCCGGGACGCCGTGGCTCGAGCGTCGCCGACTTCGTCGAGATTACTCGTGACCACCCGGAGAAGTCGCTGGTCCGCCCGCTGCACTCCAAGGGCGGTCGCAACGTCCACGGGCGCATCACCACCCGGCACCAGGGCGGTGGCCACAAGCGCGCCTACCGTCTGATCGATTTTCGGCGGGACAAGGACGGCGTGCCGGCCAAGGTCGCCCACATTGAGTACGACCCGAACCGGACCGCCCGGATCGCGCTGCTCCACTACGCCGACGGCGAGAAGCGCTACATCCTCGCCCCGGTGAAGCTCAAGCAGGGTGACGTGGTCAGCTCGGGCACGACCGCCGACATCAAGCCCGGCAACTCCCTCCCACTGCGCAACATCCCGACCGGCACGGTGGTGCACGCCATCGAGCTGCGTCCCGGCGGTGGTGCGAAGATCGCGCGTAGCGCCGGGACGAGCGTCCAGCTGGTCGCCAAGGACGGCCCCTTCGCCCAGCTGCGGATGCCGTCGGGGGAGATCCGCAACGTCGACGTCCGCTGCCGGGCCACGGTCGGCGAGGTCGGCAACGCCGAGCAGAGCAACATCAACTGGGGTAAGGCCGGTCGGATGCGCTGGAAGGGCCGTCGTCCCACCGTCCGCGGTGTGGCGATGAACCCGGTCGACCACCCGCACGGTGGTGGTGAGGGCAAGACCTCCGGTGGCCGCCACCCGGTGAACCCGAAGGGCCGTCCCGAGGGACGTACCCGCAGAACCCGCAAGTCGAGCGACGCGCTGATCGTCCGTCGTCGGAAGCAGAACAGGCGGCGGTGATCACGATGATTCACATCCGGCGGTACACAACGCCTCACCACCGATTCTGAGCAGGAAGGAGGAGACACACGCCATGCCACGCAGCCTGAAGAAGGGCCCGTTCGTCGACGACCACCTGCTCAAGAAGGTGGACCTTCAGAACGCCAAGGGCACGAAGAACGTCATCAAGACCTGGTCACGGCGCTCGACGGTGATCCCGGACATGCTGGGTCACACGATCGCCGTACACGACGGTCGCAAGCACATCCCGGTGTTCATCACCGAGGGGATGGTCGGCCACAAGCTCGGTGAGTTCGCACCGACCCGGACCTTCCGCGGCCATGTCAAGGAAGACCGGAGGTCACGTCGTGGCTGACGTCGTTGCTGACGGGCTGACCAGGTCCGGGCTGCCGGGCGCCCGCGCGTCGGCCCGCTACGTCCGGGTGTCGCCGACGAAGGCCCGTCGGGTCATCGACCTGGTTCGTGGCCGGTCGGCCCGCGAAGCCCTCGACATCCTCCGGTTCGCCCCGCAGGCGGCCAGCGAGGACGTCTACAAGGTGGTCGCGAGCGCGGTGGCCAACGCCGAGCACAACCACGGCCTCGACCCGATCACGCTCTGGGTCGGTGAGGCCTATGTCGACGAGGGCCCGACCCTCAAGCGCATCCGCCCACGGGCACAGGGCCGTGCCTACCGGATCCGCAAGCGGACCAGCCACATCACGGTCGTCGTGGAAAGCCGAAAGCCGGTTGCGGCGACCCGCGGCGCGTCGACCGGCGCACCGAAGACTGCAGGGAGGGCCCGGTAGTGGGTCAGAAAGTCAACCCGCACGGGTTCCGGCTGGGTATCACCTCGGAGTTCACCTCCCGCTGGTACGCCGACAAGCAGTACAAGGCGTACGTCGGCGAGGACGTGAAGATCCGAAAGATGATGTCCCGGGGCATGGAGCGCGCGGGTATCAGCCGGGTCGACATCGAGCGCACCCAGGGTCGGCTGCGGGTGGACATCCACACCGCCCGTCCCGGGATCGTCATCGGGCGCCGTGGCGCCGAGGCCGATCGCATCCGTGGCGACCTTGAGAAGCTGACCGGCAAGCAGGTCCAGCTCAACATCCTCGAGGTGAAGAACCCCGAGGTGGACGCCCAGCTCGTCGCGCAGGGTGTGGCCGAGCAGCTGTCGAGCCGGGTCAGCTTCCGGCGGGCGATGCGCAAGGCCATGCAGTCGGCGATGAAGGGTGGCGCCAAGGGCATCCGGGTGCAGTGCTCCGGACGTCTCGGCGGGGCCGAGATGAGCCGCTCGGAGTTCTACCGTGAGGGTCGTGTGCCGTTGCACACGTTGCGTGCCAACATCGACTACGGATTCTACGAGGCCCGGACCACCTTCGGTCGCATCGGCGTGAAGGTCTGGATCTACAAGGGCGACGTCGTGCAGAGCCGGGCGGAGCGGGAGGCCCAGGAGGCACTTCAGCGCCAGCACCGCCGCGAGCGTCCGCGCCGTGGGCCGCGGTCGGGTTCGTCCGGGACCACCACGGGTGGTACCGATGCCGGTCGTGCGGCAGCTCGTCAGGGCGAGCGCCGTGGCCGCGGTGGCGGTGGTGGCGGCGGCGATGCCGCGGCTGCCGGTGGCAGTAGCGCGGCTGCGGCCGAGGCTGCGCCGTCGCCGTCGCCGTCGCCGTCGCCGTCGGCGTCGCCGTCGGCGTCGCCGTCGGCGCCGGCGCCCTCGGCCGCGCCCGAGGGCGCAGGCTCCGCGGTACCGGTCTCGCCTCCGGCCGACACCGCCGTGTCCGCTGGCGCGGCCACGCAGGAGACGGAGGGCTAGGACGATGCTGATTCCCCGCAAGGTCGCACACCGCAAGCAGCACCATCCCAGTCGTGACGGTGCGGCCAAAGGCGGCACCAAGCTTGCGTTCGGTGAGTTCGGCATCCAGGCGCTCGAGTCCGCCTACGTGACGAACCGGCAGATCGAGTCGGCGCGTATCGCGATGACCCGCCACATCCGTCGTGGCGGCAAGGTCTGGATCAACATCTACCCGGACCGCCCGCTGACCAAGAAGCCGGCTGAGACCCGGATGGGTTCCGGTAAGGGTTCGCCCGAGTGGTGGATCGCCAACGTCAAACCCGGCCGCATGATGTTCGAGCTGTCGGGTGTTGCCGAGCCGGTGGCACGGGAAGCGATGCGGCGGGCCATCCACAAGCTGCCGATGAAGTGCCGGTTCGTGACCCGTGAGGGAGGTGCGTGATGGCGGCCGCGACTGTGACCGCGGACGAGTTGCGGGCCCTGTCCGGGCAGGATCTGGTGGACAAGCTGCGCGAGGCCAAGGAGGAGCTGTTCAACCTCCGCTTCCAGGCCGCGACCGGCCAGCTCACCAACAACCACCGGTTGCAGGTCGTCCGGCGTGACATCGCGCGTATCTACACGGTGCTGCGGGAACGTGAGCTGGGTCTTACCGACGATCCGGAGCTCGTGGAAACCGGCGTGGCTGTCGTAGCTGACGACGCCGAGCAGTTGCAAACGGCAACCCAGGCGGAACGGGCGTGAGTGGGATGACAACGGACGACACCCCGACGACGGACAGCGCGGCAGCGACCGCGCAGAACGAGACGCCGGCCGCGGAAACCGGTCGTGGCTTCCGCAAGGTCCGTGAGGGCCTGGTGGTCAGCGACAAGATGGCCAAGACCGTGGTTGTCGCCGTCGAGGACCGGGTGCAGCACCCGCTCTACGGCAAGACGATCAGGCGCACCAAGAAGGTCAAGGCGCACGACGAGAACAGCACCACCGGTGTTGGTGACCGGGTTCTTCTCATGGAGACCCGGCCGTTGTCGGCGACAAAGCGCTGGCGTGTGGTGGAGATTCTGGAGAAAGCCAAGTAGGTCGACCCGCTGAAGGCGACGCGATGATGCTTTTCGCGTCGCCGGAGGCGTTGCAGGTCTGGGGATGGCTGAAGGCGACGCGATGATGTTCTTCGCGTCGCCGGAGGCCGCACAGTAGGTCCAGCGAGCCGGCCGCCGGCAGGCGGGCGCCGACGCAGTTCGGGAGCGGGAAGTGATCCAGCAGGAGTCGCGACTTCGGGTCGCCGACAACACGGGTGCCAGGGAACTGCTGTGCATCCGCGTACTCGGTGGTTCGGGGCGTCGTTATGCCGGTATCGGCGACATCATCGTCGGGACCGTGAAGGACGCCCTGCCCGGGGCCGGCGTCAAGCGTGGTGACGTGGTCAAGGCGGTCGTCGTACGCACTACCAAGGAGCGTCGTCGCCCCGACGGCTCCTACATCCGGTTCGATGAGAACGCGGCCGTGCTCATCAAGGACGGCGGAGATCCCCGAGGCACGCGTATCTTCGGGCCGGTTGGTCGCGAGTTGCGTGACAAGAAGTTCATGAAGATCATTTCGCTGGCGCCGGAGGTGCTGTGACCGTGGCCGGAATGAAGATCAGAAAAGGTGACACGGTCCAGATCGTGACGGGCAAGGACCGCGGTCTCAAGGGAAAGGTCATCAAGGCCTTCCCAACCGAGAACAAGGTGCTCGTCGAGGGTGCCAACCGGGTCACCCGGCACACCCGGGTGAACACCTCGGCTCGCGGTTCGCAGTCCGGCGGGATCATCACCCAGGAAGCGCCCATCCACATCAGCAACGTCATGATCGTGGATCCCTCCGACGGCCGCCCCACCCGGATCGGCTACCGCATCAACGACGACGGCACGAAGGTGCGGATCTCCCGCCGTACCGGCACCGAGCTGTAGACAGACATGGCTAATGTGATCGACGGGATTACCGGCGGCGCCCAGGCGGCGCCTGGCGGCGTTCCTGTCGGCTTGCGTGCCCTCCGGGCACGCGGCGCCTCCCACGGCCCTGCCGGGTCGCCGTGGGGATCGCGGTCCGTTGGGCAGAGGCTGCAAGGAAACGAGAGATGACAACTACCACTGAAGCCCGTCCGCTGCCGCGGCTCAAGCAGCGGTATCGCGAGGAGATCGCGGCGAACCTGCGTGAGCAGTTCCAGTACGCGAACGTGATGCAGATTCCGACCGTGGTCAAGGTCGTGGTCAACATGGGCGTCGGTGACGCCGCCCGGGACGCCAAGCTCATTGACGGGGCGCTGCGGGACCTTGCTTCGATCACCGGCCAGAAGCCGGCCGTCCGGCGGGCGAAGAAGTCCATCGCGCAGTTCAAGCTGCGCGAGGGAATGCCCATCGGCGCGAAGGTGACCCTGCGCGGCGACCGTATGTGGGAGTTCCTGGACCGGCTGGTCTCGATCGCCCTCCCGCGTATCCGCGACTTTCGGGGGCTGTCGCCGAAGCAGTTCGACGGTTCCGGCAACTACACCTTCGGCGTGATCGAACAGTCGATCTTCCATGAGATCGACATCGACCGGATCGACCGGATCCGCGGTATGGACATCACGGTTGTCACGACCGCAACCACCGACGACGAAGGTCGGGCGTTGCTTCGGGCGTTGGGCTTTCCCTTCCGGGAGAGCTAGCCAGCCAAAGGCCGTGCGATGATTTTTTCGCACGGTCGGAGGCCTGGGAGAGGCTGTTGGCCAAAGGCCGTGCGATGATTTTTTCGCACGGCCGGAGGCCCTGGAAGAAACAGGTCAGATGGCGAAGAAAGCACTGATTGAGAAGGCGATCCGCAAGCCGAAGTATGGTGTGCGGGGTTACACCCGCTGCCAGCGGTGCGGGCGTCCGCGGTCGGTCTACCGGGCGTTCGGCCTCTGTCGGGTCTGCCTGCGGCAGATGGCGCACCGCGGCGAGCTCCCCGGGGTCACCAAGAGCTCGTGGTAGCGGCCGTACCGCTGTCCGTCAGTACGACGCACTGCTAGACGCACTGCTAGACGCACTGCTAGTCGTTGCATGGCGAACTGTACCGACGTCGGCGAAGGCTCCGGCAGCTGACGCACACCACCCACCGTTCGCGGTAGGCCCCGTACCTGTGCTGCGGGGAACCGTCGCGAGGAAGGTTCCAGCCCCATGACGATGACAGATCCGATTGCGGACATGCTGACTCGTGTCCGCAACGCCAACCGGGCATACCACGATCAGGTGGTGATGCCGAACAGCAAGATCAAGACGCATATCGCGGAAATCCTCCAGCAGGAGGGGTACATCGCCGGGTGGCACGTTGAGGAGCCACCGGACGGGGCTGTTGGCGCGTCCCTTGTCGTGGAGCTGAAGTACGGCCCGAACCGGGAGCGGTCCATCGCCGGTGTGAAGCGCATCAGCAAGCCGGGCCTGCGGGTCTACGCGAAGGCGACCAACCTTCCCAAGGTGCTGGGTGGGCTTGGCGTGGCGATCATCTCCACGTCGTCGGGTCTGCTGACCGACAAACAGGCGAACAAGCGCGGGGTAGGCGGGGAAGTCCTCGCCTACGTCTGGTAAGGAGTCGCGCGATGTCACGTATCGGACGTCTACCGATTCCGGTGCCAAGCGGTGTGGACATCTCCGTCGATGGCCCGGAGATCGTGGTCAAGGGCCCCAAGGGCACTCTCAGTCACTCGGTGGCAGAGCCGATCACTGTCAGCGCACAGGACGGCCGGTTGCTCGTCAGCCGTCCGGACGACGAGCGTCGCTCGCGTGCGCTGCACGGTCTGACCCGCACCCTCGTGGCGAACATGGTGACCGGCGTCACCGCCGGATATTCCAAGACGCTTGAGATCGTCGGTGTCGGCTACCGCGTGCAGGCTCGGGGTTCCGACCTGGAGTTCGCTCTCGGTTTCAGCCACCCGGTCGCGGTGAAGGCTCCCGAGGGCATCAGGTTCGAGGTGCAGACGCCGACCCGTTTCGTCATCCACGGGATCGACAAGCAGCAGGTCGGTGAGGTGGCAGCCAAGATCCGGCGGCTCCGCAAGCCCGACCCGTACAAGGGCAAGGGCGTGCGGTACCAGGGCGAGGTCGTCCGCCGCAAGGTCGGCAAGTCCGGGAAGTAGAGGAACGGATCATGGCTGTCAGTGTCAGCGCTCAGCGGCGTACGGCGAAGCTTCGCCGGCACGTGCGGATACGCAAGAAGGTGGCGGGTACTCCCACCCGCCCGCGACTCGTGGTCACCCGCTCGGCCCGTCACATCTACGCCCAGGTCGTGGACGACCTCGCCGGCCACACGCTGGTCTCGGCGTCCACGCTGGACGCCGCGCTGCGTACCGTGGACGGCGACAAGACCGCCCACGCGAAGGCCGTCGGCCAGCTGGTCGCCGAACGCGCCCGCAAGGCCGGGATCACCACGGTGGTCTTCGACCGCGGCGGTCGGACCTACCACGGGCGTATCGCCGCGCTGGCGGACGCCGCCAGGGAAGGCGGGTTGGAGTTCTGATGCCTCGGCCTTCCACGCGCGGACATTCAACGAACAGGGAGATTGACTGATGCCAGGCCAGCAGCGCCGCGGAGGCGGCTCCGGCGGCTCTGACCGTCGGGAACGCCGCGACCGCCAGGGCGGCGGTCCGGCGCAGGACAAGAACGCCTACGTCGAACGGGTTGTCGCCATCAACCGGGTGGCAAAGGTCGTCAAGGGCGGTAGGCGCTTCAGCTTCACCGCTTTGGTCGTGGTCGGGGACGCCGATGGCACCGTCGGCGTCGGCTACGGCAAGGCTAAGGAGGTGCCGGCCGCCATCGCCAAGGGTGTGGAGGAGGCCAAGAAGCACTTCTTCAAGGTGCCGCGGATCGGCTCGACGATCCCGCACCCGATCCAGGGCGAGGCCGCGGCAGGGGTCGTGCTCCTGAAGCCGGCTTCCCCGGGTACCGGTGTCATCGCCGGCGGCCCGGTCCGCGCGGTGCTTGAGTGCGCGGGCGTCCATGACGTCCTGTCGAAGTCGCTCGGCTCGTCGAACCCCATCAACATCGTGCACGCCACTGTTGCGGCGCTACGGGGTCTGATGCGCCCTGAGGAGATCGCAGCCCGGCGGGGTCTGCCCATCGAGGACGTGGCGCCGCCGGCGATGCTGCGTGCCCGCACGGTCGGGGCCGGTCTCTGATGGCCCGTCTCAGGATCACACAGATCCGTTCGGAGATCGGCGGGACCCGTAACCAGCGTGAAACGTTGCGGACCCTCGGCCTGCGCCGGATCAACGCGACGACCGAACGGGACGACCGTCCAGAGGTGCGCGGGATGATCGCGACCGTGACTCATCTGGTCAAGGTCGAGGAGGTGGATGCATGAGCGAGCTGACCAAGGCAACCGAGCCGGAGACCGCCGATGCCCGACGGGGACGTGGCCTCAAGGTCCATCACCTGCGGCCCGCTCCGGGTGCCCACAAGGCCAAGACCCGTGTCGGTCGTGGTGAGGGATCCAAGGGCAAGACCGCCGGTCGCGGCACCAAGGGTTCGAAGGCCCGCAAGCAGGTTCCGGCCCGCTTCGAGGGTGGCCAGATGCCGTTGCACATGCGGGTGCCCAAGCTCAAGGGCTTCAAGAACCGGTTCCGCACCGAATACCAGGTCGTCAACGTCGAGATTCTTGCCGAACTGTTCCCCGACGGTGGCGAGATCGGCGTTGATGATCTTGTTGACGCCGGTGCCGTCCGCCGCAATGCTCTGGTCAAGGTGCTGGGTGACGGGGAGATCGGGATCGCGTTGAGCGTGCGCGCCCACGCCTTTTCCGCAACGGCCAAAGAGAAGATCACTGCTGTCGGCGGCAGCGTCACCGAGATCTAGAACGCGCACCGGACAGCTCACGCCGGAGGGCTGCCGTCCGGCAATCCCGCCTGTTCCGCCCGCTACGGCCGCCGCGCCGCCCGAGTCTGCTGGCTTCGGGCGGCGCACTACCGTTACCCTTACCCCGAACGCCCCGAACGCCGAGGTTGATGCCCTGATGCCGCTGGTTGCCGGAGGTGGACGACAGTTCCGCACCCTTCCGAGACCTGCGGTGACCAGGGAGGCTGGACCTGCCGCAGGCCCATGTCGGGACGAGTGGACCGTCTCTACTGTTACAGTCGGCACACCGCGCACTGCCGGTCCTATGTTCGGTCGGGACAGTCGTCCACCGAGTGCGTTTGCCGTGACGATCAGCAGGAGGAGTCGTGCTCACCGCCTTCACACGGGCTTTCCGCACGCCTGACCTGCGCAAGAAGCTGCTCTTCACGTTCGGGATCGTCATTTTGTTCCGGATCGGCAGTGTGTTGCCTTCCCCCGGGGTGTCGACCAAAGCGATCAACACCTGTCTGTCCTCGGCGAGTGCTGACAGCAGCAACGTCTACTCGCTGATCAACCTGTTCAGTGGCGGTGCGCTGCTGCAGCTGTCCGTCTTCGCGCTCGGGATCATGCCGTACATCACGGCAAGCATCATCATCCAACTGTTGGTCGTGGTGATCCCCAGGCTTGAGCAGCTGAAGAAGGAAGGCAGCTCCGGCGAGCAGAAACTCACCCAATACACCCGTTATCTGACGATTGCGCTGGCCGTCCTACAGGCCACGGGCATCGTCGCCCTCGCCCGCAGCGGCAACCTGTTCCCCGGCTGCGCCACGCCGATCATCCCGGACACCAGCCTGTTCCGGGTGGCGGTCATTGTGATCACCATGACCGCCGGCACCGCCGTCATCATGTGGCTGGGTGAACTGATCACCGCTCGTGGCGTGGGTAACGGAATGTCCCTTCTGATCTTCACGTCGATCGCGGCGGCGTTGCCCTCCCAGGGGAGCCGGATCCTCCAGGTGGCTGGCGGGGTGGTCTTCACCCTCGTCTGTCTGCTCGGGCTCGCGATCGTCGTGTTCGTCGTGTTCGTCGAGCAGTCGCAGCGCCGCATCCCGGTGCAGTACGCCAAACGTCTCATCGGGCGCAGGATGTACGGCGGTACCTCGACCTATCTGCCCATCAAGGTCAACCAGGCGGGCATCATCCCCGTGATCTTCGCATCCGCGCTGCTACAGCTGCCGCAGCTGCTCGGGCAGGTATGGAGCAACACGACCTTCCGGGACTTCGAACAGCGCTATCTGGCTCGTGGCGACCATCCGTTGTACCTCGTCATCTACGCCGGATTGATCATTTTCTTCACTTACTTCTACGTGGCCATCACTTTCAACCCGACCGAGGTGGCGGACAACATGAAGAAGTACGGCGGTTTCATCCCCGGCATCCGGCCAGGACGCCCCACCGCGGAGTACCTCGACCGGGTGTTGTCCAGGATCACGCTGCCGGGTTCGCTCTTCCTCGGTGCCATCACCGTCCTCCCGCTGGCCCTGCTGAACCTCACCAAACAGCAACCCTTCCCGTTCGCCGGGACTTCAGTACTGATCATTGTCGGGGTGGGGTTGGAGACGGTGAAACAGATCGAAAGCCAGCTTATGCTCCGCAATTACGAAGGTTTTCTGCGGTAGTGCGCCTCGTACTGGTCGGACCGCCGGGTGCCGGCAAGGGCACCCAGGCCGCGTTCATCGCCCAGGCGCGGTCAATTCCCAAGATCTCCACGGGAGACATCTTTCGGGCGAACGTCCGGGAGGGCACCGAGCTGGGGGTGCTCGCCAAGCAGTACATGGACGCCGGCGACCTTGTCCCCGACGAGGTCACCATCGGTATGGTCCGCAACAGGCTGGCCGAGGACGACGCGGCCAAGGGCTTCCTGCTCGACGGCTTCCCCCGCAACGTGCCCCAGGCCGAGGTGCTGGGTCAGCTGCTCGAGGAGATGGGGACACGCCTGGACGTCGTCCTGGAGCTCGTAGTCGATGACGACGAGGTAGTGCGGCGCCTGTCCGGGCGGCGGACGTGCCGTAACTGTGGTCACATCTGGCATATGGACTTCGATCCACCCGCGGTGGAAGGCATATGTGACCGCTGTAACGGCGAGCTGTTCCAGCGGGACGACGACCGCTCTGAGACGGTACGTCACCGTCTGGAGGTCTATGCCGAGCAGACCTCGCCGCTGGTTGCCTACTACGCGGCGAAGGGCCTGCTGATCGGCATCGACGCGACCGGCCCGGTGGACAACGTTACCGACCGCGCGCTCGACGCCCTGCGTCACTACGCGAGCTGACGTCCCTGACCATTGAGCCTGCCCCGCGGATGGCATGCCTCGCGGGACCGGCCGGCACCACCGGGCATCGTGCGGCTGTCTCCGTGTGGTTGGCATCATGTGACCGGGGCATTGTGTGGCCGCTCTGATACGACCGGCAACGCGGCAGCGCGACAGGCACACTTGGGCGGGGCAGGGTACCGATGGCAAGCTCACGGGCACGGGACCAGCCGGCTCCGATAGCGTGATCTCCGCTGTTCGCGCCACCGGAGGCGTACGGGACGACCGCCGTCACAGGCGTGCAGGACAAAGGGTTACTAGGGATACGGACCGGGGCGACGAGCGTGGCGCGACGAGAGCATGTCCAGATCAAGACCGACAGTGAGATCGCGAAGATGCGCGTGGCGGGACTCGTTGTCGCGCGCGCCCTGGAAAAGCTGCGTGCAGCGGTCGAACCGGGGATCACCACCGGGGAGCTCGACGCGATCGCGGAGAAGTCGATTCGCGACGACGGTGCGATCCCCTCCTTCAAGGGCTACGGTCAGCCCCCCTTTCCCGCGTCGATCTGTGCGTCGGTGAACGACGAGGTCGTCCACGGGATACCGCACCGCAAGCGGGTACTGTGCGAAGGAGACATCATCTCCATCGACTGCGGCGCGATCGCTGATGGCTGGCACGGCGACTCCGCGATCACTGTCCCGGTCGGGACGGTGCCCCAGCCGTTTCTCGATCTGATCGAGGCGTGCGAACAGGCGCTGTGGCAGGGTCTGGCAACCGCGCAGCTGGGTGGCAAGCTGACCGACATCTCCGCGGCGGTCGAACGCTCTGTCAGCCCTCGGGGGTACGGCATAGTGGATCACTACGGCGGTCACGGCATCGGGACCGAGATGCACCAGCCACCACATGTTCTCAACCACGGGCGGCCGGGCCGGGGGATCCGCCTGGTCGAGGGGATCGCGCTGGCGATCGAGCCGATGATCACGATGGGTCGGCCGGACACCCGGATTCTCGACGACGAGTGGACCGTGGCCACCACGGACGGCTCCTGGGCGGCGCACACCGAGCACACGGTCGCGGTGACCTCACGCGGGCCCTGGGTGTTGACGGCCCTGGACGGTGGTACGGCGCAGTTCGCCGAGCTGGGAGTGCCCTGCGGCCAGCCAGCCGAGACCTCCGCGTCCTGACGTCACCCCGTTGCCGCGGTCGCCCCCGCCGCACCTCCGTCCGCTCCCGACACCCGACACCCGACGTCGACGGCGGGGCCGCGTGGGCAGGCCCCGCCTTGCGCGGCCCGGGAACCTGGGCCTCCGACAGCAGTGACCGAGCCGGGTTGGCCCTTGACGGGTGGGCCACGTACACTTAAAAGCCGACGGTTAGCGGGGCATTGATGTTCGTCTGTGTCCACCGTCGGACACCCGAGGGTAGGACAGCGGAGGACATGCCGAAGAAAGACGGGGCTATCGAGATCGAAGGCCGAGTTGTGGAGCCACTCCCGAACGCGATGTTCCGGGTCGAGCTCCAGAACGGTCATCGAGTGCTCGCCCACATCAGTGGCAAGATGCGTCAGCACTACATCCGAATCCTTCCGGAGGACCGGGTGGTGGTCGAGCTGTCGCCCTACGACCTGTCCCGTGGTCGGATCGTCTACCGCTACAAGTAAGCTACCTGGCTACCGACAGCGTGATCCTGCTTCCCGCTGTCGTCGGCAGTCTGGTGACAACCCCAGCCATTCGCACGCGCGCCCCAGCGGCTGCGCAAGGGAGGTTCGTGCAGCCGTGAAGGTCAAGCCGAGCGTCAAGAAGATATGCGACAAGTGCAAAGTGATCCGTCGCCATGGTCGTGTGATGGTCATCTGTGACAACCTGCGCCACAAGCAGCGTCAGGGCTGACCGCTCCGCCGGGTAGCCCCAGGCCCAGGCTGGTGCCTGTGGTTGCCGCGGTGGCGCAACGTCCGTCCAAGCGTCACCAGGCCGCGTCACGCGGTACTCACCCCCGGTCGGAGGCCGGGGCCCGGGCCGGCGAACAGCTCGTCGGCACGGGACGGGGACGCTCAAGACCTCCGGTACAGGAAGGAAACACCTGGCATGGCACGCCTGTCCGGCGTAGACCTCCCGCGTGAGAAGCGGGTGGAGATTGCTCTCACCTACATATTCGGGATCGGCCGTAGCCGCTCCCTGGAGACTCTTGCCGCAACCGGGGTCAACCCCGACACGCGCGTCCGGGACCTGACCGACGAGGAGATCGTCCGGCTCAGGGAGTGGATCGACGCGAACTACCGGGTTGAGGGTGACCTGCACCGGGAGGTGCGTCAGGACATCCGCCGGAAGATGGAGATCGGTTGCTACCAGGGACTGCGGCATCGGCGCAATCTTCCCGTCCACGGTCAGCGAACCCACACCAACGCGCGTACCCGCAAGGGCCCGCGCCGTGCCATCGCCGGTAAGAAGAAGGCCGGTAAGAAGTAGTAAGTAGTCAGGGGCCCCGGCCGACGTGGCCACCGATGGCAGCCATGACCGGGCTCTGACCGACGACCTCGCAAACGGAGATCACGAACGCATATGCCGCCAAAGACGCGTGCCGCCGGCATCAAGAAGGTCCGGCGCAAGGAAAAGAAGAACGTCGCGCACGGCCACGCCCACATCAAGAGCACCTTCAACAACACGATCGTTTCGATCACCGATCCCAGTGGGAACGTGATCTCTTGGGCGAGCGCCGGCCATGTCGGATTCAAGGGATCGCGGAAGTCGACTCCCTTCGCCGCGCAGATGGCCGCGGAGAACGCCGCCCGTAAGGCGCAGGAACACGGGATGCGCAAGGTGGACGTCTTCGTCAAGGGTCCCGGTTCGGGGCGGGAGACCGCGATCCGCTCCCTGCAGGCAGCTGGCCTTGAGGTCGGCGCCATCCAGGACGTGACCCCGACTCCTCACAACGGCTGCCGGCCGCCCAAGCGACGCAGGGTCTGACCAACAGCAGTATCACGGCTTCCGGTGGCGCGGGGCAGGACATGATCGTGTCACCTCCGGTCGGGTTCGCGCCAGCAACACCAGGGCTTAAGGCCTCCGATGGCGCGAAGAAGCACATCGTCGCGCCATCTCTGGCCGAAAAAGGAGAGAAGGACAAGCATGGCCCGCTACACCGGCGCGGACTGCAAGCGCTGCCGCCGTGAGAAGACGAAGTTGTTCCTCAAGGGCAGCAAGTGCGAGTCGCCCAAGTGCCCGATCGAGATCCGGCCCTATCCTCCGGGCGAGCACGGCCGGGGCCGCACCAAGGAATCCGAGTACCTGCTGCAGAAGCGTGAGAAGCAGAAGTGCGCGCGTATCTACGGCGTTCTGGAGAAGCAGTTCCGCGGCTACTACGACGAGGCCAACCGGCGTACCGGCAAGACCGGTGACGAGCTGCTGAAGATCCTTGAATCGCGGCTCGACAACGTCGTGTACCGCGCCGGCTTCGCTCCTTCCCGGGACGCCGCGCGCCAGGCCGTCCGCCACGGCCACGTCGTGGTCAACGGCGGCAAGGTCGACATCCCCAGCTACCGGGTCAGCGAGAACGACATCATCGAGATCGCGCCCAAGGCACGTGAGCTGACCCCGTTCATCATCGCTCGTGAGATTGCCGGTCAGCGCACCGTCCCGGCCTGGCTGGAGGTCATTCCCAGCCAGTTGCGGGTGCTGGTGCACTCACTGCCGGCTCGCCAGGTGATCGACACCCAGGTTCAGGAACAGCTCATCGTCGAGCTCTACTCCAAGTAGTCTTGTTCCAGGTGGGTCCGTTCCAGGTAGTCCAGACTGGAACAGGCACGACGTGGGCGGGGTGGACAGAGGCCTCGTCCACGGGCTCCGGCCGGAGCCGTAGCCACGGCGTCATATAGCGGTCGCCGTGTCCGGAAGGATGTAACCATGCTTATCGCCCAGCGCCCGACGTTGATCGAGGAGCCGATCTCGGAGTTCCGCTCGAGGTTCGTCATCGAGCCGCTTGAGCCGGGTTTCGGCTACACCCTCGGCAACTCGCTTCGCAGGACCTTGCTGTCGTCCATCCCCGGTGCGGCGGTGACCAGCATCCGCATCGACGGGGTGCTGCACGAGTTCTCCACCGTCCCCGGTGTGAAGGAGGACGTCACCGACCTGATCCTGAACCTGAAGGAACTGGTCGTCAGCTCGGAGAACGACGATCCGACCGTGATGTACCTGCGCAAGCAGGGCCCGGGAGTGGTGAGCGCGGCGGACATCGCTCCGCCGGCTGGCGTCGAGGTCCACAGCCTCGACCTGGTGCTGGCAACCCTGAACGACAAGGGCAAGCTCGAGATCGAACTGACCGTCGAGCGAGGTCGTGGCTACGTCAGCGCCACCCAGAACAAGCAGCCGGGGCAGGAGATCGGCCGGATCCCGGTGGACTCCATCTACTCCCCGGTACTCAAGGTCACCTACAAGGTCGAGGCAACCCGCGTCGAGCAGCGCACCGACTTCGACCGGCTCATCGTGGACGTCGAGACGAAGCAGTCGATCTCGCCGCGGGACGCGATGGCCAGCGCCGGAAAGACACTCGTCGGCCTCTTCGGCCTTGCGCAGGAACTGAACGCCGAGGCAGAAGGCGTCGACATCGGCCCGTCCGCCGCGGACGCCGCGCTTGCCGCGGATCTGGCACTGCCGATCGAGGAGATGGACCTCACCGTCCGTTCCTACAACTGCCTCAAGCGTGAGGGTATTCACACCATCGGTGAGCTGGTGTCCCGCAGCGAGGCGGACCTGCTCGACATCCGCAACTTCGGGCAGAAGTCGATCGACGAGGTCAAGACGAAGCTTGCCGCGATGGGTCTGCAGCTCAAGGACTCCCCGCCCGGATTCGACCCGCGGCAGGCAGTGGACACCTACGGCACCGACACGTACTCGGCCCCGTTCAGCGACCCGGCCGATGACAGCTCGGAGTTCGTCGAAACCGAACAGTACTGACGAAATAGTACTGAGGAGCACCACAAACCCCAGGCCGAAGGCGGCGCGGTATCATTTTTTGCGCCGCCCGGCAGCCTGCATATATTGATCTTTCCCTCGCCCGGTCGTCGAAGGCGACCGGGCGGCTCTTGGGCGGTGGCCTTCCCATGAGCTCGGGTCTCCGGATCGCGGCGGAGCCACTCGGTAGGGTAGTAGGTTGTGATAGAGCGTGATCGCCGAAGGTGATTACGCCGCCCTGGGTAGTGGCCAGTCCACGAGCTAGGGTCCCCGGATAGCGGCGGAGCCGCTATCCGGGGGAAGCGGACAGCGAAAGGATCGAGGAGCACCTGTTATGCCCACGCCTACCAAGGGCCCCCGGCTCGGTGGCAGCCCCGCGCACGAGCGGCTGTTGCTGGCCAACCTCGCCACCGCGCTGTTCGAGCACGGCGGCATCACCACGACCGAGGCCAAGGCGAAGCGGCTTCGCCCATATGCCGAGAGACTGGTCACCTTCGCCAAGCGCGGCGACCTGGACGCCCGTCGACGTGTGCTCAGGGTCGTCCGGGACAAGTCCGTGGTACACGTTCTGTTCACCGAAATCGGACCGCGCTACGCGGATCGCAACGGCGGCTACACCCGCATCGTCAAGCTCGGGCCACGCAAGGGGGACAACGCCCCGTTGGCCCGTATCGAGCTGGTCGAGGCCCTGACAGTTGCCCAGGAGGCGGTACGGGAGGCCGAGCGGGCTCGCGGCAGCCGCTTCGCGTCCCGTCGCAGTCCCACTGGGGCGACGGCCGAGGCCGCGGCCGACCTGGCGAAGGAATCGCCCACTGCGGCAGCGGTTGCCGCCGAGGTCGAGTCCGACGCCGCCGAACCCGACGTCACCGAGGTTGACGTCACCGAGGCCGGGGCTGGTGCCGCGCCGGCCGACGTCCGCGCTGAGCCGGCACAGGCGCTGTCGGCGGAGGAGACCACCGGCGATGACACAGACACGCCCAAGGCCGGCTGAGCAGCGGACTCAAGCCGACCGGACAAGAGCCACACCTTGGCTCAGGTCCTGCAAGTCCTGACTGAGCAGGAGCCGCATCGCACAGGCCCACCATCCGATGGAGGATGGTGGGCCTCGTGTTTCGTTCACCACCGTGATCCCGGTGATTCCCGATGTGCTTACATCATCATCTTTGTATCCTGCGGGACGATGTGACCCGAAGTATGATCCAGGACCGTGTAACCCGAATCGCCAGGAAGCGGTGAGCACTCTCGACGGGCTGGTCCGGCTACGCCTCGATCTTGCCTATGACGGCACTCCGTTCGCGGGGTGGGCGCGTCAGCCTGGGCAGCGCACTGTTCAGGGCGACGTCGAGGACGCGCTGATGCGGGTGGCGCGGTTGCCGGCGGTCCGGCTCACGGTCGCCGGGCGTACCGATGCTGGCGTCCATGCCCGTGGTCAGGTGGCCCACGTGGATATCCCTGACGACGTGCCGCTCGGTGGGCTTGCGCGCAGGCTCAACGGTGTGCTGGACCGCGCGGTGCGGATCACGGCCCTGGCGCCGGCCTCGCCGGGTTTCGACGCCCGCTTCTCCGCGTTGTCCCGTCGCTATGTCTATCGGATCGGTGACGCGTCGTATGGGGTTGACCCGCTGCGCCGGCA
>NZ_CAAAFO010000147.1:66827-68297 GCF_900634715.1 Candidatus Protofrankia californiensis | reverse complement strand
TGCCGGCGCAGGGAAGGCGCGACCACGGTACGCACGTTGCTGCGCCTGGACGTGGCCCGTGTACACGACGGTGTGGTTGTCGCGGACGTGGAGGCGGACGCCTTCTGCCATTCCATGGTGAGGGCTCTGGTCGGGGCGCTGCTGGCGGTGGGGGAGGGTCGGCGACCGCGCCAGTGGCCGGCGGGCGTCCTTGCGCGCGGTGTTCGCGACTCGGCGGTGACGGTGGCTCCGCCGCATGGGCTCACTCTCGTCGAGGTCCGTTACCCGCCCGACGCCGATCTGGCTGCCCGGGCAGCGGCGACCCGGGCGGTCCGGGTACCCACGAGTCCGTCCGGATAGTCCGTCCGGGTACCTACGAGTCCGTCCGGACAAGTTCGTCCGGACGGCTGGGCCTCCGGTCGTGTTCGTCCCGATCCGCTGCCTGCGCTGCCGATCGGGATCAGCGTGGCCCGTGGCCGGTGAGGACCCGCTGCGAGATCGGCTGGCTGGCCAGCAGGGGAAGGTCACGACGTGCCGTGGTCAGTGCCGGGTCGGTGGCGGCCCCCTGGGCCCCGTCAGTGTAGGCCAGCTGTATCACGATCAGGTAGTGCCCGGTTACGGGCGCGGCCCGCCAGGAGTTGTCACGGGTCGGGTCCGTCACCGTCGCACCGGGAAGCGATTCGGCCGGCACCGGCAGGGGTGATATGCCTCCACTGCCCGCGGTAACCGACTTCGCCGCGTTCTGGGCGGTGCTCACGTCGTCCAGAACGAGCACCGAGGCCGCCGCGAGAACCCGATGTCCGGAGGCGTCCGGTTCGGTCAGGTACACCGCGCGAACGAGCTGCCGGCACCGGTCGCCCGACAGCGCGGAAGCGAGTTCACCGGTCAGACCCGGGCACCCGGAATCCAGCTTGTACGCGAGTCGCGTGTAGGAGTGCAGATCGAGGGTGACTCGGGGGGAGTTGAAGAACTCGGTGGCCGTGACCGGGTCGGAGTCCGTCCGGGCACTGTTGATGAAGTTGGGGTTGGTGACCGGTGCGGTGGTGGCCGCCACGGCCGACCGCCTCTTACCGTTGTGGCGGTCACGACTTGCCAGGACGGCGACGGAGGCGATGACTATGATCGCGACGACACCCGTGATCGCTATCAGCCTGGCGACGTAGCCCGCGGGCACGCGCTGTCCGCCGCGGGCAGTAGCAGTGCGGCGATGACTGTCTGTCGCATCACCGAATGTCCTGGTAGAGGTGCCGCTGGTGGCCTTGGGACCGGCACTGCCGGAGGCGTCGAGGCCGGCGTCGTCGGCACCGGGTGCACCTGCTTGCGTGACGAGCGGGACCGTCTGGTTGCGCTGGTTTCGTACGTTCCCTATGACGGGGGCTGAGGTTGCGGACGGCACCGGTGTTTCGGGCAACACCGGGGTTTCCAGCGGCGCTGAGATTTCCAGTGGCACTGAGGTTGCGGCCGGCACCGGGGTTTCGGACGGCACCGGGG
>NZ_CAAAFO010000147.1:63596-66308 GCF_900634715.1 Candidatus Protofrankia californiensis | reverse complement strand
CCGGTGCCGGGTTGCTGCCGGTGTCATTCTCCCTGCTCGGTGACACCGCGTCATCGATTGGAACCTTTAGTGAACTGTCGGTGACGGCTTCTGGTGGATCGTCTGCTGCTGGATCGTCCTGTGGCGAGGAGCCGGTCTCATCGGGCGCGGGCGAGGCGGCAGTCGGCCTGAGCGCGGTGTCCAGTGGCTGGACCGGGGCCGCCGCCGTGTCGAAAACCCCGACATCGGACGTCCACACAGGTCTGCGGATGGAGGACGGCAACGTGCTGAGTGGGCCGAACAGCGGGTCGTCCGCCGGTGGGACCCACAGATCCACATCCTCGACGGCGTCCCCCGAGACGCCTGGTGACTGCTCTGGCTTCTCGTCCATCCCCCGTAGACTACGGCCGCCCGGCAGAATCTTCGCAGGGCCGAATGATCATTTTGCGGGGGTCGGCGGCCGGTTGCGCCGACCGCCTGGTAACCTCAAGGACTGCCGCTCATGACAGGTTGCGAGACCTACGCGGCCGGCAGCTCTTGAGTCACTCATCTGAGCGACTCGAAGGCACAACACGCATCCGCTGACAAGAAAAGGCAGACCTGTGCGCACGTACCAGCCCAAGCCCACAGACGTCCAGCAGGCTTGGCACGTCATCGATGCCACGGACGTGGTGCTCGGCAGGCTGGCCAGCCAGGCCGCCCAACTGCTGCGTGGCAAGCACAAGCCGACATTCGCCCCACACATCGACACCGGCGACTTCGTCATCATTGTGAACGCCGGGAAGGTGGCCCTCAGTGGCAACAAGCGGGAGCAGGCGAAATACCATCGCCACTCCGGCTACCCGGGCGGTCTGCGCAGCGTCTCCTATGGATCGCTGCTCGACACTCGACCGCAGCTCATCGTCGAGAAGGCCGTCAAGGGCATGTTGCCGAAGAACAAGCTGGGCCAGGCGCAGGCCACCAAGCTGAAGGTTTACGCCGGGCCGACTCATCCCCACCAGGCCCAGCAGCCCCAGCCGTTCGAAATCACCCAGGTCGCGCAGTAAGCCGCGGACCATCTGACCAGGAAGGACAGGCGACGTGGCTGTCGTGACCGACGCCCAGGGCAATCCCCGCGCCACCGGCCGGCGCAAGGAGGCTGTTGTCCGAGTACGCCTTCTGCCGGGTAGCGGCAAGTGGACTTTGAACGGGCGCACCCTGGAGGAATACTTCCCCAACAAGGTGCACCAGCAGCTGGTCAACGAGCCGCTCAAGGCGCTGGACCGGGCCGAGTCCTATGACGTGGTGGCACGGCTGCATGGTGGCGGAGTCTCCGGCCAGGCCGGTGCGCTTCGCCTCGCGCTCGCCCGGGCTCTGATCACCGCCGAGGAGGAATCCCGGCCGGTGCTGAAGAAGGCCGGCTTCCTGACGCGGGACGCCCGGGTCAAGGAGCGGAAGAAGTACGGCCTGAAGAAGGCTCGGAAGGCGCCCCAGTACAGCAAGCGCTGACTTTCCGGGATCGCCACCCTCTCCGTCCTGTTTGTGTGGAACACCGTTCGTGCGCTCGCGGGCCGCGCGGCGTCCGCCAGGCCGGAGAGCGCGCCATTATGCTTCTTCTCGCGTGCTCGGAGGCTCCAAGACATCCGCTAGGCTGAAGAGCGCGCATTGTGCTTCTCTTCGCGCGCTCGAAGGCTCCAAGGCTTCGGTGGTCCGAAGAGCGTACGACTATGGTCCTTTTCGTGCGCTCGGAGGTCCCGGGGAACCTGGGCGGGGCTGCGGTCCGCGGGTGGTGTCCGACACGGGATGGACTGACGGCGGTGACCACATGGTGGTGAGGCTTTTCGGTACCGACGGCGTTCGCGGGGTTGCCAACGCCGATCTGACGGCCGAACTAGCGCTGGGGTTGTCGGCGGCGGCCGTGGCGGTGCTCACTGAGCACCGTTCTCCCGGCTCCGGCCGTCCGGCCGTGGTGGTCGGGCGCGACACCCGTCCGTCCGGGGAGTTCCTGGAGGCGGCGGTCGTCGCCGGACTGGCGTCGGCCGGTGCGGACGTCCTGCGCATAGGCGTGGTCCCCACTCCCGCGGTGGCGCATGCGGTCATCGGCTCGGGGGCGGATCTCGGTGTGATGCTCTCAGCAAGCCACAACCCCATGCCGGACAACGGCATCAAGCTGTTTGCCGCGGGCGGGCAAAAGCTGCCGGACGAGATCGAGGACGAGATCGCCGAACGTCTCGCCCTGCCGGTGTCGTACCGTCCCATCGGTGCGGCGATCGGCCGGGTTCGTGACGATCAGACCCTTGTCCAGCGGTATGCGGACTTCCTGCTGACAGCTGTTCCCGCTCCGCTGACCGGCCTTCGGGTCGTGGTCGACTGCGCGCAGGGAGCCGCGTGCACATTGGCACCACGCGTGCTGCGGGCCGCCGGGGCCGACGTGATCGCCCTGCATGCGGACGGGGACGGCGTCCGGATCAACGACGGTTGTGGTGCCACGCACCTGGAGGTTTTGCAGGCGGCCGTGCTGGAACACGGTGCTGACGCCGGTATCGCGCACGACGGCGACGCCGACCGTTGCATGGCAGTGGACGCCAACGGAGAGATCGTCGACGGCGATCAGATCCTCGCCCTGTCCGCTCTGGGGTTGCGGGAGCACGGCGAGCTCACCGACGACACGGTCGTGGTGACGGTGATGTCGAACCTGGGCTTTCACCACGCGATGCGCGACGCCGGGATCAACGTGGTTGCGACCCCGGTCGG
>NZ_CAAAFO010000147.1:61434-63320 GCF_900634715.1 Candidatus Protofrankia californiensis | reverse complement strand
CGACCGGGGACGGGCTGCTGACCGCTTTGCAGGTGCTCGGCCGTATGGCCGAGACGCAACGTCCACTCGCGGAGCTTGCCAAGGTCATGACGAAGCTGCCGCAGGTGCTCATCAACGTCAGGGGCGTGGACCGGTCGAAGGTGTCCATGTCACCGGAGCTCGTCGCCGCGGTCGCCGCGGCCGAGGCCGAGCTCGGGGACGACGGTCGGGTCCTGCTGCGTCCGTCCGGAACGGAGCCGCTGGTCCGGGTCATGGTGGAGGCGCCCACCGGTGAGCAGGCCAAGGCGGTCGCCACCCGCCTGGCCGCGGTTGTCCGCAGTGCCCTGGGCTGATGCCGGCTGAGCGCCTGTGCGTGTGTCTGCGGCGCCTGCGTGTGCCCGCTGAGCCTGCGTGTGCCCGCTGAGCCCACGCGGATCGCGGCAGACTCGCATCCGAAGTGCTATTACCACCAGCGAAAACAAAGGTGCGTAATGAGTCCTGCCCGGTTGGCCCGGGCCGCTGGTTGCGTACGCTGACCGCATGTGTGGGATCATCGGGTACATCGGGGGACAGCCCGCGCTCGAGGTGGCTCTGGCCGGGCTTCGCCGGTTGGAATATCGGGGCTACGACTCGGCGGGCATAGCCGTTGTCGTCGACGGCGGGCTGCGTACCTTGCGCAGGGCAGGCAAACTGGCCAATCTGGAAAAGGCGCTGGCCGAATCAGGGACCGGCCTGGAGGGCCAAAGGCAGCGCGATCATGGTTTTTCCGCGCTGCCGGAGGCCTGGATTTCCGGGTCGTTGTCGGGAACCGCTGGTATCGGCCATACCCGCTGGGCGACGCACGGTGGGCCGACGGATGCCAACGCACATCCGCACACCGACTGCACCGGCGCCATCGCGGTGATCCACAATGGGATCATCGAGAACTTCGCGAGCCTGCGAGCCGGACTTGAGCGCGGCGGGCACGAGCTGGCCAGCGAGACCGACACCGAGGTCGTCGCGCACATGCTGGAGGACGAGCTCGCCGCGGTGACCGGTCCGGGCGAGCCCTCAGCGGCCGGGGCGAGCCTGCTGACCGAGGCCTTCCGCAGGGTGTGCCGCCGCCTTGAGGGCGCCTTCACGCTGGTCGTGGTGCACCGGGACCATCCTGACGTGGTGGTCGGAGCACGGCGCAACAGCCCGCTCGTGGTCGGTATCGGTACGGACGAAACCTTCCTGGCCAGTGACGTCGCGGCCTTCATCGCGCACACCCGTAGCGCCGTGGAGATCGGACAGGACCAGATCGTCGAGGCCCGCCGCGATGGTGTGACCATCACCGACTTCGCCGGCAATCCGGTGGCGGGCCGTCCGTACCACGTTGACTGGGACGCGAGCGCCGCGGAGAAGGGCGGCTACCCCTACTTCATGCTCAAGGAGATCAGCGAGCAGCCGACCGCCCTTGCCGACACCCTGCGCGGACGCCTGTCCAACGACGCCGAAATCGTCCTCGATGAGGAACGCCTGTCCGTCCAGGACTTCCGTGACGTCGACAAGGTCTTCATCGTCGCCTGTGGTACGGCCTACCACGCCGGACTGATCGCCAAATATGCCATCGAGCACTGGACGCGGTTGCCCTGCGAGGTGGAGATGGCCTCGGAATTCCGTTACCGCGACCCGGTTCTGGACCGTTCCACGCTCGTCATCGCCATCAGCCAGAGCGGTGAGACGCTGGACACCCTGATGGCGGTCAAGCACGCGCGGGAGCAGAAGGCCCGGGTCCTCGCGATCTGCAACACGAACGGGTCGACGATTCCGCGGGAGTCCGACGCCGTCCTGTACACCCGCTGCGGTCCCGAGGTCGGGGTGGCCTCGACGAAGACCTTCCTCGGCCAGGTGGCTGCCTGCCTGCTGGTCGGGCTGTACCTGGC
>NZ_CAAAFO010000147.1:59581-61240 GCF_900634715.1 Candidatus Protofrankia californiensis | reverse complement strand
ACAGCAAGATTGTTTCCAATATCCAGGAGGTCCGGGCCCGTGGCGCCCGGACGATCGTCATCGCCGAGGAGGGCGACACCGTTGTGGAGCCCTACGCCGAGCATCTGATCCGGGTGCCGGCGACGCCGACCTTGTTCGCCCCGTTGGTGACGACGTTGCCGTTGCAGGTCTTTGCCTGCGAGTTGGCTCTTGCCCGTGGCCTCGACGTCGATCAGCCGCGAAACCTCGCCAAGTCCGTCACCGTCGAGTAGCTCTTCCCACTCCCGCATCGGCCGGGTCTTCTCCCGTGTCGGAGCGGTGGTAGGCCGAACTCGGGTTCATCCAGGTGGCGAACGGCGTATCTCCGTCGAGAGCAGTGCGATAAGTTGTCGAATATTTGATTTTTCAGAGTGAAATCAGTGACAATTGCCGTCCGTGAGTGTTGTTGTGTTGACCTGGATCAACGTCGGCTACGAAACTTTCTCCAGGCTCACGGACGGACTGGCCGGCTCCCCGGGCACGAGGAGCGCCGTCCCGGGCCGTAAGGGGAACAGAACCGATGTGCCGGCTCCTGCGAGCGACCCGGGGACTTGGGTCTCCCGGCGGCGCGAGAAAAACATGATCGTGCTGTCTTTGGCCCCGCTGGTCGTGGCCTGCCGTGGGCATCTCGCCCACGGCAGGCCACGGGCCGCTGCTGCCGTCCGTACCGCAGGCGTGTCTGGCGGGTGGTCGGCCAGCCGATGATCGTCGAGATCGTGCGGCTGGATCGTCCGACCGCTCGCTCACGCCTCACCCTGGCGGTCTAGGTCCTGCATCCGACGGGACCGTTGACCATCGCCGCGGGCGCCGTGACCCCGCGTCCGCGGCGACAGGTTGTCGCAGGCCGCAATAGGCTTTCGGAGAGAAATGCCCCTGATCAGGGAAAATACCTCTGTCCAGGGGAAACGCCCGGCCTGTGGTCAGCAGGCTCGGGCTCATCCGATCGGATGCGGACGCCGCCAGCGTGCCGCGGCCTCGCGCAGATCCATGGCCAGGACGTCGTTGACGGCGGCGAGGTCGACCACCAGATCGACCAGCGCCGGCCCCTCCAGGCTCTCGAGGAAGTCACGCAGGTCGATGGGTTGGCCGTCGGCGTCGTAGAAGCCGTCATCGGTGTGGTCGAAGTCGTCGCTGTCCTCGCTCGGATCGATGGCACCCGTGGCCACCAGAGCCAGCGCGACAGCATGTGCACAGAACTGTTCGACGGCGCCGGTCGGACAGGTACAGGTCGACCCCGGCGTCCCGTCGATCACTGACAGTTGGGTGTGGGTGAGCTGGTCGCCGTCCACGGTGCCGGACGCGCTGCTCGGCCGGATCCGTAGGTCGCCGACCCGTCCCTGCAATGCGAGGGCGACACCGCGGGTGAACTCGCCCAGACCCGCGAGGCGCGCGCACTCGTCCTCGTCGAAGACAGCATGCAACGGTGTGATGGCGATGTCGTCATGTCCGTTTGGCCCCGACTGGTTGACGATCATCGGGTAATTCTACGAGACATGCTGTCCGCGGGTGCGGGGCCCTGACAGTCGGCCGCAGCTCACGGCCGCGACTCACGGCTGCGGTTCACGACTGACATGATCTTGTAGCGGCTGTCGGCTTGTAGAGGACTGCGACCGGCAGCCGGTCCATGGCATGGACCGCCGG
>NZ_CAAAFO010000147.1:55555-59227 GCF_900634715.1 Candidatus Protofrankia californiensis | reverse complement strand
CCCTGCGCCGGGCTCCCTCCCTTGTCGACCGCTTGTTCACTATAAGCGAGCAAAAGGTAGCAAGCAGTGAGAAGCTCGCGGCGCGTTTCGCCGCAAAGGAAGCACTCGCAAAGGCTCTTGGAGCACCTCCGGGCATGTCCTGGCATGACGCAGAGGTGGTCGGCGATCCAGGCGGCCGCCCACGGATCCGGGTGACCGGCACCGTTGCGGCCGTTGCCGACAGCCTGGCCATCCGGTCGTGGCATCTCTCCCTCACTCACGACGGTGGGCTGGCAGTGGCGTTCGTCGTCGCCGAAGGCTGACTACAAGCGCCGTAGCGTGACCTCCGGTCAACCATTTCGGGCAACCTCCCCGCAAGCATCGATCAACCTCCCGCAAGCATCGACGAGGTGGGCAGGACGCTCCGTCGGAGAAGACGAGAGCATGGGCGGCATGAGGCTTGCTCACACGGTCGCCCAGGTCCGGGAGGCCGAGACGCGGCTGCTCGCCAGTCTGCCTCCGGGCTTGCTGATGCAGCGGGCCGTGCATGGGCTGCTGTCACACGCGGTACGCCGGCTCGGGCGGGTGTACGGCGCTCGGGTCGTCGTTCTGGCTGGCAGCGGTGACAACGGCGGCGACGCGCTGTGGACGGGCGCGCGACTGGCTGCCCGGGGTGCTCGCGTGGACGTGCTTGCTCCGGGGGCCACGCATCCGGCCGGGACGGCGGCTCTGCTCGCGGCAGGCGGTCGCCTGCATGCCGTGTCCGGTCCCGATCCCGACCCTGCTGGTACGCAACCGCCGGGACCTGGCCTACCGGCCGGCGATGACACCGCCGCGCGTCTGCTCGCCACGGCTGATCTCGTCCTCGACGGTCTGCTCGGTATAGGTGGCAAGGGCGGCCTGCGTTCGGGACATGCCCGGCTGGCAGCACGTGCTCCCAGGGAGCGAACTGTCGCCGTGGACGTTCCGAGCGGGGTGGACTCCGACACCGGTGCGGTGGCAGGCCCGGCCGTCCACGCGAGCAGCACGGTGACCTTCGGGACCTACAAACGTGGCCTGCTGATCGGGCCGGGAGCGGAGCACGCCGGCCAGGTGGAGCTGGTCGACATCGGCCTCACCCTCCCGGCCGCGGACCTTGCCGCGTTGGACGATGCCGACGCGGACCGCCACCTACCCGTCCCTGGACCGGGGGACTCCAAATACACCCGCGGGGTGCTGGGTCTGGTCGCGGGCAGCGACGCCTACCCGGGCGCAGCAGTGCTCGCCACCGGTGGGGCGCTGCGAGGAGCCGCAGGCTACCTGCGAGTGGTGAGTACCCGCGTGGCCGCCGACCACGTACGCCGTGCGCATCCCGAAGCGGTGGTCACCCAGATCGACCCCGGTGACGCCGACGCCGTTGTCGCGGCCGGACGGGTACAGGCGTGGGCCGTGGGCCCGGGGCTGCCCGCGGACGACCACACCGCCCGGGTGGTGGCGGCTGTGCTGGCCACCGACATTCCCCTGCTGCTCGACGCCGGCGCGCTGGGCGTGTTGGCCGAGGACGCCCGGTGCGCCGGTGCGCTGCGGGAGCGCACCGCACCGACCCTGCTCACACCCCACGAAGGGGAGTTCGCCCGGCTCGCGGAGGCGCTCGGCTGGGACGCCGACACGACCGTGGGTGAACTGGCCGCGGACCGGCTCGCGGTTGTGCGCCGCTGCGCCGCCGAACTCGGTGCGACCGTGCTGCTGAAGGGAAACCGCACGCTGATCGTCGACCCGAACGGGCCGGCGCGGGTGAACACCACGGGCACGCCATGGCTCGCCACGGCCGGCAGCGGTGACGTCCTGACGGGCCTGTGCGGCTCGTTGCTTGCCGGTGGCTGCTCTGCACTGGACGCCGGCAGCGTGGGCGCCCATCTGCACGGCCGAGCGGCCTCGCGGGCGGGTCGGCCGCTGGCGGCATCCGACCTGCCTGCGCTTTTGCAGCGGCGCCGGCGGCCGTGACGGCTCGTCCGCCGACATCGAAGATCATGGCGACCTCTCTGAGCGATCCGGGGACCTGGGCCTCCGGCGACGCGAGAAAAGCATGATCGCGCCACCTTTGGCCCCTGAGCGAGACGTTCGAGCGACGCCTCCACGGTGATCTCCATATCTCTCGTGCGCCAGGCCCGCGGCGCAGCTGTGGATAACCGGCTTCTATCCACAGCCCTGGCCGGCATCCTCGGCATGGTGCTGCCGGCTGTGTTGTCATCGACATCCCGGCACAGCCGGTCGGGGCCACCGGCCACGAGCAGGGCGGACGGAATCGGGCTGTTAGTCGGAATCTGCTGGCCGGAATCTGCTGGCCGGAATGAGGTGAGGTGAGATGATCTCAAGATCTTCTGCCCCGGCGTCGGCGTCGGCGTCGGCGACTGGGATGAACTTGTTACCGTCGAAGCACAGCGCGCCACGACATCCCGACACGAGTCGACATAGCTGGCTGGGTAGGTCAGGAAGGCCTCCGGATGACACCGCAGAGTGATGGCCTGCGCGCCTGCGCCATCGTGGACCTGGACGCGGTCCGCGATTCGGTGGCGACTCTGGTCGCCTGTGCCGGGAACGCCGCGACCATGGCAGTGGTGAAGGGCGACGGTTACGGGCACGGGATGCTTGCATGCGCACGTGCCGCTGTGGAAGCGGGTGCAAGCTGGCTCGGGGTCGCCATCATCGAAGAGGCGCTCGCGTTGCGTGCCGCCGGCTTCACCGTCCCGATCTTCGCATGGCTCACCACCCCGGGAGAGCCGCTCGCCGACGCGGTCGCCGCTGACATCGACCTGTCAGCGTCGGCTCCCTGGGCGCTGGCAGAGATCGCCGCGGCCGCCCGGCTTTCCGGTCGGACCGCCCGTGTCCACCTCAAGGTCGACACCGGTCTCAGCCGGGGCGGTGCCACCGAGGCGGACTGGCCGTCCCTGTGCGACGCGGCGGCGGCGCTGGCCGCCGAAAACCTGATCGACGTGGCCGGTGTGTGGAGTCACCTGGCTTTCGCCGACTCGCCCGGCCATCCGACCGTCCATGGCCAGATCGGGCGTTTCGCCGACGCGGTCACCGTTGCCGAGAAGATCGGCCTGCGTCCGCAGGTGCGCCATCTGGCCAACTCGGCGGCGACGCTGGTCAGCCCGGACGCCCATTTCGATCTGGTTCGCCCTGGAATCGCCGTCTACGGACTGTCACCCGGACCGCAGGTCGGTTCGCCCACGGCCCTGGGTCTGCGCCCGGCCATGACGCTGACCGCCCGGCTGGCGCTGGCTAAACGGGTACCGGCGGGCAGTGGTGTGTCCTACGCCCACCGGTACACCAGCACGACGGAGTCAACCCTTGGACTGATACCGCTCGGGTACGCCGACGGCATCCCGCGGGCGGCCGGCAACACCGCCGAGGTGCTGCTCGCGGGCCGGCGTCGGCGTATCGCCGGAACCGTCTGCATGGACCAGTTCGTGGTGGACGTCGGCGACGATCCGATCCAGGCAGGCGACCAGGTGGTCCTGTTCGGGCCGGGGGATCACGGCGAACCCACCGCACAGGACTGGGCGGACGCCCTCGGCACGATCAACTACGAGATCGTCACCAGGGTCGGCGTCCGGGTGCCCCGCGTCCATCTGAATGTCTCCGTCGAGCCTGGTGGCACCGGGCGGCGGTCGTCCGCTTCGCTGGGCGCCGGCCCGTCCACTCCCGGCC
>NZ_CAAAFO010000147.1:52955-54981 GCF_900634715.1 Candidatus Protofrankia californiensis | reverse complement strand
CCGGCTCCCCGGTATCGGGCGCACCCTTGGCCGGGCGGGCCGCGCTGTTGCCCGGACGCGGGCGGTGCGAACAGCGGGAATTGCGGGCCTCGTCACAGCGGTCGTCATAGGAACGGCGGCGGAACGGCGGTTGGCGCGTATCCGTTCCGAGCGGGTCGGCGCGAGTAACGAGGAGCCGGTCGCCCCGGTCGGCGGGCGTCCGATCACGGTGATCGCCTCTGACGGGGTGCCGTTACACGTCGAGATCGTCGGCGATTCCAGCGTGCCGCTCACCCTCGTGTTCGTTCACGGCTTCTGTGTCAGCCTCGACTGCTGGACGTTCCAGCGCCGGGACCTGGCCGACTGCGGCCGGTTGGTGTTCTACGACCAGCGAACACACGGTGCCTCGGGCCCCTCGGAGCTTGAGGGGTGCACGATCGAGCAGCTTGGTGACGATCTGTATCGGGTGCTGACCGAGGTGGTACCGACCGGACCGGTGGTTCTCATCGGGCACTCGATGGGCGGGATGACGATCCTCGCGCTGGCCGACGCCCATCCGGGGCTCTTCGGTGACCGGGTCGCCGGGGTCGCGCTCCTGTCGACCAGCGCCGGCAGCCTGGCAACGGTCACCTTCGGCCTGCCCGCGACGGCTACGGTGGCGCTGCGGGCCTGTCTGCCCGGTCTCGCGATCGGTATGCGCTACGCTCCGTCGCTGTTGGAACGGGGGCGCAGCCACGGCAGCGGCATCGCCTGGGTCCTCACCCGCCGGATCGGCTTCGGCTCGACCAGCGTCGGGCCGCCTGTGGTGGCATTCCTGGAAAAGATGGTGGCTGCCACACCGCTGCGCGTGATTGCGGCCTTCCTGCCCGCTCTGATCGCTCATGACAAGCTGGTTGCCGCGGCGGTGCTGGTGGCGACCCCGACGCTGATCCTTGTCGGTGATGCCGACGTGATGACTCCGGTGGAGCACAGCCGCACACTTGCCGACGCGCTCCCCGAAGCGGACCTTGTGGTCATACCCGGAGCCGGGCACGCCGTCGTCATGGAGCGTCCGGACGAGGTCAACGCGGCACTGCGTACCCTCGTCCAGCGAGCAACCACCCATCAGCCGCAATCGCGCAACCCGGTCGTCCCCGCCCGTCGGGACCACGGCCCGGACGACATCTCCGTATGGAAACCCTGAGATGGACGCCGTGAGTATGGAGGTTGCGAACCTGATGTTGCGAACCTGATGTTGCGAACCTGACGTTGTGAGCATGATGTCGTGAGGTGGACGTTGTGAGTGGCCCGGACATGTCGCTGCCTTCCCCCGCCGGCGGTCCGGTCGGGGTCGATGGTGCCGGGTTGGTGGTCGAGGCCCCGGATGCCGACACCATGCGCGAGGTCGGCAGGTGGCTGGCCGGTGTGCTGCGCGCAGGCGACCTCGTGGTCCTGGTCGGGCCGCTCGGCGCCGGTAAAACCGTGCTCGTCCAGGGAATTGCCGCGGGCCTGGGCGTCGCCGGGGCAGTCACCTCGCCGACCTTCGTGATCGCCCGGGTACACGCGGACGGTCGCGTGCCCCTGGTGCATGTGGATGCCTACCGCCTGGGCGGGTTCGTCGAGGTCGAGGACATCGACCTCGATGCCGACATCGAGGAATCCGTGACCGTGGTCGAATGGGGTTCGGGCCTGGTGGAGGGGCTGGCCAGCACGCATCTACGCGTGGAGATCGAGCGTCCCGAGGACGCGATGCCGCTACCCCTTGCGGGTACCGCCGACGCCCGCGAGGTCCCCGACGCCGGGGGGAGACGCGTGATCCGCATGGTTGGCAGCGGCGGGGACTGGCCGCAGCGCATGCTGTCGTTGCTGCCCTCGTTGCCGGACGCGGTGACCTCGCCGACCTCGCCACGCCGGTGGCGAGGTCGAGCTGTCCCGTAAGGATCAAGGAATGATCTTATGGTTGGCAGCGGGCTAGGCTGTCGAACGTGCTGCTCATCGCTCTTGACACGGCGACACCCGCCTGCTCGGTTGCGCTCGTCGACGTGGACCGTGTGCGCACGGCCGGCGC
>NZ_CAAAFO010000147.1:49580-52507 GCF_900634715.1 Candidatus Protofrankia californiensis | reverse complement strand
CCGTCAGGGTGACGGGCCGAGCGTTGCGCCAGGTTGTCGATCCGCGACGGCACGCCGAGCTGCTTGTACCGCTGGTACGGGAGGTTCTCGACGAAGCGGCCGTACGTCCTGCCGATCTCGACGCCGTGGTGGTGGGTCTCGGGCCCGGTCCTTTCACGAGCCTGCGGGTGGGAGTGGTGACCGCTGGAGTATTCGCGGACGCTCTTGGTAAGCCTGCCTACGGCATCTGCTCGCTGGACGGTGTCGGTGCCGACATCCCGGGCCGGGTGGCCGTGGCAACCGACGCGCGACGCCGTGAGGTCTACTGGGCGGTCTACGCCGACGGCGCACGCATCGCCGGACCCTCCGTGGGTCGACCACAGAGCGTCGTCGACGCACTGCGTGAGATGTCCGTTGACCGGGTGGTCGGCTCGGGGGTCGCTCTGTACCCGGACGCGTTCGCCGACCTCACCGGCACCGACCCGGATTCCGGTCCGGGTGGCGGTCCGGGTGGCGGTCCGGGGCCTGGCGCAGGCGTGCAGGTTGCTTCGACTTCGAGCCTGGATCAGGCCTGCGGGTCGGTCCGCTCGGTCGACCCTAGGTACCCCTCTCCGATCGGTCTCGCCCGCCTGGCCGCCTCGGATGCTCTCGCCCGCCGGCCGCCGGCGCCGCTGGTTCCGCTGTACCTGCGTCGGCCGGACGCGGCCGAGCCGCACCCGCCGAAGGCGGTGGCCGTGTGACGGGTCATGGAGGTCATGCAACGGTCCTGATGCGCCGGACGCCCGATCATCGGCGTGCCCTCGCATGGGCCTCACCCGGGATGCGATCGTGAACTCTCCCATTCCGCCGGATGGCACAGACAGCGCTCGGCAGGCCAGGAGCGGCACTTCGGCTACAGAAAGTGCCCGGCAGGACGCGGGCAGCCCTCGGGGTGCGGGCGGTGCTCCAGGCGTAGGCAGTACTCCCGCCGCAGGCGGCGCTCGGCATAACCATGTTGCGTTCGAGCCACTGCGCTGGTGGCACCTTGACGACGTCGTCACCCTGGAACGGGAGATCTTCACCGAGGACGCCTGGACGCCCGAGCTGTTCTGGTCCGAGCTCGCCCAGGGCGCGGCACGGCACTACCTGGCCGCCGTCCGTGACAACCGGATCGTCGGCTACGGAGGGCTCGCCGTTCATGACGACGAGTCCTACATACAGACCCTCGGTGTCGCCGCGGACGCCCGCGGCGGCGGTGTCGCCACCCGGCTGCTGGTCGCGCTGCTGCGCCATGCCCGCGGGTGCGGCGCCCACCGTTGCGAGCTGGAGGTACGCACCGACAACACCGTGGCCCAGTCCCTCTACCGGCGCCTGGGGTTCGTCGAACTCGGGGTGCGCAGGAGCTACTACCAACCGTCCGGAGCCGACGCCTTTGTGATGTTGGCCGACCGGATACACCGCAGCGACTACGGCAGGATGCTGGACGCGGCCGAGCAGGCGGTATCGGGGTGACAGCGGTGTCGGGAGCAACAGAAGCAGAGGCAACAGGAGTGACGGCGGTGCCGTGGGCTGACGGCGTTGCCGGGGCCGGTGGTGCTGCCCCGGTGACGGCGGCAATGAGGGCAACAAGAGGTAATACGCGGTGATGACGGTGTCGTGGGCTGATGGCGTTGCCGGGGCCGATGGCGCTGTCCCGATGACGGTGGTGTCGAGGTGACGGTGGTGTCGGGGTGAGCGGGGCCCGCGCGGGTGACGCGCCGCTGGTGCTGGGGATCGAGACCTCCTGCGACGAGACCGGGGTGGGCCTGGTCCGGGGCGGGGTGCTGCTCGCGGACACGCTCGCGTCGTCCGTCGACGAGCACGCCCGCTACGGCGGGGTCATCCCCGAGATCGCTGCCCGCGCGCACGTCGAGGCGATGGTGCCCACGGTGGAGCGGGCGCTGTCCCAGGCGGGGTTGCGGCACCGCGACGTGGACGCGGTCGCGGTCACCGCCGGTCCCGGTCTCGCCGGTGCGCTGCTGGTCGGGGTGGCCGCGGCAAAGGCCTATGCGTTCGCGCTCGGCGTCCCGCTCTACGGCGTCCATCATCTGGCCGCGCATGTGGCGGTCGACACCCTTGAGCACGGGCCGCTGCCCGGACCGTCCATCGCGTTGCTGGTCTCCGGCGGGCACTCGTCGCTGCTACTCATCCCGGATCTTGCCAGCGGCGAGGTGAGCTCGCTGGGGGCGACCGTCGACGACGCCGCGGGTGAGGCATACGACAAGGTCGCCCGGCTGCTCGGCATGCCGTTCCCGGGCGGGCCGCCCATCGACCGGGCGGCCCGCGACGGGAACCCGACGATCGCGTTCCCGCGCGCCAAGGCGGCCGACGGCACCTTCGACTTCTCCTTCAGCGGGTTGAAGACGGCGGTGGCCCGGTGGGTGGAGGCACGCCGCCGGGCCGGGGAGCCCGTGCCCACCGCCGATGTCGCCGCGTCCTTCCAGGAGGCGGTCGTCGACGTGCTGACGGCGAAGTCGGTCGCGGCCTGCCGGGCCCACGGCGTGGACACGCTGGTGATCGGCGGTGGGGTGGCGGCGAACAGCAGGCTGCGGGCGCTGGCGGCGGCACGCTGCGAAGCCGTGGGCATCACGCTGCGGGTGCCCCGGCCGGGGTTGTGCACCGACAACGGCGCGATGGTCGCCGCGCTCGGCTCCCTCCAGGTCGAGGCCGGGGTGCCCCCGTCCCCGCTGGACATCCCCGCCTCTTCGACCCTCCCGCTCTGACCAGGCCGCTTCCCCATGTGACCGCTTCCCCGCGTGACCGCCATCTGTCGGGGGGTTGCGGATCGGCGTGGACGTCCCGATGGCGATGATTGTTCCTTGTGGGGGGGGCGCGGAGGCAGGCGCCGGTGGCCGGTCGGCATGCTGCTGGGGCTTGCCGGGGCGGCGGGAGCGGTAGCCGCATGGCGCAGCGGGCAGGGCGCGGCTCCC
>NZ_CAAAFO010000147.1:45315-49095 GCF_900634715.1 Candidatus Protofrankia californiensis | reverse complement strand
TGATCTGATCAAGGTGCTTGACCGGGTGCCGACCGGCCGGCTGGTCGTGCTCGGCGAACCCGGGTCGGGTAAGACCATGCTGCTCATCGGCCTGGTCCTGGACCTGCTCGCCCGCCGCGGTCCTGGTGAACCCGTGCCGCTGCTGGTGCCGGTGGCGTCATGGAACCCCGGCCGGGACGATCTGTACGGCTGGTTGGAAACCCAGATCATCCGGGAGCATCCGTGGCTGGCCGGCACGTCGGCGGCCGGGATCAGCCGGGCCCGCGCCCTGCTGGCCGCCGGGCTGATCCTGCCCGTCCTCGACGGGCTCGACGAGATCCATTCCGGTGGCCGCGACCAGGCCCTGACCTCCGTCAACGACACCCTGCGCGACGGCGCGGGCCTGGTCCTCAGCTGCCGGGTCACGGCGTTCCGCCACGCGATCCGGCCCGGCCCGCTGCGCCAGCCGGTGTGCCGCGGGCATCCGCCTGGACCCCTTGGACCTCGCCGATGTCGCTGCCTACCTGACCGATACCGCTGGTGTCGGTGGCGCGGCCCGGTGGGCGCCGGTCCGCGCCGCGCTGGCCGCCACACCGGCCCCGCCGGTCGCCCGGGCGCTGTCCACCCCGCTGATGGCCAGCCTCGCCCGCACCATCTACAACCCCCGGCCCGGCGAATCCACCCTTGGCCTGCCCGACCCGGGCGAGCTGTGTGACACCGTCGCGCTGCCCACCCGCACCGCCGTCGAGGAACACTTGTTCGACGGGCTGATCCCCGCCGCCTACAGGCCCTACCGCGACCGCCCGAACCGGTGGACCGCCGACCAGGCCACCGGCTACCTGGTCTTCCTGGCCCGCCACCTCGAACACCGCCTGCACACCACCAGCCTCTCCTGGTGGGAACTCTCCCGCGCCACACCACGGGCACTGCTCGGTCTTCACGGAGCTCCGCACAGCCGAGTCCGTGTTCGGGCTCACAGGCGGGTTCGGTCATCCCTCCCCGAGGCAGATCGTCCTGCGGCGGCCGCGGCTTTCCGCGCTCGGGCTCGGGCTCATCACCACCACCGTGGACACGCAGCGGGCGGCAGACCCCTGGTCTGTCCTGGTCCAGGATCGTGCCAGTGCACTCGCATTCAGGGAGCTCTACTCGGCATGGGTGCATCTGGGCCTCACCAGGCTCTGGCTGGCTGGGCGCGGCCGGCAGCCTCTGCGGCTGATGGCGTTTCTTGCCGACGCCCATGAGCGTGGAATCTTCGGCAGGCCGGGGCGGTGTGGGAGTTCCGTCACGCCAACCTGCAGCGTCGCCTCGCCAACCGTCCCTGATTCGCCAACCGACCCTGATGTGAGCCGACTGAGCGTCCGGCCGGGCCGGCGCTTCCGGTTCACGCCGCCGGTTCTGGTCGAAGATGTAGCTGTGGCTGGTGTGACGCGTATGTGGGAGGCACGGGCGGCGCAGGGGCGCATGGACGATCTCCTCGCCTGGCTCGGCCGGGCCGTGGCGGGCACCGTGGCGGAGATCTACCGGGGGGTCGGCGACAACCGTGACGTCGTGGTGGTCCTTTTCCATCCGTCCGTGACCGACCCGTCGGCGGCTCTACCGACGCACCGCGACCACGTGTCGGTCATCGCGGACATTCCGCCGGGCCTGCTCGCGCGTTCTGCGCAGGAGTGGGACTTCGAGCGCGTATCGTCACCTGGACCGGATATCAATGACCGGTAGGGAGACCGATGAAAAGAAGCGTTGTCACCGGAGGTGCCGGCTTTCTGGGGTCGCACCTGTGTGAACGGTTGCTCGACGAAGGCCATGCGGTCGTCTGCCTGGACAACTTCGTCACCGGGACCCCGGCGAATGTCGCGCACCTGACCGGGCACGAGCACTTCCGGCTCGTCCGTTGTAATGTGACTGATTATGTTCATGTCGCCGGTCCGGTCGACTATGTGCTGCACTTCGCCTCACCGGCGAGTCCCATCGACTATCTGAATCTACCGATTCACACCTTGAAGGTCGGCTCGATCGGTACCCTGCACGCTCTCGGTCTTGCCAAGGAGAAACACGCGCGTTTCGTGCTGGCGTCCACCTCGGAGGTCTATGGCGATCCGCAGGTCCATCCGCAGCCCGAGGACTACTGGGGTCACGTCAACCCGGTGGGGCCGCGGGGTGTGTACGACGAGGCCAAGAGGTTTGGCGAAGCGCTCACCATGGCCTATCGCCGTAGCCACGGGGTGGACGCCGGAATCGTCCGGATCTTCAACACCCATGGGCCCCGGATGCGCCCCAACGACGGCCGGGCGATTCCCGCCTTCGCGACCCAGGCGCTGCGCGGTGAACCCATCACCGTCGCCGGTGACGGCAGCCAGACCCGATCGATCATATATGTTGACGATCTGGTGGAGGGGATCGTGCGGATGACATTTTCCGGTCACCCCGGCCCGATAAACATCGGAAATCCCCACGAGCTGTCCATCCTCGAACTTGCGGAGCTCGTCCGCGAGGTGGCCAAGAGCGAATCCGTCATCTCGTTCATTCCGCGTCCGGAGGACGACCCGACGGTCCGCCAGCCCGATATATCCCTGGCCCGGGAGATCCTCGGCTGGGAACCCGCCGTCGACCTGCGCAGCGGACTCGACAGCACGGTCTCCTGGTTCCGTGGACACCCTGACGTCATCCGGCCGGACGCCAGCCGGCCGGGCTGAGAAACGACAGCGGCCGGGGCGGCGCGCCGGCTGTTTCCCGCCGTCCCTGCCGCGCCTGCCCTCCCGGCCGCGCCCATCGTCCCTGCCGTCCCCGCGGTGTCCGGCGCCATGTCCGGCGCCGGGGGTGTGCCGCAGTAAGCGGGCCGGCGTGGTCTGTGGGGCTCGGCGGGGGCCGGCTGCTGGGGCCGGCTGGGGCCGGCTGGGGCCGGCTGGCTGGCGGGGTTGGCGCTCATCGCCGTCCAGGTCGCTCTTGACAGTTCTGACCGTGTTGGTTGACGTGGGCGGGGCGGGTGCTAAGTTGGCACTCGGCACGTGAGAGTGCCAGCGACAACAGGCGCCTGTTCACCCGCGACGGCAGGCCGCCAGGGTCGCTCTCTCATCCAGCGCAGGAAGGGGGAGGTCGATCGTGACGACCGCCACCAAGGTTGCGATCAAGCCACTCGAAGATCGCATTGTCGTACAGCCGTCCGATGCCGAGCAGACCACGGCGTCAGGCATTGTGATCCCGGACACGGCCAAGGAGAAGCCGCAGGAGGGCACCGTCCTCGCTGTGGGGCCGGGCCGCTTCGAGGACGGCAAGAGGGTCCCGCTCGACGTCAAGGTCGGCGATGTCGTGCTGTACAGCAAGTACGGCGGCACCGAGGTCAAGTACGCCGGCGAGGAGTACCTGGTTCTCTCCGCTCGCGATGTTCTGGCGATCATCGAGAAGTAGGTATCCCGGCAAGGATCCAAGGGCGTGTTTCGCCAGTCTGGACGGTATTCGTCCGGATCGGCGAAACACGCCCGGTCGCCATCGGGCCGTGCCCGGTGGACATTGGTCGATGCGGACGGTCGTCGTCTGGGCGCCGATCCGCGCGATTGACGATCCGCCGGACGCGGCCTAGGGCCACAAGGGTGCACGATCATGGCTTCTTGCGCGTGCCCGGAGGCCCGAAGGGATTCCAGGGCACGCCCTGAGCCGGTTCGGGAGGACCACCTAAATGCCCAAGATTCTGTCGTTCAGCGAGGATGCTCGCCATGCTCTTGAGCATGGGGTGAACGCCCTCGCGGACGCTGTGAAAGTGACGATCGGTCCGCGCGGTCGCAACGTCGTCATCGACAAGTCCTA
>NZ_CAAAFO010000147.1:37159-44968 GCF_900634715.1 Candidatus Protofrankia californiensis | reverse complement strand
CCGATATCGCTCAAGGTCGGTATCGAGGCTGCTGTCGAGGCCGTCTCGAAGGCCCTGCTGGAGCAGGCCATCGGGGTCGACTCGAAAGAGGTCGTCGCCCATGTCGCGGCCATTTCGGCCCAGGACGCGAAGGTCGGCGAACTGATTGCCGAGGCGATCGACCGGATCGGCAAGGACGGTGTGATCACCGTCGAGGAGAGCCAGACCCTGGGTCTGGAACTCGAGCTCACCGAGGGAATGCAGTTCGACAAGGGCTACATCTCCCCGTATTTCGTCAGCGACGCCGAGCGCATGGAGGCCGTCCTTGAGGACGCCTACGTGTTGCTGCACCCTGGCAAGATCAGCGTGTTGAACGACATCCTTCCCCTCCTCGAGAAGGTGGTGGAGGCACGTAAGCCACTGCTGATCATTGCCGAGGACGTCGAGGGAGAGGCGCTGTCGACCCTCGTCGTCAACGCCATCCGTAAGACCTTCCAGGTCGTCGCGGTCAAGGCCCCCGGCTTCGGTGACCGGCGCAAGGCGATCCTGCAGGACATCGCCGTCCTCACCGGCGGGCAGGTCGTCGCGTCCGAGGTTGGTCTAAAGATCGATTCGGTCGGCCTGGACGATCTCGGTCGGGCGCGCAGGATCGTCGTCGACAAGGACAACACGACCATCATCGACGGTGTCGGCGACGAGACGAGCGTTGCCGACCGGGTGCGTCAGCTCCGCAGTGAGATCGAGGCCAGCGACTCCGACTGGGACCGTGAGAAGTTGCAGGAGCGGGTCGCCAAGCTCGCCGGCGGTGTCGCGGTGATCAGGGTTGGCGCGGCCACCGAGGTCGAGCTCAAGGAGAAGAAGCACCGCCTGGAGGATGCCGTCTCGGCCACCCGTGCGGCGGTGGAGGAAGGCATTGTCGCTGGTGGTGGGTCGGCCCTGTTGCATGCCGCCGCGGTGCTCGACGACGGCTTGGGGCGTACCGGGGACGAGCTGGCCGGGGTGCGCATCGTTCGTGACGCGCTCGCCGCCCCGCTGACCTGGATCGCGCGCAATGCCGGTTTCGAAGGAGCGGTGATCGTCTCTCGGGTCAGGGAGCAGCCGGTCGGCAGTGGCTTCAACGCTGCCCGTGGCGAGTTCACCAACCTGATCGCCGACGGTGTGGTCGATCCGGTGAAGGTGACCCGGTCGGCCGTGGTGAACGCCGCGTCGATCGCCGGGCTGCTCATCACGACCGAGAGCCTGGTCACGGAGAAGCCGGCCAAGCCCGCGCCGGAGGGCGGCGGCCACAATCACGGTGGGCACTCGCACTCGCACGGACCGAGCTTCTGAGCAACGGGATCACCGTCGTGGGCTTGTCTCAAGTAGTAAGAGCATCTGATCGGTAAGAGCGCTCGAGGGTAGGACCGTCCGGCTCACGGGGTCCTGCCCTCGGGGGCTCCGGAGATTTTTCTTTCAAGATCTTGCATGTGTTCAAGATCTTGTATGTGCCGGCGTCCCGTCGCGCGGGAACGCCGGAAGGTAACGCTGTAGATACGCCAAGAGGCCTGGCAGGACGATGCTGAACGTCCTACCAGGCCTCTTGGGCGTTCACCGTGGGTGCCCCTGGAGCGCTGCGGTCACACATCGCGGGTGATCCAACCGCTGGGGTCGCCTTGTCCGTACATCTCGTTACGAGACTGGGGACGCCGGAGACACCTACCCGGCACGGCGATCATCGCGACTGTGATCGCGGCGGCCATGACATACATGATCACGTATGACCATGATCATGTATGACTCAGCATGCCGGAGCAAGCCCCGGGCGGGTCGGGCTGTGCCGCCCCGCCCCGCGCCGCGTTCGGCCGGTCAGGATGGCCTCCCGCTCGGATTCGCTCAGCCCGCCCCACACCCCGTAGGGTTCGCGGGCCTGCAGGGCGTGCTCCGCACATGCCTGGATCACGGGACACCGCGCGCAGACGGCCTTGGCAGCTGCCTCACGAGCCGCACGCGCCGGGCCTCGCTCCCCTTCGGGGTGGAAGAAGAGCTCGGTGCTCTCCCCACGGCAGGCGCCGTGAAGCTGCCACTCCCACTTCTCGGCACCGGGGCCTGGAAGTCGTCGGACGTCGGTCATCGGCCTGAGCCCCCCCTCTCAACCATGGGCGGCTGGCGCCGCAGCTACACCGTAGTACCGCGCCATATGTTGTTCAACATAGAGAATCACTCGGCGCGTAGTCGTTCGGAGCCGGTTCGTCGCCAAGTTGTGGGTACGGTCGCCGAGAGCCACCATGAGCGCTGTGACCCCCTCCCCGGACCCGGCGGAGCGCAATCCGCGGTACACCGTTGCCGCGGTTGCCCGGCGGCTGGGAATCGCGCCCGCGACCCTGCGTACATGGAACCGCCGGTACGGGCTCGGTCCGGCCGACCATGTTTCCGGTACCCGCCGCAGGTACGGCCCACACGACCTGGCTCGGTTGGAGTTCATGTGCCGTCTCACGCAGGCTGGGATCGCGCCGGCGGAGGCGGCCCGCATGGCCAAGAGCGTGCTTCCCGACGACCTGCCGGAGCCGCGGTGGCCGGCACCGCTTCGACAGGTCGAGGACGGACCACGCTCCGTAGCCGACTCCGGGCAGTCGGGCGGGCCTGACGCCCGGGGAATCGATCAGCAGCGCATCGGTAAGCCCGTCGTGATCGCGCTTTCCTCCCACGACGGCCGTAGCGCTGCCGAGAACATCTCCGGGCCCACGGTTATGACCGGGCCCGCCGTCGTCACCGGGCCCGCAGCGATGGCCGAACCCGAACCCGAGCTCATGACCGAAGCGCGAGGTTCAGGCGGTCGGGTCCTGTCGCTCGAGGGTGCCGGTATTGCGGCTCGAGGTCTCGCTCGCGCGGCCATGGCACTCGACTCGTCCGCGGTGACCCGCATCCTGGCTCAGGCGATCGAGACCGACGGCGTGGTCGCCGCATGGCAGGACCTGGCGTGTCCGGTCCTCGTCGCGGTCGGCCGGCGGTGGGAACTGCGTGGGGACGCAGTCGATGTCGAGCACCTGCTGAGCGAGTGCATCGTGACGGTTTTCCGCCGTGCGGCAGATCGTGACGTGGATGTCCACACCCGTCCGGTGCTGCTCGCGTGCACCCCGGACGAGCAGCACAGCCTTGCCCTCAATGCGATCGCGGCTGGGCTGGCTGAACGAGGGGTACCCGTTCGTCTCCTCGGAGCCGCGGTACCGATCGCCGCACTGCGGACCGCGGTCGTACGTACCGGACCGGCCGCGGTGTTCCTCTGGTCCCAACGCCGGGCCTCGGCGGACGTGGCGACGTGGCGTGGTTTACCGACGACCCGGCCGCCGACGTCGATCGTCGTAGGAGGCCCGGGCTGGCGCAGGTCAGTCCTTACCTCACAGGTCGGGTACGCACAGTCCCTGTCCGAAGCACTCGATCTGCTTTCCCCCAGATAGTGGCTTCGCCGCGATCTGGGGACCCCTGGCGTGGCGGGTTGGTCGTCACGCGGGCTTACCGATCATCCAGCGATGATCGGTAAGGGGAAGGGGCGGAACGTTGGGTCGTTTCGCGATGATTTGGGGACCCCTGGCGGAGGGGTGGGCTGCTGTTGGTGAGCTGTCGCGGGAAAGTGATGTGGATCCAGTGCTGTCACCTCGTTGCGCACCCTTGTGGACCGCCTGCCGCGCTGGCGCGATCCACAGGCCCCAGCTTCGCTGGACGGAGGGCGGGTTAGCGCGAGTCGGCTTCCGACGCCTCGCTTGTCTCGTAGACGCCGTCGGCATAGCCGCGTGCGTAGTCCCAGCTGACGTAGAAGGAGGGATCCGGAGCATACGCGGGCTCGTGTACCCGGGTGCGTCCCTCGTCGAGCAGATGGCGCAGATTCCCGGTAAGAAGATCCCAGTTGAAGAAGTGCGGTTCTGCGCATCCCTCGCAGTCGACGACGAGGCCACGGTAGCCGCGGGGTTCCAACAGGGTCCGGAAAACGTCGAGATCACCGAGTTCGGCGAGTACCTCCTCACGCTCTTGCTGCGACAGAGGCTCCAGCAGATCGGTGTCCTCGACCGGGTCTAGGCGTGCGAGCTCTGCGGTCGGATCCTCGGGGTCGCCCGCGAAGGGGTCGAGAGGCTCGTTGCTCACGCCGACCACGCTACGCCGGACTGAGCCTCTTAGTGGTCCCGATCGGCGACTCCGAGCACTGATGTGTGCTCGTATTGCCTCTTTACCGTGACTGCGGGCTGTTTTGGTGCATGCGATATCGCGGCCGCCGCCGAAAAACCATGATCATTTTTTCGTGGGAAGCCTGCGATCGGGTGTCCTTTGGCCGGCGAGGTTCCCTGCGGCCTCCGGGCGCATGAAAAGTCATGATCGCGTGTCCTTTGGCCGGCTAGCATGTAAAGCTTGGAGCTCGTGTCGGTGTCCGGTCGCGCCGGTCGATGGTGGGAGTCGGCGACAGCGGCGACAGCGGAGTGGATGGCGGGGCCGGCGCTCCGGGTGGGGCGGATTGTCGCGCATGGGCCGGGAAGTGCGTGCAGGTGCAGTACCGGCACGGCAGGTGACGAAGCATGAACGGAAGGTGCCATGAATAGTCCCATTGTCCGGCCTGCCGTGTCCGATCCGGGCCCGGCGTTGCCAACGAAACTGGCCACGCTGGGGCTGACCTTCGACGATGTGCTGCTGCTCCCGGCGGAATCGAACATCATGCCGTCGGACGCGGACACGTCCACGCGGTTGTCCCGCCATATCCGGCTCGCCATTCCGATGCTGTCCTCGGCGATGGACACCGTTACCGAGGCACGGATGGCGATCGCGATGGCCCGGCAGGGCGGGGTGGGTGTGCTGCATCGGAATCTTTCCGTGGACGACCAGGCGCAGCAGGTCGACATGGTGAAGCGTTCCGAATCAGGAATGATCACCGCTCCCATCACCTGCGGCCCGGACGCCACCATTGACGAGGCCAACGAGCTGATGGCCCGGTACCGGATATCCGGCGTCCCGGTGACCGAATCCGATGGCCGGCTCGTCGGCATCGTGACCAACCGTGATATCCGGTTCGAGCGAGACTATTCCCAGCCGGTACGTGCCGTGATGACCTCGATGCCGCTTGTCACGGCACCTGTGGGTGTGTCGGCTGACGACGCCTTGGCCCTGCTGCGGCAACACAAGATTGAAAAGCTTCCCCTGGTGGACGACCGCGGGCGCCTGCGTGGGCTGATCACCGTCAAGGACTTCACCAAGCGTGAGCAGTACCCGCAGGCGACCAAGGACGCGGACGGCCGTCTCGTGGTCGGCGCCGCCATCGGGGTGGGGGAGGACGCCTACAAGCGCGCCCAGGCGCTGGTGAGCGCGGCGGTCGACTTCCTGGTCGTCGACACCGCCCACGGCCATGCCCGGGCCGTGCTGGACATGGTGCGCCGTATCAAGGCCGACCTGCCGACCAGGGTCGACGGCGGCCCCCTCGACGTCGTCGCGGGCAACGTCGCGACCGCGGACGGCGCTCGCGCGCTGGTGGAGGCGGGCGCCGACGCCATCAAGGTGGGGGTCGGGCCCGGCTCGATCTGCACCACAAGGGTGGTGGCGGGGGTCGGCGTGCCGCAGGTCACCGCGATCTACGAATGCGCGCAGGTCGCCCGGGAGCACGGCATCCCTGTGATCGGTGACGGCGGGATGCAGTACTCCGGGGACATCGCCAAGGCGATCGCGGTCGGTGCGGACACGGTGATGCTCGGCAGCCTGCTGGCCGGGGTCGACGAGAGCCCCGGTGAGTTGATTTTCATCAACGGCAAGCAGTACAAGGCATACCGTGGGATGGGGTCGTTGGGCGCGATGCGCACCCGGGGCACCACCCGCTCCTACTCGAAGGACCGCTACTTCCAGGACGACGTTCTCTCCGACGACAAGCTCGTGCCGCAGGGCGTCGAGGGGCAGGTTCCGTATCGGGGGCCGTTGGTCGCGGTGGCCCACCAGCTGGTCGGCGGCCTGCGGGCGGCCATGGGCTACACCGGCTCGCCGACGATCGCCGCCCTGCAGCAGGACAGCCAGCTTGTGCGCATCACTACGGCGGGCCTGAAGGAGAGCCACCCGCACGACATTCAGATGACCGTCGAGGCACCGAATTACAACTCACGGTGAGGTGAACGTCGTTCGGCTGGGGGTAAGAGGGCTGCTCCTGATTCCGCCGGCCTGTTTTGTGTTGGTTTTGTTACTTAAAGTGACATGGTTGCCGGAAGTGCCGGTGAGCTGGTTGCCGGTGATGCCGGTGAGAGGACACAGTGGCTAGAGGACACAGTGGCTGAGGTCGAGATCGGTATCGGTAAGAGCGGTCGGGTCGGCTTCGACCTGGACGCGCTGGGCATTGTGCCGTCGAGGCGGACGCGCGACCCCGCGGACGTCTCGCTGACCTGGGAGATCGACGCCTACCGCTTCGACCTGCCGGTGGTGACCGCCCCCGCGGATGCGGTGACCTCACCGGCTACCGCTGTCAGCATGGGAGCCATCGGTGGCCTCGGCGTCGTCCATGTCGAGGGGGTGTGGAGCAGGCATGAGGAGCCGGAGCCGCTGCTGGAGGAAATCTCCACCCTCGACGCGGACGCGGCCGGCCGGCGCCTGCGCGAGCTCTACACCGCGCCGATCCGGCCCGAGTTGGTTGTCAAGCGGCTGACGGAGATCCGGGATGCCGGCGTGGTCACAGCTGCCGCGCTGCGTCCCCAACGGGTCAAGGCGCTGTACCCGTTCCTGATCGAGGCCGGGGCCGACCTGCTCGTCATCCATGCGACGGCCGTCTCAGCCGAGCACCAGTCGAGAAGGACCGAACCATTGAACCTCAAGCGGTTCATCGGTGAGCTCGACGTGCCCGTCCTGGTGGGCGGATGCGCGTCCTTCTCGACCGCCCTGCACCTGATGCGCACCGGCGCCGCCGGTGTGATCGTCGGAGTCGGTCCCGGTGGCGCGGACACGACCAGGGCGGTGCTGGGAGTCGGGGTCCCGATGGCGACCGCCATCGCGGACGCGGCCGGCGCGCGCATGCGCTACCTGGACGAGTCCGGCGGTCGATACGTCCACGTCATCGCCCACGGGGGTATGCGGACCGGCGGTGACATCGCCAAGGCCATCGCCTGCGGCGCCGACGCGGTCATGCTCGACGTGCCGCTGGCCGCCGCGGTCGAGGCGCCTGGCCGGGGCGGCTACTGGTCCATGGACGTCCTGCACTCCCGTCTGCCGCGAGGCATCTGGGAGCATGTTCCGGTCGCCGGAACATTGCGGGAGATCCTGCTGGGCCCCGTGTCGGTGAACCCCGGTACTCTGGATCTTGCCGGTGCGCTGCGGACCGCGATGGCGACGACCGGCTACGCCACGCTCAAGGAGTTGCAGAAGGCCGACGTGCTGGTCACCTCGACGTCTTGCTGACCCGCTACCAGTTCATCCGGCACCCGTTCGTGTTTCGGCAGCCGGCCCCCTGGGGCCTCCCGGCCGCGCGTGAACAGGAACGATCGCGCGGCCTTTGACCGGCTGTCTTCCTGGGGGCCTCCCGGCCGCGCGAACAGCAATGATCGCGCGGCGCTCGTGCCCTTGATCTCCTGGCGGGCGTTTCGGGCTGCTTCCGGATCCGTACCGGATCCGGGGTGAAGCTCTCTTCAGGCAGCATGGCACCCTGGAACCGTCTGTTTCGGTCCGAAGGATGACACATGCGCATCGACGAGCACGGTCGCTGGGTCAGCGATGATGGTTCATACATCTGGGATGAGGCAGCCCAGACGTGGCAGCCGTCGGCGCCGCATCCCACCGAATCCACGATCTCCGGGGCTGTTGTCGGGGATGCCGGCATCGCCGGTGGCAGTGTCGTCGGCGACGTCA
>NZ_CAAAFO010000147.1:26133-36843 GCF_900634715.1 Candidatus Protofrankia californiensis | reverse complement strand
CCCCAGCCGACGCCACCGGGGAGTTCGCGGTGGGACACCCGTCGCAGGGCACGTCGGGCTGGTCCGTTTCGGACGAGACACTGTTGCCGGGCGCGGCCTGGTCGGAGCCGGTGCAGGCTGATGCCCGGGACACCGCACGGGCGGGCGTCGACACGCTGCTGCCGAGCGGGCAGGGCGGGCCGGGTGGATGGCCGTTTCAGGACGGTGACACGTCGTTTCAGGACGGTGATACTCGGATCGGTGTGGTCGGGACCGACACCAGCGTCGCAACCGTTTACGGGTCCTCCTGGCAGGGCTATCCGTTCCGCGAGTCCGATCCGGGGATGGGGCCGGTGACGAGCTTCGGCACTGTCGACGCCTCGGCTACAAGCGAGATCGCTCAGCCCGATGAGGCTGTCCGAGGACTGCCCAGGCCGTTCGGCGTGGTGGACGTCATCTCACTCGGACCTTCCCGGGACGGTGGCGCACCCGGCTCTGATACCGGTACCGACGAGCTGGGATCCCACCCGCGGGCCCCGGCCGGCGCGCGCAGACAGCACCGCAGGCGCCGGGCTGGTCGCCAGGCGTTGGCAGCCCGGTCCGGTCCGGGCGGTCACGACGTCTCCCCGGGGCCTGCGGGACGGATGGCCCGGGTCCTGTCGTCGGTCACCGTGCTACCGCGTCGTGTACTGATCGGTACGGCAGCGGTGCTGATGCTCCTGGTCGGCGTCGGCGGGTATCTGACTTTCGGCGGGGGCGGGGGGGACGTGGCGGTCGGTGCGCCGGTCGAGGCCACCGCGGGCCCCTCCACGGGCGCGGTGACCGGCGGGCCCCTGCGGTACAGCGAACCGCTGCGCACGGCCTACCTGCAGGAGTGTATGCAGGTCAGTAACGGACTTCGGGCCTACTGCACATGCACTCTGGAGAAGCTGGAAGCCGGCTACTCGCAGGACCGGTACGAGGCCTTCAACAAAAATGTGAATTCGCCGGAGACGACCAGGATCATCCGCGAGATCTCCGATCAGTGCGTGAGCGCCTGATGGCGAACGCTGGTGTACGCTACGTTCGTCCATATTTCTGGTGTTTCGGGGGCGCGCAGGCTTTCGCGGGCACACAAGCCCTTTACCTGGACCTAGGGGGCAGGACATGCCTACCGATGGGCTCTGGTTGAGCGACAATGGCGCGTGGGCATGGGACGCCGTTGCCGGAGCGTGGCGTCCATCGGCGGCGACCGGTGATTCGGGCGGCCCGGTGACAGGCCCTCCTGAGCCTTCCGGCGCACCGGGGCGGAGTGCGGACGACTTCTTCGCGGTCGAGCGGGTCGGGGAGGCCGACGACTGGCCCCATCCGGCTCCCCCTCCGGTTCCGCCGCCGGATTGGCCCGGTTCCCAGGAACCATCAGGCCAGCGATGGCGCGACCGTGCTTTTTCCGCGCCCGATCCGTTCGACGTCTCCGCCAGTCACGACCGACCGACCTTGCCCGGTTATCCCTCCCAGCCGGTCCTGCGCGATCCGCGGGCAGGCGGGTTCCCCGGCGGTGGTGATCCCGCAACGGGTGTGACCGGCGGCTACGGCGGTGGCTGGGATCTGTCCGTGGAAGGTACCGATCACGCCGCTGTCTCCCAGCGTGACACCGGCCCTCCCGACACCGGTCAGGGATCCACGGGCCAGGGTGCCGGTCATCCCTGGCAGCCCGTCTTGGGGCCGACGAGCGTGCGTGAGGCCGGGGCGGACGACCGTCAGCCCGGTGTTCTGCGTGGGTTCGGTTCGCGCTACCCCGACGTTCTGAGCTCCGCCGACGGCCATCGGAACCGCCCGCGTGACGGCGGCGGCCGCGGCGCCCTTCCGGCTGGCGGTGCCTTTTCCGGTGGCGGTCAGCCCGACCGCCGTCGGCTCGACACGGGCGCGGCCAGGCTGGACGAGCGCCAGCCCGGCGGTCCGCAGTCGCTGCCCGGCCGGGTGCCGCCGGCCGGTGTACAGCCAGGCAGTGGCTTCGCGGGGAGCGCCGGATCCTCCCCCGCCCGTGGGCTGGCCGAGTACGGCATCTCCGGACCCGGCGGTAACGGCGCGTCGGGTTCCGGCGGCGTTTTGGAGCGTTACGGAAGCGACCGTCCGGTAAACGGTTACGGATTGGCGGGCCGCCCAGCCGGTTACCCGGCGTCCGCGGGTGGCGATCGTGGATCCCCGGCCCGGCAGCCGGACACCGTCGACCCGTCCGCCGGGCCGGGGAACGGGTCGAGGCCCTACTCGGCAGATGGTCCGATCAGGGCGGCGCAGCTGCGTGATCGCGGACGCGTGCCCTCTGCCGGGCTGAGCCCCTCTCTCACCGACCGGGGTAACCCCTTGGAGGTGGGCTTGGACGTGGGCCCGGCCACCAGGGTCAACGGCCCGACTCCGGTCGGCCACCGGTCGGGTGGATATCCCGATTCCGGGGCTTCTCGACCCGCTGTCCGTGGTCCCGGTGTGGACGATGATGCTCCGGCGACGCCTGACGCACCCCGGCCGACTGCCGGGAGAGCGGACAGTGGCAACGACCGGGCCGTGCTTCTCCCGCCGGCCTACCGTGGCTCGGCTGCTTCTGCGGTTGATCCACTCGTTCCCGTCCGGATGCGCTCACGCACCGCGTCCAGGTCGTCGTCAGCGATGCCCGGGGCCGGGATGCCCGCCGTCGGTGTGCCGGACGGGGCAGCCTTCGCGGACTCCGCTGAGCCGGATCCTTCCTTCACCGGATCCGCGGGGCAGCGCATCGACCCTGTCCTGCGAACCACCGATGCCCTCCGGTCGAGGACCCCTCGGGGCAATGAGCCGTCGTCTCCGGTCGTGCCGTCCGCAGCGCTGGGGCAGTCACTGTCGGAGATGACCACGGCACTGTCAAGGATAGGGTCTGCGCCGGACGCCGGCCCGCACGACACCGGCCCGCACGACACCGGCCCGTATGACACCGGCCCGTATGACACCGATCCCGATGATGACGATGGCTGGAAGCCTTCCAGCACTGTCCGTAAGAAGGCGGGTCGGGCGGGTACGACGACACCACGGGTTTCCTCCTCGCGGGCTGCTTCCGCGAACACCATGGCGCGGGAGCCGGAGCAGCGGTCGAGGGCGTCGGCAGCCGTGAAACGCGCTGGAGGCCGCATGGTCGGCCGGCGCGGTGGGCCGGATCTTGACAGTGATCTCGGCGACGACATCGACAGAGACGACAGAGACGATGGCGGCCCGGGATTCCTGGCGAGCCATCGGCGTGGGTGGGTTGGTCCGTTGGTTGTCGCGACGCTGGTGTCCCTGGTCGCGATTGGGCTGTACGTCCTGCTGTCAGGTGGGGAGGACGCCCCTCCGGCGGCGCAGGAGAAGCCGGTGACTCCTATCTCTCCAGCCGTGGGCTCCGCGACACCGGCCACAAGCAATCCGGACGCCGCTACCGGCCTGGCACTGGTCGACGGCACCTATCGCTGCTATCGGGCCGACGGCGCGGACCTCCGGCTACTTGCCGCGCTGCCGAACAAGTTCGTCGTTGCACGCGAAAGTGGCAGCTACCTCTGGGACGATCAGCAGGGTACCTACTCGATCACAAAGAACAGTTTGAGTACCGATACCGTGATTTTTACCGACCTCCAGTTCACCGGCGGTCCGCTGAAGGACGTCAAGGCGCTGTTCATCGACCGCGTGCGGGACGGCGACGCCGGGAAGGACGCCGGTTTTCTGACCTTCAAGGACGGTTCGAATCGGTGGTGCGCGATCAACTAGCCTCCGACGGCGCGAAAGAGACATCATCACGCCGCCTTCGGCCCACTAGGTGGCGGGGAACCTTCCCTCCCGGATCTCGTCTGGTGCGTGTTGACCAGGACCCAGTGCCCGGGTTTGAACCGGCGTGCGGCAGGATCAGGACTCATGCTCCGATCTGACTGCCCGACACACGCTGGACAGGGACGACCTGGTGACGTTTTGTCGGATGCCGACGGCTCCGTTGTGACCGGCCCGGGCAGGTCGGTCCCGGACCGGCAGGATGATTCCGGTGGGTCTTCCCTGAACCGCCGCAAACTGCTGACCCTGGCTGGCATGACGGCTGCCGGGGTGCCCCTTGCCGCCTGTGGTGGCGGGTCCGGCGGTGGGTCGAAGGCAAAGCGAGCCATCAGGATCGGCTATGTCAGCCCGCAGACTGGCGCGCTGTCCGCGTTCGGTGCCGCGGACAGGTATGTCACCGAGTCCATCCGGACTTTCTTCCAACGCCAGGGCGGGATGATTATTGGCCCGCGTACCTACCCGGTCGAGATCATCGTTCGGGACAGCCAGTCCGACCAGAACCGCGCGGCCCAGGCAGCCGGCGACCTGATTTTCACCGACCGGGTGGACATCGTTCTCGTCGCCTCCACGCCGGAAACCATCAACCCGGTCTCGGACCAGTGCGAGGCAAACGAGATGCCCTGCATTTCCACGGCGGCTCCGTGGCAGTCGTGGTTCAACGGCCGCGGTGGTGACCCGGCCCATCCGTTCAAGTGGACCTATCACTTCTTCTGGGGTCTTGAGGACGTGATCAGGGTCTACCGGGGCATGTGGGCGCAGCTACCCACCAACAAGAAGGTCGGCGTGCTCTGGCCCAATGACGCCGACGGCAGAGCGTTCGCCGATACGACCATCGGGTTTCCACCGGCCATGAACAGTGCGGGTTACACACGGGTGACTCCCCCTCCCTTTGCCGCCGGCACCCTGGACTTCACCCAACAGGTGAACATGTTCAAGGACGCGGGCGTGGATATCCTGACCGGGGTGCTGCCACCGTCGGACTTCGCGCTTTTCTGGGAGAAGGCGGTATCGCAGAACTTCAGTCCGAAGATTATTACCGTCGCCAAGGCACTGCTGTTCCCGCAGTCGGCCCGTGCGCTCGGTCGGGATGGTAACAATCTTGGTACCGAGGTCTGGTGGTCGCCTTATCACCAGTTCCGCAGTTCGTTGACCGGGGGCACCCCGGAGGCGCTTGCCAAGGACTTCACGGACAGGACCGGCGCCCCCTGGGTGCAGACCCTCGGCTTCGTGCACGCGCTCTACGAGGTTGCCACGGAGGCGCTGGCGCAGGTCGGTTCCCCCGGTGACCGGGCGGCATTGGCGGCGGCGATCGGAAAGCTGCGCGTCAACACGATCGTGGGGCCGGTCGGCTTCGGTGGGTCGGCCGACATCCCCAAGAACGTGGCGAAAACACCCCTGGTCGGGGGACAGTGGCGGACGGATGGCGCCAGCTACAGTCTGGTCATCGTCGGCGACGAAACGATCAAGAATATTGCCGCGCAACCAGGAAAGCTGCTGCCTTATACCAAGGCTGTCCAGGGAGTCTGAGTAAACAACTGTCTGGCGGCCGTTGCCCGGCCGTTTCCTGGATTCCCCGGGGCCTCCGACGGGACGGGAACGACCACGACCGGGCGCTTTTCGGCCAGCTTAACTGGGCTCTGGCCGGACGCGGTGAGCCGGACCGAGGTTGCCGGCCCCATCCCCTGCGAGGTCATGTGCGGGCCAGGTTCGTGCTTGTCGGATACGCGGTTAGGTTCTCGCTACCGCTCGTGACATCGTGTGTTCCACCACCGCAATCAACGCGCTTTTCGTCGAGTGACGGTTGCGTGCGTCGCAGGTGATGATCGGCACGCCCTGGGTGATCTGCAGGGCTTCCCGGACGTCGTCGATGGAATGCCGCAGGATTCCGTCGAAACAGTTCACGCCGACGACGAAGGGCAGCTGACGCTGCTCGAAGTAGTCCACGGCGGCGAAACAGTCGGCAAGCCGCCGGGTGTCGGCCAGGACAATGGCACCGATCGCGCCGCGCACGATGTCGTCCCACATGAACCAGAATCGGTACTGTCCCGGCGTGCCGAACAGATAGAGGATCAGATCTTCGTCCAGGGAGACCCGGCCGAAGTCCATCGCGACCGTGGTCGTCGTCTTGTCGGAGATGTGGGTCAGGTCGTCGACATGTGCCCCGGCTTCGGTCATAACAGCCTCGGTACGCAGGGGCACGATCTCGGACACCGACCCGACGAAGGTTGTCTTGCCGGCACCGAAACCACCAGCGACGACGATCTTGACCGAGGTGGTGGCGACGGAGGAGTTTACCCGCCTACGGTCAGAGCTTTCGAAGGCCACTGAGAACCCTTTCGAGCAGCGCGAGATCCGGCGCCTCGTCGCGGTCGGGTTGTTGGTGCACCCGGACGTAACCTTCGTCCGCCATGTCACCCACCAGCACCCTTGCAACTCCGAGGGGAACCCGCAGGCCGGCAGCGATCTCCGCAATTGATCGCACCTGCCGGCACATGGCGGCGATTGTTTGTTGCTCCAGGGCAAGTTGGATTGCCCGTTCCTCGCCAAGGGACGTCGTGACGACAAGCGCCTCGATGGCGAGTTCGTATCGTGAACGCGTCCGACCACCGGTCATCGCGTAGGGACGGACAACCGGCCCTGGGGCATTCGCGGGATCGCTGCTCACCCTGACCCCCTGTGTTTCCGTCGGTTCACCGCGGCAGGATCCCCTGCAGTTCGGCCCGTAGTGCCGGGGTAAGCACGTCCGTGGTTCGGGTTACCAGCAGCGCCATCTCATACCCCACAAGCCCGATGTCGCATGACGGTGCGGCGAGAACCGCCATACTTGCTCCGTCACTGATCGCCATGATGAACAGAAAACCATGTTCCATCTCGACGACCGTTTGTGTCACGTTGCCCGCTTCGAAGACCCGGGCAGCGCCCTGGGTCAGGCTCACCAGGCCCGAGGCGACGGCGGCCAGCTGGTCCGCCCGGTCACGCGGGAATCCGTCCGACACCGCCAGGAGCAGACCGTCCGCCGAGACCACCACGGTGTGCGCGACACCGGGAACTCTGTCGACGAAGTTGTTAATCAACCAGTTGAGGTTCTGTGCGTCTGAGCTCATGGGCGTCACACGTCCTCCTGGGCGTCTCGACGAGAGGTGGGCGCGGCGTCCCTGGTGACATCGCGGCCCTGCCGAACACCTTGGTAGAAGCTGGCGAGCCGGCCGCCGACCGCTTCGGGGGACCGGGAGTGTCCCTCCGGTGACTGACGTTGTGGTCCAGGCTCGGCACTGCCGGGTACAAGATGGGTCATCGGAACGCGCAACGGAAGACCGGCCCGAGTCGTCCCACCGGGAGCCGGCTGGCGGGCTGCTTCCGCCGCATGCCAACCCGTGTCAGCCGCGGACGACCATGATACGGGCCGGGCAGCCGGCGGAGCGGACTGGGTCTCGGCGACACCGGTGGCTACCGTGGTCGGCGGCAACGGCTCTGCCGGGGCAGGCGACCAGACGGGCATGGTGACGTTGGTGGGTGTCGGGCCCTCGCCCTGAGGCCCCGTTCCGGTCGGGCCGGTTGTCGCTGTCGGGCGCGAAGCTCGAGCCGAGGCCGGGAAGGGCGAGGGCGGACGCGTGATTTCGCCACCGGCGGTGATAGCGGCCTGCCCGCCCGGCCGGCTGGCGGACTCCGACGGCCGTGAGTCGCCGCGCAGGTTCGTCGGGCCTCGATGGATTGCCGGCCCGGGACGCCCCAGCGGGGACTGCCCAGGCGTCCTGGGCCGGGTCGGGAGCGCATGCGGGGACGCCGGGGAGTGCCGCTGGAACCACGCGGAGACCGAATCGAAGATCGGAGTTGTGTCGTTGTCGTCGCCATCCCGGTCGGGGGCCGCTTCCTCCACGGCGTTGACGAAGGACGGGTTGTCCAGCGGAGCGGATGCCTGCTCCGGCCCGAAGTCGGGGTGGGCGCCGCCCGGCGGCATGACACCGGACTGTTGCCCCACCTGGGCAGCGGGCGTGAAGAACTGGGCGGCGGGCGCCGGGGGCTGCCGGCTGAACGACGCCGGCTCGCCGGCGCTCGCACCCCGTGCGCCGTTCGCGACGATCCGGTCCGTCGATACCGACGGAGCTGCCCCGGCCGGGCCTGTGTTGTCGGTGTTGCCGATGTTCGCGGGACCCGAGCTGTTTGGATCCATGTTTGTCGGACCGGTGTTGGCTGCCAGGTCCAGGTAGGTCGGACCGGTATCCGGGATGGGGTGGCTCACCGTTCCCGGTCCGCGAGGGATCTCGTAGCCGCCGGGAGGAGACTCGTTCAGGAAGGAGGGATCGGCGTTCGGGCGGTGTTCGGTGATTCTGGAGACCTCCAACGGACCGCTGCCGATGTCATCGCCGAAGGAGCCACCCACGTCCAGTTTCTCGAGCCCGAGATCAGCGGATCCGGTGAACCGGTCGTCCGGTCCGGCGTGGTAGCCGGGGTCGCTGCCGGATCCGTTCATGCTCGGTGCGAGAGGGGGCGGGTTCGTTTCCGGGTCGTTGCGCGGATCGGACGGATGCGGACTGTTGCTCTTGGAGATCGTGCTTCCGTTCACGAGCACGCGGCCGTTGGACTCACCGCGTGACATGCCGTTCCCGAGGGGTATCCCGTCGGACAGCGCGGGGGGAAAGCCGCTGTCGAGTGCTGGATGGCTGGCCGCCGAGCGTCCAGCGGTGAGGGCTGCCGTGGCGCGCGACGGTGTGGCTGAGGCCGGATCGCCAGCCACGACCTTGGCCGGCAGACGTATCACGGCGGTGATCCCACCGGAGGCCGACTCCCGGAGCTGGACCCGGATACCGTGCCGGGTGGCCAGGCGACCGACCGCGAACAGACCCATCGTGCGGGACACCGACACGTCGATGACAGGCGGGCTGGCCAGGCGTTCGTTGATGCGCTCGAGATCCTTGGCGGGCATCCCGATACCACGGTCTTCGATTTCGATTATCGATCCGGCGCCGGGTCCCAGGGAGCGGCTGCTGACCTGCACCTCGGTCGCCGGGGGAGAGAAGGACGTGGCGTTCTCCAGCAGCTCGGCAATGAGGTGCACGACGTCGCTGACGGCGTTTCCGGCGATCGAGACCGAGGCCGCCGCGGTCTGCTTGACCCTCGTGTACTGCTCGACCTCGGAAATCGCGGCGAGGACGACCTCGTTGAGGGGCACGGGGTGGGTCCACCTGCGTGCCGTGTCGGTGCCGGCGAGCACCAGGAGGCTTTCGTTGTTCCGGCGCATACGGGTCGCCAGGTGGTCGAGCTTGAACAGGTTGGAGAGCTGGTCGGGGTCCTGTTCCCGGTTCTCCAGGTCGTCGATCAGTCGCAGCTGCCGTTCGACCAGCCCCTGGCTTCGTCGGGACAGGTTGACGAACATGGCGTTGACGTTGTTTCGCAGCACCGCTTGTTCGGACGCGAGGCGGACGGCTTCCCGGTGCACCTCGTCGAATGCGCGGGCGACTTCGCCGATCTCCTCGTCGGTGTTGATTCCGACCGGTTCGACGTCGGGGTCGATGTTCTGATCGGTGGAGTCACGCAGTCGGCGGACCGCTTCGGGAAGGCGGTGGCCGGCGATGTCCAGCGCGGCCGTGCGCAGCCCGAGCAGGGGGCGCACCAGGGAGCGGGCGACGACCATTGCCGCGAGCAGCGCGGTTGTCAGGATGAGGACGATGAGGAGTCCGGACAGCAACGCGTTGCGCTGAATACTCGAACGGAGTTTCTGGATGCGGTTGCTGGTGTCGTCGTAGAGGGATGCGATGACCTTGCCGTTGAGATCCATCGTGGCCTGGGTCGCCTGCAGCCACTTCGAGCTGTCCAGCTCGAGCTGTTGCCCGATTCGTCCGATCAGAACCGTTTGTACTTCATTACTGGTCTCTGACACGTCCTGACCGGTGAGTGTCGCCCGATACACCCCGACCTGGGACGGGTTCGCCACCGCCTCGAAACGGGAAATCTGGCTCTCGCGTTCCGTGCCGAAGCCCACGAACAGGCGGTAGTCGGTGTTGTCGAAGTGCCCCTTCTGGAGAACTCCGTGGATGAGCGCCTGCTGGGCGGCCAGTTGTTCCCGTGCGCGGATGACGGCGTCGACGGCGTCCACGTCGGCGTTCAGCGTGGCGTCGTCCTGACCCTGCGGAATGAGCGCGGCGAGTTTGACGAGGCTGTCGATCATGCCGGTGTAGGCCACCTGGGCGGAGTCCGGCGAGACCAGGGTCAACGCGGTCGCGCGCACGTTTGCCCGGTGCGACAGCCGGTCCGCGACCGACTGGAGCGCCGCCCGGGTCTGCTCGGTGAAGGCGTCCTGCTGGCCCTTGGCGCTTTCCTCGTACTTCCGCGCCGCCTCGTCGACCTGTGTCTGCAGCGTTTTGAGACGGTCGAAGGAACCCGGCGCACTGCGCAACGCGACATAGCCGACCGTGTAGGTGCGCTCCTGCTCCAACGCGAACACCAAAGTCGTGGCGGCGCGGCTTATTTCCACCATGTCCTGGGCACGGTTGACGTCGCGTGTGCTGGTCAGGACGGTATTGGCCCCGATCGAGGCGTTGACCAGGATGGCGATGATCGGGACAGCGAGGATCGCGATCAGTTTGGTCCGGACCCGCCAGTTCGACGGCGTACCGACGATCGCCGCTATACGCCGCAGGCCGCTGGGACCTTGCGGCGCAATGGCTGGGGCGTCGACGCGCGGTCCACCGCCGTCGGCGGACTCCTCCGGCGTGACTTCTGGTGCCGCAGGAGCGTCGATGCCCGTGCCGGCTATCGGTTGTCTGCGCACGTACCTTCGCAACCTCTCCGCCAGCCTCCCGGAACACGTCGTACCGGGATGGCCCGGTATCGGGCCCGGATGTCCCCTGATAGGCACCTTAGCGGTAGGGCCAGACATCCTGGCAGACGCCTGGCCTAAGCTAGTTGTCCGCGTCCGATCCGGTCCGCGCT
>NZ_CAAAFO010000147.1:25299-25761 GCF_900634715.1 Candidatus Protofrankia californiensis | reverse complement strand
AGCGCGGACACGCAGGGACGCACGCCGCAGGGGTGTTGTTCGGTGGGCTGCCGGGTGTTCCGCCCGTCCTCCGTAGGCTTGGCGTCGTGGACATCGTCACCCCGAAGCCGGCCGGACGCCCGACGGGCGGCGGCCGAGGATCCAGCGCGCCGGTCGCCTCCGGCTCCGTGTCCCCGGCCTCTGCGGCCTTCCGTCCGGCCCACGACACGGTTCTGGTCGTCGACTTCGGCGCACAGTACGCCCAGCTCATTGCCAGGCGGGTGCGCGAGTGTCACGTCTACTCGGAGATCGTGCCCTGGGACGTCTCCGTCGAGGAGATCCTCGCCCGCCGTCCCGCCGCGGTGATTCTCTCGGGTGGACCGAAGTCGGTCTATACACCGGACGCCCCGGAGGTGGACCTAGCGCTTTTCGGCGCCGGGGTGCCGGTGCTGGGTATCTGCTATGGCCACCAGGTGATGGCGC
>NZ_CAAAFO010000147.1:23996-25136 GCF_900634715.1 Candidatus Protofrankia californiensis | reverse complement strand
CCGCCTTCGAGGACACCGAACGCCGGTTGTTCGCAGTGCAGTTCCACCCGGAGGTGGTGCACAGCGACCACGGCATGGATGTCCTGCGACGTTTCCTGTTCGCCGGTGCCGGCTGCCGGCCCAACTGGACCATGGTCAACATTGCCGACGATGCGGTTGCGGCGGTCCAGGCCCAGCTCGGCAGCGCGCGCGCGATCTGCGGACTATCCGGCGGGGTGGATTCGGCGGTGGCCGCGGCTGTGGTCCACCGTGCCGTGGGCGACCAGCTGACCTGCGTGTTCGTCGATCACGGCCTGCTGCGCGCAGGCGAGGCGGAGCAGGTGGAGAAGGACTTCGTCGCCTCGACCGGGGTCGAGCTGGTGCACGTCAAGGCCGCCGACCGGTTCGCCGCGGCACTCGCCGGGGTCAGCGATCCGGAGCGCAAGCGCAAGATCATTGGACGGGAGTTCATCCGGGTGTTCGAGGAGGCGGCCCGCGAGCTGGAAGCGCGGGCAGAGGCCGAGGGGTCCCGGATCGAGTTCCTGGTGCAGGGCACGCTGTACCCGGATGTCATCGAGTCGGGTTCGCCGACCGCGGCAAAGATCAAGTCGCATCACAACGTCGGTGGGCTCCCCGATGATCTGCAGTTCTCCCTGGTGGAGCCGCTGCGCACCTTGTTCAAGGATGAGGTGCGCCGGCTGGGTGAGGAACTCGGGCTGCCGGAGGAGATCGTCTGGCGGCAGCCGTTTCCGGGGCCCGGCCTCGCTGTCCGGATCATCGGTGAGGTCACCCCGCAGCGGCTGGAGACGTTGCGGGCCGCGGATGCGATCGTGCGCGAGGAGATCCGCCGGGCCGGCCTGGACCGCGAGATCTGGCAGGTGTTCGCGGTGCTGCTGGCGGACGTCCGTTCGGTGGGAGTCCAGGGAGATGAACGTACCTATGGACACCCGATCGTGCTGCGAGCGGTCACCAGTGAGGACGCGATGACCGCCGACTGGGCCCGGCTGCCCTACGACCTGCTGGAACGCATCTCGGGCCGGGTGGTCAACGAGGTGGAGCAGGTCAACCGGGTGGTGTACGACATCACCTCCAAGCCTCCCGGCACCATCGAGTGGGAGTAGCGGCGTTACCCGGCGGGATGTTATGCGGCGGGGATGCGCA
>NZ_CAAAFO010000147.1:20700-23695 GCF_900634715.1 Candidatus Protofrankia californiensis | reverse complement strand
TGCGCGAGGTCCGGGTGGCGTAGCAGTGCCGCCGTACCGGCGGCTCCGGCGGGCTCGACCGTCTGACCGTCGGCGCGCAGCAGCCCCGCCATCGCCTCCCACAGCGCGTCCTCGTCGACCGTGACCACGTCGTCCAGCAGGCTGGTGGCAAGCGCCAGGGTCAGACTTCCCGGGGTCTTCACGGCCATGCCGTCGGCAATGGTCGCCGCCGGGACGCGGATCGGCCGTCCCGCGCGCCATGACAGGGCGAAGGCGGGAGCGCCCGCGGCCTGGACACCGATCACCCGCACGTCGCTGCGTCGTTGCCTGATCGCCGCCGCTATCCCGCTGATCAGGCCACCACCGCCGATACCCACCAGGACGGTCCGCAGGCCGGGGACCTGCTCGGTGACCTCGAGCCCGATCGTGCCCTGCCCGGCGATCACGGTCGGATCGTCGAAGGGATGCACCAGCAGCCCGCCGTGCTCGAGCGCGGCGGCCTCGGCCGCCAGCAGAGCGGCGTCGACCCCGCCGTGCACATGCTCGACCCGCGCGCCGAGGCGGCGGGTGCGCGCGACCTTGACCGGGCTCGCGCCGGTCGGAACGAAGATCGTAGCCGGGACGCCGAAGTGGGCCGCCGCGTACGCGACGCCCTGGGCGTGGTTTCCGGCACTGGCAGCGACCACGCCCCGCGCCCGCACGGTGGGGTCGGCAAGAGCGATGCGGGCGAATGCGCCGCGTAGCTTGAACGAGGCGGTGCGCTGTTCGTTCTCGCATTTCAACCACACCGGTGCGCCGGTCAGCCGGGACAGGTGGGCGCTGGGCACGACCCGGGTCCGCCGGACAACCGGTGCGAGGACGGCCGCGGCCCCGGCGACGTCGATCGTGGTGACGTCGATTGCCATGCCGTCGATCGTCGTGCCCTTGGTGGTGCCCTTGGTTGTCGTGTCCGCATCCGGTAGGCCGTCCGCGTTCGGGGTCGTGGACGTGACGGATCTGGGCGGGGTGTCACCGTCGTCCTTACCAGTGGTACTTGTGCTGTCGCTGGCGGCGTGCGTCGGGTTTTCGGATGGTTGGCTCATCATTGTTCTCCTGGTGGCTTAGCGGCCACCCCTGACGTGACCGCGGCAACAAAAAAGCCCCCCGCCGAATTGGCGGAAGGGCGAGGCGCGCTGACCCGTCGGTGTCGGCCCGAAGGCGGGTTCACGCGCCTAGTTAATGATCATAATGTGCTGCGGCACCTTCCTATTTTGCTCTTGGACAGTGGTGGTCGTCAAACCGACCGCCCCTCCCCGCGCGCCGAACCAGGCGTCACACCCTGTGCTGGGGACCGCAGGCCGCGGCACGGGGTGCGACGCGATCGGCGTCCGGGTCTCGGTGTGGTCCGCGCCCGCGCCCGGGCCTCGGCGTCGGAGGCTGGTACGCGGAGTCGTGGCGCGGACCGGCACCTCGTAGGGTGGAGAGCGTGTACCGCTGTCGGACCTGCCGGACGTCGAACGTATGATCGATCCCCTATGAGCACGCTTCTCGGTGGCCTGTACCCCGACTTCGACGACCCCGCGGACGATCGGGACGGGCCCGTGGCGGTCCCGGATGCGCCGGGAGGCCGTGCCGCCGCGCTCCAGCTCGATGCCGACGCGCTGCTGGACGGCCTGAACCCGCAACAGCGGGCCGCGGTCGTCCATGCGGGTTCGCCGCTGCTCGTCGTCGCGGGTGCGGGGTCCGGCAAGACGCGGGTGCTCACGAACCGGATTGCCTACCTGCTTGCCGCGCGTGGGGTTCGTGCCGGCGAGATCCTGGCGATCACGTTCACCAACAAGGCCGCGAACGAGATGAAGGAGCGGGTCGCCGCGCTCGTCGGCACGCGGACCCGGGCGATGTGGGTGAGCACCTTTCATTCCGCGTGCGTGCGCATCCTGCGGTCGCACGCCAAGCGCATCGGGTTCACCAGCGGTTTCTCGATCTACGACGCGGCGGACGCCCAGCGCTTGATCACGCTGGTCGCGCGCGACCTGGACATCGACCCCAAGCGGTACCCGGCACGCGCACTCGCCACCGGGATCAGCAACCTGAAGAACGAACTGGTCGACTGGGAGACCGCCCGGGACAAGGCGGCCAACCACGTCGAACGCACCGTCGCCGAGGTCTACGGTCTCTACCAGCGCCGGCTGGCCGAGTCGAACGCGTTCGACTTCGACGATCTGATCATGACGACGGTGAACCTGCTGCAGGCCTTCCCGGATGTTGCCGAGCACTACCGGCGCCGGTTCCGGCACGTCCTTATCGACGAGTACCAGGACACCAACCATGCCCAGTACGTCCTCGTGCGGGAGCTGGTGGGGCACACCTCCCCGCTGACCGTCGACGGCGAGCCGGTACGGCCGGGCGCGGACACGGGCGATCATGTGGACTCCGGCGAGCGCACGGGCGATCATGCGGTGGAACCGGCCGAGCTGTGCGTGGTCGGTGACGCCGACCAGTCGATCTACGCCTTCAGGGGTGCCAACATCCGTAACATCGTCGAGTTCGAGCAGGATTACCCCGATGCCACCGTGATCATGCTGGAACAGAACTACCGGTCCACGCAGACGATCCTGTCCGCGGCGAACGCGGTGATAGCACGCAACGCCCGGCGCAAGCCCAAGCGACTGTGGTCGGACGCCGGAGACGGCGAGAAGATCGTCGGCTATGTCGCGGACAACGAGCACGACGAGGCCGTCTTCGTCGCCGCCGAGGTCGATCGGCTGGCCGACGCCGAACTGGCGCGCTCCGGCGATATCGCCGTCTTCTACCGCACCAACGCCCAGAGCCGGGTCTTCGAAGAGATCTTCATCCGGGTCGGCCTGCCCTACCGAGTGATCGGCGGGGTGCGCTTCTACGAGCGCCGTGAGGTTCGGGATCTGCTCGCCTACCTGCGGGTGCTGGTGAACCCGGCGGACACCGTGAACCTGCGACGCATCCTCAACGTGCCCAAGCGGGGAATCGGTGATCGGGCCGAGGCGATGCTCGCCACCTT
>NZ_CAAAFO010000147.1:17246-20394 GCF_900634715.1 Candidatus Protofrankia californiensis | reverse complement strand
GGCGGTCCGCGATTTCGCGGGCCTGCTCGCCGAATTGCGCACGGCCGTGGCCGACGGCCCGGTCGCGGCGTTGGAAACAGCGCTGGAACGGACGGGATACCTCGCCGAGCTGGCCGCCGCGGACACCCTCGAGTCCGAGGGGCGGGTGGAGAACCTCCAGGAGCTGGTCAGCGTAGCCCGGGAATTCAGCGAGCAGTTTCCGCAGGGTTCGCTCGCGGACTTCCTCGAGCAAGTCTCCCTGGTCGCCGATGCCGACCAGGTACCCGATCCCGAGGAGGGTACCGCCGGGGTCGTCACCCTGATGACGCTGCACAGCGCCAAGGGGCTGGAGTTCCCGGTGGTCTTCCTGACCGGGCTGGAGGACGGCGTTTTCCCGCACATGCGCACGCTCGGCGACCCGACCGAACTCGAGGAGGAACGGCGCCTGGCCTATGTCGGCATCACCCGGGCGCGTGCCCGGCTGTACCTGACCCGGTCGGAGGTCCGCAGTGCCTGGGGTCAGCCGGCGTACAACCCGCCGTCGCGTTTTCTTGAGGAGGTGCCGTCCGAGTTGGTCAGCTGGCAGGGGAACGCACAACCGGCGTCGGCCGCCTCTCGGCCGCAGGCGACCGCGTCGGGTTCGGCGTCACCACGGTCGTCGGGCGGGCAGGCCGGTGGGCTACCGGGCCGCCGGCCCGCGCCGGCGCCACGCCCGATTCCCGACCTTTCCACGGGGGACCGGGTCAACCACGACACCTTCGGCCTGGGCCAGGTCGTCGCGGTGGCAGGGTCGGGGGACAACCGCGAGGTGAGCATCGACTTCGGCGAGGGGACGGGAACCAAGCGTCTGCTCCTGCGTTACGCCCCGATCGAAAAGCTGTGAGCAGCGCGCCCACAAACGTGGGTCTCCACCGATGTTGTCGGGCCGCAACGGTGGGCCCGCAACGGTGGCGGCGTTCGGTAGCAGACGCCGTTCAGTAGCAGCGGACGCCGTTCAGTAGTAGACGCCGTGTTTGGCCAGCCACGCAAGCGGGTCGACCTCGACGCCGTTCTGGCCGTTGAGCCGGACCTCGAAGTGCAGATGCGGCCCGGTGGAGAATCCGGTCGACCCTTCCAGGCCCAGTTGCTGGCTGGTGGCGACCCGTTGACCGACCCGGACGTCGATCCGGGAAAGGTGGGCATAGCAAGTTACGACATTGTTCGTATGGAGGATCTGGACGAAGTTTCCGTAGCCGGATTCCCATCCTGCGTAGATGACGGTACCGCCGTGGGCGGCGACGACCTGGGTGCCCATCGGTGCGCCGAGATCGATACCGGGGTGGCCGTTGGCACCACCGAACCGTTGGGTGAGACGGGCCTGTATCGGGTGGACCCACCGCAGCGCCTCTTTCTGCTGGCGTGCGGTCTGCGCGGCCGCGGTCCGCTGTTGGAGGAGCAGGATGGACAGCTGGGCCAGTGCCTCGTCCCGATCGACACGGTCGGTCTGGGCCTGGCGTTGCGCGGCTTCGCTGTCGTCGGGTTGCCGCCCGAGCAGGGAGGGATCGCTCAGCCCGTCGGTCGCGGCATCCGCCGCGGTGGGTGCCGGGCCGAAGATCGTCCCGGCGGTGCGCAGTCCGGGAAGACCCGCTGGTTCGGAGTGGGCGATGCCGGTTGTGTTGATCATCATGATGCCGAGGGTGGAGACCACGGCGGAGGCTATACCGGTGCGGCGGATCTGCGCCATCGAGACCGTCCGGCGGGCGAAGCCGAACGGATCGCCGTGCTTTGCGGTCCTACCGTGGCCGCGGTGCCGCCCTGAGTTGCGGGCCGGGGGTTGTGACAACCCGAAATCACGCTCCCGTTGGTCGACAAGACTCCTGCCGCGTCGCGGCACGGCGGGAGGGAAAAGCCTGTAAACCGACTCGAACGCTACACCGACCCAAACCGGAACTTTGATGCCACCCCCACCCACGGTGGACGTGGTACGTAAAGTGGTTTAATTATTGCTTTTTGTCATCGCGAGTGGTGAAGATTTCGATCATGCTGGAAGTCTCCGGTTGCCGAACGGGAGTCTCCCCATGGGGTGGGGTCGGGACGGGCGTCCGAGAGGGATCTCGGCTGTGCCGCCGGCTCCGATCCTTCCTCCTCGCCGGTGTCGGGATCGTGATCGGTGTGTTCGACGTCGTCCAGATGGGCGAGCGTGGTCGCGATCTGGTGGACGACGTCGATGTTGAACGGCAGCGAGTGGTGACCGACGCCGGGAAGGCGAACGTTACGGACGGTGAGGTCCGGATGATGGAGAAGTGCCGACTCGCTCGGCCGTATGATCGTGTCCAGATCCCCTGAGAAGGCCACGAACCGCGTCCGGCAGTTCGGCGCGGGTTCGGCCAGCTCGCGGATCACGTCCGAATCCGGGACCAGCTGGCGCAGGAGTGTGTACGGCACCATCGGGGGGAGCAGCCGCGCCAAGCGGGTGCCCTCATGCGGTGTACCCAGCGTCACCAGTGTGTGCACATGGGCGTCGCCGTCGAGTTTCTGCACGTAGTAGCGGGCAACCAGTCCGCCGAGGGAGTGCCCGACGATGTGTATGCGCGGGTAGCCCGTCTGCTCACACATTGTCTCGACCACTGTGCCAAGCCGGCGGGCCGCCGTCGGAATGTCCGAGGTGAACAGCGGCAGGTTCACTGTGGCGACTCGCCCGAAGCCCCGCCGGCGCAGCGACCGGTGCAGTCGAGTGAAGATCGACCTATTGTCGATCATACCGTGGACCAGCAGAATCGGTGTGCCTGCGGCTTCTATGTCGCCGACGAGCAGCCCACGCCGCAATGGGGAGAGGCCGTCGAGGGTGTAGCGGTCGGCCGGCTCGCGCAGCCTCTCCGAGACGACCCCGATCGGGTAGAAGGCGATATGGGTCATCAGCCACGTGGCTTCCGCGGCCATCCCGCGGACCGCCGCCGGTGTGTCGAGCAGGCCTCGGGTCACCTGTGTGCTGCGACAGGTCACGGATGTGCTCACAGATCGGGTGACCCTGCTTGCCGCCGCCCCCAGTTGACGCTTTCCGATTGCCTCTGCTCCCGTCCGTGCTCGGACAGCCGTCCGAAGAACCAGCTGGCCGAAAGAACTAGCCGGCCGAAGGCAGCGCGATCGTCGGCCTTCTCGCGCGGCCGGAGGCCCCAAGAAACCCGGGAGG
>NZ_CAAAFO010000147.1:6012-16649 GCF_900634715.1 Candidatus Protofrankia californiensis | reverse complement strand
TCTCCCGGGCCCGAACCTCCCGTGCGGGGAGGGACCCGGGAACGGCACGATACTCGCAGGCTCAGGGCCCCGGGATTTCGCACCGGACGAACCGTTTCGCACCAGACGAACTGTAGTGAGGTCTGGCAGACGCCCTGGGAACCACCACGACGTCTACCGTGACTGAGAGTACAAAAGAAGGTCACGGATGTCGACTGTTGGTTCCTTGCCGTGACTGTTGACCGGGACCGCCGGCAGCTGTGATCCCGCCGGGCAACGGCGTGCTTCCGTGGGTGCGTACCGCTAGGGTCTATGAAGAGATCGGGCCACGGAACGTCATGTACGGGACATTACGTCACGGAAAGTAATGTCCGGGCGGGCGACGTCAGTGAACGCAAGGAGGCCGCGTGAGCGAAACCGGTGAACGTATCCGGGTGGTGGTCGCCAAACCCGGTCTTGACGGCCACGATCGCGGCGCCAAGGTCATTGCGCGGGCGTTGCGGGACGCGGGCATGGAGGTCGTCTACACCGGCCTGCACCAGACGCCTGAGCAGATTGTCGAGACCGCGATCCAGGAGGACGCCGACTGCATCGGTCTGTCGGTCCTCTCGGGCGCACATATGACCCTTTTTGCGCGCCTGATGGAGCTGCTGCGGGAGCGTGGTGCCACCGACATCGTGGTAACCGGTGGCGGAATCATACCGGATGCCGATATTCCGGAGCTGAAGGCTCTGGGTGTCGCCGAGATATTCACTCCCGGGACGACCACGGGCGAAATCGTCAAGTGGATCCGGTCGAGGGTGGCCGCGGCCCACGCATCCGATCCCACCGGAGCTTCCGCGCGCTGAACCTCCCGGGTTTCCCCCGGGTTGGCTCCCGGCGGGATCCGTCCCGGCCGATCAGAGGTCGGCAGGGACGGCCGGGGCGGCCGGGGACGGCTCGGCCGGGACGTCCCTGCGGGTACGTGGGTGAGGTCCCTCCGGCGGGACACGCAGGCCGTAAGCCCCCAGGGATGGTGCTGAGGTTCCCGGCCGTCCCGGTTGCCCGGTCCGCCAGCTGTCCGGTCCGCCGGCCGCATCCTGTCTGTCATGCCTTCGTCGCCGGTCCGGCAACAGGACGCCCGACATGCCGTCGCCACTGTTTGTGATATCGAGCGTTACACGGCTGTCCGGTGTCGGTGACGTTCCCGCCGGGCTCGGGTATGCCGCCGGGCTCGGGTATATGGCTCGCGGCCGGATCCGTATGCGGGGTGAGCGAGGTAACGCAGGCATCGCCGTCACCGCCGTCGCAGGCGTCGCAGGCGTCGCAGGCGTCGCAGGCGCCGAGATCATGCCGGGTTCGATCGGAATAGTGGGTATTGCGATCAGTGTGATCGCGGTGTCGACCACCACAAAACGAGGCGCTTGGTACCGGGTCCGGGTGATGATGGTGACTGACCCCGGACATACGTGACCGGCCGCCGCGGCAGGAGCAGCATCTGCCGGGGCGGGCGCCTTCAGTAGGCTCGGGGCGGCTTCCCCTTCCTCCGAACTTTCGAACGTTCGATCCTGACCACCGACCTCGTATCCGACTGGACGGACTGTGGATCTCTTCGAGTATCAGGCGAAGAAGCTGTTCGCCGACCACGGCGTGCCTGTGCCCACCGGCAAGGTCGCCACGACCCCCGACGAGGCACGCGGCATCGCAACTGATCTTGGTGGACGTGTCGTCGTCAAAGCGCAGGTCAAGACCGGAGGCCGCGGCAAGGCCGGTGGCGTGAAGGTCGCCGACGGCCCGGACGACGCCACCGCCAAGGCATCGGCAATCCTCGGGATGGACATCAAGGGCCACACTGTCCATTCGGTCCTCGTGGAGCAGGCGAGTGACATTGCCGAGGAGTACTACGCCTCCTTCCTGCTCGACCGGGCGAACCGGACCTTCCTCGCCATGTGCTCCCGCGAGGGCGGGATGGAGATCGAGGAGGTCGCCGCGACCAAGCCGGAGGCGCTCGCCCGTATCCCGATCGACCCGCTGGTCGGGGTGGACGCGACCGTCGCCCGCCAGATCGCGGTGGCGGCGAAGCTGCCCGAGGCGGCTCTGGACGGTGCCACCGAGCTCCTGGTGAAGCTGTGGGAGGTCTTCGTCCGCTCCGACGCCACCCTGGTGGAGGTCAACCCGCTGATCCTGACCGGTGACGGCCGCGTGATCGCGCTGGACGGCAAGGTCAGCTTGGACGAGAACGCCTCCTTCCGCCACCCCGACCACACCGCGTTCGTGGACGTCGCCGCGGTGGACCCGCTGGAGCAGAAGGCGAAGGAGAAGGGCCTCAACTACGTCAAACTGTCCGGGCAGGTCGGCATCATCGGCAACGGCGCCGGCCTGGTCATGTCAACCCTCGACGTGGTCACCTATGCCGGTGAGGAGTTTGGCGGGCAGCGGCCGGCCAACTTCCTCGACATCGGTGGTGGGGCGTCCGCGCAGGTGATGGCGGACGGGTTGTCGATCATTCTGGGCGACCCGGCGGTCAAGAGTGTGTTCGTGAACATCTTCGGCGGGATCACTGCCTGTGACGCGGTCGCCAACGGTATCGTGCAGGCACTGAAGATCGTCGGTGACATCTCCACCCCGCTGGTCGTGCGGCTCGACGGCAACAACGCCGACGAGGGCCGGCGGATCCTCACCGAGGCCAACCTCGACGTGGTCAAGCCGGTGGACACCATGGACGGCGCGGCGCGGCTCGCCGCCGAGCTCGCCGCGACCGCGGCCTGAGCGGACGGGAAGAGGCTTCCGACAATGGCAATCTGGCTGGACGAGACGTCCAAGATCCTGGTTCAGGGCATCACTGGTTCCGAGGGGCGCAAGCACACCGCCCGGATGCTGCGCGCGGGCACGACGATCGTCGGCGGTACCAACCCCAAGAAGGCGGGTACCGAGGTCGAGGGTGTGCCGGTCTTCGCGACGGTGGCTGAGACGATCGACAAGACCGGCGCCGACGTCTCCGTGGTGTACGTCCCGCCGGCCGGGACCAAGGCGGCCGTGATCGAGGCGATCGACGCGGGCATCCCGCTCGTCGTGGTCATCACCGAGGGCGTGCCGGTGCACGACACCACCGCGTTCTGGGCGTACGCGAAGTCCAAGGGCAACACGACGCGGATCATCGGGCCGAACTGTCCCGGCATCGTGAGCCCGGGCAAGTCGAACGCGGGGATCATCCCGGGTGACATCACCCCGCAGGGCCGCATCGGGCTGGTCAGCAAGAGCGGTACCCTGACCTACCAGATGATGTACGAACTGCGTGACTTCGGCTTCTCCACCTGCGTCGGTATCGGCGGTGACCCCGTCATCGGCACCACCCACATCGATGCTCTCGCAGCGTTCGAGACCGATCCCGACACCGACGCGATCGTGATGATCGGTGAGATCGGTGGTGACGCCGAGGAGCGTGCTGCCGCCTACATCGACGAGCACATCACCAAGCCGGTCGTCGGTTATGTCGCGGGCTTCACCGCGCCGGAGGGCAAGACGATGGGGCATGCGGGGGCGATCGTGTCCGGATCGTCCGGGACGGCGCTCGCCAAGAAGGAAGCCCTGGAGAAGGCGGGAGTCCGGGTCGGCAAGACCCCCTCCGAGACCGCCCGTCTCATGGCCGATGTCATGCGCTCCCTCTGATCCTGTCCCTGCTGGTTGTTGTTCCTAGCGTTGCATAACGGTGCGTCTGCTGTGACGCACCGTTTGCGGACCGGGTGTGGCGGTCGTTTCCGGCGACCGACCACGCCCGGTTGTCTTTTACGTACTCGTTGCGTTGTCCGCGGGACCCTGTCCGGCGCCGCGGGTGCTTTCGGAGTACTTTCGCGGACATGATCGTGTCGTTCCGGTGTGAAAGGGCTACGGTGTCAGGGATGGGTCCGTCAGGTCACCGCTGATCGCTGAAGTGGGGTCGTCCCGTGACACGTATAGCCGGCCGCGACATACAGAACAACGACCTCGGCGTTCTAGCCGCCGGCGTCGTCCTGTTCATCGCATCGTTATTCGACTGGTTCGCGGTCCGCGGGTTCGGGGAGAACGCGTGGGGCGTCGGTTTCTTCGCCTACGGCGGCGTCGAACTCGGGCTGCTCGTGGTCGGCCTGGTGGCGGTGCGAACCTTCACCCGTGTCCAGCTACCGGCGGTGGGCGTCGACTGGGTTCTGATCATCGCGGGTATCGCCGCTCTCGGCACCATCTTGATTTTTCTCAAGACGGTGCTGGGGGTTGACCACATCCACCGAGCCGCCGGGCTGTGGCTCGGGCTCATCGCCTCGGGGGCCATCACGGCTTTCTCGGTCCTGACCGCCGTTGCCGGCGGGCACACGCTACCTCGTGGCGGCCCTCGTGACCGCTCGTCACACCCGGCACCTCCCGGCACCCAGTACGACTCGTACGGACAGCCGTTGTCGGGCGGGTACGGGCAACCAGGGGATTACGGGCAACCGGGTGGGTACGGCCAGCCGGGAGGCTATGGCCAGCCGCCGCAGGCTGGTTACGGGCAGCCGCCGCAGGCTGGTTACGGGCAGCCGCCGTATGGCGGATACGGTCAGCCGGATCCCTACGGTCAGCCGCCGCAGGCTGGTGAGGGCCAACCACCCTATGGCCAACCTGGCCGGTAATGCCTGTTCGGTAGGGCCTGTCCGGTAGGGCCTGTCCGGTTGATCCTCAACCGCGCGGATCGGCGTCCAGACGGCCAGTACAACTGGAAATGTCCGACCTCTCCGCTAACGTCCGATCATCGGTTCGTCGACGGGGAGGTCGTCATGGCTGTCAGCGCCGCGGAGCTGCGGGCCGAGTCCAGGCGCCTGCGGGCGCTCGGGTGGTCCTATCGGCGGATCGCGCTGGAGTGGCAGCGTCGATACCGGCTGAACGCTCGGGTCGCCTTTCGACTCGCCCACGGCTGGACGCAGGAGGAGGCGGCGCGGCGGTGGAACGCCCGCTGGCCCTGCGAAGATCCGCCGAAGACGGGCAAGGCCTTCTCGTACTGGGAGGTCTGGCCTGGGCGGGGTGGCCGGGCGCCGTCGACTCAGACCCTCCAGCGCCTGGCCGAGCTGTACCTGTGCCGCCCCGGCGATCTCCTCGACGGGGACGATTTCGGCCGTCTCGACACGGGTTGTGACGATGTCTCGCGCGAGCACGAAGTCGGGCGGTCGCAGGCCGGCCAATTGATCAACGATCCATGCGAACACCGGAGCGGGCCGGCGTCACCGGGTGGCGGCGACCCGGTTCCAGACGTCGGCCACCTGGCGCACAGCTTGCCCCGTCACCCGGCCTGACCAGGTCTTATGCCTCCAACAGGCCAGGCGTTACGCCTCGCCCTGGACGCGGTGACGCGGTCCCGATGGATGCGCACAGGCCGCCTGACCTCAGTACAGTCGGAACAGTCCTTGTTTGACGACGAGTTGCCGGGTTCGACGGCGAGTTGCCGGCCACCTGGTTTTCCGGAGAGTCCCGTGCCCGCACGACTGGTTGTTCTCGCCTCCGGGGTGGGCACCACCTTGCAGGCTGTGCTGGATGCCTGCCGGGATCCGTCCTTCGGCGTCGAGGTCATCGCCGTGGGTACAGACCGGTTCGGGACCGGTGCGCAGGAACGAGCGTTGGCTGCTGGTATCCCGGTGTTCACCGTTCGTCTTGAGGACTTTCCGCATCGGGAGGCCTTCGACGAGGCCACAGCAGAGCAGATCGCCGCTCATGATCCGGATCTGTTGGTGCTCGCCGGCTACATGAAGATCCTCGGAAAGCAGGTTGTTGGACGCTTCCGGACGGTGAACACTCATCCGTCGCTACTCCCCGCGTTCCCCGGCGCCCACGCCGTCAGGGATGCGCTCGCGCACGGGGTGAAGATCAGTGGAGTCACGGTCCACTGGGTCGACGAAGGCGTCGATACCGGGCCGATCCTTGCGCAGGCGGCGGTGGACGTGGAAGCGTCCGACACGGAAGAAACTCTGCGTACACGCATCCAGGCAGTGGAGCGCGTCCTGTACGTGCAGACGATCGGCCGGATCGTCCGGTCAGAGGAGGGGACATGACATTCGCACAGGTCCCGCGGGAGTCCTCGCCCAACGAGCCGGTGGAGGGAGCGCAGAGTTTCCCGCATGCCGGCGCGGACACGCCCAGTAGCGGCGAGCTGGTCGCGACGGGGCGGCGCCCCATCCGGCGGGTGTTGGTCAGTGTCTACGACAAGGCCGGTCTGGCCGAACTCGCGGCTGTGTTCGCCGACGCCGAGGTGGAGGTCGTCTCCACCGGTTCGACCGCGCAGGCCCTCGCCCGTCACGGTCTGGCCGTCACGCCGATCAGCACCCTCACCGGGTTTCCCGAGATCCTCGGTGGCAGAGTCAAGACGCTGCACCCGCGCGTGCACGCCGGCCTGCTCGCGGACCTGCGCAATGTTGAGCACGCCGAGGCGCTCGCCGAACTCGACATCGAGCCGTTCGATCTCGTCGTGTCCAACCTCTATCCCTTCCGGGAGACGGTTGCCGGTGGTGCCTCCGAGGACGAGGTGATTGAGCAGATCGACATCGGCGGTCCGGCGATGATCCGTGCCGCCGCGAAGAACCATCCCACCGTGGCCGTGATCGTCTCGCCGGCGGACTACCCGGAGCTGATCGCGGCGATCCGGGCCGGCGGTTTCGACCTGGCCGCGCGCCGTCGGCTTGCCGCACGTGCTTTTGCGCACACCGCCGCATATGACGTCGCTGTCGCGTCATGGTTCGCCAGCGTCGGCGCACCCGACCAGATCGCCCGCGAGTCCGGCTGGCCGGACACGGTTGCCGCGGTGTGGCGTCGCGGGGAAGTCCTGCGCTACGGCGAGAATCCGCACCAGCGGGCCGCGCTGTACGTTGCCGAGGACGACGGGCCGGGCCTTGCCGGTGCCCGGCAGCTGCACGGCAAGCCGATGTCGTTCAACAACTTCACCGACGCGGAAGCGGCACGCCGGGCCGTGGCCGATTTCAGCGAACCGTGCGTGGCCGTGGTCAAGCACGCGAACCCCTGCGGCCTGGCGATCGGCCGTGATATCGCCGATGCCCACCGCAAGGCGCATGCCTGCGATCCCGTGTCCGCCTTCGGTGGGGTCATCGCGACGAACCGTCCGGTCAGCCTCGCCCTGGCCGAACAGATCGCGGAGATATTCACCGAGGTCGTGGTGGCGCCCGGCTACGCCGACAGTGCCGTGGAGATCCTGGCCCGCAAACCTTCGATCCGCCTGCTGGAATGTCCCCTGCCGCCGCACCCGCACGGTGTGCAGATGCGCCAGATCTCCGGTGGGCTGCTGCTGCAGTCCCGGGACGCGCTGGACGCAGCCGGTGACGATCCCTCGGGCTGGACGCTGGAAGCCGGTGCGCCTGCGAACGAGAGCACCCTGGCCGATCTTGCCTTTGCCTGGAAGGCCGCCAGATCGGTGAAGTCGAACGCGATTCTCATTGCCGTGGACGGTGCCACGGTCGGTGTCGGCATGGGACAGGTGAACCGGGTGGATGCGGCGATGCTCGCGGTGACCCGCGGGGGTGACCGTGTGAAGGCGGCGGTGGCTGCCAGTGACGCGTACTTCCCCTTCCCGGACGGTCTGCAGGTGCTCATCGACGCCGGTGTCCGTGCGGTCGTCGAACCGGGTGGATCCGTCCGCGACGAGCAGGTGATAGCAGCCGCACGGGAAGGAGGGATCACGCTCTACTTCACCGGCGTCCGGCATTTTGCGCATTGACGGTAGTTGCCAAGAGTCATCAAGAATTGTCAAGGTTCGGCGGCCGGGACAGTCCGGCGGTCAGGGTGACTGTGCGGGCAACGGTTGTCGTCGTCCCGGTGCGATCCCGGTGCGCCGGAACACTTCCGTACACCGACGGTGCTCACCGGAAACGACGCCCGAATCCGCCGCGACCTGACCAGAACGCGGCGGCCGGCGGGGCCGGGTCGATGTCGGGGTCACGGATGGGGTCACGGGCGGGTGTCTGCGCCACGGCTGGTGGTTCGACGGCGTCGTCATCCGCCGGCCCGGTTCGCCCGGATCGGCCTGCCTGGCCCGGCGCACCACCGGGTGTGTGCGGGGCCGATGCCGGGTCCGTAACGGGTTCGAGTTGCTGGTCCGCGCCGGTCACCGCGTCGTGACTTTCTTCGGCCCGCCGGTGCGAGGTGCGTAACTGTTCGTTGGTGCCGTCCGGATCCGCTTTCGGCGGCCGGACGGCACCAACGTTTCATGAGATGGACGCGGACTCCGCCGCTGCCGCTCCACGCCGCGGCGCGCTCGTCGTGGTGCCATTCGAGGACGCCGGGATGTTACCTCCGGGCGTGTCGTTGGTAGGGACGTAACGCTGCGCCACCCAGTCCAGCGCCTCCCGCCAGCTCGCGCCGTACAGGACCGAGATCCTGTCCGCCGTCTGCCGCGCGAGAGCCTGGACAAACACCCGGTCGTCGCTGTCCAGGTGTCGGGCATCTCCGAAGGTCTCCCAAGCCCGGAACATCAGCTCCTGCAGCTTCTTGCTGTGTGGCGTTTCGTCTGCCACGGCCCACTCCCTCCCACTCCGGGGGCTGCGGCGGCAGTCTCCCCTAGTCCCGCACGACGCGTTCACTCGGGGGTCCGAAAGGTTGTGAATCGATGAATGATCGCAAGTTTTTCGGCTGCCGACGCAGGGCTGGTTTGTGTGGTCATATCAAGATCGATAATGCTCCGGGCCTGCCTGGACGACACGGGCGACACGGGCGGAGGGTCGTCCCAGGAGACGACGCGGCCGAGAGGGCCGCTCCCAACAGACATAGACTGTGTTTGTGGTCGGGGTGAGCGGGTGGGAAACCGCGTCCGGACGGGGAGGCCGAGTATCGGCCGGTGAATCACGAGCATGTTGGTAACGCCGCGATGAACGCCGGTCACCGCCAGCGCCCGACCCGGCGGCGGTCATTGTCGGCGTGGGAGCCGGTCTTCGCGGCTGTGTTGGGCGCTGCGATCGTCGCCCTGGTGTTCGTGTCACAGAACCACTGGCGGCGGGGTCTGCTCGGGCTGGGTATGGCTCTGCTCGCCGGGGCCGTCCTGCGGTTGGTCCTGCCGACCCGACGCGTCGGATTGCTCGTTGTAAGGGGCAGAGTTTTCGACGTCGCGACACTCGCGGTCCTCGGCACAATGATCATTGTGGTGACGCTGGCGGTACCGGTTCCGGGATCGTAATGGCCTCCACGGCCGGGACCCCGAGCGTGAAAGGCGCATGATCGCGCTGCCTTTGGCCCGCTGGAGGCTTCACCGATCCGTCGCCGGACTCCGATCCCTGGCCGCCCACCTCAGAGGCGACCGCGGTAACCTCACGATATCCAAGCATCGCGTTCAAATGAGCGGGGCGAACAGTACACATGCCGACCCATCGCGTAACCCTGATCCCCGGTGATGGCACCGGGCCCGAGCTCACCGGGGCGACCCGCCGGGTGCTCGCAGCGGCTGTCGCGACCGTCGGTTCCAGTTTTGGCCGGGACGTACCGGAAGCCGGCGTGGACATCATGGAAACCGCCGACCTCGCAGTGGCGCCGGGAGCGAACATCGGCACGGAGGCGGCGGTCTTCGCGGTGGCACACGGCAGCGCGCCGAAATATAAAAGCCAGCGCAAGGTCAACCCGGCCGCGATGATTCTCTCCGGAAAGCTCATGCCGGAACACCGCGGTAAGCTGACCGCGGCGGTAAACCTGGAGAACGCGGTGGCGGCGGTCATCGAGGAAGCTCGCAGCGTCACCTGCGACTCGAAGCCGACCCGTACCGAACCGACCGCCGTCGGGACGGTGGAATATGCCGACGCCATCATCGAGAAACTGAGGGGCTGACACCCTATGGGTGGGAAGGTAACCGTTGTCGGAGCTGGTTTCTACGGCTCCACGACCGCACAACGCCTTGCCGAGTACGACATTTTCGACACGGTCGTCCTCACCGACATCATCGAGGGCAAACCACAGGGTCTCGCCCTCGACCTGAACCAGTCGCGGCCGGTCGAGGGTTTCGAGACCACGATTGTCGGGACGAACGACTACGCCGACACCGAGGGGTCGGACGTCGTCGTCATCACCGCCGGTCTGCCGCGTAAGCCGGGCATGAGTCGGATGGATCTGATCGAGGTCAACGCGAAGATCGTCCGGCAGGTGTCGGAGAACATCGCGAAGTCCTCGCCCGAGGCCGTCGTCGTCGTGGTTTCCAATCCGCTGGACGAGATGACCGCGCTCGCCGCGAACGTCCTCGGTTTCCCCCGGAACCGGGTCATCGGCCAGGCCGGCATGCTCGACACCGCCCGCTTCACCAACTTCGTCGCCGTGGAGCTCGGCGTGCCGGTGAAGTCGGTGCGGACCCTCACCCTGGGGTCGCACGGCGACACCATGGTTCCGGTGCCCTCGCAGTGCACGGTGGACGGTAAGCCCCTCGCGGAGCTGCTCCCCGGCGACAAGATCGAGGAGCTGGTGACCCGCACCCGCAACGGCGGGGCCGAGGTGGTCGCGTTGCTCAAGACCGGGTCGGCATACTACGCGCCGTCGGCTGCCGCTGCTCGGATGGTCAAGGCCGTGGCCGAGGACTCCGGCGCGGTGATGCCGGTGTGCGCGTGGGTGGACGGCGAGTTCGGCATCTCCGGTGTCTATCTCGGCGTGCCCGCCGAGATCGGCCGCGGTGGCGTGAAGAAGGTCGTGGAGATCGCCTT
>NZ_CAAAFO010000147.1:4394-5592 GCF_900634715.1 Candidatus Protofrankia californiensis | reverse complement strand
GGCCAGACGGGCCAGCGACGCGGTGGGGATCGTCCCGCGTCCCAGACCGATCTCGAGCAGGGTGTCGAAGAGCTCGGTGCGGTGGCTCGCGGCTTGGACGGCTGAGTCCATGAGGGTGCGGTGCCGGCCGGCGAGCCCGGCCAGCAGCGTGGTGTGGCGCAGGTGCCGCCCGAGTTCGCGGTCCAGGGCGTGCCGGTAGGCCGCGCCCACCGCGCTCGGTGAAACGGTGACAGCGGCCTGGCCAGCGAGCGAACCCGACAGCAGCGCGTAGTAGATACCTTCACCGGTGAGCGGATTGATCAGCGACGCGGCGTCCCCGGCAAGCAGGACCGCACCGTCGGGCTGGCGGGGCCGCCAGGTCGACAGGGGCAGGTGGTGGGCGCGTAGCGTCCCGGGATGGGCGGGCTGGTCCGGAAGCATCCGGGCGAGGGTGCCGTGCAGGACGGCCCGTCCGCCGCTGTTGCCGTGCAGCTCGTCGAGCTTCGACCGCAGCATCCCATAGCCGATGTTGGCGCGGCCGTCCCCGATCGGGAACGACCAGGCGTAGGCCGGCCAACCCTCGTCGGTCATCTCGATGAGCTGTTCGGGTGGGCGGTCGGCACGTGGCGCGTCGGCGTACCCGCGCACGGCGATGGCCAGTGCCTCCGGCGGATTCGGCCCGATGCCCAGCGCGCGCCGCGTGACCGAGTTCGCCCCGTCCGCTCCGATCACCACCTGTGCCCGCAGGTAACCGTTGACCACCACCGGATCGCCCGCGTTCGGGCCTGGCACTACTGAGCGCACACGCTCGCGTCGCAGTACGGCTCCGCGCGCACGGGCGGCGGCGGCCAGCCGCGCATCGAAGACCTTGCGCGGGACCACATAGTTCGCCCGTGGGCAGGGAGTTGCCACCTGCGCGCCGCCTGGCGCACGCAGCCGCATCCGATCCACCGGCGCGTACCCGGCGACGGCGTCGGGCACACCGAGAGCACACAGGACGTCCAGGCCGTGTGGGGCGATGCCGTCACCGCAGGCCTTGTCCCGGGGGAAGTCCGCGGCGTCGAGCATCACTACACGGGTCTGTGGCCGCAGCTGCAGCGCGCGCAGGGCGGCGGCACAGCCGGCCGGACCGGCGCCGACGACGAGCAGATCGACGATCTCGGCCGGGTCGGCTGGTCCGGCCGGCACGCCCGCGGCCGGTGCGGTGGTCGTCGTGGAC
>NZ_CAAAFO010000147.1:0-4016 GCF_900634715.1 Candidatus Protofrankia californiensis | reverse complement strand
TCCGGCGGTGTCTCCGACACCGCCCCCGATGCTGCCGCTGGTGGTGTCCCCGGCGCGGTCACGGTCGGTGGGTTGGTCGGGGATGCGGACAGGTTGTTCCGGTTGGCGTCGGTGTCGAAGCTGCTGTCCGCCTACGCGGTGCTGATCGCCGTGGAGGAAGGGGTGTTCGGCCTCGACGATCCCGCGGGTCCGCCGGGTTCGACCATCGCGCACCTGCTCGCCCACACCTCGGGTCTGGAGTTTTCCGGCAGCCGGGTGCTGGCCGGCCCCGGGCGGCGCCGGGTGTACTCGAACACCGGTTTCGACGTCCTCGGCGAGACGCTCCAGAAGGCGTCCGGGATCGTGTTCGCCGACTACCTCGCCGAGTCCGTGTTCACGCCGCTGGGTATGGACTCCTCCGAGCTACGGGGTTCGCCCGCGCACGCGGTGTGGTCGAACATGCACGATATGATCCGTTTCGCCGCCGAGCTGCTGGCGCCGCGGTTGCTGGCCCCCTCCACCTTTGCGCTGGCAACGTCGGTGGCCTTTCCGGGGACCGCTGGTGTGCTGCCCGGCTTCGGCGTGCAGAAGCCGAACGACTGGGGGCTCGGCTTCGAGATCCGCGGCGGGAAACAGCCGCACTGGACGGGGAGCACCAATTCTCCCGCTACTTTCGGGCACTTCGGCCGGAGTGGGACGTTTCTGTGGGTTGATCCCGCGGTGAGGTCGGCCTGTGTGGCCCTGACCGACCGTGAGTTCGGCACCTGGGCGGCGGAAGTGTGGCCGGTACTGTCCGACGATGTGGTGGCCGCTGTCCGCATGGCCGGCATCCCGCGCTGAGCGTGCTCTCCTTGTTGGCGTGCTCCCCTTGCTTGCTGGCGTGGTCTCCTTACCGAGGGGACGCCTGCTGAGGGGACGCCGTCGTTCGAGCGGCATCCCGGCGTGACGGCGTCGGGGGTGATGGGTAGTTAGCACTGGTGGCTAACCCGATCAGTGCGGTCCGCTCCGGGGCACGGAAAGTGTCCGATGCCGCGGGCTCCGTGCGCCGCAGAAGACCCTTTGTCGACCATGCCGTGCGCGGCTACCACCGATATATCGAGGACGGCGGCGACCGGCTCTCGGCGGCCGCAACGTATTTCGCCTTTCTGTCCTTCTTTCCGCTGGTCGCCCTGGCCTTCTCGATCACGGGGTTCGTGGTCGACGCCTATCCCGACGTCCAGCAGGAGATGATCAAAAAGATCAACGATTACTTGCCGGGAATGGCGGACAAACTCGATGTCACCGGCATCGGCAACGCCAAGGTCGGTGCCGGCCTGATCGGTCTGGCCGGCCTGCTGCTGGCCGGCCTGGCCTGGATCGACGCGTTGCGGGACGCCATCCGGATCATCTGGCATCAGAGCGTGGACGTCGGCAACGTGCTGGCACGCCGGGCGAAGGACATCGGCGTCCTGGCCGGGCTCGGGGTGATTGTGTTCGCCTCCATCGCGGTGACCAGTCTCGCCACCTCGGTGTCGGGGACGTTCCTGGAGTGGATCGGCCTGGCCGGCAGCACTGCCGCGGCGGTGGTGACCGCGCTGCTCGCTCTCGGTATCGCGTTGGCGCTGGATGTAGCGATTTTCCTGTGCCTGTTCCTCTGGTTGCCGCTGATCACCGACCGCCGCCGTGCGATGCGAGGGGCCTTGCTCGGCGCCGTCGGGGTGGAGATTCTCAAGCTGCTCGGAACCTGGCTGGTCGGGATGACAACCCGCAATCCCGTTTACGGAACGTTCGCGGTGATCATCGGTCTGCTCATCTGGATCAACATCGTGATGCGCTGGACACTCCTGGTCACGGCGTGGACGGTGACCGCTCCCTACGCGTCCGACATCCTGCCGTCCGGCACCGCTGAGGCCGTCCCGTCCGGTACCGGCGATGCCGTCCCGTCCGGTACCGCTGCGCCGGATGGCCGGCCTGAAGACGTCGGCAGGGACGCTGCCGGCAAGGACGGTGCCGGCAGGAATGGTGGTGCCGGCAGGGACGGTGGTGCCGGCGCGGGGTCACCGGCCAGGCCTGCCGAATCGCCCGCTGATTCGCCCACCGGATCGTCGTCTGCTGGATCATCCGCTCGATCACCTGCTGGGTCCTTCCGCGACCCGGTGGACTCTCCGGCCGTCCGGCCCGGATCGCCATCGCCGTCACCACGCCGTTGAGTGACGATCCGGACGAGTCCGGTATCCGATTCCGTGATCGAGGCGATGGAGGCGAGCGAGTCCTGTGTCACGGCAGGTTGCGCCGCCATGCCGGGCAGCGCGCCGATGCTGGGGAACGGCCGCCGCCGCGCAAGGCGCCGGCGCAGGGTCAGTATCGCGGCGATCAGCGTTACCGCGACGGCGATCCAGGTGACCAGGCCGACGGCGTGACCGCCGGCGCCGGACGTTTCGTCTGCGCCGTCCTCGTCATGGCTGCTGGCGTCCCTGCTGTGACCGGTGCCTGTTCGCGGCGGATCGCCGGCGGCTGCGGCGGCTGCGGCGGCTGCGTCGGCCACCGGGACGGCATGCGATGCCGCGTCGGCCTGCGTAGCCAGCCGTCCGACCGGAGTGATCGAATCGACGTACGCGAACCCCCAGTCGAACAGGGCACGGGCATCCTTGGCGTATGCCGGGACCGCCCGCAGCATGGTGACGATGAGGGTGTGGTTACCGCGCCGGACCGCACCGACGTAGGTGGCACCCGCCGCAACGGTGTAGCCGTTCTTGACGCCGATCGTCCCCGGATAGGAACTGAGCAGGTCGTTGTGGTTCTGGATCTGGAAGGACGCGCCGTCGCGGCCACGGACGGTCGCTCGCGGGATCGTCAGGAATCCCCTGACGGCGGGGCTCGTGAGGGCGGCCCTGCCCAGCAATGCAAGATCGTATGCTGATGTCGTCTGACCGGGGGCGTCCAGGCCGCTGGGGTCCCCGGCGTGGGTGTTGCGGGCGTTCAGATCCGCCGCGATCCGGTTCATCATCGTGATCGTGGCTGCGGTGCCACCGGCGGCTTCGGCGAGCGCGACGGCCGCGTCGTTGCCACTTGCGACGATCATGGCAGTGGCCAGCTCGGCGACGGTATAGGTCATTCCCGGGACAAGGCCGACCCTGGTCCCGTCGACCCTCGCGGCCGCGTCACTGATTGTCACCTCCTGGGCCGGCGACAGGTGCGGCAGCACGGCGAGCGCGGTCAGGATCTTGAGTGTGCTCGCCGGCAGGTACTGGCCGTGCGCGTCCCGCGCCGCGAGCACCGCGCCACTGTCGGCGTCGGCGACGAGCCATGCGGCGGCCGCGATCTCCGGGGGAGGCGCCAGCGCCTGTGGGCTGACCGCCACACCGTGATCCGCGAGCGCCGGGCCGCCGAGGGTGTCCGGCGGGGACACCGGCGTCGCCACCGCGGTGGCGGCAACTGGCCTGCTGGTCGGGACGGCGGCGATCAGCCATCCCGTCAGGGATGCCACCAGGAATGCGATCAGGGGGATGAGTAGGACCAGGGTCGGGCGGCCCGTTGCTGGCGTGCTGAAGCGTCGGCGAGTCCGAAGCACCCAGCCAATGTTACTGTCGGTCACACCATCGGGAGCGCAGATGCTCTGCCGTGTCGCGGTCCAGGCAGTATCAGTGTCAGCACGGTGATGATGGTAGGCGATTACGCAACTCGCCGGGCAGGGTCGTGACGACGGCGTCCACCACGGCGTCGAGGGCGACGCGCTGGCCGGCGGTGTGGAACGCCGCATCCCGGAAGCTGATGCGGCTCTCCCAGCTTGCCGGTATGGGGGCTCGGCTGGACGGTGAGCGGGTGGACGGTGAGCGCGGCGTGCAGCGCCCGCCGGCAACCAGCGCACGGACCGTCGTCGGGGCTGTCGGGGCTGTCGGGGCTGTCGGGGCTGTCGGGGCTGTCGGGGTCGTCCGGGTTGTCGCAGCCCAGCAGTCCGAGCAGTAGCAGGAGCCGGGCGGCGCGCTGCAGGTCGAAGGGTGACAGAGATGCGTCCCGCATGCGCGGGCGTCTGTGTCGGTGCATCGGAATGTGTCGGA
>NZ_CAAAFO010000146.1:2798-5322 GCF_900634715.1 Candidatus Protofrankia californiensis | reverse complement strand
TGGTGGATGCGTCAGCGTGTCCAGCCGGATTCGGTGTAGTACTCGGGGATCTGGTAGGCGGCCAGCGCGGTGCGTACCGGTTCGGTGAGGGGGTCGGGAGCCGGTCGAGGGGAACCAGCCGAGGTGGTCGTGGACGCGCCGGTCGGTGATCAGAGGGATGCCGCGGAAACGGCAGACCTCGAAGTACAGGCTGGACCGTGCCGACGAACTGGCCTCCCCGTGGTCACTGAAGATTTCAGTCAGGGTGAATCCCGCTGAGGTAGAGAATTACCTGGATTGTTGGTCCCGACGGCGATACGGCCGACTTCCGGCAGTTCGAAGGCGACGTGAAGGACGGCCTACCGATCGAAGGCATCCTGCCTTCTCAGGAACCGGCTCACCGAGACCGTCTCGGCGACAACGTTCCGTTCGAGTCCGCCAAAGGGACTCATTCCCCAACACGACCTCGCGTTCAGCCCATAATAGCCGATCAGAACCGCGCCCGGCCAACATGAGGTGCAAGAGGCACCTGGATGCTGACCGGCCCCATGCCAGCGGCGCGGCCGAAATTCGTCGTGACGTCCTGTCATGGGATCTAGACTCATGGTTTCGCGCGCAATGTTGGATACTGACTTGGTGCTCGGCGTGGCTGGACTGCTGGCATCCGGTGCGGTGCGCGACGTGTCTGGTTTCGACAAATGAGGGATGTTTCCGTGCCCGAGAAGATCACCAAGGGCAAGGCGCTGTGCTATGTCGTGCGGGACGGAAAGCTGTTGGTGTTCCGCCACACCGACTACAGCTACGAGGAAGTCGGTATCCAGGTGCCGTCCGGCAGCATTCGCAAGGGTGAGGCTCCGGAGGTGGCGGCCCTGCGCGAGGCGCGCGAGGAGACGGGTCTGAAGGATTTCAAGATCGTACGCAAGCTCGGCGAGGCTGAGTACGACATCAGCCCGTACCGGTTCGAGATCCAGCGTCGGCACGTCTTCCACTTGGAGCTGACCGAGCCTGCCCCGGATCGGTGGGCCAGCCAGGAGGACCACGACGGCGAGCAGGAGCCCACCCACTTCGAGTGCTTCTGGATCCCGCTGGAGGCTGCCCACATCCTCTCGTCCGGCCAAGGAGCTCTGCTGGGACACCTGTACGACTGATTCCCGCCGGTCCCAGCAGCACAGGGAGGCCACTGATGTGCCACACCACCGGACGGCACGAACAGATCAGCGAGTTTTATCGAGCATTAGCCTGGTCAGGGCGCTGTTCTCGCGGGCGGAGACCCAGATCCCGCCGGCCGGGGCGCGGAGCGGGATGACGGATACTCGTCAAGATCAGGATTCTCACCCGCGGTGACCTCAGCTCTGGCATGCACGAGGTTTCCGTGGCAGACCGTGCCGTGATCGCGGTGATCTGGCTCTACCTACTTCAACAGGTGATCGACTTGGCTATCACGGCAGACCACATCCGCATCACCCTGACCATCTATCTCGACGCGCACCCTGAGGAGAAGCCCGACCTCGCACCCGTTCTCGACCTCCTCGACACCGGAGGCGACATCACCTCCCGCACGGAGTTCCGCGGTCACGCCACCGTCGGCGCGATCCTCGCCGACACCGACGGGCGCATCCTGCACATCCACCACCGAGCACTGGACACGTGGCTCCTGCCCGGCGGCCACCTCGAAACGGAGGACACCTCGCTGCTGGACGTAGCGCTGCGCGAGCTCGCCGAGGAGACCGGCATCCCCGCCGACGCGGTCACCCCCGCGGAAGAACACCCCATCCACATCGACGTCCACCCCATCCCCGCCAACGACGCCAAGGGCGAGCCGGACCACCAGCACTTCGACTTCCGGTTCCTCTTCCGCACCACCACCGACGTTCGCCAGCTTCAGACCGAAGAGGTCACCGACGCGACCTGGCGCAAGCTCGACAGCCTCGGCGACGCAACGCTGCGACAGCGCATCGCCGTAGCCCTTCGCTGACGCGCCCGAGGGAGTGTCAGGAGATCTTGATCGGTAATCTCCAGGGTAAGGCCGTGGCCTGCGGAAACGCTTAAACATCGCCGTCCGTTATACCGTTTCTCGCCCGACAGGTGCTACCGACTACCACCGGCGGCCGCGTGGGCCACGCTCATCTGCCGGATGAGTCTGGTCGCGGTGAGCCGTTCGCATACCCGTAGCCACTCCGGATGATGCTCCACTCGCTCGTAATACTCAGGATTCAGGGACATGACGATGCGTTGCGCGCGTCTTTCCACGTCAGCGTCCAAAAGGCTTTCCTGCATCGACCTTCCCGCCGTAAACCCTCCGTTCTCATCCTCCTGCAAGGATGCTTAGCCGGTCAGGGCGCCGAGGGCGTCATCGAGGCCCTCCAGGTCGCTCAGGGGGATCGGTGCCCAGCGGTGTTCGTGGGCTCCCGATGGTACGGCCGCCCGGCCGCCGGCCGTTGCGCCGACCGCATTGATGCTCTCGACGCTCGGGCTCTCGCCGTCCTTGAGTGCGTTGTCCTTGAGTGCGTTGTCCCTGGTCGCGCCGTCCGCCGGTGCACCTGGA
>NZ_CAAAFO010000146.1:1433-2466 GCF_900634715.1 Candidatus Protofrankia californiensis | reverse complement strand
ACGGCGGCCAGTGCCGGCCACAGGGAGGCGAGTGCGGCGTCCGGGTCGATCTCGAACTCCGACTGGCGGATCCGCCAGAAGCGCCAGCCGACACGGCGTAGCTCCCGTTCGCGGGCGAACTCATGGACGATCTGCTCGGGCGACATGACGGTGTCCGCGTCGCACTCGACCGCGAGACGGGCGCGTCCCCCCGCCACCACCAGGTCGACGCGCCGGCCGTTCACCTCGACCTGGGGCCACACCAGATATCCACGTTCGCGCAGGGCGCGGAAGACCCGTTGCTCGAACAGGGTGTCGAACCGCGGATGCGGGATGTCCGGGCGGACGTCGGGCAGCGCGGGCGTGGCAAGGGCCGTGTCGGCGTTCGTCCCGGCGGTGGCAGATGTCTGTGACAGCACGTAGCTGAGGTAGTTGTGCCGCAGGTCGGTCGGCTCCAGGTCGTCCGCGGTCACGGAGTGGAACAGCCACACCTGGTCGCGGGCGCGTGACGTGGCCACGTTGAACCTCCGCTGGTATTCCAGCCGGGTCAGCGACGGTGTCGGGGTGTCGGGGGCGACAACCATCGACAGGAAGATCACGTCTCGTTCGTCGCCCTGGAAGTCCGGTGGGGTCCCGACGCGCAGCCGCCGGCGTTGCTGCTCGGCCGGGGACATCCTCTTGATCAACTTGCCGCGGATCAGCTCCGCCTGGGCGGTACCCTGCAGTACAACGACCCCGAAGGACATCCCGTTGTAGCGGGGGTCGTCGGTGCAGGCCAGGACCTGGGTTACCAGGGCTTCGGCCTCGGCCGCGTTGCGCAGCCCGCCGGCGACGCCGGAGGTGACCGCGCCCGGGATGTGGCATGACCGCAGGGGCGGCAGCCGGTCAGCGCCGAACTGGCGCAGCGGCACCAGCGGGGCGTCCCGGTAGAACATCGCGGACGACCATTCGATGATCTCCGGCATGCACCGGAAGTGTTCACGCAGCCGGATGACCTCGCCGAACCTCGTCCGCAGCAGTGTGAAGAGGCTGGAACGGGGGGTGAATGCGATGC
>NZ_CAAAFO010000146.1:0-1289 GCF_900634715.1 Candidatus Protofrankia californiensis | reverse complement strand
CCAGGCGGGGACGGCGGTCTGGGCGACCCGCATCGCCTCCCGTGCGGCTTGCCGGTACCGCTGCGCGTAACGGCCGGTGAACTTGCCGCCCGCGGCGACCGCGTCGGCGTAGGAGCGCAGCGCCGCGGACTGCTCGGCGCCCATCCGTTCCAGGCAGTGCTTCCAGGCGAGCGCGCCGGCGAGCTCGGCGGTGGCGGCGGCGAGGGCATCCTCGGCCGCGTCGAGCTCGGCCTCGACGTCGGCTTCACCGGATGCCGTACGCGAGCGCTCCAGCCAGGTCGCTGCGCAGGCCCACGCCCATGCCTCGGTGAAGGACGCGATCCGGCGGTCCCACCGCGCCGCGTCCGCATTGCCTGGACGGTTCCCGGTTGCCGCCTCGGCACCGCCGACCGTACCCACCGTACGTGCGTTCACCGGGTTTGCCGGGCTCGCCGGGTCTGGGGCCACGCCTTCCAACAGGGCCACCGCCAGGCCCGGATGTGCGGCCCGGACACGCTCCAGCAACGCGACACAGCGCATCTCCGCGTCCCGCTCGGCACCGGCCGCCTCGAGCGCGACGCGAGCGGCCTCGTAGGCCGTGACGTCGCGGTTGGCCAGCGCGTCCGCGAGGACGGTCAGCTCTGGTGCGCTCGCCTGGGTCCTGACCGCTGTCACATAGCGGCTGTGGATGCGGCTGAGATTCTCGGTGGCGGCGGCGGCGCGTTGGCGCAGCCGGACGTCCTCGATGGCAGCGGCAAGATCCCGGCATGCCCGGGTGCTGGTGAGCGCGATGCCCAGCGGGCTGCCCGACGGCGTGGCGCCGGGAGCGCCGAGAGCGCCGAGAGCGTTGGGAGCGCCGAGGACACCGAGAACACGGTCACGCGCGTCGCGGGCCCGGTTGACCGCGTCGAGGGCGGCGGCCAGATCGTGCAGGCGGGCCAGACGCACCTCGGGAGCGGACTCGGAATCGATGCGCACGGCCACCAGCGCCCAGGCGCTACTCGCCGTCTCCAGGCAGACCTGCGCGGTCAACCGGGCGAGCACCACGTCGAGCAGTTCGGGTGTGCGGGGGGACACGCCGTCGACGGTCGCCGCCGTGAGCAGGAGAGCCGCGCTTTTCTGGATCTTCGGACGGAAGACGGCGCGCAGACCGTGGCCGGCCGCCAGATGGGCCCGCAGCGCCTCGCCATGGGCGAGCAGTACCTGCGCGCTCGCCGGCCCCTGCTCGGTCAGCGTGGGCAGGACGACCTTGTGCAGCCCGATCTGGTCGAGCGCGCGGGCGGCCTGCTCGACAGCTGGCGCGGCCGCGG
>NZ_CAAAFO010000145.1:17281-20388 GCF_900634715.1 Candidatus Protofrankia californiensis | reverse complement strand
GCATGTTGGGGTTATGTCCGTTGTGTCAGAAGCTACCTGTCCACCGCCGCCAGACACGGAGTCCGCTTCTTCGACGCCCTCGTCCAACTCGCCGATGTCCGTCCCCTGGGCGCCCGCCGCAACCTGATCCTGCATCAAACAGCGACGACGATCTGACCAGTTGGACCATTTATGCAAGATGCCGTCGCGATCGACCTGCGACCTGCCACCTGCGATGCCTCGACGGCCGTCGGCACATACCGGCGGTTCCCGGACGATGTCGGCCCCAGGCGCCGGCAGCCGGTGCTTTGACGTCGGCCCATGGATCAGCTGAAGCCGACTATGAGTCCCCACACCACGGCGATCCAGCCGTGGAAGGCGAGCTTCAGGGCGAGCGGGGCGTACCTGAGCTCCATGAAGTGCATGCCGACAAGGTGGATCTTCAATGCGACGACGGTCATGAGGAATGCCGTCGTGGCGACACCGCGGGAGCTTTCGGATTCGGCGAACCACGACGAGCTGGCCGTCAGCAGCAGGAGCCCGACGAACACCAGCCGGACCGGCTGGCCCCGGACCGCCGTGCGCAGGCGCGAACTCAGATGAGATAGAGAAGCGGGAACAGGACGATCCATAGTACATCCACCATGTGCCAGTAGGACGCGCACGCCTCGACCGTCGCGATCTTTGGATGACGGGACGAATTTCTCGTCGCCTTCCGCAGGAAGGCGAGCACACACATACCGACGGCGACGTGGAGAGCGTGTATTCCGGTAAGTACGTAGTAGTACATGTAGAACGTGTCCGTCACGGGGGAAATACCGGCGTGCAGTTTCTCGCCATATTCCAGAACTTTTCCACCCATGAATCCGAGGCCGCAGAGCAGCGCCAGCGTGAAGAACTTCGACGCCCGGCCGAACCCACCGGCCCGGACCGCCTGGACAGCCTGCACGACGAACAGCGAGCTCGCCAGGAGAATTATCGTGTTGACGAGCCCGATCGTGATGTTCAGATGCCGCTGTGACCGGGCGAACAGCTCCCGGTCACCGGCACGGGCGTCCATGAAGATCGCAAAGAATACCCCGAACATCGACATCTCGCCGAGGACGAGGACCCAGACACCAACCTCACCGGGCACATGTGGGGCATGGCTGCCCTCATCAGACACGTGTGAGACACGGCCACGCGGCTCGGGAGCCTCGACCCGGGTGCCCGACGACGGCGAGTACGCCGACGTCGACCGTTCAACCCGCATGCGCGCCCGAGGTGTTCTGAAGCCGCTGCGTCTGCTCCTCGACGGCCCCGCGATAGGTGGCCCATGCCATCACGAGCAGCCACGCGCCGAATATGAACAGCGGGAGCCAGAACACCAGCACGCCGTGGTAGGCGAACGGCCCCGTCTTGAAGAACAGCATCAGGACCACCGCCAGGAAGAGGAAGCACTCCAGCAGGTTGAAGTAAGCCACCCAGCGCGGGAAGACCGGTTTCGGCCCGGTGTCCAGCAGCACCGCCAGAGCGATGGCGCCGCTCTGCAGGACGAACGGCATGAACGGCAGGAACAGCAGGATCCAGCCCAGGTCGTGCAGCGTCTGTGTCGCCTCAGGGCTGCGCTCCGGGCGGAACGAGGCAGCCGCCAGGACGAGCATCGGCACCCACAGGAACTGCCAGGCCGCCAGTCCGGAACCGAACTGCAGGTAGGCCAGGGCCTTCTGCTCAGGCCGAATACGTAACATCTGGCGCAGGATCACCGTGATCAGCGGGCCCCAGACCATGAATCCGATCAACGTCAGAATGATCCCGAAACGAATGAGATTCGTGTCGTCCCGGTAGAACTCGGCGACCTCTTCGGCGGACCAGTTGGCGGGCACCGCCGGGATGTAGCCGGCGATCAACAGACCAACGAATATAAGGACCACGCCGATCGGCACACATGCCGAGCAGGCACGTTCGATTCGGTCGCTCACCGTGGTGAGCGTCGGTGAGTCCATAGTGGATGTCAACAGATCTCCTTGGAGAGTAGGAGGCTGACGCCGCGGGCCTTGTCCCGGCCCGGCCGGGACAAGGCCCGGTCAGGCCGTGTCGTTGGCCTCGTCCAGGTAGATGCTCTTGAGCAGCTGGAACGGCTGGAGCCCCTCCGGGCCCAGTTCGCGGCCCATACCGCTGGACTTGATGCCACCGAACGGCGCATAGGGGTCGTTGACGTAGCCGTTGACACCGACCGTGCCGGAACGGACCTTCTTCGCGAAAGCAGCGCCGCGCTCCGGGTCGGAGGTCCAGACCGACCCGCCCAGGCCGTAGTCGCTGTCGTTCGCGATCGCGACCGCCTCAGCCTCGTCGGAGTACTGGATCACCGCCAGTACCGGACCGAAGATCTCCTCCTGGGCGATCGTCGCCTTGGTGTCCACATCAGCGAAGATCGTCGGCTCGACGAACCACCCGCGATCCAGTCCCTGCGGCCGACCGCCCCCGGCGGTGACACGACCGCCCTCGGCCTTCCCTTTTCCGATGTAGGACTCGACGCGCTCACGCTGCCGCTCCGAGACCAGCGGCCCGACCTTCGTGGCCGGCTCAAGCGGATCCCCGACCGTCAGAGACTGCGCGAGACCCGTGATCGTGTCCACGACCACGTCGTACCGGCTGCGGGGAGCCAGGATGCGCGTGCCGAGCCAGCAGATCTGACCGTTGTTGAGCAGGGTGGCACCGAAAAACGACTCGATCGTCGAGCTCAGGTCGGCGTCATCGAGCACAATCGCAGCCGACTTGCCGCCGAGTTCCAGCGTCACCGGCCGCAGGAGCCGCCCACAGGTCTCGGCAATGGCCCGACCGGCCACGGTCGAGCCAGTGAACGACACCTTGTCCACACCCGGATGCGCGACCAGATATGCACCAACCTCCCGCCCCGCGGGAACGACATTGAGCACGCCCGGCGGAAGTCCGGCCTCGATCGCCGCCTCAGCCATGAGGAACGCATCCAGCACGGTCTCCGGAGCCGGCTTGAGAACCACGGTGTTGCCAGCGGCGAGCGCCGGGCCGAGCTTGAGAAATGTGATCGCCTGCGGGACGTTCCACGGCACAATCGCCGCTACCACACCGATCGGATCGCGCCTGACCAGCACCTTCTTACCCAACAT
>NZ_CAAAFO010000145.1:11762-16933 GCF_900634715.1 Candidatus Protofrankia californiensis | reverse complement strand
CGACCAGTTCGACCAACCCTCAGGATCGTCGAACGCCCGGCGGGCGGCATCCACCGCCGCGTCGACATCACCTTCGGTGCCCGCCGGCACGCTACCGACATTCTCCTCCGTCGCCGCCTCGATGACCTGAATACGGTCATCCGATGCCGGACTCGTCCACCGCCCGTCGATGTAAAGACGGTCGTACTCGATGGTTGCCATGTCCGCCCCTTCTCTCGCAAATTCGTCGCCTGGCCGACGCGGACGTCGCACGGGCGGATTATGGGTCCGGCACCCGGTCGGGCGGCCCAGGTCGATCGGGTGTCAGTCGTGGACGAGAACGACCTTGATGACCTCACCCCGGGCCTGAGCCGCGACCGCTTCGTTGATCTCCTTGAAAGGCATCTTGGTAACGATCTTGTCGAACGGGAACGCACCGGCCTTGTACATCTCGACGAGCTCCGGAATGAACACATCCGGGTTGCTGTCGCCCTCGACGATTCCCGTGAACGACAGGCCCCGGGCCTGCATCTCGATAAGGTTCACCGACAGCGTCGCCGTCGGGTCCGACGGGACGCCGACCATGCCGAACCGCCCCTGCTGGGCGAGCGAGGCAAGCACGGCCGTGATGACCGGGCCGGCCGCCGTCGTGTCGACGGCGTACTTGACTCCTTCGGGGATGATGGCCCGAACCTGCTCGGCGATGTCGCCCGCGGAGGGGTCGATCGCGTGCGTCGCGCCGAGCTCGAGCGCGAGCTGCCGACGTGCGGCTACGGGCTCAACGACGATGATGGTCGTCAGCCCGCGGGCGGCCGCGGCCATGAGCGCCGAGAGGCCGACCGAACCGCCACCGGTGATCAGCAGCGACGAACCGGGTGGGCAGTTCAGAGAGTTGAGCACGGCGCCGGCACCTGTCTGGACCCCGCAGCCGAGCGGTCCGGCCAGCTCCAGCGGGACACCGTCGGGAATCTTCACGACGTTGACCTCGTGGGCCAGCGCGTGGGTGGCGAACGATGACTGGCCGAAGAAGTTGCCGCCCACGTCGGCGGTACCGTCGTGCAGGGGCGTCGTGCCGTTGCTGCCCACCCCGCTGAAGTTGAGCTCCATGAACCGGACGCAGTACGACGGGGAGCCAGCTGCGCATTCAGAACAGATGCCGCAGCTGTTGAAGGTGGCCGCGACACGGTCGCCCGGCGCCACCTTGGTGACGCCCTCCCCTACCGCGGTGACGACGCCGCTGCCCTCGTGACCGACGACGGCGGGGAACGGGAAGGGCAGGTGACCGTGCGCGACGGCCAGATCGGTGTGACACAGCCCGACCCCCGCCACCTCGATGAGAACCTCCCCCGGGCCGGGATCGGCCAGGTCGAGCTCCTTCACGGCGAAGTCGGAACCGAGTTTCTCGAGTACGGCGGCTGTAACCTTCACGGCATTCCTTCCACCATTTTCAGGCCCGTCTTCCGGGCGCTTTTCTCTCCGCTGGGTCGACGTTCTCGTTCCGGCTTTCTTGATCAAACACTGGAGTCGACGACGTTCACCCTGATCCCGTCACAGGCCCCGGTGACGATCAGCTGGCAGGACAGCCGCGAGTCCTCGCCAGCGAAACCGGCCTGGCGCACGAGCGCGGCGAACGTCCCGCCCACGTGGCCGGCACCGACGGTGCGGGCAGGGGGCTCGGTCACCTCAGTTCCAGTCGCATCGGGAGCCGGCGCAGCCCGCCGACGAAGTTCGTCTGGACGACCCTCCGGTCGCCGGTCACCTCGAGCGACTCCACGCGAGGAAGCAGCTCTTCCAGCATGATGCGCAGTTCCTGCTTGGCCAGGTGCATGCCGATGCACATGTGCGGGCCGTACCCGAAGGCGATGTGCCGGTTAGGCCGACGGTCGATGCGGAACTCGTCGGGCGCGTCGAAGATGTCGGTGTCGCGGTTCGCCGACTGGTAGAGCAGCATGAACCGGTCACCCTTGGTGATCTGCTGTCCCCGCAACACATAGTCCTGGCTCGCCTGCCGGACGAAGTGCTTGACCGGCGACACCCAGCGCAGCCCCTCGTTGACGAGGTCGGGCACGAGCGACGGGTCGGCCTTGACCCGGACGAGCTCCTCCGGGTGGTGGGCCAGCACCTCGATGATGCCGGCCAGAGTGCTCGACGTGGTGTCGTGCCCGGCGGTGGAGATCGCGACGAACCAGCCGTAGGCGACCTCCTTCGCGAAGAACTCTCCGTCCGGCCGGCGCGCGTTCGCGATGATGGAAGCCAGGTCGTCCCGAGGCTCGGCACGCCGAGCCTCGACGAGAGCGTCGAAGTAGGCGTAGAAGTCGCGGATCGCGGCCGACCACTGCTGCGCCGCCGCCTCGGGGGTCAGCGCGGCGATGTCGTCACGCTGGGTCTCGGGGTCCGCGGTGCCGAAGAATTCCTGGGTGAGGGCCATCATCCGGGGCTCGTCCTCGGCGGGAACCCCGAACAGCGACATGACGACGTGCAGCGGGTAATAGAGCGCGAACTCCCCGACGAAGTCGAGGTCGTTGACACCCGGGCGCAGCCGGTCGGCGATCGCCTGCGTGGCGAGTCCGCGGATGCGATCCTCCCACTTCTTCAGCGAGGCGGGCCGGAACCATTCGTTCGCGATGTCCTTGACCATCGTGTGCTCGGGCGGATCGAGGTAGGTCACCGTCTCGAGGATCCGCAGGCTCCCACCGGTCAGGGAGCTGGTGAACGCGTCGCCCGCCTGGTTCTGCAGAATCGGGTTGTGCGAACCCGGCTCCTCACCGCCACCACTGGTGAAAACGGCCGGCTGCTTCTCGATCTCCATGATGTCCGTGTGCTTGGTGACGAGCCAGATCGGGTCGTAGCCCTCGACGTGGACCTTCGCCAGCGGCGCGTTCTCCCGCAGCCACCGGTACGCCGCGAAGAGCGGTTCGTCGTCCCGGTGTCCTTCGGGCAGCACCACACGTCGCGCGATCTCGTCCGGGACGCTGACAGTCGGGGTGGACTCCGTAATAGTCATGCGGCGCTCCTGCGTCAGGGCGAGTAGCCGTCCGGTCGGTTCGACCGGCTCCATCCGGCGGTGCGCCCCATCATGTGAGCCCAGTCACGTGTTCTGCATCACCCTTAAGAGAACTTTTTTTACCCCCATGCGAGGACAGGTCTACCCACGTGCTGGCGGTGGTACGTGGCAGCGGCCTCGGAACGGATGGTGCCGGGTGCTCGGTGTCCAGTCCGAACACGACGCTTCGCCGCCGCCGGCCGGGGTGGTGCGCACGATGTATTCGATCACCCGAACGGTGATCGGCGGACCGTAGCCGCGGCACGCGGGATTGAGCTCGGCCAGGTAGGCACCGTCCGCCGACACTGTGATCGGTGCGAGAGCGAACGACGCCGACGCCCGCCACAGCAGGTGCGTGCCGGTAGCGAGGGTGTCGCGGGCCAGCCGGTGAGACAGGAAGTTACGGTCAGCCAGCACCAGCATCCCGGGGCCGAACGACGGCAACAGATCGACCGGCTCCTGCACCACGCCCACCTCTGCCAGACCAGCGGCGACAGCATCCGCCTCGCCCAAGCCCTGTCCGGCAAGGGGGTGAAACCCCTGACCACCTGACGACCCGGGCACGTCGGTGGCCACCAGCGGGCAGATCTGGTGGCCACCACCGGGCAACTCTCGTGACCGTCACTGAGTTCTCAATGTCCCTTGACAAGAGAGCGGCTCGGCAGGTCAGGAACGGGCTGGGAGCCAGAAACGACCCGGGAGCAGGTAGGACGACGGCACGTCGGTGAAGGAATCCGCGCTGACCAACATCCGAGAGCTCCGACGATCCGGCTCCGGGTGACGGTGACGGTCGCTGCCTCCTGTCGGCGGAGCAGGCGCGACCGGGACGCGACCAGCCAGCCACCGCGACGCGGTGTATTAATTTTAATCCTATTTAGATATACTGAGGACGTCGCGAGCGACGCCGACCGCCAGGCCTCGCCGAGACGCCATGAACACCCCTACCGTCGGAACCGCCGACCGAGGAGGCGTGCGTGCCGCCGCCGCTACCCCCGAACGAACAACCCGACGACTGGACGGAACCCGGCGCACATCCCGTGACGGCCGGGGTCTACCGCGTCCCGCTCCCCCTGCCGCAGGACGGCCTGCGCGCGGTGAACGTCTACGTCATGCCGGACATCGACGGCCTGGTCGTGGTGGACTCCGGGTGGGCTGCGCCGTCCACCGAGTCCGCGCTGACCACCGCTTTGGGCACGCTCGGCTACCGACTCGACGACGTTTCCCGTGTCGTGGTGACGCACGCACATCACGACCACTACACCCAGGCCATCGCACTACGCACGAGGTTCGGGACGAAGGTCAGCATCGGCTGGGGGGAACGTCACTCCATACACGCCGGTGAGGAGGTATACGCCGGTGGGGAGGCCGGGGTCCTCACCCGTCCCCAGCTCGCGATGCTGCTGCGCTGCGGCGCGCCCGACCTTGCCGCCCGCTACGCCCAGTACCTGGCAAGGGAGACGACGGAGGCGAGGGATGCACCGTGGGGTCCCCCCGACAGCTGGCTCGACGACGGCGACGTCGTCGGCCTGGCAGACCACAAGCTCGACGTCCTCGCCACGCCCGGGCACACCCGCGGCCACGTCGTGCTCCGCGACAACGCCAACGCCCTGCTGTTCGCCGGCGACCACGTACTGCCGCACATCACCCCGTCGCTGGGGTTCGAGTGGGTGCCCGAACCGTCGCCGCTTCGCAGCTTCCTGCAGTCACTGCGCCTGGTAGGTGACCTTCCCGACACGCTGCTGCTGCCCGCACACGGTCCGGTCACCACCAGCGTGCACCGGCGGGTCGAGGAGCTGCTGGCCCACCACGAGGCTCGCCTGGACGCCGTCGTCCGGCACGTTCGCGAAGGCGCTGGGACGGCGTTCCAGGTTGCGTCGGCGATGCGCTGGACCCGCCGGGAACGCCGGCTCGACGAACTCGACACGACCAGCCAGATGCTGGCCGTCCTCGAGATCGAGGCACACCTCAACCTGCTGGTGGAACACGACCAGTTGGCAACAGCCACCGGCGAGGACGGCGTCGTGCTCTACGCCCCCCGCCGCTGACGCCCGGTACCAGCGACTGGCACCGACGGACAGCATCTTGTCCTGCCGCCGTCGGTCATCGGCAGGCGTGGCGTCAGAACAGCCGGCGCAGCAGCTTCTCGGCG
>NZ_CAAAFO010000145.1:6164-11432 GCF_900634715.1 Candidatus Protofrankia californiensis | reverse complement strand
CGCCGGCTTCGACAGCACCGCCTTGCGGTGACTGAACGTCTCGAACCCCCAGCGTCCGTGGTAGGCGCCCATCCCGCTGTTACCGACGCCGCCGAAGGGCAGCTGCGGGACGAGGCAGTGCACCGCGGCATGGTTGATCACAATGCCACCCGCGCTGACCTCGCGCAGCACCTGTTCACGCTCGGACTTCGCCGAACTGAACAGGTAGGCCGCCAACGGCTTGGGACCACGGTTGACCAGGACGACGGCCTCGTCCAGCGACGACACGCCCACCACTGGCAGGATCGGCCCGAAAATCTCCTCCCGCATGACGGGCGCGTCCGGGTCGGGGTCGACGACGACCGTCAGCTCGACGGCCGCGCGGTCAGCGTCCACCGACCCGCCGAGGACGACGGTGCCACCGGCGCCGTCGAGCAGCGCCGCCAGCCGTTCGAACTGACGGCGGTTGACGATGGGAAGCGTGGCCGGGGCACCGGAGCGGAAGCTGCGGATCGTCTGGACGAGTTGGGTGACAAAGCGGTCGCGCACCTCGGTTTCGACCAGCACGTAGTCCGGCGCGATGCAGGTCTGCCCGGAGTTCAGCAGCTTCGTCCAGGCGATGCGGCGGGCCGCGACCTCCAGGTCGGCGTGGCGGGTGACAATCGCCGGACTCTTGCCACCCAGTTCCAAGGTGACCGGAGTGAGGTGCCGCGCGGCGGACGCCATCACGATCTTGCCGATTTCCGGACCGCCGGTGAAGAAGGCGTGGTCAAGACCCTGATCGAGCAGCAACTGGGTGGCCTGGGCCTCGCCCTCGACGACGGCCACCGCGTCGGGGTCAAGGTACTGCGGGACGAGCCGCGCGAGCAGGGCCGAGCAGACCGGGGCGTGCTCGGACGGTTTGATGACGGCGCAGTTGCCCGCCGCGACGGCGCCGACCAGCGGGCCGAGCGACAGGTAGACCGGGTAGTTCCACGGGCCGATGACCAGCACGACGCCGAGCGGTTCGTACTGGTACCACGCCCGGCCGGGCCTCGCCACGAGCGGCAGGCCGGTGCGCCGGCGCCGCATCCAGGACCTGAGGTGTCTGCGAGCGTAGGCCGCCTCGGTCCGGACCGGGGCGACGTCGCCCAACCAGGAGTCCACCGCCGCCCGGCCGAGGTCGGCCCCGATCGCCTCGGCGATGTCCGTCTCATGCTCGGTGACCAGCCGCTCGATCGCCCGCAGCTGGTCGACACGCCACGCCAGGCTTCGCGTCCGGCCCCCGGCGAAACTCTTGCGCAGCCGGGCGACGACGTCCGCCACCTGTTCGGGGGTGGCTTCGCCGGAACCGGCCGGACCGTCAACGGCCGCCCGGGCCGTGGGACCGGCTGGTCCGGCGGTGCCGTCGGTGCCGGTGTCGTCGGTGCTCGATGGCAGCAGCGTCATTACGGCTCCTTCGAGTCTCGCGGATCGGCTGACTCGGTGGCGGCCGCGTGCTGCCGCGACACACTCCTGAGAGCCACCATAACTCTCTTTATAGTCCCGGTTAAGTACAGCTTCCCGGACCAGCGCAGGATCCTGGCGGAGGAGTTCGAGGCGACGATCCCGACCGCGATCGAGGAGATCGTGCGGTGGACGACCCTGTGATGGCCGGGCTCGCCCGATCACGTGTTGTCGGGCGAGCGAGCGGTCCTGATACACGAGCCACCGGCCGTACCGACACGGCGGAAGTTATAGTGAGGTGGGACCATATTCATCGGCGTCCGCGGACGCAGAGCGGGAGTGTCTCGTGCCCACGCTGGTGACGCGAGACCAGTACTTCGTCTCGGCTATGGAGATCGTCACCACTGAGGGCTTCGACAACCTGCGGATCGGCAAGCTGTGCGCGTCGGTCGGGGTCACCAGCGGTTCTTTTTACCACTACTTCGGGAGCTGGAAGGGTTTCGTCGACCGGCTGTTCGCGTACTGGGAAGCCCAGCAGAACGACCGGCTCACCACGTTGGCCACCGTCACCGGAGACGCGGTCGCCAGGACCGGCGCGCTGACGGAGTTCGCGCTGGGTGTGCCCCACGACACCGAGGCCGCCATCCGGGCGTGGAGTCACACCGGCTCCACCGTCGGCGTGGTGCAGGAGCGTGTGGACCGGCGTCGCGAGAAGGCAATCCTGTCCGTCGTGTCCGCAGTCGTGACCGACCCCGCCCGGGCACGGGTGCTGACGATGATGGGGATGAGCATCATCATCGGCTTCCAGCAACTGCGGTCCCCGGTGGAAGAGCGGGAGATGTGCCAGATGCTTGACGAGTACCAGCGTACGGTCCTCGCCCACAGCGACGACGGCTGCTCGCCGGAGCCTGACAGGCCGAGGCGACAGACCTGACACATACGATCATTTCTTGTATGACAGGAGCCTACCGGGACATATCATCCCGAATATCGATCCGCTGCCGTTAGGATGTTCAACCATTGCTTATCAGCACTAGGTGCACACATAGGAGCGTGTTACGCTCCCTCCTGCCGGAGGGGACCGGACATGTAAGGACTCATGTTGCCTAGACTTCTGTCCTCTGCACAGACCAGATCGATCTTCCGAGCCCGGTGGCGGCTCTTGGCAATGACGTTGGCACTACCGGTAGGTGTCGGCCTGGCTGCCTGCCAGGCCCCCCAGACATCCACGCCACCGGCATCGTCGGCGTCCGCCTCTTCCATAGCGCAGCGAGCCGCCGCAGCCTACATTGCGGCGCAATCGTCACCCACCGCATCCGCGGCCACGGCTGAACCCGCACCGTCGGGGACAGCGGTGGTTCCGGTACCACCGCTTGTGCACATCCCGACCCCGTCGACCACGAACCCACCTCATCCACTGCTTGCGTCCGCCCCTTCCACCCGGCCTCCGGGGCTTGACGACAGCTGGCGTCTGGTATTCGGCGACGAATTCGACGGGGCCGCGCTAGACATCGGCAAGTGGGTCACCAACGTCTGGCAGGGCGCTCAGTGCGGCGCCAACTCCGGCAACCACGGCTCGCAGAACTGCTACTCGCCCTCCGCGGTGACGCAAAGCGACGGCAAGGCGCACCTAACCGCGTCCAGGAACTCCTACAATTTCAAGGGTTCGATATTTCCGTACACCAGCGGCATCATAAACAGTGACCAGAAGTACTTCTTCACCTACGGCTACGTGGACGTCCGTGCCAAGCTGCCGAAAGGCAAGGGGTTCTGGCCCGCGATCTGGCTGTACAACCCGGCCTACACACTCGATGAGATCGACATCATGGAATTCATCGGCGAGGACCGGACGACCATCTACCAGACACTGCACACCAAGAACGGCGGCGAGAACCAGTTCAAGACCGAGAATCCGGACTGGAGTACCGAGTATCACAACTACGCCGTCAGGTGGGAGCCGGGATCGCTGACCTTCTACATCGACGGCGTGCAGACGGGGCGCCTGACCAACCTGGTTCCTTCGGACAAGATGTACCTGATGGTGAACCTGGACGTGGGTGGTCCCTCCAGCTGGGGCGGTGCGCCCGACGGTGCCACCGCATTCCCCAGCAGCGTCGACGTCGACTACGTTCACGTCTACCAGCAGTCCCCGTAGCCCCCACCCGCAGCACCGGCAATCATTACCATGCGGATGCGCGGAAACCGCCCGGTTCTGGGGTCCCCGGATCGACTGACCAGCGTCGACCGGAGACCCAGCCGACGCGAAGCGTGCGTGCGTGCGTGCGTGCGGAGTGGCTACAGCGGGCGTGTACTGCTTCGTCAGGCGGGGGTCCCGAAAACCTGGGTCCAGTAGGTGCCGTAACTGCCGCCACACGCGTAGCCGACCCCGATCTGGGTGAACTCCCCGTTGAGCATGTTCCTGCGGTGTCCGGGACTGTTCATCCAGCCGGCCACCACCTCCGCCGGGCTGCGCTGACCGGCCGCGACGTTCTCGCCCAATACCCGGTATCGGTAGCCGGCCGCAGTCGCACGGTCGGACATCGTCCGCCCGTCCAGGCTGACATGATCCATGTAGCTGTTCGCCGCCATGTCCTCGCTGTGTCGCTGTGCCGCCAGGACCAGGCAGGCGTCCACCGTAAGGGGCCGCTCGCCCACCCTGGCACGTTCGGCATTGGCCAACGCCACGACCTGTAGGACCACGTCCCGACCAGCGGCAGCCGATGGAGCAGACGGCTGCCCCGGCCTCGGTGGCAGGGTCGCCGACGGGCTCGCCGGCGTAGCGCCGTCATCGTCGACCTGGACGCCGAAGTCACGGGCCAGCCCGGCGAGGCCGTCGGCATAGCCCTGGCCGAGCGCCCGGACCTTCCAACCACCCCCACGCTGGTAGATCTCCGCGAGCAGGAGAACGGTCTCGTGGTGTGGCCGTGGTGGGGTGAACCGCACGATGAGGGACCCGTCCCGGCCACGGATGTCCAGGACCGGTGACGGCAACCGCCCGAGCACCAAAGCCGCGTCGGCCGGGCTCACGACGACGACCACCCTGGTCGCCGCGGGACGCAGCCGGTCCGGGTCGATGCTGGCGCCGTCGCCGGTCAGCCGGGCTCCGGGTGCGGACGGCTGGTTGTAGAAGACGAAGTCCTCGTCCGCGGCGACCTTCCCGTTCTCACTGGTGACGAGGAGCGACAGGTCGAACGGTCCGGCCACGCGAACGGACAGAGCACCGTCCGGCAACGACCGGTTGGCACCGGCAACCAACTCAAGCATGATCACTCCGGGTAGGTGGACGTCGTCATCCAGTACCGATGGATCCCTGCATGTGAATCCCTGCATTCAGCAGCGACCAAGGATTGGACGTCCGGCTTGACGCCCTGTCCTCGGTCGCTCCTACAAGGACGAACAAGTGTCACGTATCGTCCCGGTCGGCGTGGCGCCGGCACCGGTTCCCAGGTCCGGACGTCCGATGCCCGGACGATGATCGAAAGATCTTCCGTACTTGGGCGAACGCGCCCGATAAGGTCACATTTCGGCTGCGTCCATGGGTGTTAGTGTCCCGGCATGGCCGAGACGGTGTCCGCCCCACGCGGATCCTCATCCATCCCAGATGTGCCCGCCGTAGCCGGCGGCGGGCCGGCAGAAGCCTCGGAGTCGGCGCCGGTGACCCCGTCGACGCAGGCAGCACCGGCGCAGGCACCGGCAGCACCGGCGCAGACACCGGCACCGCAGGCACGGACACCGGCACCCGGATCTGCGCCCGTGGGCTCCTCGCCGGCGCCGATCGCCAGAACCTCGATCGGGCGGTCCGTCAGGCTCTTCCGCGCCGCTCGGCGCGAACCGGTCGACCCGGCCTGCTTCTACTCGCTGCTC
>NZ_CAAAFO010000145.1:0-6129 GCF_900634715.1 Candidatus Protofrankia californiensis | reverse complement strand
GGCCCCGGCTACTTCCGCAGCGCCTTCCGGCAGGCCGGTGCCCGCTACATCTGGGTTGAACCGGACATCTCCGAGATGAGCGCCGGTGGCATCGTAGAGCCGGGCCGGGTGCTCGGCAGCGCATTGGACATGCCGTTCGCCACCGCCTCGGTGGACATCTGCTACTCGTCGAACGTTCTGGAGCACGTACCCGACCCGTGGCGGATGTGCGAGGAGATGGTGCGGGTAACCCGACCCGGCGGTGTGATCTTCCTGAGCTTCACGAACTGGCTCTCGCCCTGGGGCGGGCACGAAACCGCGCCATGGCACTACCTCGGTGGCCACCGCGCGGCCCGACGCTACGAGCGCCGCACCGGGACCTCGCCCAAGAACCTGTACGGCAGCAGCCTGTTCCCGGTGTCGGTGGCCGACGCCCTGGCGTGGGCCCATGGCCACGGCGGCATCGACGTCGTGGACGCCATGCCGCGGTACCTGCCGACATGGGCCAAGCCGATCCTGCGGGTTCCAGGTGTCCGGGAGGTCGTCACCTGGAACCTCGCCATGGTCTTCCGCCGACGCTAACGGGCCGAAGAACCACCCTCGGGCCGGTCGACCACTGTCAGATCAGCCGTAGCTGGCGTCCCTGGTTCGGGCGAACCCTGCGGGGCCTGAGCGGACCTGAACGGCGCTCGAGCAATGGTGTGTCCAGGCCGTCCAGAAAGGGCGACGGCCGCACCTCGTACACCTGCCTGCCGCGGCGGGCCGCATATGTGAGCACGAGCCGCTCCCTCGCCCTGGTCATGCCCACGAACAGCAGCCGCCGCTCTTCCTCGTCGCCGTCGCCGTCGCCGTCGCCATCCCGGCCGGCCACTCCGGCCACTCCGGCCGCACCGGTCATGCCGGTCATGCCGGTCATGCCGGCCGCACCGGCACCGCCGCCGGAGGCGGATGCGCCCGCCCAGCGCAGCGGCAGCAGGCCGTCCTCGCAGCCGATGATGACGACGAAGCCGAACTCCAGCCCCTTGGAGGCGTGCAGCGTCAGCAGCGAGATCCGGTCCGCCCGAGGGTCGAAGGTGTCGACCTCCGCGCCGAGCGCGATCTCGGACCGGAAGCGCTCCAGGTCGTCGCCGCACTCGGTCGCAAGCGGGGTCAGGACGTCCAGCGCGTACCGGATCTCGGCCTCGCCCGGCAGTCCGGCCGGATACTCCGACGAAGAGGACGGAGAGCCGGCCGCAGGCTCCGACGCGGACCTGGTCGGGGCATCCGACGGTGCCCCGGTCATGCTCCCGGCGGATGCCGCGCCCCCGCGCCCAGGCGTCCTGGCAGCGCCGTCGAGCGCGGCCTGTGCCGCCGCACGCAGACGCGCGAGGACGGTCCGGGCCTGCGCCGGGACCGCAGGCAGCGTGGAGACCGCAGGGAGCGCGTCGGCGTGCGTGTTGTCGCCGATGAGCTCCAGCAGGTAGGCGACGCCGGGAGTGTCGGCGAACCGGTTGTGGGATCGGCGCTGGAAGGGAAACCCCTGCCGGTCGAGGGCGTCCATCACCGGTCGGGCCTGGCGGGCCGTGCGGTAGAGCACCGCGATGTCGGAGAAGGACAGCCGAGCCTGCGCCGTCCCGTCCACCCCGGTGTCGAGCGCGTGGAAGGACGTACCGCCCAGGGCCTCCTCGATGAGGCTCACGACAACCGATGCCTCGTCGGCCTCGTCGGCGGCGCGACGCAGCATCACCGGAGCATTCTGCGGATGCGCACCGACCGCGGACAATGTCCGGCCGGGAACCAGGGTGGCCGGTTCGATCAGGCGGACGGCAGCCTCGACGATCCTGGGTGTGGAACGGTAGTTGCGGGTCAGCGAAACCACTCTGGCATCGCGGAAATCATCCCGAAAACGCAGGAAGAAACCCACGTCGGAGCCGCGGAAGGAGTAGATGGCCTGGTCCGGGTCGCCGATCGCGCACAGGTTCGCGGCAGGCCGCATACCGGCGCTGTCGGCCGAAGGACGCTCCGCGCCCTGCTCCGGATCTCCGGCCGAACGCCTGTCCGAAGAGCGGTCCGGCGACGGATCGGTCGACCCGCCGGCGGACCGTCCGGCCAGCATGGTCAGCAGGACGTACTGCAGCTCGTCGACGTCCTGGTACTCGTCGACCCAGACATGCTGCCAGCGGGTCCGATACTCCTCGGCAACCTCGGGGTGTTCCCGCATCACCACCACGGGTAGCTGGACGAGGTCGTCGAGATCAACCAGGTTACGCGCGCGCAGCGCACGGTCGTACTCCTGCGCCGCTGTGGCCAGTTCATGCCCGCTGGTGGGCTCACCGAGAGCGCGGGCACGCCGCAGCTGGGCCGTTGCGCGTTGCAGCCGCTGGAGGTTGCGCGCTCCCGACACCGTGCTGGCCAGCATCTCCCGCAGGATCTGCGCGCGCACCGCCTCGTCCGCGATCCCGACGTCCGGTCCCAGGCCGAAGCGTGTGTGCTGTTCCTGGACTATCCGCAGCCCCAGCCCGTGGAAGGTCGTCGCGAAGATGCGTGGCGCATGGTGGGGAATGAGCGCGGCGAGCCGTTCCCGCAGTTCGGTCGCGGCCCGCCGGGTGAAGGTCACCGCCAGGCACTGTTCGGCCGGCACCGCGCGCTCCCGCACCCGGTATGCGATCGAGTGGACCAGGGTGCGGGTCTTGCCGGTTCCCGGTCCGGCAACGATCAGTAGCGGACCCTCCGTGACCGCCGCCGCGGCACGCTGTTCGGCATCGAGAGCGGCCAGGACGGACGACCCGTGCGCCTCGTGCGGCACGCCCACCTGCCCGTCCTGGACCGGCATACCCGCCGACACTTCAAAGGAGGACGCGTCGAAGGACGGCCCTGCCGAAGATGACGTGTCGACAGCAGGAACGCGCTGCTCAGGAGCCGGATGCGCCGGATCGGGATCCGGATCCCGCGCATCCGTGGTGCCACCCACCGCGGGTGGGGTCGCGGATAAAGCGGGGGGTGAGACGGACGGTGCCAGGGCAGTGCGGGTGGCGCGGGTCCCCCGGCGGGAGGAGCGGGCCCGGGGGCCACCCGATCCCGCCGCCTTCTCCCCCACCGCCTTCTCGGCATTTCCCGGGGCATCCGGGCCCGAGCAGCCCGGGCCCAGCTGCCCCGGCTGGGAGGTGCCGGCCGTCAACGTTCCCGTGGCCGGGGCGAGATCGAACAGCGTGCCCGCGTCCGAGCTGAGTTCTTCGGGGTCGAAAAGCCGGATAACGCCGTACTCACCGTCGAACCCGGCCTCGCGGATCACTTCCGCACGCCGCAGCCGGCGAATTGCCTCCACCAGCGCGGACGAGCCGACCTCGGCGATCGCGTCGAGGGGAACCTCGGCAAGAATCTCCAGCTCCGGGCCGAGCCGGGTGGTCAGTGCGGTGACCTGCGCGGCCACGGCCTTGCTCTTCGGCCCGACCCCGAGGATCTCCCCCACGACCTCGGGCAGTGCCACCAGCGAACGCACCTCGCCCGCGGTCGGCGGACGGACCCCTTCGGCACGGTCGGCAAGCGCATCCACCCGGTGCAGGACCCCGACGGTCAGCGGCCGTCCGCACTGCGGGCAGAGACCGTCCGCCTGCCGGGTCTGGCTCGGTTCGTAGCGGACGTTACACTTGCGGTGACCGTCGAGGTGGTACTTGCCCTCTTCGGGGAAGAACTCGATCGTGCCGGCGAAACCGTCCCCGGTGCGCAGCGCCGCAAGCATGGCGAAGTAGTCGACGTCGCAGGTGAACGCGGTCGCCTCCCGGCCGAGCATGGGCGGGGAGTGCGCGTCGGAGTTGCTGACCAGGCGGAACCGGTCGAGCCCGGACAGCCGCCAGAACATCGGCGGGTCCGCCGACAGGCCGGTTTCCAATGCGAAGATGTGGTCGGCCAGATCGACGTAGCAGTCCTCGACCGCGTCAAAACCGGACTTGGAGCCCAGCACCGCGAACCACGGCGTCCACACGTGGGCCGGTATCAGGTAGCAGCCGTCGCCCGCGCCGAGGGTGATCTCCAGTAGGTCGCGCGAGTCCAGCCCCAGGATGGGACGTCCGTCCGCGGTAAGATTGCCGATCTTCGCCAGGCTCGCGGTGATCCGGCCCGCGGCGTCGGTACTCGGGGCGTAGAGGAGGTGGTGGACCTTGCGGGTCCGCTCCCCCCGCTTGTAGATCGTGGAGATCTCCGTGGACAGCATGAACCGGGTCGCCACCCGGCAGGAGGCGGGCAGGGTCCGCAGCACGTCCGCTTCGAGATCGGGACGCAGCCGGAACAGGCCGGGTTCGGCCGGCACGAGCTTGGTGGCGATCTCCTGCGTCCAGGCGGGGTGGGTGAAGTCGCCGGTTCCGATCACCCGGATCCCCTTGCGCGCCGCCCACCAGGCAAGGTGCTCCAGGTCGCAGTCACGGCTACAGGCCCGTGAGTACTTGGAGTGGATGTGCAGGTCCGCGAGAAACCGTGAGCTCACAGATGCGTATGTTGTCGCATCCGCGCACGCGTACACACGGCGGCCTGCCGAGCCGGGGTTACTGCCCGCCGGGGCGGGTCACCACCTGCCGAGCTGGGTCACCGCATGCCGATCTGGGTCACCACCTGAAGGACCGAAGGCGGCATGATCATGCTCCTTCCGCGCCGGCGGAAGGCCCGGGTCCCATGGACGGCGCCCGGAGCATGACCCGGCATGACCGCGTCCCATCCGGACGGGTCATTATGAGCATTGCTGCAACGGGCTGTGTCCGCCGCTGTGCGCATCCGGCCATCGGAGGGAGCCCGCGGGGGCTGCCGCGTCGCCGTCCGGAGAGGACTATGACCGAACAAACGGCAGTTCGCGAGCTGCACCATCGCGACGGGAACCGTGACAAGGAGCAACACGGCGAGGAGCGCCACGGCAAAGAACGCCATGGCGAGGAGCACCGTCGCGACAGTCAGCGCCATGCCGCGCTGAGCGACCGGTGTCACCGCCTGGTCCGGTTCCTGCGGGAGATCGCCCTGTGCCAGGCTCCGCGGATCACCATGGTCGACGACCACCCTGCCGTGCTGTGGCTCGACGACCTCCCGGACGGCCTGTCCCTGTTCGAACAGGCCGGCGCCGACGAGGTGCTGTTGTGCGCACCCGCCGCGGCGGCCCTGCCGCCGCCACCCGCGCTGCCCGACCTGCTGACCGGCTGGGTTGTCATGACCGAGCCGGGAGAGCCGCCTGACGAGTTCCCGCCGTTGCGCGAGATCGGCCCACGGACACGTGTCGAACTCCGACCGGACGGCATCCAGCGCGAGATCACCGAAACCATCCGGCTCGCGGACGCACCCGACGTCCAGGCCGCCTACTCCGAGTGGCTGCCGACCTGGCGGATCTGGGCGGTCAGGGCCCGTGCGGACGCAGAACGGCGGACCCTGCACAACGTCCTGCACGCGGTGGCGCAGCGCCTGGCGCAGGAGGGTGACGCGCTCGAGCTGGTGCTCTGCACAGGTCTGCTGTCCTGGCAGGTCCCGGCACCGGGGTCCGCGGCGCGCCCGTCCACAGCGCCCGGCCCGTCCACAGGCGGCCCGCCCGCGGCCGGCTCGTCCACAGCGCCCGGCCCGCGGCCCACGACCATCGGGGTCCACCATCACCTGCTCGCGACGAGGCTGCTGGTGGAGATCGACACGGCCACCTCCGCCATCCGCCTGCGTCTGCCCGCCGAGGCCGCGACCCGGCTGGAGGACGGGAGCCTGCTTGACGGGGTGGAGGCGTTCCGGCCGGAACGGACCAACGCGCTGCACGAGCGGCTGCACGGCCGCGCCGCGGTCCCCCTCGGCTCCGATGACGAGCGGGTACTGCGTGACTGGCTGACCCTTGCCGTGGACGTGTCCACCGACGGTTACTCGCCGTCCTGGCGTCCGGTGGCGCAACCCGGCCCACGCCCACAGGTGACCTTCGCTCCGGCACTGGTGCTGCGTACCCGCGGCCGGGCGGCGCTGCTGAACTACTACGACCAGATGCTGGACGCGCTGCGCGGCGACAACCCGCCTCCGCTCGGCCTGGTGCAACTGGTCGAGACGTTGGAGGCCGACGAACGCCTGGCGTGGCTGGCCGCCGGCGGAATGCGAAGCGGCATCGAACTGGGCGCGGAACCACTGTTCCCGCTGCCGGCGAATCCGGAGCAGGCCCACGTGATGGAA
>NZ_CAAAFO010000144.1:119715-123389 GCF_900634715.1 Candidatus Protofrankia californiensis | reverse complement strand
ATGCTGGAGCCCTGTCACGACCCGGACCCGGCGAAGTGGACGCTATGCGGCCTTGGAGAGGCGTACGGGCCGTCAGGACCCGGCTCCGTCACTGCGCCGCGGTCCCGCGGCCGGCAGCGCGTGGGCAACGCGGTTCGAGGTGTCGTTGGCCTACCGGTAGGTGGGCGCTGGTGAGCGCAGGGTTACCGTATGCCCTCTCCTGGCCGACGGTCGCATCCTCGCCGGGACGGCCGGCTCCACACCGGACGGTTCGGGACGTCACCGACGACCATGTGGTTGGGGGGCCGGTCGCCCGCAGCCCCTGCGGACTCTCCACGTCGAGAGGCGCCATGAGAACGCCCTTCGTGTCGTCCGCGCTGAGGTCGAGGCTGCCTTCGAGGGGCTGATCCCGGGGCTCAATTATAGTATGACCATAAACATGACGAATGATTCGGTTAATATTCTTGTCCAGGACGGTATCGCAACAGTGGAACTGTCCAGGCCCCACGCGCGCAACGCCTGGGACGACACGTTGGGCGACGGCCTGGCGGAGGCATTTTCCGACCTGGAAGGCCGCGGACGTCCATACCGTCGTGCTGACCGGCCAGGGCAGCGCCTTCTGTGCGGGCGCGGATCTGGTCGCCGGGTTCCCGACCCTGAGCACCGGACTCGATGATCTTCGAGGCGCGCTCCGTCGGCGCTTCCACCCGGCGTTCCTTGCCCTGCTCAACCTGCCCCAGCCGGTGATCGAGGCTGTGCACGGCCCGGCAATCGGCGCCGGGGCATGCCTGGCGCTCGCCGCCGACATCAGCGTGATGGCGTGAGCCCAAGTTCTCCGGCCGCTGACCCACGGATGTCAACGGACTGGCGAGCAACGCGACCGACCGGCCCGATGTGGACCCCGGGAATCCGGATTCAAACCTGTGCGGCTCAACCCGGGATCTTTGTCCGATCTGGGTGACGAAACGGCGACTGCGATACATAACATAAGTGGGGCCGAGGAGCTTTCGATCTGCGAGTCCGTTTGGTGCGGACGTGCCCGCGCTGACGGCCCGTCATTCGGGAGGGACCCGGCCGACAATGTATGAGAGATCGCCGTGATAGGTCGAACCCAGCTTGGTGACGGCGCCTTCGAAGGCGCCGTGTCCGTGCTTCACCCCGCTTAGCCGGTTCTCGGGTAGGAGCACGCGGTCGCCGACGTTCAGACGTGGGTGCTCGCGCCAACGGTACGAATACTTCCCGACCTCTCCACGACCTGGTCGCCGCCTATCTCGTAGGCGCGTGTCGTGTCGTCCAGACTGGTATCCAGTTCCTGGATGCGCTGTTCCAGCCGTTCGATCTTCATCTCCTGAATCGATTCGGCTGAGTTTTAGTGGCAATGGCTGCCGAACCATCCGAATAGTAACATTCGGTAGTCACGCATCTGCTTGGAGTGCCCCCGGCAGGATTCGAACCTGCGCACCTGCCTCCGGAGGGCAGTGCTCTATCCCCTGAGCTACGGGGGCTCTAGGGCAACGAGTCTTACCGTACCAGGCTCGTAGGGGTGGTCATCCGGCCAGGTCGCCGTAAGCTCCGGATGTGTACTGCGAAGCCCCGCGCGTCCTCGTCGTCGACGACGACGCGGTGATCCGTCAGCTTGTGGTGGTCAACCTCGAGCTGGAAGGCTTCGACGTGTACACCGCGATCGACGGGTTCGACTGTCTCGAGCGGGTGCGGGCTGTCGCACCACATGTGATCACGTTGGACGTCATGATGCCGCATCTGGACGGATGGGACGTGGTCGCCCGCCTGCGCGAGGATCCTGCTACGGCGGACATCGCGGTGATCCTTCTGTCCGCGCGTGCTCAGGCCGCCGACCTCAGACGCGGGGAACGCCTCGGGGTGGACTACTACCTCACCAAACCCTTCGACCCAGACGAACTGATCGGGGTTGTGCGCCGGCTTGCCGCCGGTCGCGGCCAGCCGGTCTGAACCGGTCAGGCCCCTCTGGCCCGACGGATCTGTTTGGACGTGTCGGATCTGTTGAATCGGTCGGACCGGCATCGCTTGTCCGTTACCTGTCTGCTACACCTCTGGTGTGCGGGCTTGAGTCCTTTGCCGGGCGGGGAGCCGATTTCGGTGCGGGCCGGTGGGAGTGTCGTCTTCGGGAAAGCCCTCGGCGGACGGCTACCGATAGCGACGCCGGTCGGTTCACGCGTCCTGCGCCGATAGCATCACGCCATGACCCCGGCCGATCTCGCTGAGACCCTCAGGGCCATCGTCTGCGATCTTGTCGCGGACGATGAGCTCGACGTGGTGGTTCCCGCGGTGGTGCCGGTCGAATGTTCCAAGGTCGTCGACCATGGTGACTACGCCACACCGCTTGCTCTTCAGCTTGCCCGCTCGGCGCGGCGGCCATCCCGGGAGGTCGCGGAGGCGGTCGCGGTCCGGCTCCGCCGGGACCCGGCGGTGGCCGGCGTCGACGTCGCCGGAGGCGGCTTCCTCAACATCCGGTTGGCGGGCGACGCCCTCGGCGAGATCGCCCGGACGGTCGCGCGGGCGGGCGACGACTACGTACGGAGATCGACTGTGGGTCCCCGGCGGCCCGGGACAAGCGATGGTCGCGCTGTTTTCGGCCGGAGTCGGGCAGGTGTGGGTGGGTGGATGAGCGTCGAGTGCGTGCGCGCGACCCCGACTGGTCCGGTGACTGTTGCCTCGGCGCGTCAGGCGGCCGTGGAGGACGCGCTGGCCCGGCTGCTCGGCGCCGACCGTGCCGCTGGAACCGGATGCGATGCCGCAATTACCAAAAGCACATGCGATGCCGAAACCGCCGGGGCCGCCGGAAGCACGCGCGACGCCGAAACCATGCAGGCCACGGGAAACGCATGCGATGCCGATGAAGCAGGCGTACAGGTCGACCGGTTCGAAGCTTTGGTCCTCGCGGCAGCCCGCGGCCTGCTCGCATCGGCCGGCGGTCACCGCGCCGATTATGCCGGCGGAATCCACGCCGGCGAAGCCTCTGCCGGCGGAATTGCCAGAACGGTGTTTCGGGTCGGTCCGGGGTTGCGGGACTTCTCCGCGGACAACGCACCTGCGGACCGGGCACTCGCGGACGACGCACCTGCGGTACGCGTGGGCAAGAAATTCGGTTCGATTTCCGATCTGGTGGACGCGGTCGGGATGGACGCCGTCCGTTATTCGCTCGTCCGCACCCCACCGGGCGCCGCCGGCACGCTCGACCTGGACGTCATTGCCAGGCGGACCAACGACAATCCGGTTTTCCGCGTCCAGTACACTCATGCGTGGATCTGCCTGCTGCTGCGTAACGCCAGGCAGCTGGGGCTGGGTGTGGACGTCGAGGGCGCGGACGTGTCACTGCTGACCCACCCGCGTGAGGGTGACCTGTTGCGGGCGCTGGGTGAGTTGCAGAGGGTCGTTGAAACCGCGGCCGAGCTGCGAGAGCCGTACCGGGTCGCGCGCTACCTCGAGGAGCTCGTCGGTACCTACCATCGTTTCCACGAGGCATGCAGGGTGCTGCCACAGGGGGACGAGGCAGCAGGGGCGCTCACCGGGGCGCGGCTGCTGCTGGCCGACGCGACCCGGATCGTGCTCGCCGGTGGCCTCCGGCTGCTGGGTGTGTCGGCTCCGACGAGGATGTGACTGTCGTGCGTGACCAGGTTCCTTCACCTGTCTGCCTTCCGGCACCCGCCGGCGGC
>NZ_CAAAFO010000144.1:115612-119657 GCF_900634715.1 Candidatus Protofrankia californiensis | reverse complement strand
GGCACGTCGCCTACGGACTGCCTGCCCGGGGTACCGCCCGAGCCGGCCCGGTCCGTGGCGCAACGGGGCGAGACGATCGGGGCCGGTCACGAGACCGGGGCCGGTCAGGACGCTCTGGAACCGCTGGAGGACGGGCTCTGGCCGGCGTCGGCGGCCCTGGACGCCGACGGTGTCCTGCGGGTCGGTGGGCTGCGGGTGGACGCGCTTGCGGCGCAGTTCGCCACTCCCGCCTACGTCCTGGACGAGGAGGACTTCCGGGCGCGCGCCCGAGCATGGCGGACGGCTTTCGCCGAGGGTGACGTCTACTACGCCGGAAAGGCGCTGTTGTGCCGCTCGATCGCGCGTTGGGTGGCGCAGGAGGGGCTCTCGCTGGACGTCTGTACCGGCGGTGAGCTGGCGGTGGCCCAGGCGGTGGGCTTTCCGCCCGAACGGCTGCTTTTCCACGGCAACAACAAGTCCACCGCCGAGCTGCGGCGCGCGGTCGCCTACGGGGTCGGGCGGATCGTCGTCGACTCGTTCGTGGAGATCTCCCGTCTGATCGAGGTGGCGGCGCGGGCAGGTGTCCGCCAGCGGGTGTTCGTGCGGGTCACGCCCGGGGTGGAGGCCCACACCCACCACTACGTGGCCACCGGGCAGGAGGACCAGAAGTTCGGCTTCTCGCTGGCCAGCGGTGCCGCGGCCGAGGCGATCAGGCGGGTGCTGGCCGCGTCCAACCATCTCGAACTCGCCGGAACGCACGCCCACATCGGCTCGCAGATATTCGACACCGCCGGTTTCGGGCTGGCCGCGCACCGGATGGTGGGACTGTTGGCCGCCGTCCGCGACGCGCACGGGGTCGAACCACCCGAACTCGACCTGGGCGGCGGCCTGGGTATCGCCTACACCGGTGAGGACGCGCCGCTGGACGTCGCCGATGTCGCCGACCGGCTCCGTACGATCGTCGGGAAGGAATGCGCTGCGGCCGGTCTGGCCGTCCCCCGGCTGGCGGTCGAACCCGGTCGGGCGATCATCGGCCCGACCGCGATCACGTTGTACGAGGTGGGAACGGTCAAGGAGCTGCCCGGACTGCGTACCTATGTCAGCGTCGACGGCGGGATGAGCGACAACATCCGCACCGCCCTGTATGACGCGCGTTACACCGCCCGGCTGGTGTCGCGACGCAGCTCGTCCGCGCCGCATGTGGTGACGCTGGTCGGTAAGCACTGCGAGTCCGGCGACGTGGTCGCGCACGACGTTTCGCTGCCGGCTGACGTCCGGCCCGGGGACCTTGTCGCGGTGCCGGCGAGCGGGGCGTACCACCGGTCCATGGCGAGCAACTACAACCATGTTCCCCGGCCGCCGGTCGTCGCGGTCCGTGCCGGGCGGGCCCGGGTGATCGTCCGCCGGGAGACCGAGGCCGACCTGCTGCGCCTCGACGTCGACGTCGACGACGCCGACGCCGACAACGGCGTCGGCGGCGTCACGGGTCCCGGCGTCGGTGACGAGGACGGGACGGGCGCACGGTGAGCAATCCATGGTTGAGGAATCCGCGATGAGGAACCGGCGATGATGAGGATTGCGCTGCTGGGGTGTGGTGTGGTCGGCGGTGACGTCATCCGGCTCCTGCACACCCATGCCGAGGACCTTGCCGCCCGCGTGGGCGCGCCCCTGGAGCTGGCCGGCGTGGCTGTCCGCCGTCCCTCCGTCGTCCGAGACCTCCCGGTCGACCCGGCCATTTTCACCGGGGACGCGGAACGTCTGGCGACCCGGGACGACGTCGACATCGTCGTGGAGGTGGTCGGCGGCATCGAACCGGCCCGCAGTTGGCTGCTCGCGGCGCTGCGCGCGGGAAAGTCGGTGGTGACGGCGAACAAGGCGTTGCTGGCCACCCATGGTGCCGCGCTCTACGACGCGGCTGCCGCGCACGGTGTGGACCTGTATTACGAGGCGGCGGTTGCCGGCGCGATCCCGCTCCTGCGTCCGCTGCGGGAAAGCCTTGCCGGTGACCGGGTCCGCCGGGTGCTCGGCATCGTCAACGGCACCACCAACTACATCCTCACCCGGATGGACGAGACCGGTGCCGGGTTCACCGAGGCGCTCGAGGAGGCGACCGCGCTCGGATACGCCGAGGCCGACCCCAGCGCGGACATCGACGGTTTCGACGCCGCGGCAAAGGCGGCGATCATCGCGCAGCTCGCGTTCCACACCCGGGTGACCCTGGACGACGTCCACCGGGAGGGAATCGGCGACGTCACCGCCGCGGACATCGGCAGCGCCCGCGCCATGGGCTGTACGGTGAAGGCGCTCGCCATCGCCGAACGGTCACCGGACGCACCCGGAGTGAGCGTGCGCGTGCATCCGGCGATGATCCCGCGGGCGCATCCGCTCGCGGCGGTCCGGGACGCGTTCAACGCCGTGTTCGTCGAGGCGGAGGCAGCCGGCCAGCTGATGTTCTATGGTCGCGGGGCCGGCGGTTCGCCCACGGCGTCCGCGGTGCTGGGCGACCTGGTCGCGGTGGCGCGCAACCGTCTGGCCGGGCGGCGGGGCCCGGGGGAGTCCGCATACGCGGACCTGCCGGTCCTGCCGATGGGCGCGACCGTGACGCGTTACCACATCAATCTGGACGTGACGGACAAGACTGGGGTGCTCGCCTCGGTCGCTGCCGCGTTCGCGCGCCAGGACGTGTCCATACAGAGTGTTCGCCAGGACGGTCACGGTGACGATGCGAGTCTCGTCCTGATCACACATGCGGCTACCGACGCGGCCCTGTCCGCGACCGTCGAGGAGCTGCGGGAACTGGACGTCGTGCGCGCGGTCGCGAGCGTGATGCGGGTCGAGGGGGGCGAGCTGTGACGACAACATCGCATGAAGCGACATCGCCGGCAACGGCACGGGCAGGCATGGCGGCGCACGCAGCCATGACGGCCGGACCGGGCGTGGACGCCGCTGTCGGGGGAGCGCAGGCTGCTGGGGCGCCCCGGACTGCCGGGGCACGGCGGGTGTGGCGCGGAGTGATCGAGGAGTACCGCGATCGGCTCCCGGTCTCCCCGGACACGCCGGTCGTCTCCCTCCGGGAGGGCGGGACCCCCCTGCTGCCCGCGGCTCACCTGTCCGAACTGACCGGGTGTGACGTTCATCTCAAGGTTGAGGGCGCCAACCCGACCGGTTCGTTCAAGGACCGCGGGATGACGATGGCCATCAGCCGTGCGGTCGAGGCGGGTTCGCAGGCGGTGATCTGCGCCTCCACGGGCAACACCAGTGCCAGCGCTGCCGCGTACGCCGCCCGGGCGGGGCTCACCTGTGCCGTTCTGGTGCCAAACGGCAAGATCGCTCTGGGGAAGCTGGCGCAGGCGCTCGTCCACGGGGCCCGCCTGCTGCAGCTCGACGGTTCCTTCGACGACTGCCTGCGGGTCGCTCGTGATCTTGCTGATACCTTCCCGGTCACCCTTGTCAACTCGGTGAACCCGTTTCGCCTGGAGGGGCAGAAGACCGCCGCTTTCGAGATCGTCGAGGATCTGGGCTCGGCACCCGACGTCCACTGCCTGCCGGTCGGGAATGCGGGGAATATCACAGCCTACTGGCGTGGCTACGTCGAGGAGGACGCACGGGACGGCGCCGGGCGGCCTCGCATGCACGGTTTCCAGGCGGCCGGTGCCGCTCCCATCGTGCGCGGAAGCGTGGTGACCCGGCCGCAGACGATCGCCACGGCGATCCGGATCGGTAACCCCGCGTCGTGGGACTTCGCCCTGCAGGCCCGGGACGCCTCCGGCGGCGGGATCGACGCGGTGACCGACCGCCAGATCCTTTCGGCTTACCGACTCCTCGCGCACCGGGAAGGCGTCTTCGTCGAGCCCTCCAGCGCGGCGAGCGTCGCCGGGCTGCTGCAGACGCGGGCCGCAGGCCTGATCGAGGCCGGCGAGCGGGTGGTGTGCACCGTGACGGGCAACGGGTTGAAGGACCCCGAATGGGCGATCAGCGGGGCGGCCAAGCCGGTGACCATACCGGCGACGGTGGCAGCCGCGGCCGCTGCCCTCGACCTGCAGCGGTCGTGAGTCGTCCGGCACCG
>NZ_CAAAFO010000144.1:112888-115064 GCF_900634715.1 Candidatus Protofrankia californiensis | reverse complement strand
CGATCGTGGCCGGCCTACTGGCTGCGAGCGCTCTGGGCGAAGGCTGTCCGAGTATCCCGGAGGTCTTCGCGCTCGCCTGCGGGATCGAAGGGCATCCGGACAACGTCGCAGCCGCCCTCTACGGCGGCTTCACCGTCGCCTGGTACGGCACCGACGGTCCGCCGCGGGTGGCCCGTACCGATCCCCCCGACGACCTGCGGCCGGTCGTGTTCGTTCCCGCCCGCCGTCAGCTGACGGCACAGTCACGGGTGGCTCTGCCGGCGGGAGTGTCCCACGCGGACGCGGCGATGAACGCCGGGCGTGCCGCGCTGCTGGCGATGGTGATGTCGGGGACGCTGCGGGCCCGGCCCGACGGCGCCTGTGCCTGTGCGACAGCCTCCCCGGGACTCCGAGTGCCGGAAAATCACGATGGCGCTGCTTTTGGCCCGGTGGGCGGGTACCAGTGTTGCGACAATCGGAATGATTACGCCCAGCCTGTCAACAATCGGCCTGCCGGGAATCAGCACGTCCGGCCGGGCGCTGTGTCCTGGCAGGATGCGCTGCTGGCGGCCGCCGACGACCGGCTGCACCAGCCCTATCGTCTGCCGTCCATGCCTGAGACCCGTGATCTGCTCGCCCGGTTGCGGGCGGCGGGGTTGGCAGCTGTCCTGTCGGGTTCCGGACCAACGGTACTGGCCCTGGCCGTCGACCGGGACCAGGCTGCTGTTGCGCGTGAATGCGCCGGGAGCGACTTCAGCGTGCTCGACCTGCCCGTCGACCGGGATGGGGCGCAGGTCGAGGTCGTCGCCGGCTGACGGCGACACCGGCCGTCGGCGCTGTCCGAGGCAGGTGTCGGCCGGTGGGCGGGCGTGCGGGTGTCTCCCGCGGGCATACCTGCCCGACATGCCCCACAAGTCCGGTGGACGGTCTTCGCGAGCGCGACACGCCAGCTGAAATAGCCCCGGCCCGGGTGGGAAACGGAGGACTCCGAAGCAATACGGCTCCAAGGATGTTGCCCAGGTGACTGCGTCTGGATAGTCTGATGACTGCACTCGCTGCTGCCGCGGCGCGTGCTCGCCCGCCGGTGCCACCGGCTCCTCGTAGCCGGAACCCGGTACCGGACTTGGTGCCTCAGCCTCGTCATCGAAGCCTCGGCCAGCACCGGTTAAGTCCTCAGCGGGACAGACGAGTTCGCACGCGGTACTCAGCCGTTGGCGCCGTCCACGGGCGCTCTGCTTGCCCACCGGCGCTGAACATCGTTTCCATGGGATGCCCAGGCGAAGAAGGTCAACAAGTATCACCCGGCTTCCGTAAGCCGGTCCCTTCAGGGAAGGAACATCTTGAGCGACACCACCGACGTGCTGCCGGACAGCGCACGTGAGTCCGCGGAGTCCCAGACACCGATGTCGTCCGTGGACACCGGCTCCACGCGACGCCGGCGCTCAGGCACCGGCCTTTCGGCCATGCTCCTACCGGAGTTGCAGGCCATGGCAACTTCGTTGGGTATCCAGGGTGTGGGACGCCTGCGAAAGGGGCAGCTCATCGCGGCCATCCAGAACGTGCAGGCTCCCAGCGGCGTGAGCGAGAGCGATGCGCCGGCTGCAACATCTCCAGCGGCCGCTGCTCCCGCCACGAAGCCGGAACCGACCATGCAGGTGGCCGACGCTGTGCAGGCCTCCGGTGCCGCCGGCGCGGCCGTGCCAGCTGAAGCAACCGCACGTGGACGCAGCCGCCGTGCCGCCTCCCGCGTGTCGGGAAGTCCGTCCATCTCCGCAGCTGAGCAGGCGACCCTGACCGACGTCCTGCCCGGCCCCGGGCGCAAGCAGTCAGGTAGCGTGATCGTTCCCGATTCCACGAACGGCGCCGAGGGCACGCGGGCCTCCGGCACGCAGGAAGCCGCCGCGGTGCCGTCCGCGGCCACGACGGACAGCGCACCTGCCGCGCCGCTGCCCAGCGCACCCGACACGCCGGTGACCAGCGTGTCGGCGGAGACGCTGGTGGCCGAGCCGGCCGGCGTCCCCCGGGTGTCGGAGAACGGAAGCGTCCGGACCCGCGAGGACAGGCGTGACCGTCAGCAGTCTGACAGCGACCGGTCGTCGACTGATCGTCCTGCGCTCGGTGAGCGTCAGGGACGCCAGCAGGGTGAGCGCTCGGCCAGCGACCGTCAGGGGCGGGGTCAGTCTGAGCGGGGTCAGTC
>NZ_CAAAFO010000144.1:107439-112499 GCF_900634715.1 Candidatus Protofrankia californiensis | reverse complement strand
GGGGTCAGTCCGAGCGGAGCCAGTCCGACCGGAGTGACTCGGGCCGTGACGACGACTTCGGTGGGGGAAACCGGCGTAACCGCGGTCGCTTCCGTGAGCGCGGCCGTAACCGTGGCCGCCAGGGTGGTGGATTCACCGAGGCCGAGCCGGTGGTCCGCGAGGACGACGTGCTCGTGCCGGTTGCCGGCATCCTCGACGTCCTCGACAACTACGCGTTCGTGCGCACCAGTGGCTACCTGACCGGCCCGACCGACGTCTACGTGAGCCTTGCCCAGGTTCGCAGGCACGGCCTGCGCCGCGGAGACGCGATCACCGGGGTCGTCCGGGCACCACAGGAGGGCGAGCAGCGGCGGGACAAGTACAACGCGCTGGTCCGGCTGGACACGGTCAACGGACTTGAGCCGGACGAGGCGCGCAACCGTCCCGAGTTCACCAAGCTCACTCCGCTCTACCCGCAGGAGCGGTTGCGCCTGGAGACCGAACCACAGCTGCTGACGACCCGGGTCATCGACCTGGTGATGCCGCTCGGAAAGGGCCAGCGCGCGCTGATTGTCAGCCCGCCCAAGGCGGGCAAGACGATGGTGCTGCAGGCCATCGCGAATGCGATCACCACGAACAACCCGGAATGCCACCTGATGGTCGTTCTCGTCGACGAACGCCCTGAAGAGGTGACCGACATGCAGCGGTCGGTCAAGGGCGAGGTGATCGCCTCGACGTTCGACCGGCCGCCGTCGGACCACACCAGCGTCGCCGAGCTGTCTATCGAACGAGCCAAGAGGCTGGTGGAGCTGGGTGAGGACGTCATCGTGCTGCTCGACTCGATCACCCGTCTCGGCCGGGCGTACAACCTGGCCGCACCGGCGTCCGGCCGGATCCTCTCCGGTGGTGTGGACTCCACCGCGCTCTACCCGCCGAAGCGGTTCCTCGGTGCCGCCAGGAACATCGAGAACGGCGGGTCGTTGACCATCATCGCCACGGCTCTGGTGGAGACGGGCTCGACGATGGACACGGTGATCTTCGAGGAGTTCAAGGGCACCGGCAACGCCGAGCTCAAGCTCGACCGTAAGATCGCCGACAAGCGGGTCTTCCCTGCGATCGACGTCAACCCCTCCGGAACCCGCCGGGAGGAGATCCTGCTCGCGCCCGACGAGATCGTGATCATGCATAAGCTGCGCCGAGTCCTGCACACCCTGGAGTCCCAGCAGGCGTTGGATCTTCTGCTGGACAGGTTGAAGCAGACGCGGACGAACTACGAGTTCCTGATGCAGATCGCGAAGACCACGCCGGGACAGGACTGATCGCGCACGGCCTCTGCGGTGCTCGTGCGGCGCCCGTCCGGGGGCGCGCCCGACTCTGGCAGACTGGACCGTCGACACCCGGCACCGGTTCACGCCCTCGTTCGCAGGGTAGGGCGACCCGGCGGCCACTTCGGGAAGAAGGATCATGAGGGCTGACATTCATCCGACGTACCAGGAGACCACGGTCATCTGTACCTGTGGTTCCACGTTCACGACCCGTAGCACCAAGTCGGACAGCGTGATCAACGCAGAGGTGTGCTCACAGTGCCATCCGTTCTACACCGGCAAGCAGAAGATTCTTGACGTCGGTGGCCGGGTCGAGAAGTTCGAACGGCGTTTCGGTCGCCGCCGTCCCGGCGACAAGCCTGGAAGCACAGCCAGGTAGCGCGCTGACGCGCCCGTGCCGTACCGGTGGCGGCACGGGCGCCGTCCCGGTCGCGCCTTACAGTTCGACGTTGAGAGCGCCCGAGAACAGCGCTGTCCGGCTCGTGACACCCGGCGCCGCTCGCTGATCGAACGCCCCAGGACCAGGAGACACCCGAAATGACCACTCCACTCGACGCTCTGCTCACCGAGCACGCCGAGTTGGAGAGTCGTCTGGCCGATCCGTCGGTGCACGCCGACCCGACGCTGGCACGCAGTCTCGGTCGCCGGTATGCGGAACTGACCCCGGCCGTGGAGACCGCCCGCGAGCTGGATCGGGTCGCCGCGGATCTTGCGACAGCCCGCGAGTTCGCCGCCGAGGACGCCTCGTTCCGCGTGGAGGTCGCGGAACTGGAGGCCGCGCAGGAGGTTTTGCGGGACCGGCTGCGCGCCCATCTGGTGCCCGTCGACCCGGACGATGCCCGGGACGCGATTCTGGAGATCAAGGCGGGCGCGGGCGGTGAGGAGTCGGCCCTGTTCGCCGGTGACCTTCTGCGGATGTACCTGCGTTACGCCGAACGGCGTGGCTGGCGGACCGAGATCCTTGATGCGAACCCCAGCGACCTCGGCGGGTACCGAGACGTGAGCGTGGCGGTGAAGGCCGGCCGGGCGGCGTCGGAAGGAGTCTTCGGGCGGTTGCGCTTCGAAGGCGGCGTCCACCGGGTGCAGCGGGTTCCGGTCACCGAGTCGGCGGGCCGCATCCACACCTCGGCAGCCGGTGTCCTGGTGCTGCCCGAGGCGGCGGATGTCGAGGTCGACATCGACCCCAACGACCTGCGGATCGACGTGTACCGCTCCTCCGGTCCCGGAGGGCAGAGCGTCAACACGACGGATTCGGCTGTGCGGATCACCCACCTGCCCAGCGGGCTGGTCGTCTCCTGCCAGAACGAGAAGAGCCAGCTGCAGAACAAGGAGTCGGCCCTGCGTATCCTGCGGGCCCGACTGCTGTCGGCAGCCCGTGAACGGGCGCAGGCCGAGGCGTCGGCGGCGCGGGCAAGTCAGGTCCGCACGGTGGACCGCTCCGAACGCGTCCGTACCTACAACTTCGCCGAGAACCGGATCAGTGACCACCGGGTCGGCTACAAGGCGTACAACCTTGACCAGGTTCTCGACGGTGAGCTCGATGACGTCCTCAACGCGCTGGTTGCGGCGGATCTGCAGGCAAGGCTTTCGGCCGAGGCGGTGACGTGACCTCCGCCGCGGCCGGGAAGGCCCGCCTGGGCAGGGACGCCCGTACAGGCTCACGGACACGTTCGGCACACCCCCCGCACACTCCAGGCTCGACTCCGGGCACCGACCTTGGCCCGGACCTGCGGGCTGAGATCGACGAGGCGGTCGCCGTGCTGTCCGCGGCGGGGGTCGCCAGCCCCCGGTCGGATGCCGAGCAGCTTGCCGCCCATGCCACCGGGGAGCCCCGCTGGCGGCTGGCATTGACGGGCACGATGGCCCCGGCCGACCGGGACTGGTTTCACGACCTGGTGGCCCGCCGGGCTGCCAGAGTGCCCTTGCAGCACCTGGTGGGCACTGTCGGATTCCGGTATCTCACCCTTGCTGTTGGTCACGGTGTGTTCGTGCCCCGGCCGGAGACCGAGATGGTGGTCGGGTGGGCCATCGACACCGCTCGCGCGGCCGGGTGGGACAGGCCGATCTGTGTGGATCTGTGCACCGGTTCCGGCGCGATCGCCCTTGCGCTCGCCGACGAGCTGCCGGGCGCGCGGGTGCACGCTGTCGACAGTGACCCGGACGCACTGATGTGGGCGAGGCGTAATGTCGTGCTCACCGGCAGGGTCGTGACCGTGCATCACGCCGACGTGGGGATCGACCTTTCCGCATGGGGTTCATCTGCGCGGGCCCGGCCGGATGTTCCGGGTGAGCGCATCGTGGCCGATCCGGCCGCCGGCCCGGACCCCGCGGGCCCCGGCGCCGGGCCCGTCCCGGCCGTTGCCGACGAGCTGACGGACCTGCTCGGCCGGGTCGACCTGCTGGTGAGCAACCCGCCGTACCTGTGCGACGACGAGCGGGACCGGATCGAACCGGAGGTCGGCGAGCATGATCCGCCCGCTGCCCTGTGGGCCGGGCCGGACGGCCTGGCCGGCGTGCGCGCTGTCGCGCAGGCAGCGGTCGACCTGCTCCGCGACGGTGGACGGCTGGTGATCGAGCATTCCGACCGGCACGGGTCGGCGGCCCCTGCCCTGCTGCGGGCGCACGGCTACTGGGATGATGTCCGCGGCCATCAGGATCTGACTGGACGGGACCGGTTCGTCACAGCGACACGCCGAGTTCGGGGTACGCCGAGCCCGGGGGTAGTAGGGGAGGAGCGGTGAGCAGACGCTACGACTGCGCGGACCCCGGACCGCGCGCGGCCGGGCTCGAGGCAGCTACCCGTGCGGTCCGGCACGGTGGACTGGTGGTGTTACCCACCGACACGCTGTACGGCATCGGGGCCGACGCCTTCGACCAGGTCGCGGTCCGGGCCCTGCTGGAGGCCAAAGGCCGTGGGCCGGAGATGCCCGTGCCTGTGCTGGTCGGTTCGTGGCGCACCCTCGACGGGCTGGTGGAGCGGGTGACCTCGCAGGTCCGTGACCTGGTTCGAGCGTTCTGGCCGGGCGGGCTCACGCTGATCGTGCGGCACGCACCGTCGCTGACCTGGGATCTCGGTGACGCGCGGGGCACGGTCGCGGTACGGATGCCGCTGCATCCGGTGGCGATCGAACTGCTCGGCCGGACCGGTCCGATGGCGGTGTCCAGCGCGAACATCAGCGGTCGGCCACCGGCGACCACGGCGGACGACGCTGTTGCCCAGCTTGGTGATTCCGTCGAGGTGTACCTGGACGGCGGGCCCTGCGCAGTCGGTGTCGCCTCGACGATCGTCGACTGCACCGATGACGTCCCGCGCGTGCTGCGGGTCGGCGCCGTCGACCTGGCGGCGCTGCGTGAGGTTCTCCCGTCGCTTCGGGTACCCGCCGCAGTGAACTGACGCAGTGAACTGACGCAGCAGGAGAGGCAGCTTATGAGCACCCCGTTCTGGGGCCCGGACTTCGACCAGCTCCGTGCCGAGGATCCCGAGATCGCCGGCGTCGTCCTGGACGAACTGGACCGGCTCCGAGGAGGACTCCAGCTCATCGCCAGCGAGAACTTCACCTCGCCGGCAGTGCTAGCGGCCCTTGGATCAACGTTGTCGAACAAGTACGCCGAGGGATATCCGGGTCGCCGGTACTACGGCGGATGCCAGGTCGTGGACCGCGCGGAGGAGATCGGCATCGCCCGGGCGAAGGAGCTTTTCGGCGCCGAGCACGCCAATCTACAGCCGCACTCGGGGGCCCAGGCCAACTTCGCGGT
>NZ_CAAAFO010000144.1:101270-107346 GCF_900634715.1 Candidatus Protofrankia californiensis | reverse complement strand
GGCGTTCGTGAGGATACCGAGCTGATCGACTATGACGAGGTGCGCGACCTCGCTCGCCAGCATCAGCCCAAAATGATCATTTGTGGCGCCACCGCCTACCCGAGGCTGATCGATTTCGCAGCCTTCCGGTCGATCGCGGACGAGGTCGGGGCGTGGCTGATGGTGGATGCCGCCCACTTCATCGGCCTGGTCGCGGGCAAGGCGATCCCGAGTCCGGTCCCCTTTGCCGACGTCGTCAGCTTCACCACCCACAAGGTCCTGCGCGGCCCGCGGGGCGGGATGATCCTCTGCCGGGAGGAGCTCGCCCAGCGGATCGACAAGGCGGTCTTCCCCTTCAGCCAGGGCGGCCCGCTCATGCACGCGGTCGCGGCCAAGGCGGTCGCGTTGCGGGAGGCCGCGACCCCCGCCTACCAGGACTACGCCCACCAGGTGATCCGCAATGCCCAGGCGCTCGCGGACGCGCTTGCCGCCGAGGGGGTGCGGCCTGTCGCCGGCGGAACCGACACCCATCTCGCCCTGCTTGACCTGCGTGCTCTCGGGGTCACCGGCAAGGAGGCGGAGGCCCGCTGTGACGCCGCCCGGATCACCCTGAACAAGAATGCGATTCCGTACGACCCGCAGCCACCCGCGGTCTCCTCCGGAATCCGGGTGGGCACTCCCGCAGTGACGACCCAGGGCATGAAGGAAGGCGAGATGAAGGACATCGCCGCGCTCATCGCCCGCGTTGTCAGTGATCCCGACGCTGCCGGCGACGCGGCCACGAGTGTTGCCGCCCTGACGGCCAAGCACCCCGCATACCCGCGGTGACCCGGCAAATGCGTTAGAAGATTGCGTTAGAAGATTGCGGGAGTATCTGCTCGTTTTCGCGGTGTCGGCGGCGATCACGTTCCTGTGCACGCCTGTGGCGCGGCGTTTCGCGATCCGGGTCGGCGCGGTCGCGGGCGTCCGCGACCGCGACGTCCATGCCGTGCCGACTCCACGGCTTGGCGGTCTGGCCATGCTCGCCGGGCTTGCCGCCGGGCTGCTTGTCGCTGACCAGCTGCCGTTCCTGTCCGCGGTCTCCCAGGACTGGGCCGAACCGCATGCGGTACTCGTCGCCGGTGCGCTGATCTGCCTGCTCGGTGTCGTGGACGACCGGTGGCCGCTGGATCCCGTGACGAAGCTTGCGGGTCAGGTCACGGCCGCCGGGGTAATGGTACTGCTGGGCATCCAGTGGTCCTTCGCGGTGAATCCGGACAGTGACACGACCTTCAGTCTCGGACCGGAGACGGCCGTGCCACTGTCGATCCTCGCCACGGTGATCCTGGTCAACGCCATGAACTTCATCGACGGGCTGGACGGTCTTGCCGCCGGGGTTGCGGCCATCGCCGCGGGCGCCACGTTCTACTTCGCCTACGAGGTCGCCGTGATCAATCACTTCTCCCGCGCCGCACCGGCGGCGTTGCTGGCCGCCGTCACGGCCGGCGTGTGCATGGGGTTTCTACCGCACAACTTCAACCCGGCGAGACTGTTCATGGGGGATTCCGGCTCGATGCTGGTCGGCCTGCTCTCCGCCGCATCCATGATCTCGGTGACGGGCCAGGTAGCCTACGGCGGATATGCCGGGCCGTCCCGGTCCCTGCCGTCCCTGATCCCGTTGGCCATCCCATTGGCGGTGCTTGCCGTGCCCTTCATCGACCTGGGGCTGGCGGTGGTCCGCCGGACACGTGCCGGTCGGTCACCGTTCGCCCCGGACAAGATGCATTTGCACCATCGGATGCTGGAAATCGGGAAATCCCACGTCCGAGCCGTGCTCATCATGTACTTCTGGGCGGCACTGCTCGGCTTCGGCGGGGTGGCCGCTTCCTTTTCACGGCGGCCGCTTCCCATCCTCGCCACCGTCGTGGGTCTCGGTCTTGCCGGGCTGCTGGTCCTGTTGCTGGCCGGTCAGCGTGCCGCTCGGAAGGCCTGATGGCTCCCACGCTGCCTGGGGTTCGGCTCGGGATCCTGGTCAACACGGCACTTGCGGTACCCGTCGGAGCAGTCGGCTGGTTCGTACACGGTGGTTCCGGGGTGGCCTCCGGGATAGTCGGTCTCGTCCTGGTCGTCACATTCTTCGTAGCGGGGAAGGTGGCGCTCGTCGCGGTTGGAAGGCGTTCGACGGGGATGCTCCTGCCGATGGCGCTGGGCGTCTACGCGATCCAGGTGATCGCACTCGGCGCTGTGCTTGTGGCAGCTTCCAGCGGTTCAGCCATTGATCCGCCCGTGTTCGGATGGTCGGTTTTTGCCGGCGCCTTGGCGTGGAGTTGTGCCGAAGTGGTGTCGGCGTTCCGATTGCGGATCCCGTTCTACGACCCGAAGTCGTTCCGCGCGGATAACCCGTGTCCGGACGATGATCCAGGAAAAAGACCCTGAGGGGGTGCCATGAGTCGATCTGGTCGAAGGCCGCCGGGCCGCGCCGGCCCGCCGTCCGGGGAAGCCTGGGGCATCGTCGGGACTCTTGTCGCGGGCTGCGGTTTCTGGGGACTGGTTGGTTATGGGGTCGACCGGCTCCTGGGTACCGGGGTCGTGTTCCTCCCGGTCGGCGTGATCGTGGGCATGGGCGGCGCTCTGTATCTCGTTATTTATCGCTTTGGTCGCCACTACTGAAATACGCTGCGCTTCTGGATGATTACCTAGCGCAGCAATCGAGTGGAAATTCCAAACGCCAGATAAACGTAGGATGATCTAAAATATACGCACCGGCGCAGGTTGGGTGCCAGCGTCGGGGAGTCGGCACCTCCGAGCGTCGTGACCGACTAGTATCGCTACCGCGGGCCGGGTTCATCGGTGAGGTTCGCGTCTCTCCTGCCGCGGGCGGGGGGTGTTGAGCTGTCACGGTGTCCGGGCGGTCGTGTGGTGAGAGGTGTGCGGTACTCTGCTGATCTTTCGCCATACCGGTGTGCTTTGCGGGACCGAACCATATAGGGTTAGATCAATCCAGCTGAGGGACGATCGACGGTTGCGCGTCGACCAAATTTGATCATGGAGGTGTCGGTGGTGCCGGACGGATCGGTCATCGTGGCCGACGACGGCTTCGTTGGGCCAACTCCGGCGGTCTTCAAGCCGGAAAGCTGGTTCGAGGTCCAGATCGGCCCGATCGACTTCTACATGAACAAATGGTCGGGTTTGACAATATTCACGGCCCTGTTCGTCGGGTTCATCCTCTGGCTCGGTTTTCGCCGTGCTCAGATCGTTCCGCGGGGTCTGCAGAACTTCTGCGAGTCGATCTACGACTTCGTCGATCTCCAGATCGCCCGGGATGTGATCGGGGAACGCGGGCGCCAGTTCACCCCGTACCTGACGATCCTCTTCATGTTCATTCTCGTCTCCAATGTCATGGCCGTCGTTCCGGTCGCCCAATTCCCGACGACATCACGCATCGCCCTGCCGATGGTGCTCGCGGGAATAACGTTTGTGATCTACAACTACGTGGGAATCAAGGAACACGGTGCTGGTCCGTACTTCAAGGAGATGCTGGTACCGGCGCCCGAAGCGCCGTTGGGCGTGAAGGTGATCCTGGCGCCGATCGAGTTTCTGTCCACAATGATCGTCCGGCCCTTCACGCTGGCGGTCCGGTTGTTCGCCAACATGTTCGCCGGTCACATGCTCCTGCTGATCTTCGCGCTCGGTGCAGACTACCTGCTACCCAAGCCGACCTTTGTCTTCGGGCTTCTCTCGGCGGTCACGGCAATCATCCTGACTGCATTCGAGTTCGTGATCGACGTACTTCAGGCGTACATTTTCACGATCTTGACGGCCGCCTACATCGGTGGCGCGATCACGTCCCACGGCGCTGGTGACGAGCACGCAGTCGGACACGCGGGCTCCGAGTCGTCACCGATACCCACATCGCCCGCGGTGGCGCGGGCCTAAGTCAGACCCACGCGCACCGTGGACGGTCCCGGTGCAACGATCGAAAAAGGATGTATTGAACCATGGATGGAACCCTGGTGCTGGCTGCGGAAGAAGCGATCAGCGGCAACATCGGGACCGTTGCCTACGGCATCGCGACGCTTGGTCCGGGCATTGCCATCGGCCTCATCTTCGGTATGGGTGTCCAGGCCATCGCACGGCAGCCGGAAGCTGAGCAGGTTGCTTTCCGGTACATGCTGATCGGATTTGCTCTTGCCGAGGCGCTCGCGCTCATCGGCTTCGTCGTGCCGTTCGTCTTCACCTGAGGGTCAGGGAAACCACGTGTATTCCGCACTCCAGGTCATCGCCCAAGAAGAAGGACACCACGAGGAGAACGTACTCCTCCCGCCGCTTTCCGAGTTGATCGTCGGTGGGATCGCGTTCGGTCTGCTCGTCGGATTCTTCTTCTGGCGGATCTATCCCCAGATCAAGCGAGTCTATGCCGAGCGCTCTGATCGAGTCGAAGGCAGGCTCGCCCACGCGGAGCAGGCCCACCAGGAGGCACAGGCACTTCTCGCTACCTACCGTGCGCAACTCGCTGAAGCGCAGGACGAGGCTGGACGCATTCGTCAGGACGCTCGCGAGCAGGGGCGCCAGATTCTTGAGGCCTTGCGTGCGCAGGCTGGCGAGGAGGTCGCCGAGATCAAGGCCCGCGGCGAGGCGCAGCTCGCTGCGGAGCGGTCCCAGGTCGTTGCTCAGATCCGGCGCGAAATCGGCGACATCGCGCTCGAACTCGCTACGAAGATCGTCGGTTACGAACTGGAGCGGGACGACCGCCAGCGTCAGCTCGTCGACGACTTCATCGCGGGTCTGGAGCGCCCGGACGGCTCGGCGATTCCGGCGCCGGCCGGGCCGGGGGGCTGAGGCGTGGAGGGATCCAGCCGCCGTTCGCTGGTGGCGGCACGGGCTCGGTTGGACGAACTGACCGCGGTCCCACCGCCAGGTGTTACGACGCGGTCCCGTCATCCGGTCGACCTCGCTCGCCTCGCGGACGACTTCGACGGGGTTGTGGACCTGCTCGACCGCGAGCCCGTTGTCCGTCGTGCGCTGGCCGATCCGGGAGTACCCGGATCGGCCCGCTCCGACCTTGCGGCCAGGCTGCTCGATCAGAAGATCTCGGCAGAGGCTCTCGATGTCCTGCAGGTCGCGGTTGCCGGACGCTGGGCCCGACCGTTGGACCTCCGACGCGCGTTGTCGGAACTTGGGGTCGAGGCTCTGCTTGCTCAGGCGCAACGTGAGAATGTGCTCGATGATGTCGAGGACGAGTTGTTCCGGTTCGGGCGAATCCTCAACCGGACTCCGGAGCTCTCGCTGGCCCTGAGCGCCCCGGCTGTCCCGGTGCCGACCAAGCAGGCACTCGTGGCCAGGCTGCTGGATGGGAAGGCCCGGCCCGTAACGGCCCGTCTCATCCAGCGTGCGGTTGCTGAGCGTCACTACGGTGACCTCGAACGCCGGCTCGAGCAGTTGACCGTAATCGCCGCGGCTCGGCGTAACCGTCTGGTTGCCGTAGTGCTTACCGCTGTTCCTCTCGCGGGCGATCAGATTTATCGGCTGCGGACAGCGATCAGCCGCTATTTTGGCCGTGATGTGCAGCTCCAGGTGGACGTCGACCCAGCCGTTCTGGGCGGCGTTGTCGTGCGCGTTGGTGACGAGGTGGTCGACGGCAGTGTCAGCCGTCGCCTCACCGACGCACGCCGGCGGCTGCACCGATAGAGCGCTGCCGTGGACGCCCAGACCTCGCATGACCTGCGGGACGTGCCCTCACCATTTATTGAAGGACCGAAGCGATGACTGAGCTCTCCATCCGACCGGAGGAAATCCGCGCCGCCCTCCGGGACTACGTCGACTCCTACCAGGCATCCGTCGGAGAGCGCGAGGAGGTCGGCCGGGTCGTCGTCGCAGGCGACGGCATCGCGCGGGTCGAGGGCCTGCCGCACGCCATGACCAACGAACTGCTGGAGTTCCACGGCGGCGTACTGGGTCTGGCGCTGAACCTCGACGTGGGCGAGATCGGCTGCGTCATCCTGGGCGACTCCGAGCACATCGAGGAAGGCCAGGAGGTTCGCCGGACCGGCGAGATTCTCTCCGTCCCGGTCGGGGACGGCTTCCTCGGGCGCGTCGTCGACCCGCTGGGCCGCCCGAT
>NZ_CAAAFO010000144.1:90079-100625 GCF_900634715.1 Candidatus Protofrankia californiensis | reverse complement strand
ATCGGGCGTGGCCAGCGTCAGCTGATCATTGGCGACCGGCAGACCGGTAAGAGCGCGGTCGCCCTCGACACGATCATCAACCAGCGCGAGAACTGGGCGACCGGGGACCCGAAACTCCAGGTCAAGTGCGTCTACGTTGCGATCGGGCAGAAAAAGTCGACGATCCGGGACGTCCTCAACACCCTTGAGGAGACCGGCGCGCTGGCCTATACGACCATTGTCGCCGCTCCCGCCGACCAGCCAGCCGGTTTCAAGTACCTCGCGCCCTACACCGGTTCCGCGATCGGCCAGCACTGGATGTACAACGGCCAACACGGTCTGATCGTCTTTGACGACCTCTCGAAGCAGGCCGAGGCCTACCGGGCGATCTCGCTGCTGCTGCGTCGCCCGCCGGGTCGTGAGGCCTACCCTGGTGACGTCTTCTACCTGCACTCCCGGCTTCTTGAGCGTTGCGCGAAGCTCTCGAACGAGCTCGGGGGTGGGTCGCTGACCGGTCTGCCGATCATCGAGACCAAGGGCAACGACATCTCCGCCTACATCCCGACGAACGTCATCTCCATCACCGACGGGCAGATCTTCCTGGAGACCGACCTGTTCAACCAGGGTGTTCGTCCGGCCATCAACGTGGGTACCTCGGTTTCGCGGGTGGGTGGCAGCGCGCAGATCAAGGCGATGAAGGCCGTTGCCGGCCGGCTTCGCCTGGACCTTGCTCAGTACCGCGAGCTGGAGGCGTTCTCGGCCTTCGGCTCCGATCTCGACAAGGCGTCGCGCGCTCAGCTCGATCGGGGTGCGCGCATGGTCGAACTGCTCAAGCAGCCGCAGTTCCAGCCGTACTCGGTTGAGCGCGAGGTCGTGTCGATCTGGGCGGGTACGACCGGTCACCTCGATGACGTGCCGGTCGCGGACATCCGCAGGTTCGAAAGCGAGTTCCTCGACTTCGTCGAGCGGACCCAGCCGGGGCTGTTCAAGACGATCCGCGAGACCGGCAAGCTGGACGACGACACCCTCGCCGCGCTCGAGCAACTGATCGCGAAGTTCAAGACCGAGTTCACGTTGTCGAGTGGTCAGCCCCTGGTCAACGAGCCGGTGCCCGACAGCCTCGACCCCTCCGATGTGGAGCATGAGGCGATCAAGGTGCACCAGCCGAAGCCGAGGGACGAGGACTGAGAACGTGGCCGGCCAGCTCCGCGAATACCGGCGCCGCATCCGCTCGGTACAGTCAACCAAGAAGATCACTCGGGCGATGGAGCTTATCGCCGCGTCCCGAATCGTGAAGGCCAAGGCCAGGGTCGCCGTGTCCCGGCCGTACGCCGACGAGATCACGCGCGTGATTTCGTCGGTTGCGTCGCAGACCACGGTCCGCCACCCGCTGACGACCGAGCACCCCGATGCTCGCCGCGCAGCGGTTCTCGTGGTCACCAGCGACCGTGGTCTCGCTGGTGGTTACAACGCCAACGTGCTGCGTCGGACCGGTGAGCTCCTGGAGCTGCTGCGATCCGAGGGCAAGGAGCCGGTTGTGTACGCGGTCGGCCGTAAGGCCGTCACCTACTACCGGTTCCGGGGCAGGGAGCTGGCCGGGGAGTTCACCGGCTTCTCCGAGCAGCCGAGCTATGACGACGCCAAGGAAGTCGCTGATGCGCTCATTGCGCGGTTCGTCGAATCTAGTGAGGCAGCCGGCGTGGACGAGATCCACCTGGTCTTCACCGAGTACGTGAACACGCTGACGCAGCGGCCGGTTGCGCACCGGATTCTCCCGTTGGTGTTGGAGGAGACCACCGAGCCCCCACCCGGAGGTCCCCTCCCGCAGTACGAGTTCGAACCGTCTGCCGAAGAAGTGCTCGACGCTCTGCTTCCGCGGTATGTGGAAAGCCGGCTGTACGCAGCCCTGCTGGAGTCCGCGGCATCCGAGTCGGCGGCACGCCAGCGGGCGATGAAGTCCGCGACCGACAACGCCGGTGAGCTGATCAAGACTTACACCCGTCAGGCTAACGCTGCCCGCCAGGATGCGATCACTCAGGAGATATCGGAAATTGTCGGAGGCGCCAACGCGCTCGCCCAGGCATCCTAGCCGGCCAAAGGCCGCGCGATCATGGTTTTTCGCGCGGCCGGAGGCCCGAGGGGTGTAGCGGCCAAAGGCAGCGCGATCATGTTCCTTCCGCGCCGCCGGAGGTCCAAGGGAACCATAGGCATCGACGACCGCCACACCAAGAAGATCAATCAAACCTGACGTTGCTGGCATCCTGGTAGAGCCGCCGGTGATTTCGGGGCATAAGTGAACCGCTCGAAGTCGCTGGCATCCTGGTGGAGCCGCTGGCGACTTCAGGGCATAAGTGAAACCGAGGACGCCATGACCGTCACCACCACCTCGCCCGCCGCGGCGGAGGGCAAGGCCCCTGGGACCGGCCGGGTCGCCCGTGTAATCGGCCCGGTCGTCGATGTGGAGTTCGCACCCGAGGAGATCCCCGAGATCTACCGTGCGCTGCGCGTTGACCGCACCATCAACGGACAGACCGCGACGCTCACGCTTGAGGTCGCGCAGCACATCGGTGACAACACCGTACGGACGATCTCCATGCAGCAGACCGACGGTCTGGTGCGCGGGGCGCCCGTCCACGATACCGGCTCACCGATCACCGTTCCCGTCGGCAACGCCACCCGGGGACACGTGTTCAACGTACTCGGCGAGCCGCTCGACGTCCCAAGCGTCGACGCGGATGTGCGCATGCCGATCCACGCACAGGCACCCGCCTTCGACCAGCTCGAGTCGAAGACGGAGATGTTCCCGACCGGCATCAAGGTCATCGACCTGCTGGCGCCCTACGTACGTGGTGGGAAGATCGGCTTGTTCGGTGGGGCGGGTGTCGGCAAGACGGTCGTCATCCAGGAAATGATCAACCGTGTTGCCAAGCAGTTCAGCGGTGTCTCGGTGTTCGCCGGCGTCGGCGAACGGACCCGTGAGGGCAACGACCTGTTCCTGGAGATGACAGAGGCCGGCGTCATCAACGACACCGCGCTGGTGTTCGGCCAGATGGACGAGCCGCCCGGCACCCGCCTGCGGATCGCGCTCGCGGCGCTGACCATGGCGGAGTACTTCCGCGATGTCCAGAAGCAGGACGTGCTGCTGTTCATCGACAACATCTTCCGGTTCACCCAGGCCGGTTCGGAGGTCTCCACTCTGCTCGGACGTATGCCGAGCGCGGTGGGTTATCAGCCGACCCTGGCTGACGAGATGGGTGTCCTGCAGGAACGGATCACCTCTACGCGTGGTCACTCGATCACATCCCTCCAGGCGATCTACGTGCCCGCGGACGACATTACCGACCCGGCGCCGCACACGACGTTCACCCACCTCGACGCGACCACGGTGCTCTCCCGGGCCATCTCCGACCTGGGGATCTACCCGGCTGTCGACCCACTCGACTCGACCTCGCGCATCCTCGACGCCCGTTACCTCGGCCAGGAACACTACGACGTGGCGCGCGAGGTGCAGCGGATCCTGCAGCGTTACAAGGACTTGCAGGACATCATCGCCATTCTCGGAATCGACGAGCTTTCGGAAGAAGACAAGATCCTTGTCAACCGGGCGCGGCGGATCCAGCGCTTCCTGTCGCAGCCGTTCTTCGTCGCCGAGCAGTTCACCGGCATTCCGGGCACGTTCGTTCCGCTCGAGGAGACGATCAAGTCCTTCAAGAAGCTGACCGAGGGTGAGTATGACCATCTTCCGGAACAGGCCTTCTTCATGTGCGGCGGGATCGAGGACGCCGAGAAGAAAGCCGAGACGCTCTAGTAGGCCAAAGGGTGCGCGATCATGGCTTTTTTCGCGCACTCGGAGGCCCAAGGGTCGCTAGGACCTGTCTCCTGGATGTTGGTGAGCGCATACCGGGGTTCCTGCCGCGTCGCGAAGCGACGTGGTAGGTCCGGATCCAGGATTCACGAACTGTGAGGGCATGCGGCCCGCAGGACTGCGGGCCTACGACAGCGGGAAGGACGGCAGCGCTATGCCGATGCGGGTGGCGATCCTCTCGCCGGAACGTGAAGTGTGGTCAGGGGAGGCCGACATGGTCGTCGCACGGACCACAGAAGGCGATATCGGGGTGCTGACCGGGCACGTCTCGCTGCTCGGGGTCCTCGCCGCGGGCAGTCAGGTACGGGTGAAGACCGGCGCAGAGACCCTGAGCGTCGATGTCGACGGCGGATTCCTGTCAGTGACCAAGCAGGGTGTCAGCATCCTCGTGGAACACGGGGTCGTGTCGACGGGTTCCTGACAGGCCTCGGGACAGCTGCACCGGTCAAGGCAGCGCGATCATCATTTTCGCGTCGCCTTCATTGTGATCATCTTCAGCGGTTGGCACCCGGCTTCCACAGCACGTCTCCGCCGGGGTTGGCGACGCGCGAGAGGATGAACAGCAGATCGGAGAGTCTGTTGAGGTAACGAGCGGGCAGGGCGCTGGTGCGCTCCGGATCGTGCTCCATCAGCGCCCAGGTGGAGCGTTCCGCGCGGCGGGTGACCGTCCGCGCGACATGCAGCAGGGCGGCGCCGGCCGAGCCTCCCGGCAGGATGAACGAATCCAGCTTGGGGAGGTGCTCGTTGTACCGGTCGCAGGCCTCCTCCAGACGGTCGATGTAGGCCTCGCTCACCCGGAGCGGGGGGAATCCCGGGTTGTCCACGACCGGCGTGCACAGATCCGCGCCGAGATCGAAGAGGTCGTTCTGCACCTGGGCCAGCAGCGCCCGGACGTCCTCGGCGAGCGCGCCGAGGGCCAGCGCCACGCCGATGGCCGCGTTCGTCTCGTCCACGTCCGCGTATGCGGCCAGTCGCGGGTCGGTCTTGCGAACCCGGGACATGTCGCCGAGTGCGGTTGTACCGTCGTCCCCGGTCCGTGTGTAGATCCGGGTCAGGTGAATGGCCATGCTGCCACACTGTAGGGGTTCTTAGGGCCTCCGGGCGCGCGAGAAGGCATGGTCGGTAGGGGTTTTAGGGCCTCCGGCGGCGAACCGAACCCATCCGAGGACTTTTGCCGGCAGGGCCGGTTAGTCGTTGCTGGAGCGATCAGGCCAGGGACGCTGTGTGCCGACCTGGCCTCGCCGCACCGGCCGGCCGACCCGGAAGACCAGCTGGCAAGGCCATAGCATCGACTCCCGTGGAACGGTTCGTCGCCACGGGCGGCTATCGGCTGGCCGGCGAGGTACGTGTCCCGGGAGCGAAGAACTCTGTGCTCAAACTGATGGCCGCGAGCCTGTTGGCGTATGGCCGTACGACCCTTCGCGCGGTACCCGACATTCTCGACGTGGCCGTCATGGCCGACGTCCTGCGCGTGCTCGGGGCAACCGTCGAGCGGGACACCTCCCAGGGCTCACTGTCGATCGACGTGCCGGCGAGGCCCGGTGCCGCGGCTGACGGTGATCTCGTCCGGCGGATCCGGGCGTCGGTCGTGGTGCTCGGGCCGCTTGTCGCCCGGTGCGGTGAGGCACGGGTGGCGCTTCCGGGCGGGGACGCCATCGGCGCACGCGCGCTGGACATGCACGTCAACGGGCTGACCAAGCTCGGAGCCGTGGTGGACGTCGAGGCCGGGATCCTGGTGGCCCGTTCGTCCGGCCGCCTGCAGGGGGCATCGATCTGGCTGGACTTCCCCAGTGTCGGTGCCACCGAGAACCTGCTGATGGCCGGGGTGCTCGCCAAGGGCACCACGGTGATCGACAACGCCGCTCGTGAGCCCGAGATCGCCGATCTGTGCGCGATGCTCGTGTCGATGGGCGCGCATCTCGACGGAGCGGGCACGTCCACGCTGGTCATCGAGGGAGTTGACGAACTGCGGCCGACCACGCACAGCACCGTCGCGGACAGGATCGTGGCCGGGACTTTCGCCATCGGCGCGCTCATGACCGGTGGTGACGTGATGATCCGGGGTGGCCGTGCCGACCACCTTGAGATCGTGCTCGACAAGCTGACGACGGCGGGTGCCACAGTGGACACCCAGCCGGACGGCTTCCGGGTCCTGGCGGACCGTCCGCCGCGTTCGATCGACGTGGTGACCCTGCCCTATCCGGGTTTCCCGACGGATCTCCTGCCACAGACCATCGCCCTGGAAGCGGTCAGCGAAGGCGTCTCCCTGATCACCGAGAACGTCTTCGACAGCCGCTTCGTGTTCTGCCGCGAGCTGCGCAAACTCGGCGCGGAGCTGCGTACCGACGGCCACCATGTCGTGGTACGCCGCAGTGACCGCCTGGTCGGCACGCATGTGGTGGCCTCGGACGTCCGGGCGGGGGCCGGGCTTGTGCTGGCCGGTCTGGTGGCGGAAGGGACCACCAGCGTCAGCGAGGTCCACCACATCGACCGCGGCTACGCCGCTTTCGTCGAGCAGTTGCGCGTTCTCGGCGCGGACATCCGGCGGGAGTCGCTTGCGGGATGTGCGGACCCGGGAGGTCGCTGAACAGACGTGGACCTGGCGGACAGAGAGGTCTTCAGGCCCAGTCCCGTTCCGTGCCGGCCACCACCGCGCGGGCCCGCATGGAGTCCTCGGGGAACACCATGACGTGCCATGCGGAGGTGTGGTGGCGCCGGATCTTCCCGTCGGCGTTCACCTGGATCGGACCGAGTGCCGCCGCGCCCGAGGTCGACCGGATCCCGTGCTGACGCAGGAGCTGGCGCATCCGGTCCGCCTCCGATGGTGTGCGTAGTGTTGCTATGGGTACCAGCATGCCGAAGTCGGCGTGGTAGAGGGAGACGTCCGGGTTACCGCGCGTCCGGGTCGGTGTGAAGACCCATCTGCACACCGCCACGAGTACGGCGGTGGCGGCGACGGCGATGGCCGGACCGATCGTGTAGTGCAGGCTGTTCAGTGGCACCGTCACCTCCCGGCTGTCCGGGCCGACGGGCCGGACGGTCTTCATCGTCTCAGCGCCGTCGCTTGTGCGCAGGCGTTCATACGTGGGTCGCGTCGCAGTCGTAAGCGTAGTCTTGGCCGAACATAGCGTTATAGTTGTTTGTATTGCGTGTTTCGTCTCCTCGTCGCGTTGCGCGGCAATCCGAATAACGATTCCGCCGCCCGAGCACCCGGCGCCCTGGCTCAGTGGGTCAGGGCGCGAGGCAATCCGAGTGACGATTTCGCAGCCATGCACGTCAGTCCATCTGAACGGCCACTCTGTGACCATAGATACTGGCGTTATTGGCGAGGCATTGCACACTTCGCCGTTGGTGCGACACGGATCGAAACGGAGGGTATGGGAACCGTCGGCCGGGATGCGCGGCCGGCCACGTCCGACAACCTCTGATCGCCGGGCATGCCCTGGTCGGCTTTCAGGTGGCGCGAGCGCAGCTTCTCTCGCGTCGCCTGAAGACCCCAAGTGCTTGCGGATGTCCGATCGGTCAGGGCATGGATCAGGGGGGACGGGAGGCCTGATGAGCGAGAACGTGATGCTTCGTAACGACGGTGGTAAAGAGCTCCAGACCGTGCGCCTGCACGGCCGGGTCGATGTGCGGACGGTCGGTGATCTGCGGCTGCGGCTGCATACCGCGATCGATGCTGGCAGGGGGCGGCTGCGGGTGAACGTGGCGGACCTGGAGCTTGTCGATCATGCGGCGCTCGGCGTGCTGCTGGGTGGGGTGCGGCGGGCTCGGCGTTCCGGACGGTCGATGGTGCTCGTCGATGTGCCCGCCGATCTGGACAGGCTGCTGTCGGCGAATCGTCTCGGACGTTTCCTCCAGGTCGAGGACGCCGATCTGTTCCATGTCGGTCATGCCTGATCTGCTGTGGCCGACCGGTGTGATGGGCTGTGGCTGACTGGTGTGGACAGCGGCACCCGGTTTCGGGACGTAGCCGTACAACGTGGAATGATGGAGCCGGCCGGGGAGGGACATGCTCGACGTCGATGCGCAGCGGCTGAGCCCAGCGGGTGGTCGGGCGTACCGCAGAGGTGGCGGCCGGCCCGCCGACCCGCGCCGCCCACTGATCATCGCGGGCGCGTTCGCCGCCGCGATCGGCCTGGGGGTGGCCATCGGTCTGGCCACGGCACCGGCGGACACGCCCGCACCCCGGACGGCGCCCACCGCCGCACCACTGGCCGAGCTGCAACCGCCCCTGGAACCGTCCGCATGGGAAGGCAGCCGCCAGCCGGGTACGGCCCACCAGATGAAGGTTCGGCCCGTGGATCGTCGTGCCTTCAGCGTGAGTCTCACGTACGCCCTGCGGGAGGCCGGTGTCGCGGGGCTGACCGCTGACGACGTCGTCATACCGCAGGGAAAGCTCTTCTACGGGGCCGTTGAAGGCGCTGACAGCGCCACCGACGAGTACTGGGCCGTGGGTCTGGCGCAGGTCACGGGCGTGACCGCGGCCCCGCCGAACCCGCAGGTGTGGAAGCGGGTGGGCAACGGGCCGTGGAAGCGGATCGCGCAGGGTGCCAGGGCCTGCGACGGTTTGCCGACCGGCCTGTTCACCGCGTGGCAGGGACGCCCGCCGCTCTGTTCGGGCGCGTGACGGTACGCGCCGGTACGCTCTTGCCGTCCGACAACCCTTCGGGAGCGGGTGTGGCGATGGCGGATGCGACGCGGCAGGACCAGTCCGAGCAGGCTCGTCCGCAGCGGGACCGGCCGTGGATCATCCGGACCTATGCGGGCCATTCCAGCCCGGCGGAGACCAACGCCCTCTATCGCCGGAATCTGGCCAAGGGGCAGACCGGGCTCTCGGTCGCGTTCGACCTGCCGACCCAGACCGGCTACGACCCCGGCCATGAGCTCGCCCGCGGCGAGGTCGGCAAGGTCGGCGTGCCGATCGCCCACGTCGGCGACATGCGCGCGCTGTTCCACGACATTCCGCTGGGCCAGATGAACACCTCGATGACGATCAACGCGACGGCCATGTGGCTGCTCGCGCTCTACCAGGTCGTCGCGCAGGAGCAGGGCGCGGACGTGGCCGCACTCGTCGGCACCACCCAGAACGACATCATCAAGGAGTACCTCTCCCGCGGGACGTACGTGTTCCCGCCGGCGCCGTCGCTGCGGCTGATCACAGACATGATCGCCTACACGGTGACCGAGATCCCCAAGTGGAATCCGATCAACATCTGCAGTTACCACCTGCAGGAGGCGGGCGCCACCCCCGTCCAGGAGATCGCCTACTCGATGTGCACGGCCATTGCCGTGCTCGACGCCGTGGTCGCCTCGGGGCAGGTGCCGGCGGAACGCACCGGCGAGGTGTGCGCCCGGATCTCCTTCTTCGTCAATGCCGGCGTCCGCTTCGTCGAGGAGATGTGCAAGATGCGGGCGTTCACGCGGCTGTGGGACACGCTGCTGCGGACCCGCTACGGCGTCGAGGATCCACGTCACCGACGGTTCCGCTACGGCGTCCAGGTCAACTCCCTCGGCCTGACCGAGGCGCAGCCGGAGAACAACGTCATCCGGATCGTGCTGGAAGCCCTCGGCGTGACGCTGTCGAAGGACGCCCGCTGCCGGGCGTTGCAGCTACCGGCCTGGAACGAGGCGCTCGGCCTGCCCAGGCCCTGGGACCAGCAGTGGTCCCTGCGCATCCAGCAGATCCTCGCCCACGAAACCGACCTGCTGGAGTACCCCGACCTCTTCGAGGGCTCCGTCGTCGTGGAGCGCCGGGTGGCCGACCTCGCCGAGGCCGCCCAGGCCGAGATCGACCGGGTGCAGGCCATGGGTGGCGCGGTTGCCGCGGTCGAAAGCGGCTACATGAAGTCCGAACTCGTCCGTTCGCATGCGACCCGCCGGGTGCGCATCGAATCGGGCGAGGACGTGGTGGTGGGCGTGAACGCCTTCACCTCCACCGAGCCGAACCCGTTGCTCGCCGACCTGACGACGGCGATCCAGACGGTGGATCCGGCCGTGGAGGAGGCCGCCCGCACCGACATCGAGGCATGGCGGGCCGGCCGTGACGCGCGCGTCGTGGACGATGCCCTCCAGGGCCTGCGGGACGCGGCGAAGACCGACGCGAACCTGATGGCGGCCACGCTCGCCTGCGCCCGCGTGGGCGTCACCACCGGTGAGTGGGCCGGTGCCCTGCGGGAGGTGTTCGGCGAGTACCGGGCTCCGACCGGGGTGTCCGCCGCTTCGTCGGTGCATGCGGGCGGCCGGCAGCTCACCGACGTCCGGGAACGGGTCGTGGCGACCGGCAAGGAGCTCGGGCGCCGGCTGAAGTTCCTCGTCGGCAAGCCCGGCCTGGACGGGCATTCCAACGGTGCCGAGCAGATCGCCGTGCGGGCCCGGGACGCCGGTTTCGAAGTGGTCTACCAGGGCATCCGGCTCACCCCCGCGCAGATCGTCGCCGCCGCCGTGGAGGAGGACGTCCACGTCGTGGGTCTGTCGGTGCTGTCCGGCTCGCACATGGAGCTGGTGCCCGTCGTGCTCGACGGGATGCGCGCGGCCGGCGTCGGTGACGTGCCCGTGGTTGTCGGTGGCATCATTCCGCAGGCGGACGCCGAGCGGCTGAGGACCCTCGGCGTCGCCGCGGTGTACACACCGAAGGACTACGGCCTCACCGAGATCATGGACGGCATAGTCGACGTCGTCCGAGCCGCCAACGGTCTGGAC
>NZ_CAAAFO010000144.1:87251-89681 GCF_900634715.1 Candidatus Protofrankia californiensis | reverse complement strand
TGACCCCGACCCACCGGCTGACACCGACCAGCTGAGCCTGTCGACCGGACCGGACCGGGTTCCTCAAACTTTCCTGAACCTTCATGCTCCGGGCTGCGGGCGGCCGCTCGCACCGCGGTCGCCTGTTCGTACGGCGGTAGCTGCTCAGGCCACGTGGCTGGTTCTGCCGCGCAAGGAGCGAGCTGCACAAAGGGCCTGGTGAGAGATGTTTCGCCAGGTCGAATCCGATGTGCGAGGCAGCCTGCGGGCGCGTACCGTCCCCAGGGTGGTCTCCGACGCTCCGTCCCTGGACGACGCGGTGGCGCTGGCCACCCGTGCCCACGCCGGCCAGCTCGACAAGGTCGGCGAGGAATACATCGGCCATCCGCTGCGGGTGATGCGGGCGGTTGTCGCCGCCGCGGACGAGGCCGGGGTCGACCGCGAGCACGCGCAGATGGCGGCGGTGCTCCACGACGTCGTCGAGGACTCCGCGGTCACCGTGGAGGATCTGGTTTCTCTCGGTTATCCGCCCGCCGTCGTAGCGGCGGTCGACGCGCTCAGCCACCGTCCGGGAGAGCCGGTGGAGGACTACCTTGCCCGCGTTGCCGCCGACGACCTCGCCGTCGCCGTGAAGCGGGCGGACATGGCCGACAACGGCGACCCGGTGCGGCTGGCCAGGCTGCCCGCGGATCGGGCGGACCGCTACGCGCAGCGTTACTCCAGCCGGATGCGCCTGCTCGACGACCTTGTCGCCGCACGGAAGGCTGCCGCACGGGGGAGCGACCCTCCTGCCGCATCCGCCTCGTGACGCTCACATGGCGATGTGCGGTCGTTCGGACGGTCTGCGGGACGGTTCCCCGGAGCCGGAGGCCAGGCGTCTCGACCGGAACTGGAACGAGTTACTCCAGGAGATCCGGGTGGCGCAGGCCGGTGTGCAGATCCTCTTCGCCTTCCTGCTCACCCTCCCCTTCACCCAGCGCTGGAGCCGGGTGACCGACTTCCAGCGGACGCTCTACCTCGTCACGCTGCTGGTGGTCGCCGCCGCGTCCGCGCTTCTGATCGGCCCGGTGGCCTACCACCGGATGGTGTTCCGCCGGGGCGCTCGCGCCCAGCTGGTCGCCGCGGCCAACACCATGGCGCTGGCCGGGCTGGTCATGCTGGGCGCTGGTATCAACGGCGCCGTCCTGCTAGTCGTCGACGTGCTCATGGGTTCGCTCGCCACCGTCCTGATCTGCTCGGCGACCGTGGCGTTCTTCGTCGCGCTGTGGTGGGTATTACCGCAACTGACCCGGCGGGAGCTGGCGACATCCGGTGAGGACGCTCAGGATCTGGAACCGTTCGGGCCCGAGCCGTCCGGATCCGACGGTCGCACGCCTACCGACGGTCGCACGACCACCCGACCACCTGTCTGACCTACGCAGACCGACCGGACCTGCGCCGACTCGACCTACGTCCACCCGACCTTCGCATGTCTGACCGGCGCGACGGCCTGAGCAGCGCTGACCCGACCGACCTACGTCCATCCGATCTTCACGTACCTGACCGGCGGACGACCTGACCGCCCTGCCCCGGGGGGCACGCGGTAAGGTGCCAAACCGTGCGTCTCGTGATAGCCAGGTGCAGCGTCGACTATGTGGGCCGGCTGACGGCACACCTGCCCAGCGCCGTCCGCCTGCTGCTGGTGAAGGCGGACGGGTCGGTGTCCATCCACGCCGACGGGCGAGCCTACAAGCCGCTGAACTGGATGAGTCCGCCCTGCGTGATAGCCGAGGCGGACGGTGTCTGGCGGGTGACCAACCGCGCGGACGAGCAGCTCGTCATCACCCTTGAAGAGATCATGCATGACTCCTCGCACGATCTCGGCGTGGACCCCGGCCTGCAGAAGGACGGCGTCGAGGCGCACCTGCAGGTCCTGCTCGCCGAGCGTCCGGACGCGATCCAGGAGGGTCTCACCCTGGTGCGCCGCGAGTACGAGACGGGCATCGGCCCGGTCGACCTGCTCTGCCGGGACGCCGACGGCGCGAGCGTCGCGGTCGAGGTGAAACGCAAGGGCGAGATCGACGGCGTCGAACAGCTCACCCGCTATCTCGCCCGGCTGCGGGACGATCCCTTCCTGCCCCACCCGGTGCGGGGGATCCTGGTGGCGCAGTCGATCACCCCGCAGGCTCGCCTGCTCGCCGCGGACCGGGGCCTGAGTTGCGTCACGGTCGACTACGACGCCCTGCGCGGCCTGGCCCCCGCGATCCCCACCCTGTTCTGATCCTGCGTATTCTTTATGAATACCAGAAGCTATTGCGCTGGGATACCGGGGCGGAACTCGTAGAAGTACACCCCCTGTTCACCGCGCACAGCCAGACCACGACCGTCGGAAGTCCAGGCACAGGCGTACAGGGCTCCATCGGTCCGCATCATGATGAGAACCCTCCCTGATGTCCGGTCCCAGATGCGTAC
>NZ_CAAAFO010000144.1:84023-87092 GCF_900634715.1 Candidatus Protofrankia californiensis | reverse complement strand
CGAGCCAGGTGCCGTGCGGCTGTGCAGGGACGCCATCACAACGCCCTGACCTGCGCAGATGCCCCGCAAGAAAGCAACTTATTGTATTCTAGGCCCTTAGTATGAATATCAGAAGCTATTGTGCTGGGATGTCGGGGCGGGATTCGTGGAAATGCACTCCCCATTCCCCTCCCACAACCAGACCACGGCCGTCGGAGTTCCAGGTGTAGGTGGGCAGGCGTCCGCCGGTTTGCATCATGGTGACGATCTGTCCTGATGTCCGGTCCCAGATCCGTACCGTCCTGTCGTGGCTGGTGGCGGTGAGTCAGGGGTTGTCCGGGGCGATGGGAGTGTCAGGTCCCTTCCCGACCGGCTCATCCAGCGCGCCGGCGGTCATGAGCAGGATGTTCGACCTGCTCGAAGTACCGGAAGACATGGATATTCCGGAGATCGGCACGGGCGCAGGCCGCAACACCGCCCTTCTCGTCGGGGATTCGATTCCCGAGAACGGTCGGTCGTCCGATTGCTGATCGATTGCCCTGTTTGCGGGTGAATGCCACGTGAAGTGGCGGTCGTGAGCTTGCGCGTCGAAGATCTGGGAGTATTCGCGCACCTCTGGCGGGCACAACGACAGCGACGAGAGGGGCGGTCCGGCATGGCTCAGGACTTCACGAGGATCGGCGTGGTGGGGCTCGGCACCATGGGCGCGGGGATCACCGAGGTCCTGGCGCGCGCCGGCATCGACGTGGTGGGCGTCGAGCTCAACGGTGAGACGCTGGCCCGGGGGCTCGGGCACGTCCGCCACTCGACGGACCGGGCGGTCAGCCGCGGCAAGCTGACCGAGGCCGACCGGGACGCGCTGTTCACGCGGATCCACGCCGGCACCGACCTGTCGGCGGTGGCGGACTGCCGGCTGGTCATCGAGGCGGTACCCGAGCGGATCGAGGACAAGCGGGCGGTCCTCGCCGTGCTGGACGCGCTGTGTCCGTCCGGGACCATCATCGCGACGAACACCAGCTCACTGTCCGTTACCGAACTCGCCACTGGGACCTCCCGTTCGTCCCGGGTCGTCGGCACCCACTGGTTCAACCCGGCGCCGATCATGGGGCTGGTCGAGATCGTCCGCACGGTTGTCACCGACGCGACGGTGCTGGAGGACGTCGAAGCCCTCGTCACGAAGGTCGGCAAGACCGCGGTGATCGCCGCGGACCGGGCCGGCTTCATCGTCAACGCCCTGCTGTTCGGCTACCTGAACAGCGCCGTGCGGATGCTGGAAGCGCACTATGCCACCCGCGAGGACATCGACGCGGCCATGCGCCTGGGCTGCGCGCACCCGATGGGCCCGCTCGCGCTGCTCGATCTGATCGGGCTCGATTCGGCCTACGAGATCCTCGACTCGATCTACCACACGTCCCGGGACCACCTGCACGCTCCGGCGCCGATGCTCAAGCAGCTGGTCACCGCCGGGATGCTCGGCCGCAAGACCGGGCGTGGCTTCTACACGTACGCGGCCCCTGACGCCTCCGAGATCGTCGACGCGGTGACGGCGGCCGGGCCGGCAGCCGGCGGACAGGCCCGGCCGGTGCGCACGACAGGCGTCGTCGGCAGCGGAACCATGGCCGCCGGGATCGTCGAGGTCTGCGCCCGGTACGGCTACGACGTGGTATTCCATGCTCGCGGTGAGGAGAAGATCGCCGCTGTCCGCAAGAAGCTGGAACGCTCGCTCGAGCGGGGCGTCGAGAAGGGAAAGATCTCCTCGGACGACCGGGCCGCGGCCCTGGCCCGGGTACGGGGCACGACCGACCTGTCCGCCCTCGCCGGCTGCGACCTCATCGTCGAGGCGGTCGTGGAGGATCTCGCGGTCAAACGCGCCCTGTTCGCCGCACTCGACGCGGTGGTGCGTCCCGGGGCGGTCCTCGCGACGACCACGTCGTCCCTGCCGGTGATCGAATGCGCGACCGCCACCGCCCGCCCGCAGGACGTGGTGGGGATGCACTGGTTCAACCCGGCGCAGGTGATGCGCCTGGTGGAGATCGTGCCCACCGTCCTGACCGCCGACGACGTCACCGCCACGGCTTTCGAGGTGGCGCGGGCGGCGGGTAAGCATCCGGTGCTGTGCGGTGACCGCGCCGGCTTCATCGTCAACGCCCTGCTGTTCCCCTACCTCAATGACGCCGTGAAGATGCTGGAGGCCCATTACGCGGACGTCGAGACCATTGACACGGCAATGAAGGTCGGCTGCGGTCACCCGATGGGGCCGTTCGGACTCGCCGACGTCGTCGGTCTGGATGTGACGCTCGCCATCCAGCGCGCTTTGTACCTGGAGTTCCGGGAGCCCGGCTACGCTCCGGCGCCCCTGCTCGAACACCTTGTCAGGGCGGGTTATCTCGGTCGCAAGACCCGCCGGGGGTTCCGGGTCTACTGACCACCACACCGGTTTAGGGCCGGCTCCGGCATTGGCTTCGTCGCCTACGATGGCGCCGTACGGCGTGATTCGTCACCGACACGCCGGCTCCCGCTGCCGCACCGGAGGATGCCGCGATGATCCCGCTGGACAAGGATGCTGCCCGGGAAGTGGGTCGCGAGATCGTAACGTTCGTGCCCGATTTCGTGGTGATGCTCAGGCGCGTCCTGGCTGATCCGCGGGTTTCCCAGTCGGCCAAGTTGGAGGCCGCCGGGGCGCTTGCGTATCTGGTGTCTCCGAAGAACCGGCTGACGAATCTGATCCCGGTGGTGGGTCAGCTCGACGATGTCGCGATCGTGGCCTTCGCGTTCCGTCGCCTGGAGATCGGCGCGGGTGAGGCTGTGCTGCGGGAGCACTGGCGCGGCAGCGACCGAGCCTTCCAGATCATGCTGGGTGCCTCCTCCGCGCTGTCGTCACCGCGGGGGGTGATCCGGAAGGTGAAACTGGCGAAGACGATCGCCGAGTCGACCATCGATCGGATCAATGCTTCCCGGCGTCACCCGGCAGCCGGTGCGGACCCGCACCGTGTCGTCGAAGGCGAAGTCGTCAACCGGACATCGGCAACTGACACACCGCCGTCCACCCCATCCGCATCCGGTGGGTCGCGCTCCGACGGATCGCCGTCG
>NZ_CAAAFO010000144.1:82798-83377 GCF_900634715.1 Candidatus Protofrankia californiensis | reverse complement strand
GACCCGGCTTCGGGACGACGGCTGCGGGCGGACGGGCCCCGGGCCGATGACAGGCAGGTCCGACACCTGATCAGGCAACGACCTGATCAGGCAGTAGCCCGACCAGGAGTAATGGCCCGATCAGGAACGGACGGCTGTGGGCTGCTCGTCGTCCGTCGGCTCCGGGTCCGTGCTGAGGTCCAGCGGGGCCATCGCCGCTGCCAGCCGGTCGCGCAACTGGCCGAGCTGAGCGGTCACCTGGTCGCGTTGACGACCGAGATCGGCCAGCCGGCGCCGCGACTCGTTCTCGGTTGTCTCGGCCGTCGCACGGGCGTCGGCGACGATCTGCTCCGCCTGCGTCTCCGCTGCCGAGATGATTTCCTGAGCCTTTGTCTCGGCTTCCCGGATCGTCCGTTCGTGGGTGCGCTGCGCGTCGGCGTGGGCCTGCCGAGCCTCCTCCAGCGCCACCTCGGCTTCTTGGGTCCGTTCGACGCGGACGGCGGCCGCTTCTTCCTCGGCCAGCTGGAGGATCTTGGTGATCCGGTCGCCGAACTCCTCCCAGGCCGGTCGGTTGGCGGCGAGATCGTCACGCAACGCGGC
>NZ_CAAAFO010000144.1:81105-82391 GCF_900634715.1 Candidatus Protofrankia californiensis | reverse complement strand
GATGACGCTCACGCATCGCCTGGTCACGGACCCCGAGGCCCTCCTCGGGGGCAAGGCAGAGCACCCCGACCTTGCCCTGGTGGAGGTTGCGGTGGACGTCGTAGGCGGCTTGCCCGGTCTCGGCCAGCGGGTACACCCGGGAGACGGTCGGATGGACCAGCCCCTTGGCAATCAGCCGGTTGGCCTCCCACGCCTCGCGGTAGTTCGCGAAATGCGACCCCACCACGCGCTTGAGGTTCATCCACAGGTAGCGGTTGTCGTAGGAGTGCATGAAGCCGCTCGTGGAGGCGCAGGTCACGATCGTCCCGCCGCGCCGGGCGACGTAGACGGAGGCGCCGAAGGTCTCCCGTCCGGGATGTTCGAAGACGATGTCGGGGTCCTCGCCGCCGGTGAGTTCCCGGATCTTCTTGCCGAGACGCTGCCACTCCTTCGGGTCCTGGGTGTGCTCGTCCTTCCAGAAGCGGTAGTCCTCCTCGGTCCGGTCGATCACCAGCTCGGCGCCCATGCGGCGCACGATCTCGGCCTTGCGGGCGGAGGACACGACGCAGACCGGGATCGCGCCGCCGTTGAGGGCCATCTGCGTGGCGTAGGAACCGAGCCCGCCGCTGGCGCCCCAGATCAGTACCACGTCACCCTGCTTCATGTTCGCGCCGTTGCGCGACACCAGCTGGCGGTAGGCGGTGGAGTTCACCAGGCCGGGGGCGGCAGCCTCCTCCCAGCTCAGATGCGCGGGCTTCGGCATGAGCTGGTTCGTCTTGACCAGGGCGAGCTCGGCCAGCCCCCCGAAGTTCGTCTCAAAGCCCCAGATGCGCTGCTCGGGGTCGAGCATCGTGTCGTCGTGGCCCTCGGGACGCTCCAACTCGACCGACAGGCAGTGGGCCACCACCTCGTCGCCGGGCGACCAGGCGTGCACCGCGGGGCCGGTTTGCAGCACCACCCCGGCGAGATCAGAACCGACCACGTGATACGGCAGGTCGTGTCGCCTGCCGAGCGGGGAAAGCCGGCCGTAGCGCTCCAGGAAACCGAACGTCGGGAGCGGCTCGAAGATCGACGTCCACACGGTGTTGTAGTTGATCGCGGAGGCCATGACCGCGACCAGCGCCTCGCCCGGGCCGAGTTCGGGAGTGGCGACCTCGTCGAGGTGCAGGGAGCGCCGGGGATCCTTCTCCCGGGAGGTGAGCCCGGCGAAGATGTCGACGTCGGCCTTGCGGACGACCGCTGCCCGGTACGTCTCGGGTATGCGAAGGCCCGCGAAATCCTTCTTGGGCGTGTCACCGGCAAGAATC
>NZ_CAAAFO010000144.1:77864-80812 GCF_900634715.1 Candidatus Protofrankia californiensis | reverse complement strand
ACCTCGGCAATTTCTTTCACGATCAACCTCCCGTGCGTCACATGTTGACGTGGGCCAGATGCTACCGACGGGTATGCCCAGTAGTCGTCCGGTAGGGGGTGTGCGTGCGCTCCAGAAGCGATACAACCTGAGAGCAACCATTAAGGGTGGGAGCGCGTCTGATCTGGTGTGACCGCGCCCATGACAGTCGTGGAGGGGTGGCGGCCCGTGCCTGCGCGGAGCGACGCCGCCCGTAGCGAGGTCGCGCGGGATGCCGATGCCGCTCTCACCGCTTTGTACTCGGAACATTACCGGTCGCTCGTCCGCCTCGCAGCCCTCCTGCTCGACGACATCGGCCTGTGCGAGGAGGTCGTCCAGGACGCCTACATCCGCGTACACGCAGCCTGGGGGCGCCTGCAGGACAGGGAAAAGGCACTCGCCTACCTGCGGCAGACCGTCGTGAACCTCGCGCGTTCGACACTACGGCGCCGGCTGGTGGCCCTCAAGCACGCGCCCAAACCGATGCCGCACGCGGCCAGTGCGGAGGAAGGCGCCTACGCCCTGGTCGAAAGGGCCGCTGTCGTGCAGGCCCTGCGCGAGCTGCCGCGCCGCCAGCGTGAGGCCGTGGTCCTGCGCTACTACGCCGACCTGTCCGAAGCGGATGCCGCCGCGGTCATGCGCTGCAGCGTCGGGTCGGTGAAGGCGTACACGTCGCGAGGACTGGCTGCGCTGGGCAGCAAGCTGGAGGGCCTGCGGTGACCGGGCTCGAACCCGACGAACTGCGTCACCGGCTCTTCGAGGCGGTCGAACCGCTGAAGGTGTCACCGGACGCCTACGAGCGGATCCGCGCCGGGGTGATCCGCCGACGGCGGATGCGGGTGCCGGCCATGGCCTTCGGCGGGCTGGCGCTGGCGGGTCTGATCGGTGTCGCCTACGTGGTGAGCGAGCCCCGGACCTCCTCCACCCTGGTCGAACCGGCCGCGCCGCTGTTCACGCAAACGGCCGGCACGGCGACCGTGCGGACCCCTACCTCGTCGTCTGTTCAGGGCGGGTCCGCGGGCGGCCCGGCCCGGCCCCCGGCCACGCAGGCCTCGTCGCAGCCCCCGTCGTCGGTCACGGAAACCAGCCCGGCGCCGTCCCCGAGCGCAACGGCCGGTCGGCCAAGCGTTACGCCCAGCAACTTCAACTCCGCTCCTCTCCCGACGCCGGTAGCCGTCCCCGCGAAAAAGGGCGACATCGACGGCGACGGGGTGGACGACACGCCGCATCTGTCCGGCAACACGCTTACGGTCACGCTCAGCTGGGTCGGGCCGGCCACGGTGACGCTGTCGGAGGTGGCGTCGCCGTTGACCTTCTCGATCACGGACATTGACACCGACGGTTACGGCGAACTGATCGTTCAGCTCGGTGGTAACGCCGGCACCAGGACGTTCACCGTGATCAAACTGACCCCGGCCAGGCAGCTGCGGCAGCTGAGCGGGCCGCCGCTGCCGTTGTCGGCCGGGCTTGCGGGCACCCACGGTGACGGCTTCACGTGCAAGCCCCAAACTCCCGGGACCCTGGTCGTCGCCGCCGGCGATTCCACCGGGGACCGGACGTACTCGGTGACATCCACGACGTGGCAGTTGACCGGCGAGGGCTTCCAGACGGTCGGCGCGCCCACGTCCTCGACGGTGGACCTGAACACGGCTGAGTCACCCTTCACCGCCGGCTGCGGGATCGCCTGACCCCAAATCGCCTTTTCGCGACGATTTGGGGGACCCCTGGCTTCTGTGGTTGGTCAGCGTTTGGCGGCCTGCACCAGTTCGGTGAGGACTCCACCGGTGTCCTTCGGGTGCAGGAAGGCGATGCTCGCGCCCATGGAGCCGTGTCGAGGTCGCTGGTCGACCAGCCGAACCCCCTGCGCGCCGATCGAGGCCAGCGCGTTCTCGACGTCGTCGACGCCGTAGCCGATGTGGTGGACGCCCTCGCCGTTGCGGGCAAGGAACTTGCCGACCGGGGAGTCCTGCCGAGTCGGCTCCAGAAGCTGCACGTAGGACCCGCCCGCGGGGCTGTCGGCCACGAACAGCATGGCTTCGCGAACGCCCTGCTCCTCGTTGACCTCCCGGGACGCTACCGTGAGTCCGAACGTCGTCTCGTACCAGGAGATGGACTTTTCCAGGTCGTGGACGGCGATGCCGACGTGGTCGATTCTGGTGAACATCGCGGGCTGTGCCCCTCTCGCGGTTGTTGTGATGACAGGGGTGGGGGTGCGGGCGTCCCGCCGCGGCTTGCCGGCCCGCCGTCCCGGGATGCTGCCACACCTGACCGCGACCGGCACGGATGCGACGGGTCGCCCCTCCTCGTCCGGCATGTTGCACAAGATCACGTTATGGTTACCGAAGATGCTGTCGTACCTGCGGGAGGCTCACTCATGCCTGGTTCCGTTATCGTGGCCGGCGCGCGGACACCAATCGGCAAGCTGTCCGGGGCGTTGAAGGGCTTTTCCGCCGTTGACCTGGGCGGAAAAGCGATCGAAGCTGCGTTGTCGCGGGCCGGGATCAGTGGTGAACAGGTCGAATACGTCATCATGGGGCACGTGATCCAGGCGGGCCAGGGTCAGATCACCGCCCGGCAGGCGGCGGTCAAGGGCGGCATCCCGATGAGCGTTCCCGCGATCACCGTGAACAAGGTCTGCCTTTCAGGCCTGGACGCGATCGCGCTGGCCGACACCTACATCGCCAGCGGCGAGTTCGACGTCGTCGTCGCCGGCGGGATGGAGTCGATGACGCATGGTCCGCACCTGTTGCCGTCCCTGCGGGCCGGTGTCCGCTACGGCAACGCCGAGCTGGTGGACGCGACCGCGCACGACGCCTTGTTCTGCGCGTTCGACCAGGTGGCGATGGGTCTGGGAACCGAACGGTACAACGCCGGGCTCGGTATCAGCCGTGCCGAACAGGACGAGTTCAGTGCCCGTTCGCACCAGCGGG
>NZ_CAAAFO010000144.1:55327-77568 GCF_900634715.1 Candidatus Protofrankia californiensis | reverse complement strand
ACCCGGTGCTGATCAGCCAGGACGAGGGTGTCCGCGGTGAGACCACCGCGGATTCGCTGGGGAAGCTGCGTCCCGCCTTCACCGATGACGGCACGATCACGGCTGGTTCGGCGTCGCAGATCTCCGACGGCGCCGCGGCCGTCGTGGTCACCAGCCGGGCCAAGGCGGCCGAGCTCGGGCTGCCGGTGCTCGCCGAGGTCGGCCACCACGGCTTCGTCGCCGGTCCGAACCCGTCCCTGCAGTCCCAGCCGTCGAACGCGATCTCGGCGGCGCTGCGCAAGGAGGGTCTGACACCCGCGGATGTCGACCTTTTCGAAATCAACGAGGCCTTTGCGGCGGTGGGCATCCAGTCCATGCGCGATCTCGGTATCGGTCCAGAGGTCACCAACGTCAACGGGGGTGCGATAGCGCTCGGGCATCCGGTCGGTATGTCCGGCGCCCGGATCGCCCTCACGCTCGCCTTTGAGCTGCGTCGCCGGGGAGGCGGCATCGGTGCCGCCGGCCTGTGCGGCGGCGGCGGCCAGGGAGACGCTCTCGTGCTGCGCGTCCCGGCGTGAGCTCGACCCCGGTGGTCTTCCCGGTGCCCGCCCCGCTGCGGGCACGCTCCTCCTCGCCGGCCGACCTGGTGGACGCCGCCGTCGCCGGTGACCCGCGGGCCGTCGCCCGCCTGATCTCGCTGGTGGAGGACGCCTCCCCGCAGTTGCGGGAGATCATGACCCTGCTGGCGCCACGCGCCGGCAGGGCGCAGGTGATTGGCCTGACCGGTTCTCCCGGCGTGGGCAAGTCGACCTCGACGTCCGCTCTCGTCGGCGCGTTTCGCGCCCGCGACCTGCGGGTCGGCGTCCTGGCCATCGACCCGTCGTCCCCGTTCAGTGGCGGCGCGCTGCTCGGGGACCGGGTGCGGATGCAGCAACACGCCACCGACCCCGGCGTCTACATCCGGTCATTGGCCTCACGCGGGCATCTCGGCGGGCTGTCGTGGGCGACCCCGCAGGCGCTGCGCGTGCTCGACGCGGCCGGCTTCGACGCGGTGCTCGTCGAGACGGTGGGCGTGGGCCAGGCCGAGGTCGACATAGCCTCGCTGGCCGACACCACGCTGGTGCTGCTGGCACCGGGTATGGGCGACGGTATCCAGGCGGCCAAGGCCGGCATCCTGGAGATCGCCGACGTGTTCGTGGTCAACAAGGCCGACCGGGACGGCGCGGAGCACACCTACCGGGAGCTCAAGCACATGATCGCGCTCACCGGAACCGCCGACGGGCGGTGGCAGCCGCCGGTGCTCAAGACCGTCGCGTCCCGGGCGGAGGGCATCGACGAGATCGTGGACGCGATCGCCGATCATCGCACGTGGATGGCCGGGCGGGGCGTTCTGGACGCCCGCCGGCGCCGCCGCGCCGCCGACGAGATCGAGCAGATCGCCCTCACCGAGCTTCGGGCACGCATGGGTGACCTGCGGGACGCGACCCTGCTGGACAGTCTCGCCGGCGAGGTTGTCGCGGGCACGGTCGACCCCTACACAGCCGCTGACCGCGTGATCGCCGGTATGACCGGCGAAGGCGCGATCATCGGGTGATCCGTCCGGTTCCCGCTCGGTCCCCTGGGTGCCCGGACGCCTGGTGAGCGGGGTCCGCCGGTGGGGGTCCGCCGACGCGTGGCCTGTCAGCACGTGACCTGTCAGCACGGGCCACCGGTGAGCGGCCTACTACTGGTGAGCGGCCTGATGGCGGGCGGTCTGGTGCGTTGCCAGGTGGCCCGCCGCCGCGACCACCGCGTTCACGTCGAGAGGCGCTCCGACGACACCCACCGCGCCCGCCTGCCGCAGCTTCATCAGATCCCGCGGGTCGTCGTCCGTGGTGAGGACGACAGCGGGCACCTGCCCGGCCGCGGTGTCCGCCGTGAGCGCCCGTAGCAGCTCCTCGGCCGTCGCGTCGGGCAGGATCCGGTCCAGCAGCACCAGCGCCGGCCGGGACCGCCGCACGGCGTCCAGCGCAAGGGCGGCGCGGGGGACGCAGACCGTGTCCGCTCCCAGGGAGCTGCGCAGCACGTGGGTGACCATCGACCGGGTTGCGGGATCACCGCTGACATGCACGATCCGGAGGTGGTTGTCGACCGATCCCGGCCCTGCTCCCGACCCCGATCCTGCCGCCGGCCCCGATCCCGGCAGCCTGCTGCCCGGGACGGCCGGCACCGGCGCGAACCCGTCGTCGTCGTAGTAGTCGCTGTAGGCGTCGTCGAAACGGACGTCGACGGTGTCCAGCACCACCGCGAACACGCTGCCCACCCCGTAGCGGCTGGCCACCGTGAGAACGCCGCCCATGGCCGTGACCAGAGCGTGGGACAGCGCCAGCCCCAGTCCACTACCCTCAATGCCGCTTCGTTCGGCTCCGAGCCGTTCAAACGGCCGGAACAGCCTGTCCATGGCCTCGGGGGGCAGGCCGTTGCCGTCGTCCTCGACCTCGATCCGCACCCGCGCTCCGGTGATGGGCACGATCCCGACCCGGACGGTGCCGCCCTCGCGTCCGTACTTCAGGGCGTTACCGACCAGGTTGAGCAGGACCTGCCACAGCCGCCGCCGGTCGGCGTCGGCGACCAGCGGCTCAGACGGTGAGATGACACGCCGGATCCCGCGCTGTGCGGCGAGAGGCTCGACCAGCTCGACGACACCCTGGACGATCTCCAGGACGTTGACGGGCCCCTTGTTGATGTCCCCGCGTCCGGCCCGCAGCCGGGCGAGGTCGAGCACGTCGTCGATGAGGGCCTGCATGTGCCGGCCACCGGTGATGATGCGTTCGATGTCGTCGTGCAGCTCCGGTGGCAGCGGTTCGAGTTCCAGCAGCTGCGCGAAGCCGAGGACCGCGTTGAGGGGGGTGCGCAGCTCGTGCCCGAGCCGCGCGATGAACTCGTCTTTTGCCCGGGACTCCTGCTCGGCCGCCTTCCGTGCCCGGATGTCCTCGGTGTCCCGGGCGACGATCACGAGGCCGCCGGCGGGGTCGGACCGCACCGACACCAGATAGGGCGCGGTGTTGCCCGCGGCGTCGACGAGATCGACGGTTCCGCGCCACTGGCCGGTACGGCTCAGCGCCCGTGGTACGACATCGCGCAGCCGGACCCGCGACGACGGTTCCACCACGTCGGCCAGGTCCCGCAGATGGATCGTCCCGGTCAGCCGTTCACCGAGAAACGTCCTCGCAGCCACGCCCGCATCGAGCACGCGACCGTCCGCGCCGACGAGTACGACCAGGCTTGTCAGCGCGTCGAGGAGGGTCTGTGGAACCACCTATGCCTCGTCGTCCCGCATCGTCCACCCCACGGCGGGCAATAGTAGGGCGTGCCGTCGAAGAGCGTTGTCCCGGGTTTGGTTGAGTGCCTGATTGTGCCGTCCAAGGAATGGAACCTTTACAGAAAGTAGCACTCCGCGGGTGTTCGTCGCCAATACCGGTACGTAGGTGGTCGCCGCCATGGTAGATCTTGAATCATGCTCGTAGCGTTCAGCGTGACCCCGATCGGAGCCGGTGAGGATGTCGGTGACCTGGTCGCCGAAGCAGTGCGGGTGGTCCGCGCCAGCGGCCTGCCCAACGAGACGTCGGCGATGTTCACGACGATCGAAGGGGAGTGGGACGAGGTCATCGACGTCGTGCGCCGGGCGGTCGAGGCCGTGGCCGCGAAGTCCGGACGGGTGAGCCTGGTGCTCAAGGCCGACATCCGCCCGGGGGCCACCGACGCGATACACGCCAAGGTCGCCTCGATCGAACGGCACCTGGCCTGATCGCGACGCCCCGGGGGCCTCGCGTCCCCCGCTGGCGTCCCGGATGGTTCCAACCTGGTCGAATTCGCGACATTCACCGACCGTAGGCAGCCGGTCTGCCGAGGCGGTGTCCGGTTTCGCTGGTCAGATGCAACGATGGAGCCATGCCACGGAGGTCACCCATGCCGCCTGGGCCCCGGTCGTCAGGACCGGTGCCATCCAGGTCGAGGAATGCTACGCCCGGAGATCCACGGCTTTCCAACGAACTCGCCGGCCTCCGCTTCGCCGGCGCGGTCCCGCTCGATCCCAAGCCCGCACCCACGCGGCCGTCGACCGGGGCGGTGGGGGCGCGAGCCGCCCAGTCGGGCAAGGGCTCGCCGGTGCAACCCGTCGTCGTGGACGTAAGCGAGGCGACGTTCGCCACGGAGGTCCTGCAACGATCCATGCAGACCCCGGTGGTGGTCGACTTCTGGGCCGAGTGGTGTGGCCCGTGCAAGCAGCTCAGCCCCATTCTTGAGCGGCTGGCGGAGGCTGACGGCGGGCGCTGGATACTCGCCAAGATCGATGTGGACGCGAACCCGCAGCTCGCCCAGGCCGCGGGCGTCCAGGGTATTCCCGCGGTCAAGGCGATCATCGGCGGGCGGATCATCGGCGAGTTCACCGGTGCCCTGCCCGAACGCGAGGTGCGGGCCTGGCTCGACCAGTTGCTCGCACTCGTCGACGAGGCCTCCGCCGGCCTGCCCGGCGGGCCGGACCCGGCCGTGTCCGACCCGCATCACACCGCTGCCGAGGACGCTCTCGCCCGCGGCGACTTTGACGCCGCCGCGGCGGCCTACCGCGCCCGGCTCGCCGAGGCCCCCGGCGACTCGGACGCGGCGCTGGGGCTCTCCCGCGTCGAACTCTTCCAGCGGGTGGCCACGATCGACGCGACCGCGCTGCGCACCCGGCTGTCGGCCGACCCCGACGATGTCGAGGCGGCCATCATGCTGGCCGACGTCCTGGTCGCCAAGGGCGAGGTCGAGACGGGCTTGGCGCGGCTGGTCGGCGTTGTCCGGCGGACCAGCGGCGACGAGCGGGAACGTGTACGGGCGCATCTTGTCGGCCTGTTCCAGGCGCTGGGGGATGCCGAGCCGGCAGTCGGCCCGGCGCGGCGAGCCCTGGCAGCCGCCCTTTTCTAGGGATTTTCCCGCCGGCCGGAGGCCTTGACAGATCCGGCGATCGTCCGTCCGGCGAGGGCTCTGTCGGGGTCCTCGCCGGAGCAGCACGGGGACGTCCGGTCAGTTCTGACCGGAGCCCTCGTAGCACAGCCACAGGGTCGCCAGGGCGGGCAGGGTGAGCGTCGCCGATGCCGGCTGGTTGTGGCGGGCGGCGTCCACGGCGACGACGGAACCCATGTTCCCCATCCCGCTGCCGGCGTACTCGGTGGCGTCGGTGTTGATGACCTCACGCCAGCGTCCGGCGAACGGTAGGCCGAGCTGATAGTCGGTGTGGGGGATGCCCGAAAAGTTGGTGACACAGGCGAGCACTGTGCCGGCCGCCGGAGCACCGGCCGCCGGAGCACCGGCCGGAGCGCCGGAGGTCGGACCACTCCGGGTGGGGTCGCCGGACGCCGGGTCGCCGGCCCACCGCAGGAACGAGAACACGTTGTCCTCGGCGTCGTTCGCGTCGATCCACGAAAACCCGTCCGGAGAGGTGTCCCGTTCCCAGAGGGCGGGTGTGGCGCGATAGATCCCGTTGAGATCCTTCAGCAGCGCGGTCATGCCCCGGTGGCGCGGGTCGTCCAGGTGCCACCAGTCCAGCGACCGGGCCTCGGACCACTCGGCCTCCTGGGCGAACTCCCCGCCCATGAACAGCAGATGCTTGCCCGGGTGCGCCCACATGTAGCCGTAGAGAGCGCGCAGGTTGGCCAGCTGCTGCCAGCGGTCACCGGGCATCTTGCGCAGCAGCGAGCCCTTCCCGTGCACCACCTCGTCGTGGCTGAGCGGAAGGACGAAGTTCTCCGAGTACGCGTACATCATGGAGAAGGTCATCTGGTGGTGGTGGTACACGCGGAACACCGGTGCCCGGGAAAGGTAGTCCAGCGTGTCGTGCATCCAGCCCATGTTCCACTTGAAGCCGAAGCCCAGACCCCCCAGATGCGTCGGACGGGTGACGCCAGGCCAGGCGGTCGACTCCTCGGCGATCATCATCGCGCCCGGGACTCGCCGGTAGACCGTGGCGTTGGTCTCCTGCAGGAACGACACCGCCTCGAGGTTCTCCCGGCCGCCGTGGACGTTGGGTACCCAGTCACCCTCGGACCTGGAGTAGTCGAGGTAGAGCATGGAGGCGACGGCGTCCACCCGCAGCCCGTCCACATGGAACTCCTCGAACCAGTACACCGCGTTCGCGACCAGGAAGTTTCGTACCTCGGGACGCCCGAAGTCGAAGACGTACGTCCCCCAGTCGGGTTGTTCGCCGCGACGCGGATCAGGATGTTCGTACAGCGGCGTGCCGTCGAACCGGCCCAGCGCCCAGACGTCGCGGGGGAAGTGTGCCGGCACCCAGTCGACGATGACGCCGATTCCGGCCTGGTGAAGCTGGTCGACGAGGTACCGGAAATCGTCGGGGTCGCCGAACCGTGATGTCGGGGCGTAGTAGGCCGACACCTGGTAGCCCCAGGAGCCGCCGAAGGGATGCTCGGCCACGGGCAGCAGCTCGACGTGGGTGAATCCCATGTCCCGCACGTGGGCGACGAGTTCGCTGGCGAGCTCCCGGTATGACAGCCCTCTGCGCCAGGATCCCAGATGCACCTCGTAGACCGATATCGGCACGGCATGCCACGCGGTACGCCTGCGCCGCGCCAGCCATGCCTCGTCACCCCAGGTGTAGTCGGACTCGAAGACGACGCTCGCCGTGGCCGGCGGGTTCTCGGTGTGCAGCGCGAGCGGGTCGGCCTTCTGCCGCCACACGCCGTCGAATCCGAGGATCTCGTACTTGTAGCGGCAACCGCCGCCGATGCCGGGTACGAACAGCTCCCAGACACCCGTCGATCCCAGTGACCGCATCGGGTAGGCGCGACCGTCCCAGAAATCGAAGTCACCGACCACCCGGACGCCGCGGGCGCCCGGCGCCCACACGGCAAAACCGACCCCGCTGATCTCGGCTGTGCCGGCGTTGTCCGGGTAGTGGCGTACTCTCGCGCCGAGCGCCTTCCACAGCTGTTCGTGGCGACCCTCACCGATGAGGTGCAGGTCCATCTCCCCGAGCGTCGGCAGGTAGCGGTACGGATCGTCGACGACGTGCGTGGCGTCGGAGTAACGGACCTCCAGACGGTAGTCGGGAACGGCGCGGGTCGGCAGCGCCACCGCGAACACCCCGGCCGTGTGCAGCCGGGTGCACTCGAAGCGTTCACCTCCGGTGAGGACGACCACGCCCACCGCGTCCGGTCGCAGGGCCCGCACGATCGTCCAGTCCCCGCGGGGGTGGACGCCGAGTATGCGATGCGGATCGTGGTGTGAACCGTTCACCAGCCGCTCAAGCTCGGCGGTTTCGACGAGCAGGGACGGGGAAGGCGACGCCGGGTCGTCGTCCGGATGCCCGGTGTCTCGGAGCGCCGTCTCGTCACGCGCAGTGTCCGGATAGACCGTTTTGTCGCGTTTGGTACTTGGATAGACTGTTTCGTCACGCTCGGTGTCCCAATGCGCCGTTTCGTGATGCCCGGCGTCGCCGTCGTACCCGTTTTCCCGGCGCCCGGCGTCGCCGTGCATGGCCACGGTCATGGCCATGTGCGGGGAACGGGCGCTTTCGGAGCTGGCGTCGCAGAGACGATCGCATGGGTGGCCCTTGTCGACTCCACCCACCGCGTCGTCAGGACCGATCATGGACAACACGCCATCCTTAGAACGTAGTCATCAGTCCGTGGAGGTCAGCCGTTCGACCGAACCGAGCGGGATCGGCAACCACGATGGGCGATGACGCGCCTCGTAGACGACTTCGTACACGGCCTTGTCGAGCTCGAACGCCCGCAACAGGGCAGCCTCCTCGCGTGGGTCATGCCCGCGGACGCCGGCGTACCCGATGCAGAAGGCGTCGCGGTTGCGAGCCGCCCATTCCTGTGCGCGATATCTGAGTGCGGACTCGCCCTCCCGTTCCAACAACATCGACCGTTCCAACAACATCGACTGAGCCGCGTAGTCGAATGATCGGAGCATGCCGGCGACATCACGGTGAACGGGCTGTAACGTTATGCGTTCTGTCACCGGGCGTGCCGGTTCGCCTTCGAAGTCGAAGAGTACCCAGCCTGAGTCAACCCGTAGAACCTGCCCCAGATGGTAGTCGCCGTGAATGCGCTGCAGAACAACCGGCCGCGCCCGGTGGGCGAGTTCGTCGTAGGCGGCGCGCAGCTGCGCCTCGAAGGCCTGCAGTTCCCCGACGACCTTGACCGCGGCATCCAGCCGGCTGTGCATCTGCGCGGACTCCGCCCGCAGGATCTCGGCATCACCGACAGCCGTGGGCAGTGTCTCGGCGATGATGCGGTGCACGTCCGCGGTGGCCGCACCCAGCCGCTCGGACTCGGCCGCGAAATCGCCACCGACCTCGTCGGCGTGCAGGTCCGCCTCCGCATAGAGATCGCGGACGCTGGCGAGAGCGAGCCGCCAGCCTTCGGTGCCACTGCGAAGAAATTCCTGCATGAACGCGAAAGTGGTGGTCTGACCGTCGACGACGCCGTCCAGCCAGGACAGCGGTCGGGCGACGCGGGGACTGCCCGCGTCGGCGAGTGCACGGGTCATCTCCAGGTCTGGATTCGTCCCCGGCCACAGTCGACGGAAGACTTTCAGGATGTAGGCGTCGCCGTACACGATCGAGGTGTTGGACTGCTCCGCGCCGACCACGTGGGCGGGCAGCGGCTCCAGTTCCTCCAGCGTGTACGGCACGAACCCGTCCCGGGCCGTCCGGCTGCGGATGAACGCCAGCAGGGCGGCGCTGCCGTCCGGATCGTGCAGGCCGTCGTACACCAGACCGTCCGCGCACTTGCCGACGAAGAAGCCCTCGTGCCCGTAGGGCGCGTCCGGCCGCACGACCAGGGGCACCTGATAGTGGTCGACCGGTCCGCCATCGGCGTACCGGACCTCGATGACGAAGTGGTGCAGAAGATCGGAAAGCCGCACGTTCTGAACGATGCGCAGGCTGCCCCAGGCTCGGCCCTTGCCGGCAAACCAGCGTTGCCGCGGCAGCCAGGAGACCAGGAGGGCGACCAGATCAGAATTGTCGCCCACCATCGTCGACCTCCTCACGTGTCACCATCTGGCGACCATCCTCACAACCTTGTGCGCCGACCTCATCAGGAGGCCAATTCCCCCTGCCGGCCGAGTGCGAACCAGTAATGCCCGTGTCCGGGCAGGGTCAACAGGTACGGCAGTTCCCCGATCGGCGGAAAGTGCACTCCGCCGAGCAACTCGACCGGCACCATGCCGACGAATCTGCGGAGATCGAGTTCGACCGGCTGGGCAAAACGTGACAGGTTGGACACACAGAGCACCCGGTCGTCGCCGAATTCCCGGACAAAGGCGAAGACGGACGGATTGGACGCCGGGAACTCCTCATAGGTGCCGAGACCGAAGACGGGATGCCGCTTGCGTACCTCGATCATTCGCCGGGTCCAGGACAGGAAGGACGTCGGCATCCGCTGCTCGGCCTCGACGTTGAGCGCCTGGTACCCGTACACCGGGTCCATGATGGGCGGCAGGTAGAGCCGGGCCGGATCGCTCGTCGAGAAACCGGCGTTACGGTCCGGGGACCACTGCATGGGTGTCCGGACGCCGTCCCGGTCACCCAGGTAGATATTGTCACCCATGCCGATCTCATCACCGTAGTAAATCACCGGCGAGCCGGGCAGTGACAACAGCAGCGCGGTGAAAAGCTCCATCTGGTCGCGGCTGTTCTCCAGCAGCGGGGCGAGCCGCCGGCGTATCCCGATGTTCGCCTTCATACGCGGGTCCTTCGCGTACTCGGCGTACATGTAGTCGCGTTCCTCGTCGGTGACCATCTCCAAGGTCAGCTCGTCGTGGTTGCGCAGGAAAATCCCCCACTGGCAGTTCGGCGGGATCTCCGGTGTCTGTGCCAAGATCTCCGAGATGGGGTAACGGGACTCCCGGCGGACCGCCATGAAGATCCGCGGCATCAGCGGGAAGTGGAATGCCATGTGGCATTCGTCGTCGTTGCCGAAGTACTCGACCACGTCCGACGGCCACTGGTTCGCCTCGGCCAGCAGGACCCGGTCGGCGTATTTCGCGTCGATCTCCTTGCGGATCCGCCGCAGATACTCATGGGTTTCCGGGAGATTCTCGCCGTTGGTGTCCTCCCGTACGTAAAGGTAGGGGACGGCGTCCAGCCGGAATCCGTCGATCCCCAGGTCCAGCCAGAAGCGCAGTACCTCGACCATGGCTTCCTGGACGTCCGGATTGTCGTAGTTGAGGTCGGGCTGGTGGGAGAAGAAGCGGTGCCAGTAGTACTGGCCGCGCACCGGGTCCCAGGTCCAGTTCGATTTCTCCGTGTCGACGAAGATGATCCGGGCGTCGGGGAACTTCTGGTCCGTGTCCGACCACACGTAGAAGTCGCCGTACGGGCCGTCCGGTTCGCTGCGGGAAGCCAGGAACCACGGGTGCTGGTCGGAGGTGTGGTTCATGACCAGGTCCGCGATGATCCGGATGCCTCGGCGGTGGGCCTCGTCCACCAGGTTGACGAAGTCCCCGAGGTCGCCGAACTCCGGCAGGATCCGGAAGTAGTCGGAGATGTCGTAACCGCCGTCCCGCAACGGCGATTCGTAGATCGGCAGCAGCCACAGGCAGTCGACGCCGAGCCAGCTGAGGTAGTCGAGTTTGCTGGCGACTCCGCGAAGGTCACCCGTGCCGTCGCCGTTGGAGTCGGCGAAACCACGGATGAGGACCTCGTAGAAGACCGCCCGCTTGAACCACAGCGGGTCGCGGGACAGCTCGTCGGCCGACGACCCGCTGCCGCCGGCGTCCGTGTCACCGGTAGTGCCTTCGGCGCTCATTTCCTCCGCCGGACGTCGAAAATGTGGGCTGGTTCCGTCGCCGGGTCCAGCTGGACGTAATTCTCTTGCCTCCACGTGTAGTCAGTCCCGCTGATCTCGTCGTGGACGTCGAATGTTTCCCGCCACTCGAGGCCGAGGGCGGGCATGTCGAGGCGAACAGTCGTCTCCTGCGTGTTGTGCGGATCCAGGTTGACGACGACCAGAACGCAGTCGTCGCCCTGTGCCCCCTCGGATCGCTTGGAGAAGACGATGAACTCGTCGCCATCGGTATGGTGAAAACGGAGGTTGCGCAGCCAGTGCGTCGCCGGATGGTCCCTGCGTATCCGGTTCAGTCTGGCGAGGTATGGTGCCAGCGAGTGTCCGGCGCGTTCGGCACCGGCCCAGTCCCGCGACCGGTACTGGTATTTCTCGGAGTCCAGGTATTCCTCGCCGCCCGTTCGCACGGGGGTGTTCTCGAACAGTTCATAACCCGCGTAGACCCCCCATGAGGGGGACATCATCGACGCCAGCACCGCACGAATCTTGAATGCCGGGTCGCCGCCCTCCTGGAGGTAACCCGGCAGGATATCGGGAGTATTGACGAAGAAGTTGGGACGCATGTAGTGCGCGGTTTCCAGCAGTTCCCGGCCGTATGTCTCCAATTCTGACCTCGTGTTGCGCCAGGTGAAGTAGGTGTACGACTGGGTGAAGCCGGCCTTCGCCAGTGTCCGCATCATGGGCGGCCGGGTGAACGCCTCGGACAGGAAGAGCACGCCCGGTTCGACCGACTTAACCTCGGCGATGAGCCACTCCCAGAACTGGACCGGCTTGGTGTGGGGATTGTCGACCCGGAATATCCGCACCCCGTGCGAGGTCCAGTACCTGACCACGCGCAACACCTCGTGGTAAAGCCCGGCCGGGTCGTTGTCGAAGTTGAGCGGGTAGATGTCCTGATATTTCTTCGGCGGGTTCTCCGCGTACGCGATGGAACCGTCGCTCTTCACGGTGAACCACTCCGGGTGCGTCTTGGCCCACGGATGGTCGGGTGCACACTGCAGGGCCAGGTCGAGGGCGACCTCCATGCCCAGGGCGCGGGTCCGCGCGACGAAGTCGTCGAAATCGTCGATCGTACCCAGGTCCGGGTGGACGGCGTCGTGGCCGCCGGCGTCGCTGCCGATCGCCCAGGGTGAGCCGGGGTCGTCAGGACCGGTGACCAGGGTGTTGTTCGGACCCTTGCGGTTGACCTCGCCGATGGGGTGGATCGGCGGAAGGTAGACCACGTCGAAACCCATTGCGGCGACGGCGGGCAACCGCTCGGCGGCGGTCGCGAACGTTCCCGAACGTGGCGGGTCCAGACTCGCCCCCTCGGAGCGGGGAAAGAACTCGTACCAGCTTCCGAACAGCGCCCGGGGCCGGTCCACCCAGATCCGGTAGAGGGGCGAGCGGGTGATGAGCTCCCGCAGCGGGCACCTGGTGAACAGGTCGACCAGCGCCGGATCACACGCCGCCGCAATCCGCGCATGTGGATCCGTCAGAGTGTCGTCGCGTAGAGTGCTGACGGCGTGCTGGACCTCCGCCCGCCGGCTTTCGGGGACTCCGGGCAGCGCGTGGAGCAGGATCCGGGCTCCGTCCTCGAAGTCCACCGACAGTTCGTCCGTGCTCTGGCCGGCGCCTGTCTTGATCTCGATGGCGTGACGCCAGGTCGACACGGAATCGGCCCATGCCTCGATGCGGAAGCCCCACAGGCCCTCCGAGTCGACCCGGACCTCGGCTTCGTAGCGATCAGCGCCCACTCCGACCTGCCGCATCCGCGTGAACGGGTTCCCGCGCCCGTCAGGACCTGACAGCGCCACATTGGCGCCGATCAGATCGTGTCCGTCACGAAATACCGTCGCGGCGACGGTGAGGGTCTCACCCTCAACCGCCCGGGACGGCCACTGCCCACAGGATACGGCGGGGCTGACGTCAGAGATGACAACCCGGCCTATCGAACGTCCGATCATCGCCGCGACCTTATCCAGGTGAACCACCCCTTGATAGTCGGCCTCTCCTGTGCCAATTGGTGGCACCCCAACGTGAACAGCGTGGGACCACCAAGTGGGGACGCGTTGGGGATACGGAGGTACTCCGCCGGGGGAGGGGGATGTCGGCATCGGATCGAAGTCTCCACGTTGATGCGCGTTCGCAGGTGGGCCTGCTGCCGGGCGTGCACCAGCCCACCATCGGTTTCGCTCCGAGATACCCACGCCTGCCGTGCTCACGCATGGGCGGGACGGTACATCGCCGGCAGGAGTCGGCCGGCCCGGATGAGCCCACATGCCAGGCCGGGAACCCTGGCGCGGTCCCGTTCGTCTCGCAGAACACAGGCCCCATAACCCCACGTCGCCGTGGGCATGCGTGATCGAGTCCAGTAGGCTGCGTTGCGCTCGGTGCGGGGGGCGGCCAGGGCCCCGAAATACAAGGACAGCCCCGATCGCAATGACAGCAGGAGGAGCAGTGGGAGTCAGCCTCAGCAAGGGCGGAAACGTTTCGCTGACCAAGGAGGCGCCCGGCCTCACGAACATCGTCGTCGGCCTCGGGTGGGACATCCGCAGCACGACCGGCGCAGATTTCGATCTTGACGCGAGCGCGATTGCCTGCAGATCTGACGGCAAGGTGCTGTCGGACGGCCACTTCGTCTTCTTCAACAATCTCAAGAGCCCGGACGGCGCCATCGAACACCAGGGCGACAACCTCACCGGTGAGGGGGAGGGCGACGATGAAGCGATCAACGTGAGTTTCGCCAGTCTGCCTACAGAGATCGACAAGGTTGTGTTTCCGGTTTCGATCTATGATGCGGATTCACGCCAGCAGAACTTCGGTCAGGTCCGCAACGCGTTCATCAGGATCGTGAACGGTGCGGGAGGTGCCGAGATCGCTCGTTATGATCTCACCGAGGACGCCTCCACCGAGACTGCGATGGTCTTCGGTGAAGTATACCGGCACGGCTCCGAGTGGAAGTTCCGGGCCGTCGGTCAGGGCTACGCCTCCGGGCTTACCGGGATCGCCCGGGACTACGGGGTCAACGTCTGATCCTTCGGGGTCGACGTCTGATCGTCGGAGCTGACCGGATGCGGGTCGGGCCTGACAGGCGGGCCAGGAGCGCCGGCGCCACCGCGACTCGCGGGGCGTGGGGCGCTGTGGTGATGTCCCGTAACCGGCGCTGTGCGCTTGTGGCGTCGGTTTGGCCGGTTACGATGCCCGGGATCGCAGCTTGCGGCTGCGCGGGCAAGGCCACGACTGCGCTGCGGTCGGCCGGGTCGACGTGTAGTTGATGTGATGCCCTCGACGCTCCGGACCGGGGTCGAGGCGCGGTGGTGCTCCCAGCGCCGCGCCAGACCCGGTCCGGAGGAAGGTGCCTGTCCTCGTGCATGCCCTGCGAATCTTTGGTTGGTCGCTGACGGTCACCGTGGTCGGTGTCGCGTTGGCCGGAGTGCTCGGTGGTCCGCAGACGGCCGCCATCGTCGCCATCCTGGCCGTGCTTGAGATAAGCCTGTCGTTCGACAACGCCGTAATCAACGCGACGATCCTGCGCAGGATGAACGAGTTCTGGCAGCGGATATTCCTGACCCTCGGCGTTCTGATCGCCGTATTCGGGATGCGCCTGCTGTTCCCGATCGTCATCGTTGCGCTTACCGCTCACCTGGGCCCGGTCGAGGTCTTCGACCTCGCGCTGAACAACCCGGACGAGTACGCGACGCGGTTGCACGACGCGCATCCCGCCATTGCGGCCTTCGGCGGCATCTTCCTCTTTATGATCTTCCTGGACTTCATGTTCGATCCCGAACGTGAAGTCCAGTGGCTTCGCTGGATCGAGGAGCCACTGCGTAAGGCGGGGCAGCTCGACGTGTTGTCGGTCGTGGTCGGGCTCGTCTCGCTCTTCCTCGTCGCCGAGGCGTTCTCCGGTGATGCGACCCAGCAGGTGCTGACCGCCGGTGTCGCCGGTGTCGCCACCTACCTGGGCGTGCGCGGTCTCGGTGAGTTCTTCGAGGCGCGCGGCGTGGGAGCGGACGACGATGTCACCGGGGAGGCGCCGGCGGGGGCGGCGCCCGCGGCGGGGTCGACGGGCGGGCCGAACGCACTGGTTCTGGCCTCGGGAAAGGCCGCGTTCTTCCTGTTCCTGTACCTGGAGGTGCTGGACGCGTCGTTCTCCTTCGACGGCGTGGTGGGTGCTTTCGCGATCACGCAGGAGATCTTCGTCATCGCCGCCGGGCTCGGCATCGGCGCCATGTACATCCGGTCGATCACCATCTACCTCGTCCGCAAGGGCACCCTTCAGGAGTACGTGTACCTGGAGCACGGCGCCCACTACGCCATCGGTGCGCTTGCGGTGATCCTCGCCGTCAGCATCGAGACCGAGGTTCCGGAGATCATCACGGGTCTCGTCGGTGTCGGGTTCATCGGAGTCGCCCTGATCTCCTCCCTCCTGCGCCGGGGTAGGAAGCAGCGTGCCAGCGAGGGCGGGGGAAACGGCGACGGCCCGGACGAACGGCATCGTGAGATCGCCACTGTGCGTTCATAGCAGTGGCGGAGGTTCTCGGCTGCGTGCCTGCCACCGCCACGGGGGCTTGGAACGACCGAGGACAAGACTGTCCGGCTCGCGGATACGATCACCGCAAGGGAGCGGATCATGCCCATCGACTACAGCAAGCGGCCCACCGGCTCGCAGTCCAACACAGGCCCGGTGTCGCTGAACAAGGTTACTCTGACCAAGAGCGCGCCTTCGGTCTCCCTGAGCAAGCAGGGTGGCGGCGGGCGGCTGCACGTCAACCTCAACTGGAATGTCCAGGGTGCCGCGGCGTCCGCCGGTCGGGGCGGCTTTCTCAAGCGGGCGCTCAGCGGCGCACAGGGCGGGATCGACCTCGACCTCGCTTGTATGTATGAGCTTTCCGACGACCGTAAGGGGGTTGTGCAGGCGCTGGGTAACGCGTTCGGGTCCTTCGAGAGACCTCCGTACGTCCAGCTTGACGCCGACGACCGCACCGGCGCCTCCGCCGGCGGGGAGAACCTGTTCGTCAACCTCGCCCATGTCACGGAGATCCGTCGCCTGTTGATCTTCGCTTTCATCTATTCCGGCGTCCCGAACTTCGACCAGGCCGGCGCGGTGGTGACACTCACTCCGGCACAGGGCGCGCCCATCGAGGTACGGCTGGACGAGCAGGCCGGTAGCGCCCGGATGTGCGCGATCGCCTTGCTGACCAACCAGGGCGGCAACGATCTCGTCGTGAACAGGGAGGTGCGCTATGTCGGCGGTCACCAGGAGCTTGACCAAACCTTCGGGTGGGGCCTGAACTGGACTCCGGGACGCAAGTAGGCGACAGGCAGACAAAAAGGGATCGGGTAGGCGGAGGGGATGCGGTTGCGCGCGTCCGGAGGGCGGAAGCGGACGTGATCCGACCCGTGCCGCCACCTTCCGGAGATGGCGGGCCTCGTTCGATGTCCCGATCACGTCACGGGCCGGTGGCCAATGCGTCACATTCGGTTCCGTCGGGTGGCGACGACGCGGACGCGGATGCGGATGAGATCGTGGATGCGGACGGCGCCGAGGGCACCGGCCCCGGTGAGCGCGACGCCCCGGCAGCCGCGCATACGGCGCACATGGACGGTCCCGGGCGGGACGACCTGGCTGGCCGCACCTTGGCGTCCCCGGCGGAATCGTCGGCGGCGCAGGGATCGTCATCGGCGGAGCCGGTTGTCGCCGATCTCGCCGAGCCGCCCGCCGAGCCGCCCGTGGCGCAGCCCCCTGTGGCTGACGCCGCCGTCAGCGAGACTGCTGTCAGCGGGATTACTCTCAGCGAGACCGCTGTCGGTGAGGATGCTGTCGCCATCGGCGATGCCGTTGGTGCCGGTGCCGTCGATGTCCCCGCTTTCGATGTCGCCGTGGTTACTGCCGCTGCCATGCGGCTGGACGATCTGGCCCACCGGGTCGAGGAGCTGGTCAGGCTCCGGCGTCACGACGCCGACCTGGTGGACCGCCTGCATGCCGAGAACACCCGGCTGCGGGCGGGTGAACTGACCGAGGCGATGTCGCCGTTGCTGCGGGGCCTGATGCGGTTGCACGACCAGATGACGAGCCTGGGTGCGGACGACGGTCAGAGCATCGCCGGTATCCTGCGCACGCAGTTGTTGCAGGTCATGGACGTCGCCGTGGACGTCCGTCCGTACACCGCGGTTGTGGGCACGCCTTTTGACCCAGCCCGCCACGTGGGCGTGCGCCGTATCGGTACGGACGACTCCGAGCGTGATCGGACGATCGCTCGAACTGTCAGACCCGGATTCGTCCGCGGTGAGTCGATCCTGGTGCGCCCGGCCGAGGTGGAGGTCTTTCGGGCACACTAGAGGGCCGAAGGCGGCGCGATCATGCTCCTTTCGCGTTCGGATCGTTGAACGGTGGCCGCGGTTTGTCGGAGGGAACTACATGGTGCGGACAAAGGTGTTCGGGATCGACCTGGGAACGACGTACTCGTGCATCGCCCAGGTGGACGAGTACGGACGCCCTGACGTCATCCGCAACATCGAGTCGCAGCCGACCACGCCGTCGGTGGTGCTGTTCGACGAGTCGGCCGACGGCGGTGTCAGTTTCGTCGTCGGCACCCAGGCCAAGCGGCAGTCACGGATCCGCCCGGACGACGTGGCGAGCCTGGTCAAGCGGCACATGGGTGAGGCGGACTGGCGGTTTGTCGTCCACGGTGAGGAGTACAGCGCTCCCGCGGTGTCCAGTCTTCTTCTCAAGGCCCTGGCCGCCGACGCGCAGCGGGTGACCGGAAGCCCGGTGACCGACGTGGTCATCACCGTTCCCGCCTACTTCGGGGACGAGGAGCGCAAGGCGACGAAACTCGCCGGGACGCTCGCCGGGCTGAACGTCGTCGACATCATCAACGAACCGACCGCCGCCGCCTTTGCCTACGGGTTCGCCCAGAACGGTGTGGCGGACACCACCGTGCTGGTCTACGACCTTGGCGGTGGCACCTTCGACACCACGGTCATCCGGCTGTCGGAGAACGCGATCACGGTCGTTGCCACTGACGGTGACCACGAGCTGGGAGGCGCCGACTGGGACGCCGAGCTGGTGCGCTTTCTCGCGCAGAAGTTCACCGAGGCGCAGCCCGACGCCGGCGACCCGCTGGACGACGTCTATGACGAGCAGGAGCTGCTGGCCGCGGCGGAGGAGGCGAAACTGGCGCTGTCGGGCCGGGACAGCGTGGACGTGCTCGTGGTCCATGCCGGCCGGCGCACGAGCGTGACCGTCACCCGTGCCGACCTCGAAGAGATCACGGCGTCGTTGCTGCAGCGCACGCTCGACCTGACCGGTTCGGTGCTTGCCCGGGCTCGGGAGCGCGGGGTCGACCACGTGGACGTCTGCCTGCTCGTCGGGGGGATGAGCAAGAGCCCTGCCGTCGCCCGGAAGCTGGCCGAGAACTTCGGCCTGAGTCCGCGCCTCGTCGATCCTGATCTTGCTGTGGCCAAGGGCGCGGCGGCGTTCGGACAGAAGAAGGAACTGGAACGCCACGTCATCGACGATCTGGTCGCGCAGGGCAGACTCGCCGCGGGGGAGGGCCTGGAAGCGGCCGCACCGGCTGACGTGCAGCGGTCGGCCTCCGGGGCGGCCGGCAGCTTCGGGCTGGCCGCCACCGCCGTGGTGGACCTGGTGAAAACCAAGATCACAAATGTGACCTCGCGCGGCTTCGGGATCTTTGCCGAGGATAGAGGCAAGGCGATCGCCGTGTTCCTGGCACACCGCAACGACCCGTTGCCGATCGAGGTGACGCAGACCTTCTACACGATCTCCGACGACCAGACCGAGGTCGACATCCGCGTGTTCGAACAGGGCACAAGCGCTGAGTCGTCCGTGCCGGAGGACAACAAGGTGATCGTCGAAGGCGCCATCACCGGTATCCCGGGTGGCCACCCCCGCGGCACGCCCGTCGACGTTACCTTCTTCATGCGCCCGGACCAGACCATTCTGGTTACCGCCACCCATCCCGGCGCGACAGCGCCCCTGCTCCTGCAGGTCAGGGCCGGGGTGGGCAGCGAGGCGATGCGGGACGAGGAGACGAAGAAGGTCACGCTGCTCAAGCAACGGGATTAGCCAGGCAACAGGGCTGGCACCCGGGCCCGAGGGTCCGGTGTTCGACCGGCGGGCGACGCCGGGCACGAACCGGCCGGACAGCTTGCGGAACACTACCCGCAGCGAGCACGCCGGACCCTGTCCAGTGCATAACCCCGTCCAGTACATATGGTGAACGTTCCGGGTCGGTATCCAGGACAGGCACGGGTGTCACAGGCACGGGTTTCACCTGCCCTGCGGCAGGGACGGGACGAAGGTGGGGCGGTGAGCGCGGCGTTCGACGGCAGCGGTTACCGCCAGCGTGTGCTGGCGGAGCTGCACCGCCGGTCTTCGCTCGATCTCGACGACCCGTTTTTCGTCGCGGCCCTGGACCCGGATGCCGTCTACACCGACGCGCAGGTGCGCGAGCAGCTGGCCGGCGTCATGGCCTTCCTGCAACGGCAGCGGAACGCGACCCGGTACGCCTCGCTTGCCGCGACGTTGGTGCGGCGGCGGGCCGAGTGGGAGGTGCCGCTGCTGGACACCGCCACCCGCGACGAGGTCCGGGCACGGGTGCTGGCGGCCCGCCGCACCGGGGACGCCGAACGGCTGGCGAAGGTGGCCCGCAATCTCGCGACCGTGCGTGGGCGTTTCGGTGGGGTGCCGCGTTCCCGGGTGGCCGGGCTTCGCCGGCTGGCGTCGGCCGACGGGGTGACTGCCGAGCAGTTCGACGCGCTTCTCGCCCGTGAGCAGGTGATCGAGGACGGCTCGGGTGACGGGGTCGAACCGCTCGCCGCGGGGGTACGGCACCAGATCCGTGACCGCCTGATCGAGCTGCGGCAGCTACGTGAGGGAGACCGGGTCGGTACCGCCTCCCTGTGGGCGCTGCTGGGTGTCCCGGCCGACTCGCCGTCGGAACGGATCCAGGCCGCCTACGAGGTTGCGCTGGAGCGCAACCAGCGGCGTCCGCATGACCGTGAGAAGACGGTGATCGCGGATCTGCTCGCGCAGGTACGCACCAGGCTGCTGGACGGGGATCCGGCCGCCTACACCGCCGGACTGGTCGCGGACGCCCGGGAGGAGATCCGGGGGCGGGTCGAGGAACACGTCGTTCTCGACGGTGAACTGGGACCGGCCGTGTTCGAGGGGCTGGTGCGGGAGGTCCTCGCAACCGGGTCGGGCCTGTCCGCGGTGCAGGCCAAGACCCTGTTGCTCGGCGTCGCCCGGGAGCTGGGCGCGGCCGTGACGACCGGCGTCTTTCTCGACTACGTGGTGTGCGCGCAATGCTGCCGTCCGGAACCGGTGGACGGCTCGCGTATCTGTCGTTACTGCGACACCGAGCTGTACACGGCGTGCCCCTCGTGCGGGCGGAAGACCGAGGCCGCCGCGGTGGCCTGCCGGTCGTGCGGGCAGAGCCTGCGTCAGGCGCGGGAGGCCGCTGACGCTGTGTCCGCCATCCGGCGGGCGTTGGACGATGGCCGTCCCCGGCACGCCGGCGAACTGCTGGCCGCTGCCCGTCCGGTGCTGGCGGTGCTCGGTGGCTCCGTCGCGTGGGCGGCCGAAGAACTCAGCGCACGGGTGGAGGCGGCGCTGGCTGCCGCAGACGCCGGGTGGCGGGCACTGGTGGAGGACCGCGAAGCCCGGCGCGCGGATGCCGCCACGGACGGGGCGCGCTGGCTCGTGGCTCAGGCCCGCGACGTGCCCGGCCCGGACGGACGCGCAGCCGAGGATGTGCTTGCCGAGCTCGTCGCCCATCAGGAGGTCATCCGCCGCCGGGTCGCCGCGGCTCGGGCGCTGCCCGCGGCCGACCAGGAAAACGCCTTGGCCGCGGTGCTCGCGACGGCTGCCGACAGCTGCGAGGCGCTGGCGGCGCTGGCCGCGGTGCCCCTCGCACCGCCCGGGGACCTGACCGCGACCGAACAGGACGGTGCGGTGGTCCTGCGGTGGCGGGCATTCCCTTCCAACGCCGGTCCGGTGTCCTACCGGGTGGTCCGCCTGCTCGGGGAGGCCGGCGGCCCGCCCGGGACAGCTGCGCTGGAACGCAGCCTGGGCACCACCCTGTCCACGGAGCTCTCCGATGCCGGGGTTCCGGCCGGGGTGATGGTCCGGCATGAGGTGACCGCGATCGTGGGCAGCCGGAGGTCGGTACCGGTACGCACACCTGGACTTGTGGTCATGCGGGACGTCGCCGATCTGCGTGCGGAGCAGATCGGCGACGCGGTGAAACTGTCATGGCGCCTGGACGGCCCGGTGGACGCGGTCACGATCGAGCGGACCGTGGACGAATCGTCGCCGGTACGGCTTCCGATGCGTCGGATCAGGGCGAACGCGGGTCAGTACGTCGACTCCGCTGTCCAGCCAGGTGTCACCTACTGTTATCAGATCTATGTCGAGTTCCATGACGTGGACGGCGTTCCCGCGCGTACAAGCGGGTCGCGGACCACGGTGACGGTTGCAGCGCGTCCACGGGCGGACCTGCCGATCCGCCAGGACCAGCCGACCGGGGCGGACCCGCCGATCCGGCAGGACCCGCAGACACAGGACCCGCAGACACAGGACCCGCAGACACAGGAGCAGCAGACAACGGTCAGTTACACCGTGGCCCGAGCCGGCTGGCGCCGCCGTACACTGCGTGTACAGGTCCGAGCGGACGGTGTGCCGTCCGAGCTGGTGCTGATCGCGCGATCCGGGACGACCCCACCGCAGGCGCGAGGAGACGGGCAGGTACTGGCCCGGATGTCCGCTCACGCGCCGGCGCGTGAACACAGTGAGCACACGATGGAGGTCTCTCTGGACGGTGCGCAGCTTCCGTGGGGGGTACGGCTGTTTCCGGGGTCGGACGGGATGGGGGTCGTACTGCAGCATCCTCCGGACGACGCCTTGGTGGTTCGCTGAACCCGTCCGCTCTACTCTTACGCATACACACCTCGCTATTACACGTTGAATAACGTGTCATCCCGAATGGATTGCGTGACGCGCTGCCGGGCAATGTGTATTCGGAGATCATATATGGTGCTCGGAGTCCGGGGTCGGCGGCGGAGTGTACGCGGGGCTGAGTATGAGCGGGGCTTGAGTGCAAGCGGCTGTTCGACCTGCTCTGACGCCCTCCGCCGGGCAGTCGCCGGCTCCGCCCCGCCCGGCCGGTCACGATCTCGGTTGCCGCTGCTGCGGGTATGTGAATATCGGTTGTCCGGCTGATGACAGCAGCATGCGGGATTTCGGAACCACCGGTCGTAGAGGTAGGTTCTGGCCAGCCTGGCACCTCGCAAATGACGACGTGCGACTGCCCCGATCACCGAACGGTCCGACGACAGGGGGTTCGACCGGTGCGTCACTTCGGTTTTCTGGCCGCGGACCGGGCGGACGCGCTGTTTCACCGCTTGCCCGAGGAGATCCTG
>NZ_CAAAFO010000144.1:49942-55238 GCF_900634715.1 Candidatus Protofrankia californiensis | reverse complement strand
AGGCGAACATCGTTGCCGCACTGCGTGATCTGGGTGAGAATCCGCCGGCCACCGCGGGCGGACCGCCGCTACTGTTCGTCCGGGTTCGCGACACCGATCAGATATCGCGCGTCACCGCGCAGCTTGACGCCAGCTCGTCGGCGATGCTCGGCGGTTTCGTGCTGCCCAAGTTCGATCCCGAGGGTGGAGTGGCGGCGCTGGCCGCGGTCGTGCGGGCCTCCGACCGGCTCGGCCGGCTGCTGTGGGCAATGCCCGTGCTGGAAAGCCCTCAGGTCATCTTTCGCGAGACCCGGGTGCAGACGCTGCTCGGAGTGCGCGACCTTGTCGACAAGCACGGCGACATCGTGCTTGCCGTGCGTATCGGCGCAACTGATCTCTGTGGTCTGTTCGGACTGCGCCGTGACCGCGACCTGACCATCTATGACATCGCGGTGGTGCGGGACTGTATCGCCGACATCGTCAACGTGTGTGGCCGCGGTGGGGAGCACGTGGTGAGCGGGCCGGTCTGGGAATATTTCGCGCAGCCGGAGCGGCTTTTTGTCAGCTCCCTGCGGGTCACGCCGTTCGAGGAGGCGGACCTCGTCGACGACAGTGCGGACGGCGCGCGGATGCGGTCACGGCTTGTCTCCGCCGATCTCGACCGGCTTATCCGCGAAGTCGTGCTCGACAAGGCCAACGGGTTACTCGGCAAAACAGTGATCCACCCCAGTCACGTTCCTGCCGTACACGCTCTGCATGTAGCCACTCATGAGGAGTACACGGACGCGATGACGATTCTCGCGGACAATGTCGGCGGAGTGCGCCCGAGCCACTACGCGAACAAGATGAACGAGCTGCGGCCCCATCGGACCTGGGCCGAAGGTGTGTTGCGGAGGGCTCGGGCCTTCGGTGTCCTGCGTGAGGGGCATACGTTCGTCGACGTTCTGGCGGCGACCGGCGCCCTGTGACGGACCGAGCCCGGACAGGGCCTGTTGGACGAGTGGCAACGTTGGTAAACCCTGGCAGGGCGGAGGTCGTGTGAGCCTGGTGGATGCTGTCGCAGCGTCGTCGAGCGGTCCGGGGTGGCTCTGGAACGAGCTGGGGCTTGACGTTCGTGTCCGGACCGACGTGGTCGGCAAGGGTCTGGATGCGTTGGTGGGCCTTGCGTTGCGACGCAACCCGAGGCGGGCCCACCTGCTGGTCAGCCGCGTTCTCGGCAAGCATCTGCCGGTACGTCCGGCGGAGTCGCTCGCGGCCGGTCACCTGCTGGCCGCGCAGGTCCGCGCCAGCTGGCAGACGTTCGGGGGTGATCCCGCGGCGTCGGCACCGTTGGTGCTCGGCTACTGCGAGACCGCCACATCACTCGGGCACAGTGTGGCCGACGGCCTCGCCGGCTGCGACTACCTGCACACCACACGCCGGATCGTCCCCGGCGCAACCACGTTGCTGGACTTCGACGAGGCGCATTCGCATGCCACGTTCCACTGGTTGATGCCGCGCGATCCCGAGCTGGTGCGGGCACCCCGACCGCTGGTGCTCGTCGACGACGAGCTGTCCACCGGCCGGACCGCTCTGGGCACGATCCGCGCGCTGCACGCTTTCGCGGCCCGGCCGTCGTACACGGTGGCCACGCTTTTCGATGCCCGGCCGGCGGCGTCCCGCCGTGCCTTCGACGAGCTCGAGGACCGTCTCGGCGTGCCCGTGCGGGTGGTGTCGCTGCTGTCCGGGGAGCTGGTGATCCCGGACGACGTGACCGTGCGCGCCGAGCGGGTGAGGGCCCGGTACGGCGGCGGCGCTGACGGTAGTTCGACGCAGTCGCCTACAGAGCTCAATTCGGTACGTTACGTGACATCCAAGTGGCCTGAGGAGCTGCCGGACGGCGCCCGTCATGGCTGGTCACAATCGGACCGGACCTTGCTCGACGAGGTGGCGCCGCTGGTCGCCAAGGATGTGGCTGCGGTGTTGAACGAGCCATCGGGTCGCATTCTCGTGCTCGGCACCGAGGAACTGATGTACGCACCGTTGCGTATCGGTGACGCACTCGACGAGATCGTCTCCGGCGAGGTCGTCTACCACTCGACGACCCGTTCGCCGGTCCACCCGATCGACGCTGAGGGCTACGCGATCCGCTGTGCGTGGACCTTTCCGGCGCCTGACGATCCCGGCCGGGTCAGCCATGTCTACAACGTCCGGCCCGGCCTGTACGACGACATCGTCGTGGTGGTCGACTCGGCCGCGAACGGCCGGGCCGCCACCGGGGTGGCCGGCGTGAACGTGTCGGGGGTGGTCGACGTGTCGGGGATGGTCGGGGTGCTGCGCCGATGTGCGCCGGTCACGGTGGTCACGATCCCGACGCGAGGGCCGGCCGGACGTCCGCTGACCCCGCCGATCGGCCTTACCGGGGGTGCGCGGTGAGCGGGAGTGCGGTGACACCGATCATTCCGGGAACGGTGGGTTCGGGTTCCTACGACCCGGCGGACGTCACCTTTCTGCTGAAGGATCTCAGCGACATCCCGTTGGAACGCCCCACCGAGGACCGTGAGGAGGATTTTTCCAAGGGCCGCCACTACTCCGAGGACCTGCCGGTCGAGTACGAACCGTCGGAGGCCTATCTCGCACTGTTCGAGAACGCTCTTGCCCGCTCGGCGGTACGGGTTGCCACCGCGGTCGGCATAGCCACCGAGCTTGTGCTCGCGACCAGACAGAAGCCGGTCATCGTGTCGCTCGCGCGAGCCGGCACGCCCGCCGGCATCCTCATGCGGCGCTGGGCCCGCTGGAGGTACGGACTCGACCTGCCGCACTACTCGGTCTCCATCATCAAGGACCGGGGGCTCGACGAGAACGCGATGCGCTGGATTCTTGCCCGTCACGACCGGCGGACGCTGCAGTTCGTCGACGGCTGGACGGGTAAGGGCGCCATTCTCAAGGTGCTCGAAGCCGCTTCCCACGGCCTCGGGGTGGACGCGTCCATGGCGGTCATATCCGACCCGGGCCACTGCACGCCCCTGTACGGGACGCGGGATGACTTCCTGATCCCGCACAGCTGTCTGAACTCCACGGTCAGCGGTCTGGTGAGTCGGACCGTGCTGAACCGGTCGCTGATCGGCCCGGCCGACTTCCATGGGGCGAAGTACTACCGGCATCTTGCTGATCGAGACTATTCCCGTCGTTATGTCGAAACCGTTGTCGAGGCATTTTCCGCCGCGTCGGGCGCGGTCGCGGACGGCATCTCGCGGACGGAGGACCGTACCCCGACCTGGGCCGGGTGGCAGGCGGTCGAGACGTTGGCGAGGGAGTACGGGATCGGCAACATAGGTCTGGTCAAGCCCGGGGTCGGCGAGACCACCAGGGTGCTGTTGCGGCGGGTGCCTTGGAAGGTCGTTGTTGCACCCGACCGGCTGGCGGAGCTGTCTCATGTCCTGTCACTGTGCGAGGCCAAGGGAGTACCCGTCGAGGAAAGGGCTGATCTGCCGTACTCATGTGTCGGGATCATCAAACCGCTCGACGGCGCATCCGACCGCGCGTTGTTCAACGTGCCGTCGTGATGAGGCGCGCTGTCACGGTGAGCAGCGGTGGGCACGGGCCGGTCCGTCGATTCCAGGTTGTCCGGTATTTCCAGGTCGCCCAGTATCTCCATGATCATATTTTTCCGTCGGATCGGTCCGCGGGCGCTGATGGTAGTGCGTAACTCGCTGACCGTGACCAGACGCTGCTGGACGGCGGCAACGACGACGTCGTACACGGCTTCTGGCCGCTGCGCCCAGTTGGCCATGTCCACAACGGATCGAGCGAGCCGGGTCCGGGGTGGACGCAGATGTGGATATATGTCGCTGGAGTCCAGACGGGTGCTGTGGTGAATGACAACACCCGGCCGTGGGCCAGGTTGTCGTCCGGCGGGCACGACAACGGTGATGCGTTCGTCGTCAAATCCACGCAGGCCCCCCATGGCAGCCGCGGAGGCACCGCCGAGAACGGCATGCGGTCCGATGGATTCGACCGCGCACCACAGGAGCTGGATGCGGGTGGGTGGTTCCGGGTGGGTCACGAGCGCACCCGGCATGGGAAGCTGCCATCGCCCGGTTTTCAGCCGCCATCGAATTGTTGAGCGGCTCATGCCGGCGGCGAGGGCGGTGCGGACGGCGATAACGCCGCACTGGCTGTCAGCGGTCTTCTGCCAGGAGTACTGGCCGGGGTCCGGGGCCATGCCTGTGAGCTTTGCAGGCGCGCCCGGTCGGGTGAAACAGCACGCGGCGATCTGTGGACAACCGCTGCCCACCCGGGCCGGGTGTGGACAGCCAGGCGCCGTTGCCGGAACCGTCCGGTGCCTGTACACGGACAACCCATGCGATTGCGTGGCATGTCGGCCCGCCCCTGGCATACAGTCGGGGCATCAACGCGTGGACGTCCCTGCCATCCCCGGCCGCAGCCCTGCCGGGTCCGCGCTGGGTCGTCGCCTGTGACCTCGACCAGACGCTGATCTACAGCAGGCGCTCCTTCCGGCTCCCGTCCGGCGCTGACGAACCCGACCTGGTCACGGTGGAGCGCATCGACGGCGAACCCGCCGCGTTCTGCACCACCGGGGCTGCCGAGCTGATCGCGAAGCTGCATGCGACAGCGACCCTCGTCCCGGTTACCACCCGTACCCGGGCACAATACGAACGGGTCGATCTCGGTGTGTGCCCCCAGTATGCGATCACGACCAACGGCGGTCATCTGCTGGTCGACGGCCGGCCGGACGAGGACTGGGTGGCCGCAGTCCGGGGCCGGATCGCCGCGCATGCCTGCCCGCTCGCTGACGTGCGGGCCGCAGCGCAGCGTCTCGCGGCCGACGGATGGGTCCGGGTGAGCCGTGTCGCCGACGACCTCTTCGTCTACCTCGTCGCCTACGAACGTGCCGGCATCCCCGACCTGTCCGGCCTCGCGGCGGGCCTGGCAGCCGACGGGTGGACCCTGTCCGTCCAGGGGCGCAAGGTCTACCTGGTACCGGCCGTGCTGACCAAGGAGGCGGCAGTGGCCGAGGTGATGCGCCGGACCGGGCACGCGCGGCTTGCCGCCGCCGGGGATTCGCTGCTGGACGCGGGCATGCTCGCCGGCGCGGACCTTGCCGTCCGCCCCGCCCATGGCGAGTTGGACGATCATCGTTGGACGAACCCCAACCTGCGGGTCACCAGTGCTTCGGGTCTGCACGGGGGACAGGAGCTTCTGGAGATCATCGCAGGTGAACTCTCCGCCGCGAGGCATTGCCCCGGTATGTGAGCTTCAGCGGGTCAAAGGCGGCGCGATCACGTTTTTCTCGCGCTCGAGGTCCGGAAGCCGG
>NZ_CAAAFO010000144.1:40723-49568 GCF_900634715.1 Candidatus Protofrankia californiensis | reverse complement strand
TGCTCCGCCTCGTTGTCGTCGGTCGCTCTTGGTGTAATTCGGGTACAGTACGGTACCGTTTTGGAAGATGGTCGGCGGCGGGAGGGAGGCCACGACTTTGATGGTTTCGACGTCCCTGGGCGGCGCCGTGCGGGGGCGCCCTCGGGATGACGCACGTGAGCAGGCCATTCTGCGCGCGGCTCTCGAACTGCTCACCGAGGTCGGTTACGAGCGCATGAGCATGGTTGCCGTGGCGGCCCGGGCACGGGCGAGCAAAGCGACGATCTACCGGCGGTGGGCGGGCAAGGACGAACTCGTCGTCGAGGCGATCCGTCGCCAGGCGGTCGACGACATCGTTTGCGTGGATACCGGGAATCTGCGCGGCGACCTGGTCGACATCATCCGCCAGAAGGTCAAGCGCCTGTCCGAGGGCGGTGCCGCCCTGATGGCCGGCGTCGTACTGGCCATGCGCGAGTCCGTGGCCCTGGCGGCGGCACTGCGGGTCCAGATGATCGAGGATAGGCGCGACATCGCCGCTCTCATCGTGCAACGGGCCTTCGACCGGGGCGAACCGTGCTCGCCGACGGCCGCCGACGTCTTCAACGAGCTGGTTCCCGCGATGGTCTTCTCCCGGCTGCTGGTCACCGGCGAAGCCCTGGACGACGCATTCATCCAACACATGGTCGACGACATCCTGCTGCCACTGATGACATCGGCATGCTGATGCTCCCTGGCATCTCCGATGCTCCGGCGGCGTGACAGGAACATGATCGATCTTTTTTTAACCTATACCGGAGGTTTCGACCTCCGGCAGTGCGAAGGAAACATCATCGCGCCGCCTTCGGCCTTCCGGCCGACGCCGCTGTCCCTGTCGCGTCCCGCGCCGCCGTATGTCCCGAGGCATGACGTCCTCCCCGTATTCCGGCCTGGCCGGTCAAGGAGCAGCCGTGACAACGACTACCGACCATGTGCCGCACGGCGTCGACGCGCAGTCGCAGGAGCCTGATCCCCGCCGTTGGCTCGCGCTTGGCATCGTTGCCGTCGCGCAGCTGATGGTTGTGCTCGACGCGTCCATCGTGAACATCGCCTTACCGCATGCCCAGACCGACCTGCACATCTCCACGGCCGACCGGCAGTGGGTCATCACCGCGTACACGCTGGCGTTCGGCGGACTGTTGCTGCTCGGCGGCCGGATCGCCGACTTCGCCGGGCGCAAGCGCGCCTTTGTGGGCGGTCTGCTGGGCTTTGCCGCGGCCTCCGCGCTCGGCGGTGTCGCGCCCAACGCCGGCCTTCTGTTCGCCGCCCGTGCGTTGCAGGGAGCGTTCGGGGCGGTTCTCGCGCCGGCTTCGCTCTCCCTGCTCGCGGTGACGTTCACCGAGAGCAAGGAGCGCGCCCGCGCGTTCGGCGTCTACGGTGCGATCTCCGGCGGTGGCGCCGCGATCGGGCTCATCGTCGGCGGTCTGCTCACGGAATTCGCTTCCTGGCGCTGGTGCCTGCTGGTCAACGTCCCGATCGCACTGATCGCCGCCGCGGCGGCCCTGCCGATCGTGCGGGAGAGCAGGGCAGCGGGACACACCAGCTACGACGTCCCGGGCGTGGTCGCCGTCACCGCCGGACTCGTCCTGCTGGTCTACGGTTTCACCAAGGCCGCGGAGGACGGCTGGAGCGCGAGTGTCACGCTCGGGCTCCTCGCGGCCGCCGTGGCACTGCTCGTCGCATTCGTCGTCATCGAGATCCGCAGTGCGGCGCCGCTGCTCCCGCTACGCGTCCCCCTGGAACGCAACCGCGGTGCCTCCTACCTGTCGTCACTGCTCATCGGCGCCGGCCTGTTCGCCATGTTCCTGTTCCTCACCTATTACTTCCAGACCAGCCTCGGGTACAGCGCACTGCGGACGGGATTCGCCTTCCTGCCCTTCAGCGCCGGCATCATCGTGTCGGCCGGGGCCGCCAGCCAGCTCCTGCCACGCACCGGTCCGAAGATCCTGATGGCTGCCGGAAGCCTGTTGACCACAGGCGGCATGCTCCTGCTGATCCGGATCGGGCTCGACACCGGTTATGCCAGCCACGTCCTGCCCGCCGAGGTGCTCATGAGTGTCGGGATGGGGCTGGTGTTCGTCCCGCTGGCGAGCACCGCGCTGATCGGTGTCGAGTCCCACGACGCAGGTGTTGCCAGCGCCCTGGTCAACACCACCCAGCAGGTTGGTGGATCGCTGGGTACGGCGCTGCTCAACACGGTTTTCGCCACCGCGGTGACGAGTTACGTCGCCGATCACGACGCCGGCCCGGCCAGCCAGGCCCAGGCGTTGATCTCCGGCTACACGACCGCGTTCGCCTGGAGCGCGATAATACTTTTCGTTGCATTTGTAGTGATCGTCGTCCTGCTCCGGGCCGGCAGGGACGAGGTACCCACCGACGGGGTGCCGGTTCACGCCGGGTAGCGGGTAGGCCTGCCATCCGGAAAGTGCCGGGACACTGAACGCTGTATGTGGCCTGCACTTCGTGATACACCCATGCGGACGAGATGGCATCGGTCCTGGAGGGGCAAAGGCGGCGCGATCATGTTCTTTCCGCGCTGCCGGACACCGCCCCTGGATCATTAGGAGGGCATGTGACCAGCACGGCGGACGGCACTGGTCTCGACGCTGCCGGTACAGGCATTGCCGGTACGGACATTGCCGGTACCGATGACGTCGGCCTGGAACACGAGCTTGAGCGGATGCTGGCGGTGGACCGGTTCGATCCGCCGGCCGATTTCGTCCCCCGCTGGTTCCACGCCTCCGACGCCGCTTCGGCGGCCGCCGATCCGGTGGCTTTCTGGGCGGAGAAGGCCCGTACCCTGCTGGACTGGGACACGCCGTTCACGACCGTGCTGGACGACGAGAACCCGCCGTTTTTCCGCTGGTTCACCGATGGTCGGCTCAATGTCTCGGCGAACTGCCTGGACCGGCATGTGGCCGCGGGCCGCGGGGACAAGGTGGCCTTTCACTGGGTCGGCGAGGAAGGCGAGCGCCGCTCGCTGACCTACTCCGATCTGCTGGCCGAGACGCAGCGGCTGGCCAACGGGCTCAAGGGGCTGGGGGTCGGCAAGGGCGACGTCGTGGGGATCTTCCTTCCGATGATTCCCGAGGTCGCGGTGGCCATGCTGGCCTGCGCCCGGATCGGCGCGGTGCACAACGTCGTCTTCGGTGGCTTCGCCCCGTCCGCCGTGCGGGAGCGGATGGAGGTCTCCGACGCCAAGGTGCTGATCACTGTGGACGGCGCCCGGCGCAAGGGCCGCACCGCCGCGGTCAAGGAGGCCGTGGACGCGGAACTGGGCGATCTGAAGACCCTTGAGCGCATCGTGGTGGTCCGGTCCACCGGGGTTGCGGCGCCGATGTTGGAAGGCCGGGACGTCTGGTACCACGAACTGTGCGAGCAGGCCGACCCGGTGTGCCCGCCCGAGCCGCTGGACGCCGAGCATCCGCTGTTCATCCTGTACAGCTCCGGTTCCACGGCCAAGCCCAAGGGCATCCTGCACACCACCGGGGGGTACCTGACCGGGGCGACGTACACCCATCGGCTGGTCTTCGACCTTGATCCTTCGTCCGACGTCTACTGGTGTTCGGCGGACGTCGGCTGGATCACCGGCCACTCCTACATCGTCTACGGGCCGCTTTCCAATGGCGCGACCAGCGTGATGTTCGAAGGCGCCCCGGACTATCCCGACCGGGACATCTGGTGGAAGATCGTCGAAGAGTTCAAGGTCACGATTTTCTACACCGCTCCGACCGCCATCCGCACCTGCATCAAGTGGGGGCCGCAATACCCGGGCCGGCATGATCTGTCCTCGCTGCGGCTGCTCGGCACGGTGGGTGAACCGATCAATCCCAAGGCGTGGCTGTGGTATCACAAGGTCATCGGCGGTGGCCGCTGCCCCATCGTCGATACCTGGTGGCAGACCGAGACCGGTGCGATCATGATCTCGCCGGTGCCGGGCGTGACGTCGACCAAGCCGGGTTCGGCCACCACCCCACTGCCGGGGATCTTCCCCGCGCTGGTGTCCGAGGACGGAGAGCCCCTCACCGAGGGCACCGGCATCCTGGTGATCACCAAGCCGTGGCCGTCCATGCTGCGCACCCTCTACCGGGACGACGAGCGGTTCGTGCAGACGTACTTCTCCCGGTTCGGTCCGAACGTGTACGTCGTCGGTGACGCCGCCAGACTGGACGCCGACGGCTACTTCTGGATCATCGGCCGGATCGACGACGTGATCAACGTTTCGGGGCACCGCCTGTCGACCGCCGAGGTCGAGTCGGCGATCGTCGCGCACGAGGCGGTAGCGGAGGCGGCGGTCGTCGCCCAGTCCGACGAGCAGACCGGCCAGGCCATCGTGGCCTTTGTGACGCTTACCGGGGACCGTGTCGGTGACGACGCCACGGTCGCCGAGCTGCGCGAGCACGTTGCCACGCGAATCGGCAAGCTCGCCCGTCCCAAGCGGGTGATCTGGGCGGACGATCTGCCCAAGACACGGTCCGGGAAAATCATGAGGCGGTTGCTGCGTGACATCGCCGAGGGGCGTGCGCTCGGTGACGTCACGACGCTGCGGGATCCGAGCGTGATGGCTGTTCTGGCACACAAGATCGCCGAATCCGGCCCGGACGAATGACGGTTCGATGATCGTTGAGGCCGGGTCCCGGCCGGATCACTGTCCTGCGATCCCAAGCCCCCGGGTGGGAAGGGCCCGTTCGAGCTGTCTAGGCTGACCATTTCGTGAGAGCCCTTCGACGCTTCACCGTCCGCGCGCAGCTTCCCGAGCAGCTTCACCCGCTCGGCGAGCTTGTCCTCAATCTTCGCTGGTCGTGGCACCCGGAGACGCTGGATCTCTTCGAGTCCGTCGATCCCGAGCTGTGGCGCACCTGCAAGGGGGATCCGGTGCGCCTTCTCGGCGCGGTCGACCATGAGCGCCTCGAGAGCCTCGCAGCCGACCGCCGCTTTGTCCGCCGTCTCGGCGACGCCGCCGACGACCTGCACGAATATCTGACCGCGCCACGCTGGTACCAGTCGCTGTCCGACGGCCCGCGCGCGATCGCCTACTTCTCGCCGGAGTTCGGCATCACCGAGGTGCTGCCGCAGTACTCCGGCGGGCTCGGCATCCTCGCCGGCGATCATCTCAAGACCGCCAGTGACCTGGGTGTGCCGATCGTGGGGGTGGGACTGCTCTACCGGGCCGGCTACTTCGTCCAGTCGCTGTCCCGCGACGGCTGGCAGCAGGAACGCTACCCCGGCATCGACCCGCACGGTCTGCCGCTGACCCAGCTCACCGACGCCTCCGGCGAGCCCGTGAAGATCACCCTCGGGCTTCCCGACGGGCACACCCTGCACGCACAGATCTGGAAGGCGCAGGTCGGGCGGGTGTCGCTGCTCCTGCTCGACTCCGACGTCGAGGACAACCAGCCGGCCGAGCGGGGCGTGACCGACCGGCTCTACGGCGGTGGCACGGACCATCGCCTGCTGCAGGAGATGCTGCTGGGTATCGGCGGGGTCCGGGCGCTGCGTGCCTACTCGGCGGTTTCCGGCGCCCCGGCGCCGGAGGTGTTCCACACCAACGAGGGCCACGCCGGTTTCCTCGGTCTGGAGCGCATCCGGGAGCTGACAGCTACCGGCCTGAGCTTCGACGAGGCGTTGGAGGCGACCCGGGCCGGGACGCTGTTCACCACCCACACCCCGGTACCGGCCGGGATCGACCGGTTTCCCAGGGATCTGGTGGCCCGGCACTTCGGCGCGGACAACGTCTGGCCCGGCGTGCCCGTCGAGCGGGTGCTGGAACTCGGCGCCGAGTCCGACCCGAACGTCTTCAACATGGCTCATATGGGTCTTCGGCTGGCCCAGCGGTCCAACGGGGTCAGCAAGCTCCACGGGATCGTCAGCCGCGAGATGTTCGCGGGTCTGTGGTCGGGGTTCGACCCGGAGGAGGTCGCGATCGGATCGGTCACGAACGGTGTTCATGCGGCGACCTGGGTGTCCCGGAACGTGATCGAACTGGCTGACCGGGAGCTCGGTCCGTCCCCCCTCGACGACGGGGGCGAGGGGTTCACGAAGATCGCCCGAGTGTCCGACGAGGCGATCTGGTCGACCCGCCGCGAGCTGCGTGAACGCCTTGTGGCCGAGGTCCGCCGCCGGCTGCGGGCGTCCTGGCTGCAGCGCGGTGCCGCTCCCGGTGAGCTGGACTGGGTCGACGGCGTGTTCGACCCGGGCATCCTCACGATCGGGTTCGCCCGCCGGGTTCCCTCCTACAAGCGGCTTACCCTGATGCTGCGTGACCCCGAACGGCTGACCCGGCTGCTGCTGCACCCCCAGCGTCCGATTCAGATGGTCATCGCCGGCAAGGCGCACCCGGCCGACGACGGCGGCAAGCAGCTCGTCCAGCAGATCGTGCAGTTCTCCGACGCCCCCGAGGTCCGCCACCGCATCGTCTTCCTACCGGACTACGACATCGGCATGGCGCGCTTCCTCTACTCCGGATCGGACGTGTGGCTGAACAACCCGCTGCGCCCGCTGGAGGCGTGCGGCACGTCGGGGATGAAGGCCGCGCTCAACGGCTGTCTCAACCTGTCCATCCGGGACGGCTGGTGGGACGAGATGTTCGACGGCCAGAACGGCTGGGCGATCCCCACCGCGGACGGTGTGGAGGACCCCGACCGTCGCGACGACCTCGAGTCGGCCGCCCTGTACGACCTGCTGGAGAACACGGTCACCACGCGCTTCTACGACGTCGCCGGTGCGGGTGCGCCCCCACGCCACTGGACGTCGATGGTCAAGCACACCCTGTCAACCCTTGGGCCGCAGGTGCTCGCCACCCGGATGGTGCGCGAGTACGTCGAGCGCTACTACATCCCCGCCTGCGCCTCGGCGCGGACAGCCTCGGCGGACACCGCGCGCGGGGCCCGGGACCTGGCGGCGTGGAAGGATCGGGTCCGGGCGGCCTGGCCCGGTGTCCGGGTGGTCAACGTCGACTCGGCCGGTCTCGGTGACACTCCTCAGGTGGGCCAGTCCCTGGTGGTACGGGCCACGGTCGAACTCGGTGGCCTGGACTTGGCCGACGTGGAGGTCCAGGCGTCCTACGGCCGGATCGACGAGGCCGACCGGCTGCTGGGCCCGTCCACCCTGCCGCTTGCCCACGTCGGCGCCGGCGAGGGCGGTGGCCTGCGCTTCGAGGGCACCATCCCGTTGCGACGGACGGGGGCCTTCGGCTACACCGTCCGGGTGCTGCCGCGGCACCGCCTGATCGCCTCACCGGCGGAGCTCGGCCTGGTGGCGAATCCCGATTGAACGATTCCGCCCAGCGGGGTCGGCGAGCGGGCCGGCGTGGTCATGCCGGCCCGCTCGTCCGCCTGCCCGCTGCATTCCTCTGGGCTCTTTGCTTGCACGTTGTGCCCCGCGGAACATGCCAACGATCCAACAAACATGCTAATTTCAAGATCAATTAGTATGTTTGTTGGTTGAGGGGAAGGTTCCGTGCGTAGTTTTGCCGATCTTGATCAGCTGCTTGGCCGTGTTCCGTCACGGGTTGTCAAGCACCTGGGTGCCATCGACCGTGGGGTTGGTTCCGAACAGCTCTTTCGAACCCAGATGCCCGGCCTGCTCGACCAGCTTGCGGACCGCGCTCGGGTGCTGAGTGTGACGGCGTCCTCGGCGATCGAGGGTGTGACCGTTGACAGTCCGGAGCGGGCCGAGCGGATCATTCGCGGTCAGGTCGGCGGGTTGCGAACCAGGGACGAGCGGGAACTCGCCGGTTACCGGGACGCGCTCGACTACGTCTACCGTGAGGATTTCTCCCCGATCAATACAGGTCTTCTGCTGCATGTCCACCGACTGCTGTTCCGGCACACCCAGGGGAGCGGAGGGGTGCTGAAGGCTCAGGACAACCTCGTCGTGGACCGGGCTGCCGACGGGACGGTGACTCCGCGTTTCATCCCGGTGTCCGCGTCCGAGACCGAGCACTTTCTGGCCGAGCTGACCAGCCGTTACTCGATCGCACGCAAGAAAAATGATCACCACTCGGTTCTGCTGGTAGGCCTGTTTGCGTTGGATTTGCTGGTGATTCATCCTTTTGAGGACGGCAACGGTCGGGTGGCGCGTATCACCTCGAATGCGTTGCTGCTCGACGGCGGCTACCAGATGTGCCGATATGTCAGTCTTGAGAAAATCATCGCCGATAACGCCGAGAAATACTATTCGTCCCTCCTTGCCTCCACGCGCGGATGGCATGACGGCCAGCATGATCCGTGGCCCTGGCTCGAGTACTTCTCGGCGACTGTCGCGACCGCCTATTCCATCTTCGCGGATCGGGCGGCGGCTGGGCGTTCGGGCGTCAGCAAGCAGGACAGGGTCCGCGACCACATCCTGTGGCATGCTCCCCGCCGCTTCCGCCTCGACGACGTGCGCACGGCGCTGCCGGGAGTCAGCGATCAGACGATCCGCATCGCACTGAACGCGCTGCGGGACGAGGGTCATGTGATCAGCAACGGCGTCGGACGGGCGGCATTCTGGACTCGCCTCGATCGGCCTGAGCCCCCCTCCAAGCCTGAGCCCCCCTCCACGTAGGCGCAGGGAGGGCTTCACACCCCGCGGAACATGCCAACGATCCAACAAACATGCTAATTTCAAGATCGATTATTATGTTTACCGACGATTCGTGATCATCCTGCGACGCGGAGGAGGAGGACGGCACGGCCGGCGACGGGCAGTTCCTCGCCGGCATGGGTGATCCGCAATGGGGTGTCGAGGGTGCCGGGGAAGCCGGCGAGATCCTCCGCGCTGGTGTCGAGCAGCAACGCGTAGGTGGACGCCCACGGTTGGCCCGGCAGGACGATGGTCACCGGGCGGG
>NZ_CAAAFO010000144.1:31277-40136 GCF_900634715.1 Candidatus Protofrankia californiensis | reverse complement strand
GGTGACCGTGGCGCCGTCCGGTGCGTACCAGCCCAGGGTCGTCCCGGAAAGGTGCGCGACGACCGTGCGGACCAGTGAGGAGTTCCAGTCCGTGTCCGACATGACCACGCCGTCCGTGCGGAACCAGGTGATGTCCGCGGGTTCCCCGACGCTTGAGGGGCCGCCGTGGAAGAACGTCTGCCGGCACAATGCCGGGGACCGGCGCCGCAGGGCGACCAGACCGCTCACCAGCGGCAGCAGCATCGGGTCGTTCCCGGCAGGGTCGGCCGAGGGCGCCGGGCCGACCGTGGGGACGCCGTCGTCGGGGATGCGATCGTCGGGCGTACGGGTGGTACGGGTGGGCCAGTGCAGCCACGAGGTGGCGTTGTCCTGGCAGTAGGCGTTGTTGTTGCCGTCCTGTGAACGACCGAACTCGTCCCCGGCGAGCAGCATCGGTACCCCCGCCGACAGCAGCAGGGTCGCCAGCAGCGCGCGGCGGACGAGCCGCCGGCAGGCCAGCACGTCCGGATCGTCGCTTGGGCCTTCCACCCCGCAGTTCGTCGAGTTGCTGTGGTCGTCGCCGTCGCGATTGCCCTCGCCGTTGGCCTCGTTGTGCTTGTTCTCGTAGGAGACGAGGTCGGCGAGGGTGAAGCCGTCGTGCGCGGTCACGAAGTTCACCGACGCCCACGGCCGGCGGCCCGAATGGTGGTACAGATCACTCGACCCGGTGATCCGGTAGCCCAGATCGGCCACCGTGGACGCGCTGTACGTCCATGCCGCGCGGACGGTGTCCCGGTAACGGCCGTTCCATTCCGCCCACGGCGCCGGGAACGCGCCCACCTGGTAACCGCCCCAGCCGACGTCCCACGGCTCGGCGATGAGCTTGACGGTGGACAGCAGCGGGTCGGCGTGGATGGCGGCCAGCAGCGGTGCCGCCGGGTCGAATCCGTCGGGGTTGCGCGCGAGCGCGGTCGCCAGGTCGAACCGGTATCCGTCCACACCCATCTCGGTGACCCAGTAGCGCAGGGAGTCCATAATCAACTTCACTACGTGAGGGGAGGACGTGTTCAGTGTGTTGCCGCAGCCGGTTACGTCCCGGTAGCGACGTGGGTCGCTCGGCTCCACCCGGTAGTAGGTCGTGTTGTCCAACCCGCGCAGCGACAGGGTCGGGCCGCGTTCGCTGCCTTCGGCGGTGTGGTTGAACACCACGTCGAGAATGATCTCTATGCCGGCCGCGTGTAACGCGCCCACCATCGCCCGGAACTCGGCCACCGGGTTGTCAGTGGCGGCGTAGCCCGGATGCGGCGCGAAGAAGCCCACGGTGTTGTAACCCCAGTAGTTGGACAGGCCGCGCTGGGACAGTGCCGGTTCGGAGACGTGCGCATGGACCGGAAGCAGCTCCACCGCGGTGACGCCGAGCGTCCGCAGGTGCTCGATGACCGCCGGGTGGGCCAGGCCCGCATAGGTGCCGCGCTGTACGGGCGGGACGTCCGGGTGCGTCCGGGTGAAGCCCTTCACGTGCAGCTCGTAGATGACCGTCTCGGGCCAGGGAATGCCTGGGCGTTCCCCGGTCGGGCTGTGGCGGCCGTCGATCACCACGCACGCCGGGACGAAGGGCACGGAATCATGTCCGTTGGAGCCTGTCGGGTACGGGTCGGTCTCGTCGAAACCGCGGATCGCGGGATGCGGCACAAGGGCGCCGGTCAGCATCCGTGCGTAGGGGTCGACGAGAAGCTTGGCCGGGTTGTAACGCAGGCCGCGTTCGGGGGCGTAGGGCCCGTACGCCCGCAGCCCGTAACACTGTCCCGGCCCGACCCCGAGCAGGTAACCGTGCCAGACCCCACCGTCACGTTCGGGCAGCCGGTAGCGGTTCTCCCGGCCCCGGGCGTCGAACAGGCAGATCTCGACCGCGTCCGCGTTCGGGGCCGCCACCGCGACGTTCACACCCGACCCGTCCCAGTGGACCCCCAGCGGTTCGGGTGACCCGGACAGCACGCGGCCGAGCCGATCGACGTCGGACTGGCCGATGCCGGACTGATCCGTATTGCCGTGAACGCGGGGCGGTGTCGTCACCTCCGTGACGGTAGCTGCAGCATGTTACCGTCGCTCGGTTACGGTTACCGCCGTCCGATTACCACCGCCCGCGGACGGACGGATGGCGGGCAGGCGAACGGCGCCGTGATCATCGAAAGTGTCATGGTCACCGAAAGGTGCCGGGAATGTAATCACCACGTATCCGATGAAGATCAAGTCGTCAGGGCTTAGGCTCCCTTAATCAGGAGCGCCGTCGGGGCGTCACAGGCCCGGCATACGTGCCAGTGGATGACAGCCGGCCAAGGTGGTGCAACGGCGTGCTGTGCGCCACCGGAAGCTGCAAATGATCGAGGAGGTCGGTCGGTGGCGGTCGTGCAGTTCGACGTCGACAACGGTATTGGCACGATCAGGTTGGATCGGCCCCCGATGAACGTCATCGACAGTCAGGTCACCGGCGAGCTGCGCGCGGCAGCGGGTGAGGCAACAGCGCGGACGGACGTGCGGGCGGTCGTCATCTACGGTGGTCCGAAGGTGTTCGCGGCCGGAGCCGACGTCAAGGAGATGGCTCCGATGGGCCACGCGGAAATCCTGGCGTGGGTGAGCGATCTCACCACCACGTTCGAGGAGCTGGCCCGTATCCCGAAGCCCGTGGTGGCCGCGGTGACCGGCTACGCCCTCGGCGGTGGCCTGGAGCTTGCCCTGTGCGCCGACTTCCGGGTCTTCGGGGACAACGTCAAGGTGGGGCTGCCCGAGATCCTGCTCGGCATCATCCCGGGCGCGGGCGGGACGCAGCGGCTGCCACGGCTGATCGGGGCGGCGAAGGCCAAAGACCTGATCTTCACCGGTCGTCAGGTGCGTGCTGCCGAGGCGAAGGAGATCGGTCTTGCCGACCGGGTGGTCGCCCCCGACGACGTCTACACCGAGGCGCGCAGTCTTGCTGGCCGGTTCGTCGACGGGCCGGCGGTTGCGCTGCGGGCGGCCAAGAGGGCGATCGACGACGGTCTGTCCGGTGGGCTCTCGGAAGGACTGCGGTTGGAGACGGCGATATTCACCGGGCTGTTCGGAACACAGGACCAGCGCATCGGCATGGAGTCCTTCCTCGAGCGCGGCCCTGGCAAGGCTGATTTCGTCGGTCGCTGAACACCATGGACGCAGGTCAGACGGACGGGACAGGTCAGGCACGCGAGGCAGGCGGACCGTCGGCGTCCGCCATCCAGGCGGCGTGGGACGATCCCAAACAGGCGAATATCATCTATCACGACGCCGAAGCCGACTCCTATGACGACAAGTGGTCGATCTCGTTCGACGACCGCTGCATCGACTACGCCCGGGACAGGTTCGTCACCATTGCCGGGACCACCGGCTGGCCCTATCCGAGCGCTCTCGAGATCGGTGCGGGGACCGGGTTCTTCCTGCTCAACCTGGTGCAGGCAGGGGTGGTGGCCCGCGAAGGAGCGCATGTCAGCGACATCAGCCCCCGCATGGTCGCCACCGCCACCCGCAACGCCGCGAGCCTGGGCCTGACCGTGGCGGGCCGGGTCGCCGACGCCGAGTCCGTCCCGTACCCGGACGCGAGTTTCGACCTGGTGGTGGGGCATGCCGTCCTGCACCACATCCCGGATGTCGAGCTGGCGTTGCGGGAGGTGCTGCGGGTGTTGCGACCGGGGGGGCGGTTCGTGTTCGCGGGGGAGCCGACCAGGTACGGCGACGTGGTAGCCCGCCGGTTGTCGCGGGCGACCTGGTGGGCGACCACCCGGGTGACCAGGCTGCCGATGCTGCGGGACTGGGCTCGGCCGGCCGGCGAGCTCGTGGCCAGTTCCGCTGCCCACGCGCTGGAGTCCGTGGTGGACCTGCACACCTTTGTGCCGGCGGAGCTGGCCGGGATGGCCCGGCGGGCCGGTGCGGTCGAGGTGAAGGTGCGTACGGAGGAACTCACCGCGGCCTGGTTCGGCTGGCCGGTGCGTACCTTCGAATGCGCCGTCGCCGAGTCGAAGCTCAGCTTCGGCTACCGGATGGGTGTCTATCGGACGTGGCAGCGCCTGGCCGCCTTCGACACCCGGTACGCCTCCCGGGTGGTGCCCGCGGGTCTTTTCTACAATGCGCTCGTCACCGGCGTCCGAGCGCCGGACGCTCGGCCGTGAGAATATTCGGTGGGCGGGCGAACCGGGATCCGCGGCAGGGACGTTTCCTCACGTTCGCGTCCGCGCGGTGGATCGTCCGCCACCGCGCCTGGACGCCTTTCCATCTGCGCCGGTACTGGCGGTTCGTGCTGTTTCGGCTGCGGTATCCACAGGTGGTGACCGAGGGTTTCGTTTTTCTCGGTAAGAACGTGGGTATCGAGGGCCGTCCTGGCTACGGGAGAATCGTGCTGGGTCGGTGGGTGCATCTCGGTGACAACAGCCGGATCCGCTGCCACGAGGGGAACCTTCGTATCGGTGACAAATGCGTCCTCGGGCGTAACAACACCGTCAACTGTTATCTCGACGTCGAAATCGGCGCGAAATCCCTGATTGCGGACGACGTGTACGTCATCGATTTCGACCATGTGTTCAGTGACATCCACGTGCCCATCAAGGACCAGGGCCTCGCGAAGTCCCCGGTGCGGATCGGAGCCGACGTGTGGATCGGTACCAAGGTCACCGTGCTGCGCGGGAGCCGCATCGGCCCGGGGTCGGTGATCGCCGCGGGCGCCGTGGTGAACACCGACATCGCACCGATGTCGGTCGCGGTCGGTATGCCCGCTCGCGTCGTGCGTAACCGGGTGGAGGATTACCAGGCCGCCGAGGCGAAGCGGGCGGCACTGGCCGACATCGCCCGCAAGACGGCCGCGGCTGCCGCCCCGGTCATCGCCGCCCGCGCCGGAGCCGGACGTTCCCGCCAGAAATGATCTGTTCCGGGAGTCGTCGACCCGATGTCGGAAAGTCGACTTCATCACCTCCGGGGGTGGGGCTTTCGCGCCCCGCGGAGGCGCTCTACTATGTCGTCTGACGTCCCGCTTCGAATCGACAATGCGACCGACAATGCGACCTGGGCGGGTGTCTCGAGAGGTTGGGGATGACCGAAGCCGACGACGTTGTAAACATCCGAAAGCTGCCGGTGAATTTTACTGAAAAGAGTCGACAGGTTGCCGACCGGCCGGAAAGAGGCGGGCGTGTCCGGCTGCCGGGACTCGACCCCGACGCCTTTCGGCATCCTCTCGACCGGCGGGCCACCCGTACGCTGCAACGGATTCCCGGGTTCGACCGGGCCGTGGCTAAATACATCGAATGGGGCGTGGAACGCGTCCACTACGTGGAGAACACAGCGTCCAGCGTGAAAGTCGGGCCGCGCCAGCTCCCGGCGATCTATGCGATTCTGCGCGAGGCGTGCGCGATTCTGGACGTCCCGGAGCCCGAACTCTACGTCCGGCGTGGGCCGGTCGACGCCTACACGTCCGGGCACACCCGTCCCTACGTGGTGCTGTTCACCGATCTGCTCGACATCATGGACACCGACGAACTCCTGGCCGTGATCGCGCACGAACTCGGCCATGTCAAATGCGGCCATGTCCTCTACGGGACGATGGCCAGGATCGTCGGCGGCGCCATGGGCGCGGGCGTCGCCCGCAAGGCGGGCGCCGTCGTCGGTAACGTCGCGGCCTTCGGGCTGGGAGCGGGCCTGGCGGCCTGGGCACGCAAGGCGGAGCTGACCGCTGACCGGGCGGCGATGCTCACCGTCCAGGATCCCGGCCCGTGCGTCCGGATGATGATGAAGCTTGCCGGCGGCGCGACCCGCTGGCTGGAGCAGATGAATCCCGACGCCTTTCTCGAGCAGGCCCGGTTGCTGGACGACATGGCCGAGGAGAGCAAGCTCGCCCGGTTCCACCGGCTGCGGATCCGGACCGCCGGATCCCACCCGCTCGCGGTCGAGCGCGCCCGCTACTTCGACGAGTGGCTGCACGAGGACGAACCCCGAAAGATCCTCGAGGGCATCTACGCCGTGCGGGCCGGCAGCCGGCACTGCCTGACCTGCGCGACGCCGCCGCGTCCGACCGAGAACTTCTGCGCGACCTGCGGCACCGGCCTCGCCGTCTGGACGGCCACCGGCTGATCCCCGGAGGCGTAGTGGTTCAGCGCATGGCGAGGTCGACCACGAGCGGTTTGTGGTCGCTGCCGATCTCGGTGCCCACCTGGTAGCCGGTGACGGCGAACTGCGGTGACGCCAGCACGTGGTCGATCCGCAGCAGCGGAGGCAGGAGCAGGTGGTTGGCGTTCCATGTGGGTGCCCAGCCGGCTGCGGCCACGTCGTGGGCGTCCCGCAGGTGCTCGTCGAGCAGGCGTCCGAACGGCCGGTGGTCGCGGGTGGCGTTGAAGTCACCGGCGAGCACCACCGGCATGGGGGTGAGGGCGACCTCCGCCCGCAGGGTGTCCAGCTGCCGCCGCCACCGCGGGGTGTACTCGCCGTTCGTCGGTGACACCGTGTGGACGGCGAAGAGCCTGAACTGGTGCGCGGCGTCCATCTGGACCGTCATGCGCAGGGACGGCAGGTCGGCGACCAGCGGTATCTCCGCCTGGACGAGCGGGAACCGGGAGAACACCGCCACCCCGAACGGGTCCGGCCGGGCATGCACCTCCCGGTAGGTGTAGCCGGCCAGCGCGCCGGATTTCTCGACCGCCTCCAGGGTGAGCACGGTGGCCTCCTCCAGCACGACGATGTCGGGCCGGGTGGTGTTGATCTGGGCGCCGAGCCGCCCGGCGTTGCCGTTCGTGTACAGCAGGTTGGACGTCATGATCCGTACCTTTGTCGCACCGGCGGGGACAGCCTCGGGCTTTCCCGGCCACAGCTCGGGCACGGTGAAGGCCAGATGGGCGATGACGGCCAGCAGCGAAACGATCAGCAGTCGGTTGCGTCGCAGCGCAAAAGCAACGGCCAGCGCCATGTAGGCGGGCAGGTACTCGACCGGGGTGAACGCGTTGATCCCCGAGTACGGCCAGCTCAGCGCGTCGTCCAGATGGACCAACCGGCCCAGGGTGACGACTATGAGCGTGCCCGCGACCACCCAGGCGAGAAAAATTGCCAGTGTCCGTGGCGGTATCACGGCGGTGCCGCGCTTGTCGGCCCTCGGCCCCTTCGACTCGCCGGGGAATACGGGCACGTCGGAACCGGCGTCCGGATGCGGGGTCATGACAACAGATTGCCGGTGAGGATGACCGTGGGAAGCGGCAGGGGCGGACGTGGATCCGACAGTGCGGCCAAGCACACACCGATCACCTCCTCGGCGATGACCGGCCCCGCATGACGCGCCAGGCGACCGGTGGTGGCGCGGGCCGTCGTCCGGGCCCGGGGCGGGACCCGTCCGCAACCATCCGTACGGGCTGTGATCCAAATGGGTTTGTTGCTGTGTACGCTTTTCGGCCACATAAGCGTGCACATCGACAAACTCGCGCCGATCTTCTCCAGTGGCCAGCACTCATCGACGCATGCCACCGTTCGCCGAGCCGAGCATGGTCACCTGACCGGCACTTCAGGGCGCGTCCTGTGCTCGGGTGATCCGGCGTGCGTCCAGGGTCGGGAACGGGTAGTCCAGGGTGCGGTAGTGGCGGGCGAGTTTGGCGGCCCCGAGCCGGTCACCGCCATGGACCGCGTCGGCCAGCGCGTCGAAACGCCCGGCGTGCGTGTAGGCCCGGGACCTCGCGTAGCTCGCGGCGCTGTCGTGGGTGACACAGAATGCCCAGTCGCTGGAACCGGTGAGGAACGCCTCTCGCGCCATCTGGTCGAGGACGTCATCGCGCTCGCTCGGGCGAGCGGCCGCGGCCACGACCTCGACCAGCCGTTCGTTCACCTCGGACGCGAGCTTGGTCAGGTCGGTCACGTCCGTCCAGACATGGAAGTCCTTACCCAGCCCCCAGGAGCCTGCCGGCAGGTCGCGGACGCCCTCGACATGCCCGGCCGCGGCTGCCTGTGACAGTGTCGTCACCCGTACACCGGCGTCGGGCAGCAGCCCGAGGACCGCTTCCAGGAACGCCGGTCCCTCATGCCAGTGATGGCCGAACAGCTCCGTGTCGAAGGCGCACACGACGAGCGCCGGGCGGCCGTCCCTGGCCTCGGCCAGTTCGGTCAGCCGCCGCCGGACGACACCGACGAAGTGCGCCGCGTCGGCACCGGCGGCATCCTGCGCGGCGACGGCCTCATACGGTGCCTTGAGCTCGGGTGGGGTGTCCACGGACGTCACTCTGGCCACCCGCAGGCCGCTGCCGTGGTCGAAGGTGTGGAAGTCGCGGTACCACGCGCCCGCGGGATAGCCGGCCGTGGGCGACCACACCTCGTAGGAGACGCCGAGGTCGCGAGGGAACGCCAGCACGCCGCTGCCCGCGACGTCGTAGGCGCCGGCGGTCTCGCCGCCGACGGTGGGGCCGTCCACCACGAAGTGGGTGATGCCCGCGTCGGCGTAGTGCTGTTCCAGCCCCGGCCGGTAGGCGCATTCGGGGGCCCAGATCCCGCGGAGCCGGGCGCCGAACCGGACGGTCGCGTCGTCGAGGCCGGCGTCGAGCTGCGTCCGGACGACCCGATCGTCCAGCAACGGCAGCACCGGATGGGACGCCGGCCCTCCGAGCAGTTCGATGACGCCGGCGTCGGCCAGCCGGCGCAGCAGCGGTGACGCCCCGTGCCGCCAGCGACCCTCGACGGCCCGCAGGGCCCTGGTGGCGAGCGCGCCTTCATAGCTCGCGCCGGGCACGCCGTCCACCAGCGCCCCCTGCGCCCGAAGCTGCCAGTCCGCCACCCATCCGGCCAGCCCGGACAGGCAGTACGGGTCGTCCAGCATGGCGGCCAGCACGGGTGTGACGCCGAGGGTCAGCACATTGCGCC
>NZ_CAAAFO010000144.1:18658-31172 GCF_900634715.1 Candidatus Protofrankia californiensis | reverse complement strand
ACGCGCCGGCATGCGCGACCCACGGAAGGTGGGTGTGCAGCACGAGGCAGAACGTCCCGATCGGCTCGGCCGAGGCCCGGCCCGCGGTCCCGGCCGAGCTCGGCGCCGGGGTCTGCGCCAGGGCTGCTGCCGGGGTCTGCGCCGGGGCTGGCACCGGGGTCCGTGTTCGCGCCGGCTGGTTCATGGTCGGCGGTAGGCGACCACGGCCAGGTCGAGGCTGGAGGCGATCGGGGTGTCGGGAGTGTCGGGATGCAGGGCGAAGTCGCCGACGTCGGTGCTGCGTACCCGCTGGGCCAGCGCGCTGGACCACTGCGGGTAGGGATGGGCGAGCTGGGCGTCCACGATCGCGCCGTTCCTGCGCTCCCATGCCTGTAGCCGCGGCGCGTGCCAGACACCCCACAGGCGGGTGACCACGAAATGCTCCTCGACGAGGGGGACGAGCTCGTCCGGAGCGAGTTCCCGGGTGTGGTACGGATTCGCGGGAGTGTCCCGTCCCGGGGAGAAGGTCAGCCGGTTCGGGGTCGTCAGCACGAGCGTGCCGGCCGGGCGCAGCACCCGGGCGCACTCGGCCAGGAACGCCTCCTGGTCGTTGAGATGTTCGATGACCTGCAGGTTCGCTATGACCTCGGCGGTGGCGTCGGCGAACGGCAGGCGCTGGAGATCGGCGCGTACGGGGGTCGTGCCGGGATAGGTGTGCCGGACGTGTTCGACGACGTCAGCGGCGGTATCGACCGCGATGACCCGGGATGCGGACTTCGCCAGCAGCGCCGCGCCGTATCCCTCGCCGCAGCCCGCTTCGACGACCACGGCGCCGGTGGTGAACGGAGCGAACGCGGCATAGGCCGCCTCGTGCCGTTTGAACCAGTACCGCTCGAACCACACTCCCGGTACGGTCCGTTCTCCGAAGACCGCCCACGCGAGCAGGGTGTTGTGATCATCGGACGTGGGGGTGACCTCGTCGGTGCGGCGGGGCGTTGTCGCCGGCTCGTGCCTGACCATGAAACCCGACCTTACGCACTGGTAACCGCGACGTGTCGGAACCCCTCCACGGACAGCAGAAGGTGTGGTTCATATGACGCATGGTGGGGAGGGCGGCGTGCGGATGGGTGCCGGTGAGCTGTGGTGACGGCTGGAACCGCAGTGACGGGCGCCGGCGGACTGTCATGCCCGGCCGCCCGTCACATATAACTGCTTCTGTTTATGTTTATCCTTTATGCGACTGTCATCCTTTATGCGACTGTCGCCGCCACCTTGGTGGGGATGCCGGGGCGGGCTATGAGCGGCGCGGCGTGCCTGCGCCACTCCCGTACGGCGACGACGTCGTCGTATCGGCTGATGCCGCGGTCGAGCTCGCGCAGTTTCTCGGTGATCCGGACGGAGTCGAGATGGCTTGCCAGTTCGACCGCGCGGCGTCCGGCGTCCAGGGCGGCTTCGACGTCGGGACCGGGTCTGCGCAGGTACGACAGGGCGAGATCCGCTTCGGCGTAGCTGCGGGTACGGGTCCGCGACGGAAGCTGCCGAGCGCGGGACTCCAGCAGCAGCGGCTCGGCCTCCCGGGCCTTGTCGAGCAGCATGAAGCAGTGGCCCTTGCATTCGGCGACGTCCGCGTCGTTGTAGTGTGCGGACCACGGCGGGCCGTCGTCGGCGCCGGCCCGTTCGAGTTCGGCGTCCATGGCGCTCAACGCCTTGCTGCATCCGGCCTCGTCGCCGTTGCGGGCCAGGGCCCAGGCGTGTTTGTCGTGCAGCATCACCCGTACCGAGCGGGATGCGGTGCTGCGGGAGCGGTCGAGGGCGGCCTTTGCCAGGGCGAGGCTCTGGCGGAGCTGGCCGAGGCGTCCGGCCTGGTCGCTCATGGCGGACAGGATCCGGCTGGCCAGCATGGCGTCCCCGGCATGCTCGGCGAGGCCGAGCGCCTGGATGTAATAGCGCTGCGCCAGTGACTGGCGATCGGAGTCCTGGGCGAGCCAGCCGCTGAACTGGGTCAGTTCGGCCAGCGCGCCGAACAGGTCCGGGGTGTGCCGGGCGTCCAGCGCGGTCTTGGTCCGGTCGTGCAGGAAGGTGACCACCTGTCCGCGGATCTCACCGCTGCCGTACCGGGCGTCGAGCTTGCGGAAGGTCTCGGTCATATCCCTGATCATCGTTGCGGTCGGTGCCGAAGCCAGGGCGTCGTCATCTTTGATCGTGTTGACGACGCCGGTGAGGCTGGCCAGCACCGAGTCGGCGAAGGCACTGGCTATGAAGGCACTTCCGTCCTGCAAGAGGTCTCGCCTGCGCATGTCTCGTCCTGAGAGTCCGGCGATGGTTCCAAGGGTGCCAGCGGGTTTCTCGGCCACGATGAGCCCGAAGTCGTCGCCGTGGAAGGTCTCACCCCGCCAGCCGAGGTCGGTCGGGGTGATGCGGTAGCCCACCAGCGTCGACATCTCGGCGGCGGCGAGCTCGGCCACCATGGGGTCACGGGGGCGCATGCCACGACGCCAGTGGCCCACCGTGGTGCGCGCCAGTCCGAGCTCGATCCGGCGGTGACGCCGCGCGCGCTCGTTGACCTGCCGGGCGAAGCGGGTGTCGGAGACGGACGTTTCGGCAAGCAGCCGCGCGAACAGTGTCGGATAAGATCCGTCTTTGTCCGATATAGGATCTTTATCCTGAACAAAGCCGATCAATTCCTGTTTTCTGTTCATTGTGTCCTCATGGTTCGCGTGATGACCTTTCGTGGTGAGATGGCGTTTTTTTGTGCTGCGGGACAGAAAGTAGTGAGGCTGTCACAACGACGGAAGGGGCCGTGCAGAAGTTGGCTCGAATGCACGCGTACGCGCCCTTGGGCGGCAACGTGGACGGAGTGCGGCCTGGGTCACGTCAACGATCATTGAGCGTGACAAGGTTGACGGTGCGACCATGTCAAGAGCAAGAAGACCGATGAACGTGGCTACGGAGGCCTCGAGGCGTGAACATCGTTGTTACTGTCAAGCAGGTTCCGGATACCTGGGCGGAGAAGAAGCTTGATCCCGTCACCAGGACGACGGATCGTAAGAGTGTCGACAACGTCATAAACGAGATGGACGAGTACGGGGTCGAGGAGGCTCTGAAGATCAAAGAGGCCCACGGTGGCGAGGTGACGGTAGTCACCATGGGTCCGGAGAAGGCCGTCGAGACTATACGCAAGGCGCTGTCGATGGGTGCGGACAAGGCCGTGCACATCACAGACGAGCAACTGGTGGGTTCCGACGCCCTGCAGACGTCCGCCGCGCTTGCGAAGGTCATTTCGACGCTTTCGCCCGACATCGTCATCACCGCTGCGGAGGCGTCCGACGCCCGCGGTGGTGTGCTGGGTGCTCTACTTGCCGAGCGGCTCGGATTCCCGCAGCTCACCCAGGCCCGTAAGGTGACCGTCGACCCGGGTGCGGGTACGGTGCGCATCGAACGTCAGGCTGACAACGGCTACGCCCTGGTAGAAGCGTCCACGCCCGTGGTCGTCGGTGTCGTCGAAAAAATCAACCAGCCGCGTTACCCGTCGTTCAAGGGAATCATGGCGGCCAAGAAGAAGCCGCTGACCACCCTGTCCGTCGCCGACGCCGGTCTGGATGCCAGCACGGTCGGGCTCGCCAACGCCGCCTCGACGGTGGTAGACGCCCAGCCCGCACCGCCCCGCCAGAGCGGAACGATCGTCAAGGACGAGGGTGACGGTGGTACGAAGGCCGCCGAGTTCCTCGTCGCGCAGAAGCTGATCTGAGGGGTCCTGTCCGATGGCTGAGGTTCTGGTACTCGTCGAGCATGCAGACGGCGAGCCGAAAAAGGTTACCGCCGAGCTGCTGACGCTCGCTCGATCGTTGGGTGAGGCATCCGCGGTCTTCCTCGGCGCACCCGGTACGTACGCAAAGGCCAAGGAGTTCCTGGCCCAGTATGGGGCGTCGAAGGTGTATGTCGTCGAGTCCGACGACGTCGTCGACTACGCGGTGGCTCCGGTGGCCGAGGTCCTGGCCAAGCTGGTAACCGACGTCTCGCCCGCGGCGGTCCTCACGGCCGCCACCGCGGAGGCGAGGGAGGCCGCCGCGCGTACGGCTGCGAAGACCGAGTCGGGTCTGATCTGGGACGCCGTCGCCCTCACCCCGGACCTGTCTGCGACCCAGGGCATCTTCGGCGGTTCCACGATCGTCACCTCGAAGGTCACCAAGGGGACGCCGATCTTCGTGGTGCGGCCGAACACCACCGCTCCCGAGACCGCGCCGAGCACGCCGGTGGAGGAGAACGTCGATATCACGATCTCGGACTCCGCCAGGTCGGCGAAGATTCTCGACCGGGTGGTCGAGGCCAAGTCGGGCCGTCCCGACCTCACCGAGGCGCAGATCGTGGTCTCCGGCGGCCGCGGTCTCGGTGCCGCCGAGCACTTCGCGCTCGTCGAGAAACTGGCCGACACCCTTGGCGCCGCGGTGGGTGCGTCCCGGGCGGCGACCGATGCCGGCTGGTACCCCCACCAGCAGCAGGTCGGCCAGACCGGCAAGACCGTGTCGCCGCAGCTCTACGTCGCGGTCGGCATCTCCGGTGCGATCCAGCACCGGGCTGGGATGCAGACGTCCAAGACGATCGTCGCGATCAACAAGGATCCGGAAGCCCCGATCTTCGAGTTCGCCGACTACGGCGTCGTGGGTGACCTGTTCAACGTCGTACCGCAGCTCACCGAGGCGATCGAGAAGCGCAAGGGGTAGTTGCTTCGCATCCCCGGTATCCGCGGACGTCCTTCCGCGGATCTTCGACGGCCGGATGTTCCCCGGGTGGGAACATCCGGCCGTTGTCGTTTCCGGATGCTCCGCAGATGTCCCGCGGATGTTCCGCGGGTGGAACACCCTCCCCTGCCGTTGCGGGCACGATCAGGGGTCTCTGACAGCTGACGATCATCGCAGGCTCTGGACGTCTGGCCTATTGTGTGGTCATCCTAATATCTGCCATCCAATTATTGGGTGGACAGAGTGTGTACGCCGTTGGTCCGGAGGTCCGAGGATGGGCGCAGCCAATCAGTCACCCCTGCATGTCCCGCAACACCCGGTGCGGATCGTCACCGCGGCCTCCCTGTTCGACGGCCACGACGCGGCGATCAACATTATGCGCAGGATCCTGCAGTCCCAGGGCGTCGAAGTGATCCACCTCGGCCACGACCGCAGTGTGGACGAGCTGGTCACGGCCGCGATCCAGGAGGATGCCCAGGCGGTGGCGCTGTCGTCCTACCAGGGCGGGCACGTCGAGTACTTCAGCTACCTGGTCCAGCGGCTGCGCGAGCGCGGTGCCGGCCATATACGGGTGTACGGCGGGGGAGGGGGCGTCATCGTCCCCGAGGAGATCGCCCTGCTGCACTCCCGCGGCGTCGCCCGGATCTTCTCGCCGCAGGACGGGCAGCGGCTCGGGCTGCCAGGAATGATCAACCTGATCGTCGCCGAGTGCGACACTGACCTGACCACCGAACTGCCTTCGGTGCCGGCGATCCTGGCCGGTGACCAGGGCGCGCTCGCGCGGGCGATCACCGTGCTGCAAGGCGGCGGTTCGCCCGAGCTCGCGCGCCAGCTGCGGGCATCGGCCCGCCCCGGCATCCCGGTGCTGGGCATCACGGGCACGGGTGGATCCGGCAAGTCCTCGCTGACCGACGAGATCCTGCGCCGCCTGCGTGTCGACCAGCAGGACAAGCTGCGCGCCGCCGTGATCGCGGTGGACCCGACCCGCCGCCGGGGCGGCGGGGCGCTGCTCGGTGACCGCATCCGGATGAACGTGCTCGGGGACGCCGACGGCCCGTCCACGATCTTCTTCCGCTCCCTGGCGACCCGGGGTGCCGGAGGTGAGCTGCCCGAGCGTATCGCCGACGTGATCGCGGCCTGCCGGGCCGCCGGCTACGACCTGGTCGTGGTCGAGACGCCGGGGATCGGCCAGGGCGACACCGGGATCGTCGACCTCGTCGACGTTTCGCTGTACGTGATGACACCCGAGTACGGTGCGGCGTCCCAGCTTGAGAAGATCGACATGTTGGACTTCGCCGACGTGGTGGCGATCAACAAGTTCGAGCGCTCCGGGGCGGAGGACGCTCGCCGCGACGTCGGCCGTCAGCTGGTGCGCAACCGTGAGGCGTTCGGTGCCTCCTGGGCGGACATGCCGGTGTTCGGGACGAGCGCGGCCCGGTTCAACGATGACGGGGTCACCGCGCTCTACCAGCATCTGATCGCTCTGCTCGCGGCCAAGGGCCTGCCGCTTGCCGCCGGTGTGCTGCCGCAGGTGTCGGTCAAGGCGTCCTCGGGCCTGGCAACGGTGCTTCCACCGGCCCGGGTCCGCTATCTGGCGGAGATCGCCGAGACCGTCCGCTCCTACCACCAGCGCAGCGCTGAGCAGGTCCAGGCGGCACGCCGGCGCCAGCACCTGACAACGGCGCACCAGGAGCTCGCCGCCGCCGGAGGCGACCACGCGGGGCTGGACGCCCTCCTCGAGGGTGCCGAGAAGGCACTGGACCCCGACGTGCGCGAGCTGCTGGACGCCTGGCCGGCGACGGTGGCGGAGTACGCCGGCGAGGAGCTGGTCTACACGGTGCGCGGCAAAGAGATCCGCACGCCGTTGCGCCGCGTGACGCTGTCGGGCACGTCGATACCGCGGGTGGCAGTGCCCCGAACCGGTGACCACGGCGATCTCGTGCGCTTCGTGCGCGCGGAGAACCTGCCCGGCCGGTTCCCGTTCACCGCCGGGGTGTTCCCGTTCAAGCGGGCCGGCGAGGCACCGGCCCGGATGTTCGCCGGTGAGGGCGACCCGTTCCGCACCAACCGGCGGTTCCACTACCTGTCCCGGGGGTCGCAGGCCACCCGGCTGTCCACGGCGTTCGACTCGGTCACCCTCTACGGCCGGGACCCGGCGCCCCGTCCCGACATCTACGGCAAGATCGGCACGTCCGGAGTCTCGATCGCGACCCTGGACGACATGAAGGAGCTCTACGCCGGCTTCGACCTGTGCTCGCCGACGACAAGCGTCTCCATGACGATCAACGGGCCGGCCCCGGCGATCCTCGCGATGTTCCTCAACGTCGCCGTCGACCAGCGCCTGACGGAGTTCGTGGCCACCGAGGGCCGCGAGCCCACGCCGGCCGAGGCCGCCGACGTGCGGGCCAAGGCGCTCACGACCGTGCGTGGAACCGTGCAGGCCGACATCCTCAAGGAGGACCAGGGGCAGAACACCTGCATCTTCTCCACCGAGTTCGCCCTGCGGTGCATGGCCGACGTGCAGGAATGGTTCATCACCCACGGCGTCCGCAACTTCTATTCCGTGTCGATTTCCGGCTACCACATCGCGGAGGCCGGGGCGAACCCCATCAGCCAGGTTGCGTTCACCCTGGCCAACGGCTTCACCTACGTCGAGGCGTACCTCGCCCGCGGCATGGACATCGACGACTTCGCGCCGAACCTGTCGTTCTTCTTCTCCAACGGCCTGGATGCGGAGTACACCGTCATCGGTCGGGTGGCCCGGCGGATCTGGGCGGTGGCGATGCGCGAGCGCTACGGCGCCGCCGAGCGGTCGCAGAAGCTCAAGTACCACGTCCAGACCTCCGGCCGTTCCCTGCACGCCCAGGAGATGGACTTCAACGACATCCGCACGACGTTGCAGGCCCTGTGCGCCATCTACGACAACTGCAACAGCCTGCACACCAACGCCTATGACGAGGCGGTGACCACCCCGAGCGAGCATTCCGTCCGGCGGGCACTGGCCATCCAGATGATTATCGACAACGAGTGGGGCCTGACGGGCAATGAGAACCCGCTGCAGGGTTCCTACATCGTCGAGGAACTCACCGACCTCGTGGAGGAGGCGGTGCTGGCCGAGTTCGAGCGGATCTCCGAGCGCGGCGGTGTGCTCGGCGCGATGGAAACCGGCTACCAGCGTGGACGCATCCAGGACGAGTCCATGCTGTACGAGCATCGCAAGCATGACGGCAGTCTGCCGATCATCGGGGTGAACACCTTCCTCGACCCCGACGCCGAGGACAACCCGCACGGTCCCCTCGAGCTCGCCCGGGCCACGGAGGACGAGAAGCATTCACAGCTCGCCCGGCTCGCCGACTTCCAGGCCCGGCACGCCGAGGAGGCGCCCGAGGCGCTGCGCCGGCTGCGCGAGGCCGCGGCGGCCGGCCAGAACACCTTCGACGTCCTCATGGACGCGGTCCGGCACTGCTCGCTCGGTCAGATCAGTGACGCTTTCTTCGAGGTCGGTGGCCGGTATCGTCGTAATGTCTGACCCAACCTAGTTTCCCAGGGGCCCCTGGCTGGCCAGGGACAGCGCGATCGTGATTCGCTCGCGTCCGGGGTTCCTGCCGGATCCGGCAGGAACCCCGGATCCGGCAACTCCGGAAGGCCCACGTTTCCCAGGGGTCCACAACGGCCCCAGGGGTCTGCGGCGGCACGGGAAGCGAGGCCCGTGTTGTCCTTCGGCCGACCGGCCACGTCGTGGAGGAGCCGTCCGCCCGTGTCCTTTCCCAAACCTCTGCCGTTCGACCCCATTGAGGAGGCGCGCAGGCAGTGGACGGCGCACGGGTGGGCCGACGCCGCTGACGGCATGGCGGCGGTCACGTCCGTGATGCGCGCCCAGCAGATCATCCTGGCCCGCACGGACGAGGTGCTGCGTCCCTTCGAGCTGACCTTCGCCCGCTACGAGCTGCTCATGTTGCTGCTGTTCAGCCGGGCCGGCTCCTTGCCGATGAGCAAGGTCGGCAACCGCCTGCAGGTGCATCCGACGAGCGTGACCAGCGCGGTCGACCGGCTGTCCTCGCAGGGGCTTGTCCGCCGCATCCCGCATCCGACGGACCGGCGGGCGACCCTGGCCGAGATCACGGCGGCCGGCCGGGAGCTCGCGACCGCGGCCACCGTCGCGCTCAACGAGCGCGTCTTCGCCGACCCGGGCCTGTCGCCCGAGCAGATCGGTCCGCTCGTCGAGATCCTCAGGGAGCTCCGCAGCCGCGCCGGTGACTTCTGACCCGCCGGCCTCCCGGTGGTCCGGGCGATCTCCTGGCCGGCCACCTTCAGCCGCCTTCGTAAAGGCGGTGGAGGTCGCCGAGGACGATGTCGGGGCCGGAGCCGGCGGCGGCGGCGCGTAGATCGTCGGTGAAGCCGGTGGCGGAGAACAGCAGGAGGCGGGTGTCGGTCACGTCCAGGTTGTTGGTCCGTTCGATGAGCGCGCGGGCGCGTCGCAACCTGTTCAGATGCTCGAGGCCCATCTCGACGCCCCATTTGGCCTCGCCGATGGCGACGAGCCGGCGGCGCTCGCCGTCGGCCGGACCGAGCGCGAGGACGTCGAGTTCCATCGCCGCCCGCTGTTCGTGGTCGTGGATGGTGCCGTGACCGATGTCGCCGAGGTCATCGGTGCCGAGAGTCGCCGGGTCGGCGTACAGCGCCACCCAGGCCCGGCAGATCTCCTCGAAGTTGGGCCCGAGGACCTGGGACGCGAACGTGGCGCGCCGGCCCGGCCAGGTCCTGGCCGCCTGTCCACGTGTCTCGAGCCGGCCGAAGACCGGACGCATGACGGCGTGGTAAAAGGCGATCAGCGGCTCGGCGATCCGCCACACCGGTCGACGGTCGCGCAGCAGGTCGTCCGCCTTGGCCAGGAAGCCGGCGTCGGCCAGCACGGTCAGCGGGTGTGCGAGGTCGCCCGTCGGCCGGCCGACCGCGTTCGCGATCGCGCCCCGGGTGACGGCGCCGGTGGCCACGGCCGCCAGCACCGAGCTGTACAGGCCGGGCTCACGCAGGTCCGGCTCCTCCGCGAGCAGGTAGCGCGCCTCGCGGAACAGCGGCGAGTTGCGGTTGAGGACCGTCCTGACTACCCAGGCGTCGAAGTCGTCGATGCCGCGCGGGCCGTCCCCGTGGGCGAAGTCCCGGTAGGCCGGCGTCCCACCCACGACAGCGTGCATCTGCGCCGCGAGCCGATGGTCGTCGATGCCCCAGAACTCCCGGGCCAGCCGGAAGTCCAACGAAGGCACGACCAGCTCCAGCGCTGCCCGGCCGCGCAGTGGCGCCGAGCCGGCGAGCAGACGACCCATGACCGTGAGCGCGGATCCGCACAGGATCAGCCGCGTTCGCGAGCCGGTCCGTTCGGGACGGCGCGGGCCGAACGCCGCCTGGACCACCGAGGGCAGCTCCGGCGCGGCCTTGACCAGATAGGGGAACTCGTCGATGACGACGGTGGTCGGAGCTTGCCGGCCCAGCCCCAGTACGGCGTCGATCGCCTCGGCCCAGGAGTCGAACGCCAGCGGCGCCGCGGCGCCGACGTGCTCGGCGAAGCGTGCGCCGAACAGCCGCAGCGAGTCCACGGCAGTCCCTTCGAGCGCCTGGTGATACAGACCGCCGGTCTGCTCGCACGCCGCGTCGAGCAGGAACGACTTCCCCTGCCGCCGACGGCCGGTGACGACGCCCAGCGTCGCGCCCGGCGTCGGATCCTCGCAGAAGCCCGCGAGCGCCGCCCACTCCTCCTCCCGGTCGAACATGTCCACCGGTCGCTCCACCCGCACCACCCATCCCGGCACCCAGGATCTGACTTCTAGTGCAACCATACTTATATGAATTGTACCTACACTAGGGACCCGCAGGTGGAAGCCATGACCTGCGACCTTGCGTGACCGCCCCTGTTGGGACGGCGTGTTTTGTCAGGTGCGCTCAACGGGCCGGCGGTGATATCCGGAGGGCGATGGTTCGGTGCAACCTGTCGCCGTCGGTCGGCCGGCGGCGTCGGTGCGTCGGTTTTCGGACTCCTGGGCGTCGGCGGGGTATCGCGGCGACGCACGGATATCCTCAGTGATGTGACCTACCTCGACCATGCGGCGACCACGCCGATGCGTCCAGAGGCCGTGGCCGCCTACACCGCGGCGCTCGCGGACGGCGGGAACGCGTCGTCGCTGCACGCCAGCGGCCGTCGTGCACGTAGGGTAGTTGAAGAGTCGCGTGAGGCGCTTGCCGCCGCGTTGCGCGCCCGCCCGTCCGAGGTGGTCTTCACCGCCGGCGGAACCGAAAGCGACAACCTGGCCATCAAGGGGCTGTACTGGGCCCGCCGTGCCGCCGAACCACGCCGGCACCGGGTGCTCGTCAGCGCGGTCGAGCACCGGGCCATCCTCGACGCCGTGGTCTGGCTTGCCGAGGCGCAGGACGCCCAGGTCGAGCTGTTGCCCGTGGACTCCACCGGGATGGTGCGTCCCGATGTCCTCGCCGCGGCGATCGCGCGTGACCCCGACAGCGTCGCCCTGGTCAGCGTGATGTGGGCGAACAACGAGGTCGGAACCGTCTCGCCGGTCGCGGAGCTCGCGGCAGTTGCGCACCGTTACGGGATCGTGTTCCACACCGACGCCGTCCAGGCTGTCGGGTCGATCCCGGTGTCGTTCGAGGACAGCGGCGCGGACGCGCTGACGGTCAGTGCACACAAGCTCGGCGGCCCGATCGGCATGGGCGCGTTGCTGGTACGCCGGGGCTTGGTCCTGGCGCCGCTGACCCACGGTGGCGGGCAGGAACGCGACGTCCGCTCGGGTACCCTCGACACCCCCGGGGTGGCCGCCTTCGCGGCCGCGGCGTCGGCGGCGGTCGCCGAGCAGCCGGTCGAGGCGGTGCGGCTGGCCGCCCTGCGTGATGACCTGGTCGCGCGGGTACTCGCCACGGTGCCGGACGTGGTGGCCAACGGAGCGCACTCAGGCCCCGGACGCCTGCCCGGCATCGCCCATCTGACCTTCCCGGGTTGCGAGGGCGACTCGCTGCTGTTGCTGCTCGACGCTCACGGGATCGAGTGCTCGACGGGTTCGGCCTGCTCCGCGGGGGTGGCCCGACCGTCCCACGTCCTGCTGGCCATGGGTGTCGATGAGGCCCGCGCCCGCGGCTCGCTGCGCTTTTCGCTGGGGCGGACGTCCGCTGCGGGCGACGTCGACGCCTTGATCCGCGTGATCATGCCTGTGGTGAACCGAGCGCGCCGTGCGGGGGCGCTCGCCGGTCTGTCGGGGGGGTGAGTGGGATGCGCGTGCTTGCGGCGATGTCCGGGGGCGTCGACTCGGCGGTGGCGGCCGCCCGTGCGGTGGACGCCGGCCATGACGTGACAGGCGTGCATCTGGCCCTGTCGAAGTCGCCTGAATCGCACCGGACCGGCGCCCGCGGCTGCTGCACGATCGAGGACGCCCGGGATGCCCGCCGCGCCGCCGACGTTCTCGGTATCCCCTTCTACGTGTGGGATCTTGCCGACCGGTTCGAACAGGACGTCATCGACGAGTTCGTCGCCGCCTACGAGGCCGGCCGGACACCGAACCCGTGCGTGCGGTGCAACGAGCGGATCAAGTTCGCGGCGGTGCTGGAGCGGGCGCTGGCCCTGGGTTTCGACGCGGTGGTGACCGGCCATCACGCGCAGCTTTCCGGTGCGGTGCTGCGCCGTTCGGTCGACCCGGGCAAGGACCAGTCCTATGTGCTGGGGACGCTGCGTCCCGACCAGCTTGCCCACGCGATCTTCCCGCTGGGGGACACGACGAAGACCGAGGTCCGCGCCG
>NZ_CAAAFO010000144.1:17557-18359 GCF_900634715.1 Candidatus Protofrankia californiensis | reverse complement strand
GGTCTCGCGGTCGCGGACAAGCCTGACAGCCACGACATCTGCTTCATCGCCGACGGCGACACCGGCCGGTGGCTGCGGGAGCGGCTCGGCTCGCGACCCGGGCCGGTGGTGGACGCGACCACCGGCGAGACGGTGGGGGAGCACGACGGGGCCTTCGCGTTCACGATCGGCCAGCGCCGTGGCCTGCGCCTGGGGCGGCCCGCACCCGACGGCAGGCCGCGCTACGTCCTTGACATCTCCCCGGTGACACGAGCGGTGACGGTCGGCCCGGCCGAAGCGCTCGACGTCTCCAGGCTGGTGGCCGACCGGGCGGTCTGGCCGTACGAGGGCCCGGTGGCCTGCGCGGCGCAGGTCCGGGCGCACGGGCGGGCGGTGGCGGCCACGGCCGAAGGCGTCGGTGACGAGCTGCACGTGACGTTGGACGAGCCGGTCCGCGGCACCGCGCCCGGCCAGGCCGTCGTCCTCTACGACGGCGACCGCGTCCTCGGCGGCGGTCATGTCATCAGGCTCGGCCGCTGACCCGGGGCTCGGGCATTCCGGCGGTTCGGGCATTCCGGCGTTCCGGCGCTGGGCCAACCCATATCTGCTCTTTGCGGACGGTGATTTTGATCATGATGTTGATGAGCCCGTGACAACGCCCACCACCATGCCTGACACCGCACCCGCCGCAGCGCCCACCAGCAGCAGCCTGTGGGAGCCGGGGACCGCGACCGGGGTCGGGTCGCTGCCGGGGACCGACCCGGTCGAGGCATGCAGACTGGTCTTCGACGAACTGCCCGACCTGCCGCACCTGCCGGAGCTG
>NZ_CAAAFO010000144.1:16278-16969 GCF_900634715.1 Candidatus Protofrankia californiensis | reverse complement strand
AGGTCGCCGCCGGCTACACCGGGCCGCTGAAGGTCGCTGTCGCCGGCCCGTGGACGCTCGCCGCCACCATCGAGCTGCAACGAGGGCACAAGGCCCTCAAGGACGCGGGCGCGAGCCGGGACATCGCCGAGGCCCTCGCCGAGGGCATCGCCCGACACCTCGCGGACATCGCCCTGGTTGTGCCAGGCGCCCGCCTGATCGTGCAGGTCGACGAGCCCTGCCTGCCGGCGGTGATCGCCGGTCAGGTCCGCACGCCCAGCGGTTTCGGGATCCTTCCCGCGGTGGAGGAGGGCGTTGCCGTCGACCGGCTGCGGACGTTGCTCGCCGCCACCGGTGTGCCCGCCGGGGTGCACTGCTGCACGTCCGCGCCGCCGCTGGGGTTGCTGCGCCAGGCGAAGGCCGCCTTTGTCAGCGTGGACGCGACCCTGCTCACGCCCGCCGACGACGACGCCGTCGGCGAGGCGGTCGAGGCCGGGGTCGCACTGATGTTCGGGATGGTGGCGTCGCGGGACGCGGAACTGTCGGACGTCCGCCGTACCGTCGAGCCCGTCCGGTCGATGTGGCGACGTCTGGGGTTCTCCCCGGAGCAGCTTCGGGAGGTGGTCGCGGTGACCCCCACCTGCGGTCTCGCGGGTGCGACACCCGCCTATGCCAGGGCGGCGCTGCGGCGCTGCCGCGAGGCGGGCCGGGC
>NZ_CAAAFO010000144.1:15697-16167 GCF_900634715.1 Candidatus Protofrankia californiensis | reverse complement strand
GGCCCGGCCCGACGGTGATCCCTGGCCCGACGGCGATGCCGGCCTGTTGACGCGGGATGGCGCGGCCGACGAGATCCCGGCGCAGGTGCGGGCGCGGGCGGCGGAACTGGCTCGGGAGCTGAGCGAGCACGCCTTCCGTTACTACGTCCTGGACTCGCCGACCGTCTCCGACGCCGAGTACGACCGGCTCATGGGCGAGCTGGAGACGATCGAGACCCGCTGTCCGGGGCTGCGCACACCGGACTCGCCGACCCAGAAGGTCGCCGGCTCCATCTCGACCCTGTTCACCCCGGTGGAGCACCTGGAGCGGCTGCTCTCACTCGACAACGTCTTCACGGACGCGGAGTTCCAGGCGTGGGCCGCCCGTGTCACCCGGGACGCCGGCGTGGACGCCTGGCTGTGCGAGCTGAAGATCGACGGTCTTGCGGTCGACCTGGTCTACGAGGACGGATACCTGGTGCGCGCGGCCA
>NZ_CAAAFO010000144.1:4514-15236 GCF_900634715.1 Candidatus Protofrankia californiensis | reverse complement strand
GCCTTGAGCCGGTCAAGGTTGCCGGCTCCACCGTCGGCCTCGCCACGCTGCACAATGCCGACCAGGTGGAACGCAAGGGTGTGCTGATCGGTGACACCGTCGTCCTGCGCAAGGCCGGTGACGTGATCCCGGAGATCGTCGGGCCGGTCGCGGACCTGCGGGACGGTTCCGAGCGCGCCTTCGTGATGCCCACCCGCTGCCCGGAGTGCGGCACCGAGCTGGTGCGCCCCGAGGGCGAGGTCGACGTCCGCTGCCCGAACGCCGTGTCGTGCCCGGCGCAACTGCGCGAGTCGCTGTTCCACTTCGCTTCCCGGGGCGCTCTGGACATCGACGGATTCGGTTACGAGACGGCGACCGCCCTGCTGGAGGCCGGTCGGGTACGCGACGTCGGTGACGTCTTCCATTTGAGCCCCGAGTCGTTCACGGAGTTGCGCGGGTTCGGCGAGAAGAAGATCGATCAGATTCTGCGCGGGGTGGCAGCGGCCCGGCAGCGGCCGCTGTGGCGGCTGCTGGTCGGGCTGTCCATCCGGCATGTGGGGCCGAGCGCGGCCCGGGCGCTGGCCCGGGAGATGCGTTCGGTGGACGCCATCGCAGCCGCGTCCACCGAGACCCTGGCCGTCGTCGACGGCGTGGGCCCGACCATTGCCGCCTCCGTCGTGGACTGGTTCGCCGATCCGCGCCACCGTGACGTGCTGGAACGGGTGCGTTCCGGCGGGGCGCAGCTCGCCGACGCCGGCGCGGACGAGGGGCCCGGCCCGCTCACCGGCGTCACCGTAGTGATCACCGGGACGCTGGCGGGGTGGAGCCGTGACTCCGCCACCGAGGCCGTCCAGGCCCGGGGTGGCAAGGTCACCGCTTCGGTGAGCAAGAAGACGAGCTTCATGGTGGTAGGCGCCGATCCGGGGGCGGGCAAGTACGACAAGGCGCGCGCGTGGAAGCTGCCGCTGCTCGACGAGGCCGGCTTCGCCGTCCTGCTGGAGCAGGGGCCGCAGGCTGCGGCCCCGCTCGCGCTGCCCGTGGAACCGGAGGACGGGTAGCCCCGCGGTTTTCCGGCGGCTGTGGTTTTTCCGGCTGGCACAGTCACAGTCCCTGTGCAGGCTCCCGTGCCGCGGCCTCTGCGGGCGGTCCCCGCACCGGCGTCCTGTGGCCGGTCAGGTGGGAGCCGGCGAGGTGTTCCGGTTGCGCACGATAGTCGCGGCTATGCCGGCCAGATGCGCCAGCCGCTGGACCTCGGAGGCGCGAAAACGCGGGCCACCGGGCCGTCCGATGAGCACCGCCACATCGGGGCTTCCCACCGGTGCCACCGCGAGTTCCATGCCGAGCGCGCTCCAGCGCGGCGGGAACCAGCTGGTATCCGGGTCGAGGCGCTGCGCGCGGTCCAGAGGCAGTGACAGCAGCGCGGGGCGCACCTTCTTCGGACTGGTCAGCTCGTCGCCACCGAGGTCGGGGGCGCCGACGGAGGTCTGGACGATCCGCACGTCCTGCGGCGCGACCCGTTCCAGCAGCACGGCCCAGTCGGCGTGGAACACCGCACCGACGAACTCGATGAGGACGGTGAGCGCGTCGTCGGGCCGGGTGGTCAGGGCTTCGACGAGGTCCAGGTCGTGCGTGATGCCGACGTCGTCGGCCGGGTATGGGCGCAGGGACTCCACGCTCACCCCGGGTACGGACTGGGCTGCGGTCAGCACGGTGTCGGCCAGCCCGGCCGGGGGCAGCTGGACGACGAGGTCGTCCACGGCGCCGTGCGCGCCACGCTCGACGACGCCAAGGCTGACGATGTCGATGCCGGCCTGACCCAGGGCGGTCGCGACGGCGCCCAGGGCGCCGGGACGGTCCGGCAGGACGAGGCGCAGCAGATACGACATGTAGTCAAGGATGCATTTCGTGCGTGCCAATCTGGTGGCAACTACGTCACGTGCAGGTATCAGTGCTGGTCATCGGGGTACCTTCAGGCTCCTCTGGCTGGTAGCGGATCACACTTCTCTTCACGTTGTGTTACCTCAGGTAAAGAGTTTGCCTTTTGATGGACGGCCGGTACGGCATCCGTCGCATCCGGTACGGGACCTGCCCGATCAGGTGAGCCGGATCAGGTGAGCCGGGCCAGGGCGGTGCGCAGCCGGGTGAGTGTCCGGTCCGGGCCAAGGGCCGCCAGCGTCTCGAACAGCGGCAGCCCCACCGATCTGCCGGTCACGGCCACCCGCACCGGTGCCTGTGCCTTGCCCAGCTTCAGCCCGTGGGCAAGACCGACCTCCTCCAGGCGTGCCTTCAGGGTCTGCGCGTCCCATGCCTGGTCACCGGCGGCCTGGGAGTAGGCGTCGACGGTGGCCGTGAGCAGGGCGGCCGCGTTGTCCCTGTCCTTCACGGTCTTCAACCACGCCGCCTCGTCGACGACCGGCTCGTCGAGGAACAGGAAGTCCACCAGCGCCACGATCTCGGACAGCAGCACCAGCCGGGTCTGTGCAAGCGGTGCGACCGCCGCGAACACGTCCGCGTCGTAGGCGTCGGCGTCCCACGGAGTGGACGGCCCGGTGAGCCAGGGCCCGCATGCGGCGATGAACTCCTCGAGGGGCAGCGCCCGGATGTACTCGCCGTTGAACGCGCGTAGCTTCGCCACGTCGAAGAACGCCGGAGCGGAGTTGACCTCCTCCAGCCGGAACTCGGTCTCGATGACCTCCCAGGGAACGATCTCCCGGTCACCCGAGGGCGCCCAGCCGAGCAGCATCAGATAGTTGCGCATGGCCGCGGCCAGGTAGCCCTCGGCGCGGAAGTCCTCCAGCGCCACCCTGTCCCGCCGCTTCGACAGCTTCTGCCGCTTGGCGTTGACCAGGATCGGCGTGTGCGCCCACACCGGCGGCGGCGTGCCCAGGGCCTCCCACAGCAGCTGCTGCTTGGGAGCGTTGGACAGGTGCTCCTCGGCCCGGATGACGTGGGTGATGCCCATGGTCATGTCGTCGACGACGTTGGCCAGCAGGAACGTCGCCGAGCGGTCCCCACGGGCGATGACGAAGTCCTCCAGCAGGGCGTTGTCGAACGCGGGCTTGCCGCGGACGAGGTCGTCGACGATCGTCGCGCCCTCGTCCGGCGTCCGGAAGCGCACGGCGCGGCCCTCGGCGGCGGCGAGCCCCCGGTCGCGGCAGAAGCCGTCGTAGCCGCGGTGGCTGTCCCCGGTCCGGGCGATCACGTCCTCGCGCGAGCAGTCGCAGAAATAGGCGCGCCCGGCGGCGAGCAGCCGTTCGATCGACTCCTGATGCGCCCCGGCGTTCGCCGACTGGAGGTACGGGCCTTCGTACTCGTCCGGCCCGACACCGAGCCACGCCATCGCGTCGATGATCCCCTGCGTCCACTCCGGACGGCTGCGGGCGGCGTCGGTGTCCTCGATACGCAGCACCAGCGAACCGCCCGACTGGCGGGCGACCACCCAGTTCAGCAGCAGGGACCGGGCGTTGCCGACATGGAACATGCCGGTCGGGGACGGCGCGAAACGCAGCCGTGGAACGACGCTGACCACTCCCGCACCGTATCGCCCGAGCGCACGGTGTCGCCGGTGGCCGGCACGCCACAGGCCGATGAGGTGGACCGGACCGTACGATGACCACAGCGTCGTCCGCGGGCCGGGCCGGCTCGGCTCCCGTCCGCCGCCGACACGCACGCGGGTCAGCAAGCCACAAGGTGATCGGAAGGTCATCGGGAAGTCAGAGGATTGTAACCGGTATGGCGATTACCAGGGACGAGATCGCGCATCTTGCCCGCCTGTCGCGGCTGGCGCTGTCGGACGAGGAACTCGACACGCTTGCCCCCCAGCTTGATGTGATCATCGGTGCCGTCGCCCGGGTCGCGGAGGTGGCCGCCGGCGACATCCCACCGACGACGCATGCCGTCCCGCTGACGAACGTGTTCCGGGCCGACATCACCCGCCCGTCCCTGCCGCGGACCGACGCTCTCGCCGGTGCGCCCGCCGTGGAGGACGGCCGATTCCGGGTGCCGCGCATCCTTGATATGGACGAGTGAGGGTTCCTCTCCGTGACCGACGTCATCCGTTTCTCCGCCGCCCGAACCGCCGCCGCGATCGCCGCGGGTGAGCTCAGCGCGCTGGAGGCGACCCAGGCCGCGCTCGACCGGATCGCCAAGGTCGACGACCGGATCAACGCCTTCCTCCACGTCGACGTCGACGGCGCCCTCGCCGCGGCCCGTGAGGTCGACCGGCGCCGAGCCGCGGGGGAGGCCCTCGGGCCGCTCGCGGGTGTCCCGCTCGCCCTCAAGGACGTCTTCACCGCCCAGGGGATGCCCACGACCTGCGGTAGCCGCATCCTGGAGGGCTGGTATCCGCCGTACGACGCGACCATCGTGTCGAAGCTGCGCGCGGCCGGTGTCGTCATCATCGGCAAGGCCAACATGGACGAGTTCGCGATGGGGTCGTCCACGGAGAACTCCGCCTACGGCCCGACCCGCAACCCGTGGGACACCGACCGCATCCCTGGTGGCAGCAGCGGGGGCAGCGCGGCGGCCGTGGCCGCGTTCGAGACGCCGATCGCGATCGGTACCGACACCGGCGGCTCGATCCGCCAGCCGGCGGCGGTGTGCGGGCTGGTCGGAGTCAAGCCGACCTACGGCGGGGTGAGCCGCTACGGCCTGGTCGCCTTCTCCAGCTCCCTGGACCAGGCCGGGCCGTTGGCCCGTACGGTGACCGACGCCGCGTTGCTGCACGCCACCATCGCCGGTCACGACCCGCTGGACACGACAAGCGTGGAGCTCGCGCCGCCGGCCGTGGTGGCCGCCGCCGCCAGCCGCAACCTGCGCGGTGTGCGGATCGGCGTGGTCCGAGAGCTGTCCGGGGACGGCTACGACATCGGCGTCCGTGCGCGTTTCTCCGACGCCCTCGAGGTTCTCGTCGGCCTTGGTGCCGAGGTTGTCGAGGTCAGTTGCCCGCATTTCACCTACGCGCTGCCCGCCTACTACCTGATCGCGCCGAGCGAGTGCTCGTCCAACCTGGCCCGCTTCGACGCGATGCGCTTCGGCCTGCGGGTGGGTGACGACGGCGAGGCGGGAGCCGAGGAAGTCATGACCCGCACCCGCGGAGCCGGGTTCGGGCCCGAGGTCAAGCGGCGGATCATCCTGGGGACCTACGCGCTGTCGTCGGGCTACTACGACGCCTACTACGGTCAGGCGCAGAAGGTCCGGACGCTGATCAGTCAGGATTTCGCCGCCGCCTACGAGCGGGTCGACGTGCTGGTCTCGCCCACCACGCCCACTGTCGCTTTCCGGCTCGGGGAGAAGGTCGACGACCCGGTGGCGATGTACCTGTCCGACCTGTGCACGATCCCGTCGAACCTGGCCGGCGGACCGGCGATGAGCCTGCCGGTCGGTCTCGCCGAAGGGCTTCCCGTCGGATTCCAGATCATGGCGCCGGCGTTCGCCGACGACCGGTTGTACCGGGTCGGTGGCGCGCTGGAGGCGGCGCTGGAGGCCAGGCGCGGTCATCCCTTTCTCGATGACGCCCCGGCACTGTGACGGGTACGCCTGTGACAGGTACGCCTGTGACAGATGCGCTGTGACGAGACCCCCGGCCGCGCGGGAAGAACCATGATCGATCTGCCTCCGGCCGGCTAGGATGGCGTGGGAGGAGGCATACGATGGTTGCGCTACGTAGCAGACGTGAGGACCGGACGCTGCTGGTGGCGGCCTGGGTGCTGGTTGTCACCGTGCTCGTACTCGGTGTCGTGGCGGTGGCGCCCATCCTGATCATATGGGGCGTCCTCGGTGTCGGCGCGGCCGTGTTCGCCACCCGGATCCACCTGCGTGACACCCGGGCCCGCCGTCTGGAGGGCCAAGGGCGGCACGATCACGGTTCTTCCGCGCCGCCGGAGGCTCAAGTCCCCGGGTCGCTGGGAGTCAGCGACCAGACGCAAGCCGCACCGGCGGCGCACGCGGAGGAGCCGGCCGACCCGGATTCCGGTTCCCCATCAGTACAGGCAGACGCGGTTGAACAGGAGCACGTGCGTTGACACCCTCGGCCACCACGGCGGCCACCACCCCCACCTTCGACGACGCCGTCGCTCGCTACGAGCCGGTGATCGGGCTGGAGACGCACGTCGAGCTCGGCACCGCCTCGAAGATGTTCTGCGGATGTTCCACCGTGTTCGGGGCGGATCCCAACACCCAGGTATGCCCGACGTGTCTGGGGCTGCCCGGCTCGCTACCGGTGGTCAACGAGGCCGCCGTCCGGTTCGCCGTGATGATCGGCCTGGCGCTCAACTGCTCGGTCTCGCCATGGTGCCGCTTCGCGCGCAAGAACTACTTCTACCCGGACATGCCGAAGAACTTCCAGATCAGCCAGTACGACGAGCCGCTGTGCGAGAACGGCTGGCTCGACGTGGAGGTCGACGGGAAGATCCACCGGGTCGGCATCACCCGCGTCCACATGGAGGAGGACACCGGCAAGTCCCTGCACGTCGGCGGGGCCACCGGGCGCATCCACGGGGCCACGCACTCGCTGGTCGACTACAACCGGGCCGGCATTCCATTGATCGAGATCGTCACTGAGCCGGACGTCCGTTCGCCCGAGGTTGCCCGCGCCTACGTCGACGAGCTGCGCGAGCTGTGCCGTGCGCTCACCGTCTCCGACGTCCGGATGGAGCAGGGTTCGCTGCGCTGCGACGCCAACGTGTCGCTGCGGCCGCGTACCGCGCCCGGCGAGCCCGCCGCGCCCTACGGCACCCGGTCCGAGACCAAGAACCTCAACTCGCTGCGGTCGGTGGAACGGGCGGTCCGGCACGAGATCGTCCGGCAGGCCACCCGGTTGGATGCGGGCCTTCGGGTCGTCCAGGAGACCCGGCACTTCGACGAGGCGTCCGGGACGACGTCGACCGGGCGCTCCAAGGAGGAGGCGACCGACTACCGGTACTTCCCCGAACCCGACCTCACACCGCTGGCGCTGACCCACGAGTACGTCGACGCCGTCCGGGCGACCATTCCGGAGCTGCCGGCGCAGCGCCGCGCACGCCTTGCCGGTGACTACGGGTTCACGCCCACCGACATCGTGAACATGCGCAACGCCGGCGTCCTCGACCTGGTCGAGGAGACCATCGCGGCGGGGGCGGCGGTCGAGGCCGCCCGCAAGTGGTGGCTGAACGAGCTCGCGCGCCGGGCCGCCGACGCCGGCGTGACTCCGACAGGCCTCGCGATCGGGCCCTTCGACGTCGCCCGTATCACGGAAATGATCGCCGATGGTGACCTGACCGACGCTCTCGCCCGCACCGTCATCGACGGCGTCCTCGCCGGTGAGGGGACTCCCGACGAGGTGGTGGCCGGTCGTGGCCTCAAGCTCGTGTCGGACGACGGCGCGCTCACCGAGGCGGTCGACGCGGTCATCGCCGCCCAGCCGGCCATCGCCGACAAGGTGCGGGGTGGCAAGGTGAACGCGGTGGGCCCGCTGGTCGGCGCGGTCATGAAGGCCATGAAGGGCCAGGCGGACCCGGGTACCGTGCGCAAACTCCTGCTGGAGCGCCTCGGCCAGTAGTGCCCCGGCATCCCTTCTGGCTTCTGGCGCCCACAGTCGATCTTCCGCTCACAGCCACCGAAACCTGTAGGTGAAAACCGTCACTGTGGCGACGATTTTCACCTACAGGCACGGAAGGCGTAGGTGGAAACCATCGTGGTAGCAGCGGTTTCCACCTACGCCTTCCGTTGATGGTTCACGGCGCGTCGAGGAGTGGTGTCCGGTCAATCCTTCGTAAGCTTGTCGACGCGCCCGGAGCCTGCCCATCGATGGCGGCGCCCGGCCGTCACCAGCGGGATCGCCGCTGGGATCGTCATCGGGAGGAGCGCGCCAAGGTGCCTCTCACTCCCAGCGGGTTCACCGCATCGACGTCGCGGCGTGGCCGTGGCCGCACCCGTCTGCTCGTCGCGTTCGTCGTCGTCATCGTGCTGCTCGCCGCGGCCGGTGCCGGGTACCTGTGGAAGATCCGCAGCGACAACCGTGCCCTGGACAGGGCAGCGACGGCCGCGGCAGGGGAGTACCTGTCCAGCTGGCAGCGCCTCGGCTCGTCCGGTGACACGGCCACCGCGGACCAGAACGCGGCCACGGCCGTGCAGGAGCAGGGCAAGGCCGGCGTGACCGCGGTGACCGTTCCGGGGGCGATCGGCGTCGACCAGCTCGTGACATCCATGATCGACATCCGTGCCAGGTTGAACGTGACCGGGGTCCGCTTCGTCCCGGGCACCCTGGAGCGGACGGGCTCGACAGCCACGGTCGGCTACTCAGCGTCGCTCACCCTGGCCGGTTTTCCCGAGCCGTACACCTACGACGGTGTGCTGCACCTCGTACGCCAGGGGAAGGCGTGGAAGGTCCAGGCCCGCCCCGACTCGGTCAATCCCGCGCTGGTGCCCGGCCTGCGGCTGGATCGCACGGCGTCCACGGGCAAACGCGGCCGGTTGATCGATGTGAGTGGGCAGCCCCTGAGCAGTGACGCGGAGCTCGTCGGCAACCTGGTCGGTCAGGTTTCCCCGTCATCGGGGTTGCAGCGTGTCTATGACGCCGATCTCGCCCCCCACGGCGGCACCGTGGTCGTCCGCAACGAGCGGAACGAGACCGTCAACACCCTGCGGTCGTACCCGATGACCGACGGCAAGGACGTGCAGACCACGCTCGACCTGAAGGTGCAGCGTGCAGCCGAGGCCGCGATGGCAACCGCACCCAAGCCCAACGGGGCCCTGGTCGCCGTCGACACCCAGACCGGTGGGGTGCTGGCTCTGGTCAACAACCCGCTCAACGGGTACAGCCGTGCCCTTCGTGGCAACTATCCGCCGGGTTCCACCTTCAAGATAGTCACTGCGACCGCTGCCCTGATCGCGGGGAAGGACGCGAACACGCCGCTGGATTGCACACAGACCGTGCCGATCGGAGGGCGTACCTTCACCAACGCCGAGGCCGAGCAGTTCGGTGTGATCCCGCTGCGGGAGGCGTTCGCCCACAGTTGCAATACCGCGTTCATCCGGCTGGAGGAGTCGCTGCCGAACTCGGCACTGGAGCAGGCCGCGAAACTCTACGGTTTCGACGGCAGCCAGCCGCTGCCGATAGCGAGCGCCAGCGGCTCCTTCCCGACGCCGAAGGACGCGGTCGAGTCGGCATCGGCCGCGCTGGGGCAGGGCAAGGTGTCCGCGAGTCCGTTGCAGATGGCGAGTGTCGCGGCGGCGGTTGCCAGCGGAACCTGGCGCCAGCCGTTCGTGACCGGTACCGCCGCGAAGAGCAATCCGCTGCCCGCTGCGGTGGTCCCGCCCCTGCAGGACTTCATGCGGGCGGTGGTCACCGAGGGGACCGCGACCGGGGTTGTCTTCCCCGGTGAGGTGCGTGGAAAGACCGGTACGGCCGAGTACAAGGACGGCGACCCGCCGCCGACGCATGGGTGGTTCGTCGGCTACCGCGGCAACATCGCCTTCGCGGTGATCGTCGAGGACGGCGGCTTCGGTGCGGTGTCGGCGGCGCCGGTGGCAGCCCGCTTCCTGGAAAACCTCGGGGGCGTCTGACAGCTCGCCTGCCTACTGTTGCCGCGCTGGCAGTCAGGGCTTTGTTGCACGGAAGACAACGGAGGGACGACGGTTGCCTTTGATGTGCATACGTTCGATATGGCAACGCCTTGTGTGCAATGCTGCACATTGTGACCGTATTCGCGCTTGGCGCACCCGCTGAGCCTGATCCCGGGTAGCCGCCTGCCGGATGGACCAACGGTGGGTCGCGGCGCGTGACGGCATTTTGTCTGTGCCGGTCGGCCCCTCCGCCTTCCGGATCGTTGTTCCCTGTACGCTCGGCCGGGCGCACAGGCACCTGGGTTCTGTTTCCGCTCTCCGCTGCGCGTTGACCTCCTGCGCGCAGGTCACCTGGTTCCGCTTTTCCCGTGCTTTCGCTCCCGGGCGAGAACGCGGGAATTCGCGTACCCGTAGACCTCCGGAGTATTCCTATGCCTGGCTGGCGTCAGCCGCTCAACGCCCACGGACGTCTTGCCACGCTCGTCGATGGTCGGCCGGTCGATGACCGATGAGGTCCGATTCCGCGGATACTTTCGATAGCTTGTCCGACCCCCCAGCGGCCGCTTCGATCCCCGAAGCTGTTCCTGGTAGGGCTGTGCCGAGTCTCCGCAGACGGCGAGCCCAGCCTGCCTTGGTTCCATTCGGCAGGGTTTCAGGCGTGCCACTGGCCTCCCGGCCGCGCAAGACCACGGTCAACCTCACCCTCGCAGAGGAGGACGCACTTGAGGATCTCGTCCGTGATCTCCGGCGTCGTGCCAGCCGGGCAGTGTCGAAAGACGAGACGTGGCGTGCGCTCCTCGTCTGGAGCATACGTCACGACAGCCTTGCCGATGCCCTCGCGGACATCCTCGAACAGCCACAGGCCCAGTCCTGACCGTTTCCCCTCGCCGATAGGGAACGCCAATTCTGCGATGGCAGGAACAACTCACCCTGGGTGCCGGACCCCGCCGGGCGGACGCAGCCAGTGGCAATGACGCGCGCAGCACTGTTCAGCCGCTGGTGGGTCAGGAATCGGGCCGGTGTAGCCGCGTGAACAGAGCTGTCAGTTCGGCCGGGGGGGTCGTCCCGGTAGACCGACCATGCCCGGAAGATTTCCTCAGCACCGCTGATCATCGTCTCCGGCAGACCGGCCGCCCGCAGAGCCTCGGCAACATCCGCCATTTCCGGTGCCCACCGCCACGAGCGGGCAGCCACGGAGGG
>NZ_CAAAFO010000144.1:0-3956 GCF_900634715.1 Candidatus Protofrankia californiensis | reverse complement strand
CAGGTAGTCGGGCTCGGCCAGCACAGGCCTGCTACGGCGGCAGGCTTCTTCGGTGAGCACATCGCCGACACCGTAGACGTCAGCGAGGGCGTGGGCGAGTCCGGCAAGGGCCCGGCTGGCTTTCTGAAACGCCGACTGAGCGGTCTTCAGCGCGGATGCCGCACCAATCCGCGTCGAGATTGCCGCGGTCTCGAGATGTGACCCGGCGAACAGGGAGGTCACACGGCCGGTCTCTGTATCGGGACCGGACAGATAAAGTCGGGTTGTTCCAGGTTCATCCGGAGGCGGACCGATAATCGACCCATCCACCACACGGGTCCCAGCCAGGCGGGCTGCCTCCGCCAATGCGATCGATCGGGCCGGACTGATTGCGTTGGCCTCCACGAACAAACCCTGGAAGCCGGTGTCGAAAACCTCGCCGGCGATCGTTTCGGCGAACTGGGGCGGACACAGCGATACGATCACCTCGGCTTGGCTGACCAGGCTGGACAGAGAAGCCATCGGGATCAGGCCTGCCGCCTGGGCGCGTTCGGTAGTCGCAGAACTACGTCCTGCGGGTAGCCACAGGACCCGCGCTCGACGCGCGGCTTCGCGTCCAACCGCCGCACCCATCCAGCCGGGATGCAGCAGACCAACAGCGATCTGACCCTCACTCACCCTTCGATGGCCTGCACCGACGCCGCGCTTCCTCTTCCTGTAGCGCAGAAGTCAGCGATCTCTTCGCGAAGCTGCTGGGCCACAGTGACCTCACGGTACTCGGGGCGGTCGGCAATCAATGCGACCTGGCGTAGCCGGCGGATGACACTGTCAGTGCGCCTCCGCGCCGACACGTCCATCACCGTACGCAGTTCGTTTCCGGCGCCTTCAAGATTCTTACGTCCGAGACGGGCGGCAGCGAGGTCGAGACGCGCGAGCGACAGTTCCCCGAGACGTCGCTGCGCGGCGGGGGCACGTCCTCGTATAGTCCGATCGCGTCACTGGCAGCATTCTCCGCGCGTTGTAGCCACTCGTCCGTGCCGAGCCACAGATAGGCGGTGCCGGTGTAGAAGACCTGCTTCGCCGGTGGGAAGGCAAGCATCCCACCGGGTTCGTCATCGGCGGTGACCTGCCTGCGTGCCTCATCGACACGGCCGAGAGCATCCACCATGGCACTGTGGTCCTTCCGACGCCCGTGGACCCGGGCTTCGAGCGACGCCACCCGGACCCGGGCGGTACCTCGCTCGGGCTGGAACTCCCAGCCGGATCGGGCCAGCGCAACCGCGTCCGACAACCGTCCGGTCCAGTAGGCGATCAGGCTCTGCATGCCACGCGCCCAACATCGCAAACCGTTGTGTCCGGCAAGTTCGCCGCACAGGAATGCCGTACGCGCTTGGGTCGTCGACGCGTCCATGTACCCGAGGTCGAACGATGCGTTCGCCAGCATCCCGCACAGGGTCCCGGCGATCATATGCAGCTCGCGAGACTGCTCCGGATACTGACGTCCCTCCAACAGCTCGAACGCTCGATTACGCAGCTCCACAGTCTCGACAAACGAGGGTCCGACGGGACGGTGGGGATAGGACAGAGCAAGCCGGGCTATATCCGCATGAAGCTGCTCAATCGTGTACGGACCGATATTGGTCTGCCCCGCGATACGGGCGAAGTCCGCGGATTCCCGAGCGGCCACTTCCACCATCCTCTCGACACGACGACCTGCCAGTACACGATCAGCAGCTCTGTCCCCCGCCACAACCTCCTGGATCGGGAGCATCTGAACCGGCGGGCCGTCGTCATCATGGCGCTGGCTATCGCTCGAGCCAATGCTCGCGTTTCCACTGCGCGACGCCTCCACGAGAAAACCGCGACCGGACGAGGCTGGGCTGTAATCGTGCGCGAGGCCGAGTTGGACGGGGCCGGTCCGGTACAACCTGCACAGCAGATCCATGGTCTGGGCGCGCATGCCCGCCCCGGCCTCCCAGTCGAGCAGGGACCGCGGCGCGCAGGCGAACCCCTTGATTTTTGCTTCGACGGCCAGCGTCAGGATCATCTCCACGGTTGTTGTCACATCCCACCCACGGGCCAGCCGATGGCACTTGAGCAGCGTGTGCCCGCAGCAGACCGAGATCTCCCCAACCAGCCGGCCCAGCCACTCCTGCGGTAACTCGTCCGGGTTCCCCGCCGTTACGAGCATGGCGACCCGCTGCCGTTCCGCGCAGCGCGACGGATGCGGATCCGACCGGGGAAGCGTCTGTGCCTGCACCGCGAATCCCACCCTTCCCGCCGTGATAGCCGTGGTCGACCTGCCACGCAGGATAGCCGACCATCGGCAAAAAGAAGCTGACATCCCCACTTCCGCAACCAGGCCGGATCACGCAGCCTCCCACGAACGGACCCCGGCTGGAATGTCAAGCGCGGGTTCTCCGCACAGCCATGCGGAAAACCCGCACCCACCCGTGATGATCGCTCAGACCACCGCGGATTCTCCACGCGCATGACGCGGATCAGTCGCATTCCCCTTGGCGTCATGTGGGCATCCGCGCAGCTCCACGCCGGGTCGCCGCGATCTTGTGATCCACAGCGCGGAATTCCCGCACTCCAATGCGGAGATCTCTCACTAGCCGCGGCTGGGATGAACGCCGTACCGTAAAGATGAACGCCGTACCGTAAAGAGGAAGAAAATCTCGATCATGGGGCGTTGTCGAGCAGCGTGTAGTTATTGGTGAAGGACGGTGGGAGTGTGCAACACCATGCAAAGACCGGGCGCCGAGGCCACGCTTACAACCGGCACGGCCGACCTGCGTCTGATGCTCATCCGAGAAGACCACGCTGTACCTCGGTACCCCCAAGGCAACACCTGGGAACTGCCGCAGCTCTAACGCGCCGCAGGAGAGGCTGTGTCCGCTGTGATCATGAATGACATTGGCGCAGATTCCTCACTTCGTCTGAGTACGCGACGCTGACCATGGCACCCGGTTGCGAACCGTGTGGGAAGTGCCGGACAGCTATCAGGTTCATGCCGTGTCGGTCCGAGGATCGGCCCGGCAGGAGAGTCACCAACCGTGTGAGAGGAGGTGGAGACAGGATGGACACCCCCGTGTACGAGGCCCCGACTCTGGTTGATCTGGGCACCGTCGTCGCGTTCACGCTCGGTAGTAAGAGCAATGACACCGCGGACATGAACACCGCGCGTTACAACTGACCGCCCGTCGGTCCAGCTCTGTGATCCCGCTGTCCCCTGCACCGGCACCGCTGGTGCAGGGGACAGCCGTCCACTGGAGGTGTGACGATGTCGAGCCCGCCGGGCTGGTTCGCGGGGTGGCATGGTGACGCGGCCAGCCACACCACCGCATCGGTGCGCCCCGCCGGCTCTCGTGCCCTTGACGGCGAGCCGGGGGCGCTGTGGTTGGTCGGATCGTGGACGGCGGACGAATTCCGTATGGTCCAGGTCGGTGAATGGCGGGTGGCTGTGCTCGGCTGCTGCCTGGCCAGCGACAGCGAGGCGACCGCCGCGGTGTCCGGCGCCCGCCGGGCCGGCCGCCCGGACCTCCTGGTTCGGCTGCCCGGTTCCTTCGCCGTGGTCGTCGACGACACCGAGACGACGACTGTCCTGGGGGACGCCGCCGGACTCCATCCGATCTTCCACACCTGTTATCAGGGTGGGCACATGTTCGCCTCCCGGGCCGTGGCGCTGGCGGGCCTGCGGCACATGGAGAGTGCCGGGGCACTCAACCTCGACTGGTTCGCCTCCACCCTGTTCTGCCCCGACGTACCCGATCTCACCGAGACCAGCAGTCCGTTCAGTGAGATCTACCGGCTCCCCGCCGGACATGCCCGCACCCTCGATCGCCGCGGCGCGCGGACCCGGCGCTACGAGCTGCCCGCGGCCAGCCGGCCGCAGCCCGCTGAGGCGGCTACCGAGGAGCTGCGGGAGAGTCTGACGGTCGCGGTTGGCCGCCGCGCGATCCGAACCGATCGGC
>NZ_CAAAFO010000143.1 GCF_900634715.1 Candidatus Protofrankia californiensis | reverse complement strand
ACAACCGACCAACCCAGTCCGGCCGGCGCCTGCCGAGCCGGCCGAGCAACGTCCGGACGCTGAGAGGGCCGCCGACGTCCGTGCCGAGATTCAACGGCATACCGGAGACGAACGCCGCAGGGTTATCGCGAAGCACCTCGTTGAAACCGTGCGCGAACTCCTCGGGTTGCGGGCGCGTCGGGTGAGCACCAGCGCCACCTTTGCGGAGCTCGGCCTGGACTCCCTGCGCGCCCTGGAACTCCGCGAACGAATCCAGCAGCTATTCGAGGTCTCCATCCCGGTCGCCTCGATTTGGGAGCACCCGACAATCGCAGAACTCAGTGCGTATCTCGACGAACTGTTGTAGCCTCGGACCCTATAGGAGGTCGTTGTGAGGACAGTCATCCTTGGAACCGGATCATATCTTCCGGAAAAAATTGTCACGAGCGAGGAAATGGAAGATCGTCTCGGCCTCGACCGCGGCTATATCTTCGAGAAGACCCGCATCCGCGAACGCCGTGTGGCAGCACCGCGCGAGGTCACCTCCGATCTGGCTGCCCCCGCCGCACGACAGGCGATCGGCGCGGCAGGAATAAAAGCCGGAGCCATCGATGTGATCGTGGTCGCCACCTCCACACCCGACCAGCCCATGCCCGCCACCGCATGCCGCGTTCAAGAAGCGATCGGCGCCACTCGAGCGTTCGCCTTCGACATCCAAGCTGTCTGCACCGGCTTCATCTACGCGCTGAAGGTCGCCCACTCCATGCTTGTCGCGGACCCGGCGTATTCCACCGCCTTGGTTATTGGCGCCGACATCTATTCGCACATTCTTGATTACACCGACCCCCGCACCTCGATTCTTTTCGGAGACGGTGCTGGCGCGGTCGTCCTCGGCAAGGTACCTGGCGGACAGGGCCTGCTGGCGAGCACCCTGTCCTCGGACGGACGCCACGCGGACTTGATCCAGGTCCCCCCCGGAGGCTTTTTCACGATGAACGGCCGGGAGGTCCGTCGCCTGGCAACCGAGAAGATGGCAGGAGTCGTGACGGACCTGTGCACGGCTGTGGGCGTAACGCTGCCCGATGTCGATCTCATCGTGCCCCATCAGGCGAACGGCGTGATGCTGGCCGACCTGGCCGAGACGCTGAGGCTCGCTCCAGACATGATACATCTCACCGTCGGCAAGTACGGCAACACCGGTGCAGCTTCCGTGCCGATCACGCTGGATGACGCCGTGCGGGCCGGCCGGCTCCAGCAGGACTCCCTGCTCCTGCTGGTGGCTTTTGGCGGCGGCGCGACGTGGGGTGGGGTCGCCTTGCGCTGGACGACGACGAGATCGACCCCGATCTGATCAACACGGGCCAGTCACGCTCCTGCCTGAGTCCGGGACGGTCGTCGCAGCCGTTCGTCAACCGTTTCATTGACGAACGGCCTTGATCGAGCTAAGCTTATATCAACCTATTGGCTTAGAAATGCCTGTCATTGGATCAACTGTCCGGGTCTTCGGCTCGCCGAGCCGACCGGCCGGGTGCCATCCCCACATTCCGACCAGTCATGAGCAGAAGGGCTCAGCCGTGATCCGCTGTGTCGTCATCGTCAACCGTGGTGAGGCCGCGATGCGCGTCATCCGCGCCGTTCAGGAGCTGGCCGCCGAGACCAATACACGGATCGAGACTGTCGCCCTGTACACCGACGTTGACCGCACCGCGACGTTCGTGCGCGCGGCCGACAGAGCCTACTATCTCGGCCCGGCCGCCGCGCGTCCCTATCTCGACCTGAGGGTCCTGGAACGCGCGCTGGTGGAGACCGGGGCCGACGCCGCGTGGGTCGGCTGGGGCTTCGTCGCGGAGGACCCGGCGTGCGCAGAGCTTTGTGAGAGGCTCGGGGTCGCCTTCATCGGGCCCAGCCCCGAGGCCATGCGCAAGCTCGGCGACAAGATCGGCGCGAAGCGGATCGCTGAGGAGGTCGGCGTGCCGGTCGCGCCGTGGAGCCGCGGTGCGGTTGAGAGCCTGGACGCCGTCAGGGCGGCGGCCGCCGAGATCGGCTATCCGCTGATGCTCAAGGCGGCCGCGGGTGGCGGCGGCCGGGGCATCCGCGTGATCAGGGACGAGTCCGAGCTCGTCAACGCCTATGAACGCACCAGCCAGGAGGCCGTGCGGGCGTTCGGCAGCGGCGTAATGTTCCTGGAGCGCCTGATCACCGGGGCCCGGCACGTCGAGGTCCAGGTGATCGCCGACGGCCACACCGCGTGGGCGCTCGGCGTCCGCGACTGCACGGTGCAGCGGCGCAACCAGAAGGTGATCGAGGAGTCGGCCTCGCCGGTGCTCAGCCCGGAGCAGGCGGACGAGCTCAAGGCCGCGGCCGAGCGGCTGGCCGTCAAGGTCCGCTACCGGGGCGCGGCGACCGTGGAGTTCCTCTACCGCCCGGGCGACAGGCAGTTCGCGTTCCTCGAGGTCAACACCCGCCTGCAGGTCGAGCACCCGATCACCGAGGCCACCACCGGGTTCGACCTGGTCAAGGCCCAGCTGCACGTGGCCTCGGGCGGTCGCCTGCAAGGCGCGCGGCCGGTCGAGCGCGGACACGCCGTCGAGGCCCGGCTCAACGCCGAGGACCCCGACCGCGACTTCGCGCCGTCCCCGGGTCGCATCGCGCGGCTGAAGCTGCCGGCCGGGCCCGGCATACGCGTGGACACCGGCGTCAGCGAGGGCGACACCATTCCGGCCGACTTCGACTCGATGATCGGGAAGATCATCGCCTACGGCCGCGACCGCGACGAGGCGCTGGGCCGGCTGCGCCGGGCGATTCAGGAGATCGAGGTGATCATCGAGGGTGGCGCCACGAACAAGAGCTTTCTGCTGGACCTGCTCGACCGGCCCGAGGTGATCGACGCCAGTGTGGACACCGGCTGGATCGACCGCGTCCGCGCTGAGGACGGGCTTGTCTCGCACCGGCACTCCGCCGTGGCCCTGGCGGCCGCGGCCATCGACGCGTACGAGGAGGAGGAGCGCGTCGAGCGGCAACGGCTGCTGTCGACGGCGTTCGGCGGACGTCCGCAGGTGCAGCACGACAGCGGCCGGCCGCTGGACCTCAAGTTGCGTGGCGTCGGCTACCGGGTGCGCGTGGCGCGGCTGGGCCCGCACCGGTTCCGCGTCGGCGTCGAGGCCGGCGCGGACGTCCGCACCGCCGACGTCGAGCTCGACCGCTTCGACCGGCACACCGGGCAGATCGTCGTCAACGGCGCCCGGTACCGGCTGCTCACCGACACCCACGGGCCGGTCCACCTGATCGAGGTGGACGGCGTCACGCACCGGGTCAGCCGCGACGAGGGCGGCGTCGTCCGCTCGCCCGCGCCTGCGCTGGTCATCGCCATGCCGGTGGAGGTCGGCGCCGAGGTCGAGGCGGGCGCGCCGCTGCTGGTGCTGGAGAGCATGAAAATGGAGACGGTGCTGCGGGCGCCGTTCAAGGCGCGGGTGAAGGAATGTGTCGTCTCCCTGCACAGACAGGTCGAGGCGGGCGTGCCGCTGCTGTGGCTGGAGCGGATCGCCGACGCCGAGGTCGAGGACACCCCGGCCGCCGCGGCGGCCGGGGTGGATCTGCCGGCCGCGCCCGAGGAGGTCCCGGCGCGCGAGCGCACCGCGCGCGGCCTGGAGGATCTGCGCGCTTTGCTGCTGGGCTTCGATCTGCACGACGAGCGCCGGGTGCTCGATGACTACCTCGCGTGTCGGGCGGCCACCGAGGAGGGCCACCGGCCGCTGGCCAAGGAGCTCGAACTCATCGAAGTGTTCGCCGACCTGGCCGAGCTGGGCCGGAACCGGCCGGCCTGCACGGACGTCGGCGGTGAGGGCCACCTGCACAGCGCTCACGAGTACTTCCAGACTTACCTGCGGAGCCTCGACGTCGAGCGGGCCGGGCTGCCGGAGGCGTTTCAGGCCAAGCTGGCCAAGGCGCTCGGGCACTATGGCGTCACCGACCTGGGACGCTCCCCCGAGCTCGTGGCCGCGGTGTTCCGGATCTTCCTGGCTCTGCAGCGCGCCGTCGCCGCCGCCACGGTCGTCGCGGCGCTGCTGCAATCGTGGCTGCGGGAGCCGCCGCCGGACAAGTCCGTGCACCAGCCGGCGCGTCTGGCGCTGGAGCGGCTGGTGGCCGCCACGAAGGTCCGCTTCCCCGGGGTCGCCGACCTCGCGCGCGGCGTGGTGTTCGCCTGGTTCCGGCGGCAGCAGCAGCTGCGGCGCCGCGCCCGGGTCTACGCCCGTGTCCGCGAGCACCTGCGTCACCTGGACGCGTACCCGGACGCGCCGGATCGCGCCGCGTGCATCGCCGAGATGGTGCGCAGCACCGAGCCGCTGGTGGGGCTGCTGGGCCAGCGGCTGCTGCGCGACGACCGGGACAACACGGTCATGCTAGAAGTGCTGACCCGCCGGTACTACGGCAACAAGGACCTCACCGGCGTCCGCGCCGCCGAGTACGCCGGCTGCCGATTCGTGGTGGCCGAGCGCGCGGGCTCCTGGCTCGTCTCCTGTGCGGTGGGCTTCGACGCGCTGGGCGAGGCGCTGGGCGGGCTCGCGGAGCTGGCTGGCGGCGAGCACTCCTTCGACGCTGACATCTACCTGTCCTGGGAGAACCAGCCGGCGGACTCCGCCGCGATCGCGGTCGCGCTGCACGAGGTCGTCAGCGCGTACCCACTGCCGCCCCAGGTGCGTCGGCTCACCATCACCGTCGCGGGCAGCTGCCGCGCGGTGATGCACCACCACTTCACGTTCCGGCCGTCGGACGCCGGGATGGCCGAGGAGCGGCTGATCCGCGGCCTGCACCCGTACATCGCGCAGCGGATGCAGCTGGAGCGGCTGAGCAAATTCGACCTCACCCGGCTGCGGTCGTTGGACGAGGAGGTGTACCTCTACCAGTGCGTGGCGCGGGAGAACCCGTCGGACGACCGCCTCGTCGCATTCACCCAGGTACGCGACCTGATGGGGGAGTGCGATCACGACGGCCGGCTGGTCGCGCTGCCGACGGCCGAGGACGCCGTGGCCGCCTGCGTCGACTCGATCCGCCGCGCGCAGTCGCGGCGACCGTCGGGCAAGCGCTTCAGCACCAACCGGATCGTGGTCTACGTCTGGCCGCCGAGCGACATCACCCGTGCGGAGCTGGAGATGATCGCCGGGCGTGTGCTGCCGACGACCGCGGGCGCCGGACTGGAGGAGATCCTGTTCATCGCGCGGCAGCGCAACCCGAGGACCGGCGAGCTATCCAAGATCGCCGTGCGGGTCTCCTTCGACGCCACGGGCGGCACCGAGCTGACCGTTGGCGAGCCCTCGGCCGAGCCGGTCGAGCCGCTCGACGACTACCGGCTGAAGGTGCTGCGCGCGAGCAGCCGCGAGATGATGTACCCGTATGAGCTGACCGACCAGCTCGGCGAGTTCGTCGAACATGACCTCGACGACAACCACGCGCTGGTACCGGTCGACCGGCCGAAGGGGCACAACACCGCGGCGATCGTCACGGGCGTGGTCACCACCCCGACCCGGCTGCACCCGCAGGGTGTGACCAGGGTCGTGCTGCTCGGTGACCCGACGAAGTCGCTCGGCGCGCTGTCGGAGCCGGAGTGCCGACGCGTGATCGCCGCGCTGGACCTGGCCGAGCGGAGGCGGCTGCCGCTGGAGTGGTACGCGGTGTCCTCCGGCGCCCGGATCTCCATGAAGACGGGCACGGAGAACATGGACTGGGTGGCCGCGGCGCTCAAGCGGATCATCGAGTTCACCCAGACCGGAGGCGAGATCAACATCGTGCTCGCGGGCATCACCGTCGGCGCGCAGCCCTACTGGAACGCCGAGGCGACGATGCTCATGCATACCAAGGGCATCCTGGTGATGATTCAGGACTCGGCGATGGTGCTCACCGGCAAGCGGGCCCTGGATTTCTCCGGTGGCGTGTCGGCCGAGGACCACTTCGGCATCGGCGGCTACGACCGGGTGATGGGCCCGAACGGGCAGGCGCAGTACTGGGCGCCGAACCTGATCGCCGCCCGGGACGTGCTGATGGCGCACTACGACCACACGTACGTCGCCCCCGGCGAGGATGCTCCGCAGCGGGCGGAGACGAACGACCCCGTCGACCGCGACATCTCCGACTACCCGCACTCGGTGGCTGGCAGCGACTTCACCTCCGTTGGGGAGATCTTCTCCGCCCGGGCCAACCCGGACCGTAAGAAGCCGTTCGACATCCGCACTGTGATGCGGGCGCTGTCCGACCAGGACCACCGGGTGCTGGAACGCTTCAAGCACATGGCCGACGCGGAGACCGCGGTGGTGCAGGACGTGCACCTCGGCGGCATACCGGCGTGCCTGATCGGCATCGAGTCGCGGGCGGTGCCGCGGCGCGGTTTCCCGCCCACCGACGGCCCGGACACCTATACCGCGGGCACGCTGTTCCCGCAGTCCTCGAAGAAGGTCGCGCGGGCGATCAACGCGGCGAGCGGGAACCGGCCGCTGGTGGTGCTGGCGAACCTGTCGGGCTTCGACGGCTCGCCCGAGTCGATGCGCAACCTGCAGCTGGAGTACGGCGCCGAGATCGGCCGCGCGATCGTGAACTTCCGCGGGCCCATCGTGTTCTGCGTGATCTCGCGGTACCACGGCGGCGCGTTCGTGGTGTTCTCCAAGGCGCTGAACCCGAACATGACCGTGCTGGCGCTGGAGGGCTCGTTCGCCTCGGTGATCGGCGGCGCCCCCGCCGCCGCGGTGGTGTTCTCCGACGAAGTCGACGCCCGCACCGCCGACGACCCGCGCGTGCGCGACCTGGAGGCCCGGGTCACGGCCGCCGCCTACCCCGACCACGCCGCGCTGACCGCGGAGCTCGACGAGCTCCGCACCTCCGTCCGCGCGGAGAAGTTCGCCGAGGTAGCCGAGGAGTTCGACCGCGTGCACAGCATCCAGCGCGCGGTCGAGGTCGGCTCCGTCGATGCCGTCATCCCCGCCGCCGAACTGCGCCCGCGGGTCATCGAGGCCATAGAGTCCCGTCTGCGTCAGCTCGGCTAACGGCGTCGATGACCCGACGGCAACCTGGTCGGTCACGCAGCGGGGCGACGCCTCTCTGCCTGCCGTCATGATCCTACTCGTCCACTATCAGGAAGTGGGCGAGTAGGATGTTCCGCCTCCTGGCTATGGCCGTGCGGCCAGGTGGCCTCCAGCGCCAGCCACCGCCATATCTGGCGGACGGTCACGAAGCTGCAGGTCGTCCTGCCATCCCTTGGCTTCCAGCGGCAACCACGGCAGGTTCGGGCGGACCGCCCGTCCATCAAAATGATGATGGTTGCCGTCGTGCCGCCATCTCTCCGGATGAGCTGAGCCTCACGTTTGCTCTTGAGGCTGGCGCAATCTTCAACGTTCTGATTGACTAAAGACCTGCCTCTGGGGCTACGGGGGAGATTATCAAGTTATCTAATGATATTTCCCCGAGCCTAGTGTTAAGATCATCAAGTAGATGGTTGATGATTCGGTCGTCGCGGAGAGAGGGCAACGATGGCGTCACAGATCTTCGAGGCTCTTGCGAACCCGATCCGGTGTGACCTGGTCGAGCGGCTGATCGACGGCGACGCCACGGTCGGCGAGTGGTGCAAGGCCGACGTGCAGGCGGTCTGCGAGCACCTTCAGGTGCTCGCAGACCGCCTGGTCAGCCGCAGCGGGGAGGCCCACCGCAGCCTGATGCACCTCAACGCGGAGGTGTTCGACCTGATGACCGCATGGATTGTCGGTGCCTTCGGTCCGGAGCGCTACGGCATCGACCCAAACACAGCGACGTTGGAGTGGGTAGTAGTGAAGGAGCCGGGCGGGCACACTGGATCGCCAGCGAAGGTCGGAGTTGTCGGGCTCGGCACCATGGGCGCCGGAATCGCCGAGGTGCTGGCGCGCGCCGGCATCGAGGTGGTCGGCGTCGAGCTCAACGACGCGACGCTGAGCCGCGGGCTCGATCGTATCCGGCACTCCACCGACCGCGCGGTGAGCCGCGGCAAGCTGACCGAGGCCGGCCGGGACGCCCTGCTCGCCCGGATCCACGCCGGAACCGACCTCGCCGCCGTGGCGGACTGCCAGCTGGTCATCGAGGCGATCCCCGAGCGGATCGAGGACAAACGCGCGCTCTTCGCCGAGCTGGACACGCTGTGCCCGCCGGGGACCATCTTCGCGACGAACACCAGCTCCCTGTCGATCACCGAGCTGGCCGCCGGCACCTCACGCCCGTCCCGGGTTGTCGGCACGCACTGGTCCAACCCGGTGCCGATCATGGGCCTGGTCGAGATCATCCGTACGGTGGTCACCGACCCGTCCGTGCTGGAGGATGTCGAGACGCTCGTCGCCAAGGTCGGAAAGACCGCCGTCGTCGCCGGGGACCGGGTCGGGTTCATCGTGAACGCCCTGCTGTTCGGCTACCTCGACAACGCCATCCGGATGCTGGAGGCGCACCACGCCACCCGTGAGGACATCGACGCCGCCATGCGCTTCGGCTGTAACCACCCCATGGGTCCGCTGGCGCTGCTCGACCTGATCGGTCTCGACAGCGCCTACGACATCCTCGACTCAATCCACCACACCTCCTGCGACCACCTGCACGCCCCGGCCCCGCTGCTCAAGCAGCTGGTCACCGCCGGCATGCTCGGCCGCAAGACCGGCCGCGGCTTCTACACCTACGCCGCCCCCGACTCGTCCGAGATCGTCGACATGGTCACCACCCCCGAACTCGGGCCTTCCGTGGTCGGTGCCCGGCCGGTACGCACGATCGGTGTCGTCGGCACCGGCACCATGGCCAGCGGGATCATCGAAGTCTGCGCCCGCTCCGGCTACGAGGTGGTGTTCCGCGCCCGGGACGAGGAAAAGGTCGCCACTGTCCGCAGGAGGCTTGAGCGGTCCCTGGACAAGGCGGTCGAACGGGGCAGGATCTCCTCGGATGACCGGGTCGCCGCCCTCGCCCGGGTGCGCTCCTCGACCGAACTGTCCGCGCTGGCCGACTGCGATCTCATCATCGAAGCGGTCGTCGAGGACATCCACGTCAAGCGGGCGTTGTTCGCCGAGCTCGACAGGGTCGCGCGTTCCGGGGCGGTCCTTGCCACGACCACGTCGTCCCTCCCGGTGATCGAGTGTGCCACCGCCACCTCCCGTCCGCAGGACGTGGTCGGCATGCACTGGTTCAACCCGGCGCCGCGGATGCGACTGGTGGAGATCGTGCCCACGGTGGTGACCGCGGACGACGTCACCGCGACCGTGTTCGAGGTGGCCAGGGCGGCGGGCAAGCACCCGGTCCGGTGCGCAGACCGCGCCGGCTTCATCGTCAACGCCCTGCTGTTCTCGTATCTCAACACCGCCGTGAAGATGCTGGAGGCCCATTACGCGGACGTCGAGGCCATAGACACGGCGATGAAGGTCGGTTGTGCGCACCTCATGGGGCCGTTCGCGCTCGCCGACGTCGTCGGCCTGGACGTGACGCTCGCCATCCTGCGAACCCTCTACCTGGAGTTCCGGGAACCTGGGTACGCTCCGGCGCCCCTGCTGGAACGCCTTGTCAAGGCCGGATGTCTCGGTCGCAAGACCGGGCGGGGTTTCCGGGTCTACTGAACATCTGCTCGATGTCGGCACCGTATAAGAGAGGTCAATCATGGACGAAATCAGGGAAGC
>NZ_CAAAFO010000142.1:115772-124456 GCF_900634715.1 Candidatus Protofrankia californiensis | reverse complement strand
CCTCACCCGACCCGGCCCGGCGGGCACGCGATCGTCAACCTTTGCGCGCCCGCCGGGCCGGCCGCGGACACCGGGGATTTCCCGGCTGGACAACCCCGGTACATCACCGGTAGCGGCCCGCAGTGGGTACGCTGGCGGCGCTCGCAACCATGCTTACTACCTGCGGGCGGTCATCCCTTGCCGTCTTCTCAAGGAGCCTTACCGTGCCCGTCGTCCTGGTTGCCGAGGAGTTGTCACCGGCCGGGCTGGAACTGCTGTCCAGCGAGTTCGAGGTCCGCCATCTCGACGGGACCGACCGGGTCGCGCTCCTGGGCGCGATCCCCGACGCCGATGCTCTGATCGTGCGCAGCGCGACCAGGGTGGACGCGGAGGTGCTCGCCGCCGCCCGCTCGCTCAAGGTCGTCGCCCGCGCGGGGATCGGGCTGGACAACGTTGATGTCGCCACCGCCACCACCCGCGGTGTGATGGTTGTCAACGCTCCGCTGTCGAACATCGTCAGCGCCGCCGAGCACGCCGTCGCGCTGCTGACGGCGGTGGCCCGCCGCATTCCGGCGGCCAATGCCGCGCTGCGTGGCGGTGAGTGGAAGCGCTCGAAGTACGTCGGCGTCGAACTCGCGGACAAGACCGCGGGCGTGGTGGGGCTCGGGCGCATCGGCCTGCTGGTCGCGCAGCGGCTGGCCGCCTTCGGTATGAAGATCGTCGCCTACGACCCGTACGTCTCGGTGGGCCGCGCCGCCCAGCTGGGGGTGCGCCTTGTCGACCTCGACGAACTGTTGCGGATCAGTGACGTCATCACGATCCACCTGCCCAAGACGCCGGAGACGCTCGGCCTCATCGGCAAGGACGAGCTCGAGCGCGTCAAGCCAGGCGTGATCATCATCAACGACGCCCGGGGCGGGCTCATCGACGAGGTGGCCCTCGCCGACGCCGTCCGTGACGGCCGGGTGGGCGGCGCCGGCATCGACGTGTTCGCCACCGAACCGACCACGTCCTCACCCCTGTTCGAGCTGGACAACGTGGTGGTCACCCCGCATCTGGGGGCGTCCACCGAGGAGGCCCAGGAGAAGGCGGGCATCGCGGTGGCCCGGTCGGTGCGGCTGGCGCTGCGCGGCGAGTTCGTCCCGGACGCAGTGAACGTGCAGGCCGGTGGGGTTGTGGCCGAGGACGTGCGGCCCGGGTTGCCGCTCGCGGAGAAGCTCGGCCAGCTGTTCACCGGCTTCGCCGGCGGCCTCGCCGCCGCGATCACCATCGAAATCCGTGGTGAAATCGTCGCCCATGACGTGTCGGTGCTGCAGCTCGCCGCGCTCAAGGGAGTGTTCACCGACGTGATCGAGGAGCCGGTCACCTACGTCAACGCGCCGCTGCTCGCCAAGAACCGGGGGGTCGACGTCGCGCTGGAGACGTTCGAGGAAAGCCCTGACTACCGCAATCTCGTCACGATCCGCGGTGTGCTCGCGGACGGGACACCGGTGTCGGTGAGCGGGACGCTGACCGGTCCCCGGCAGGTCGAGAAGGTCACCGCGATCGACGACTTCGAGGTGGACATCCGTCCCCAGGCGCACCTGGTGTTCTTCCGCTACGAGGACCGTCCGGGGGTGGTGGGCGCGGTCGGTGCGCTGCTGGGCGAGGCCCAGATCAATATTGCCGGTGCGCAGGTCAGCCGCCGCAAGGCCGGTGGTGAGGCGCTGATATCGCTCTCGCTTGACGACGCGGTGCCACAGGACGTCCTGACCGAGATCGCCAAGATCATCGGGGCGTCCACGGCCCGGTCGGTGAGTCTCAGAGGGGAGTAACCGACCGGCTCCTCGCCGAGCGGACGTCGTTTCGCCGCTGTCCGGCCACAGCCGCCGGACCATCTCGCCGCCGTCCGGCCCGTGGGCCGTGGTGCAGGTTGCCGCGGGTTGTGGTGACCTGCCCCCTGGTTCGATGGCCATGGTGTGGAAAACGGGCCCCCGGGTTTACCGTGAAAACCATGGCTCGGGACGGTCGGGACCCGTTCGAGGGGTTGCACCTCGATGACAGTTTTGTGCGTTCTGCGCGCTTCATCGAGCCGTCAGCCGATGAACGCACGACAGCCTCCAGCGGGCCCCCGCACGGCCGCTGCCGGGTGGAACCCGTCCAGCCGGCAGGTCAGCGAGCGTTCTACCGCTGGGTATGGGCGCCCGGCTCCCCGCGTGGCCGCCGGGCCACCAGGCTGGTGGCGTTCTTGACGCTGCTGGCCGGAATGGCGGGTCTCGGCCTTTTCCTGCTTCGCCACGGCCCGCGCGCGGCGGTGGTGTCCGCCTCGGCACCCTCGGCCGGCAGCCCGGTCCGGATGCAGGATCCCGCTCCCGCCGCCGCGTCGGGCTCAGCACCGGCTACCAGCACGGCCACGAGCCCGGCCGTGCTGTCCGTCCGGGCGCAGCGGTTCACGCTCGAGCCCTCCCTGCTTGCCGGTCTGCGGCCGGGAGACTGTCTGGTCTGGAGCCCGGATCCGGCAGGCGAGGTCACGCCCACCCGGGTGGCGTGCGACCAGCCGCACGTCGACCAGGTGACGGGGACGGTCGACCTCACCGGTCCCTTCCCCGGCTGGCCGGGCCGGCCGGCGCTGGACGCCGCCGCCTCGAAGGACTGCGCGGACGCCGCGCGCAACCTCTTCGGTGGGACCGACGCCGTCCCCCACATGCAGGTTGCGTCGATCTACCCGGAGGAAGCGGCCTGGCAGGCCGGTACCCACGCGTTGGTGTGTACCGTGCGCACCGACGATCTGCGGCCGCGGGTGGGTCCGGCGCAGGCCGCGGGGCTGCCGACCTGACGTCACGGGCCTGATGGACCTCACACCGCCCGCCGGCGACCTGAAGCCTGCCCGGCCCATCGGGTAGGGGGTCGGGCGGCGTCGGCCGTCGAGTAGTAGGCTCCGACAAGAATGCATGCGCTTCTGCTTCTTAGTTGCCGCGGCGGGGCCTGAGACAGGTCGGCTTCCTCGCCGCGGGGTTTGGTGCGCGCTGGCCACCGCAGGCTTTTCTCCACGAAGCAGGAGCGGCAGAAGCAGTGACCACTTCACAGCAAACTTCTGGCATGCCCGTCGACAAGTACCGGCCGTTCATCCCGGTCGACCTCCCCGACCGGACCTGGCCGAACCAGACGATCACACGTGCGCCCCGGTGGTGCAGCGTCGATCTGCGCGACGGCAATCAGGCGCTGATCGACCCCATGACCCAGGCGCGGAAGATGCAGATGTTCCATCTGCTGGTACGGATGGGCTACAAGGAGATCGAGGTGGGCTTTCCCGCCGCGAGCCAGACGGACTTCGACTTCATCCGGCAGCTTATCGACGGCGAGCACATTCCCGACGACGTCACCATCCAGGTGCTGACCCAGGCGCGTGAGGAGCTGATCGAACGTACGATCTCCTCGCTCGTCGGCGCGCCGAATGTGCTCGTGCACCTGTACAACTCGACGTCGACATTGCAGCGCCGGGTGGTGTTCGGGCTTGACCGGGGCGGCATCACCGACATCGCCGTCCAGGGTGCGCAGTGGTGTGCTCGTTATGCGGAGAAGCTGCTGGCGGGGACGGACGTCCGCTGGCAGTACAGCCCGGAGTCGTTCACCGGAACCGAGCTGGACTATGCCCTCGAGGTCTGCGAGGCGGTCATGGACGTCTGGCAGCCCACACCCGATCGGCCGGTCGTGCTGAACCTGCCGGCGACCGTGGAGATGTCCACGCCCAACGTCTACGCCGACCAGATCGAGTGGATGTCACGCAATCTGACCCGGCGTGAGGCGGTCGTGTTGTCCCTGCATCCCCACAACGACCGTGGCTGTGCCGTGGCCGCCGCGGAACTCGGGGTGCTGGCGGGTGCCGATCGGATCGAGGGATGCCTGTTCGGCAACGGCGAACGCACCGGCAACGTCTGCCTGGTGACATTGGGGCTCAACTTGTTCTCCCAGGGCGTCGACCCGGAAATCGACTTCGGCGACATCGACGAGATTCGCCGGACCGTGGAGCACTGCAACCAGATTCTGGTGCATCCGCGGCATCCCTACGGTGGCGATCTTGTCTACACGGCTTTCTCCGGTTCCCATCAGGACGCCATCAAGAAGGGCTTCGAGGCCATGGAACGGACCGGGCAGCGGCTGTGGGAGGTGCCCTATCTGCCCATCGACCCGATGGACGTCGGCCGGTCCTACGAGGCCGTGATCCGGGTGAACAGCCAGTCGGGTAAAGGTGGCGTCGCCTATCTGCTGAAGTCGGAGCATTCCCTGGACCTGCCCCGCCGGCTGCAGATCGAGTTCTCCCACGTCGTGCAGCGCCACACCGAGGACACCGGTGGGGAGGTGACCGGCGAGCAACTGTGGGCGATCTTCTCCCGGGAGTACTTCCTGGCCGAATCCGCGGCCGACGCTCCGTTGGAGCTGCTCGGCTCCCGGACTACCGCAGCTCACGGGGAACGCGACGAGGTGCGGGTGTCGGTCCGCATCCACGGTGGCGAGGAGATCATCAGCGGCACCGGCAACGGGCCGATCGACGCGTTCGTCGCCGCACTGCGCACCCGGGACGTCGAGGTACGTGTGCTCGACTATCACGAGCACGCTCTGGGCTCGGGAGCGGACGCGCGGGCCGCGGCCTATCTCGAAGTGGCCGTGGGGGACAGGGTGTTCTGGGGCGTGGGGATCGACCCGAACATCGTCACCGCGTCCCTGCGCGCCGTGGTGAGCGCGGTCAACCGGGCCGCGCGGGATCAGCGCATCGCCACGGGTAGCTGAGCCGCCACGAATATCTGACCCGCCGCTGGTATCCGGGTCACCAGGAGTGCCCGGGCTGTCCGGGGCACGGTCATTCGGCCGGGCCGCGGGCCGGGTGTACCACTGCCTGGTCCGCGGCCCGGTCCGCGTCTTTCCGCAGATTCGGACGGTTGCGTTTCCGCAGATCCGGGTGGACGCCGGACATCTCCGCGAGCCGGAGCATCAGCCGTTCGATCCGGACCAGACCGACCGGTCGACCCATTTCGGTGACTACCACGACCGGGTCGAACCGCAGCGCCGGCGCGCGGCTCATCGCCCGGCGTGCCACGTCGACGACATGTTCGTCGGGCCGGGCGACCATACTGGCCGGGACACGCCGGGTGGCGGCGCCGCCGAGGGGCGCGGGTAGCTCCAGCGCCACCGGGTGATGCTGCCGGTTCACGACGATGGCCGCGCCGCTGCCGCCGGACCGCGGCCGTGACGGCATGTCGAGCCAGCAGGCCGCCTTCTGCGGGGCGCCCCGGCGCGCTCGGTCCTCCCCGAAGGAGATCCGTACCTGTTCGAGCAGGCTGCCCACCCCCTCGCCGCGCTCGGTCCGCTGGGCGAGCAACCGGATACGCCTGGAGATCGCGGGGTCGAGGCGCTGCCAGGTGTCCGCGGGGCGGCCCAGATACCAGCCCTGCCCGAGCGGGACGCCGAGCCCCACGAGCACGGCAAGTTCCTCGTCGCGTTCGATGCCCTCGGCGATCACCCAGGCGTCCAGCCGGCTGGCGAAGACGTTGACCAGTTCGGTCAATGTCCGCCGCACCTGGTCGCCATCCGCGCGGGCGACCAGGTCGCGGTCAAGTTTGACCAGGTCAGGACGGATCTTGGCGATCTGGCGCAGCCCGGCGTAGCCGGAACCGACGTCGTCCATGGCGATGAAGCTGCCGCGCTCGCGCAGCGCCTGGGTGGTGGCGGCCAGCTCGGGAGTCCGCTCGGCGCTGACCGTCTCGTTGAGTTCGAGAACAAGCCGGCTCAGATCGGCGTCGACCCAGACCGCGGCCACCTCCGGGGTGGTCAGCAGGTTCGGCATGACGTTGACGGTGAGAAAACAGTTGGGCGGGAGCTGTTCGCGTGCCGCCAGCGCCGCGCGAAGCACCCTGGCCTCGAAGTGGGCGGCGATCCCGGCACGTTCGGCGGCGGCGAACCACAGGTCGGGCGAGGGAGTCGGTGCCGTTCCGAAACGCGCCAGTACCTCGTATCCGGCGATGACGCCGCGCCGGAGGTCGACGATCGGCTGGAAGACGATGCGCGGCTGACCGGGATCGGCCAGGGCGTTGCGCAGCGCGTCGGACCATTCGTCCGCGGAGTCGATCGCATGGTGGGTGTCGGAGGGGGCCGGTGCTGAAAGCGTTTGAACGATCATGCGTCGTACACTCCCTTGTGTCGTCGCATGCCACACGTGCCCGACCGGGGGAGATTCCCCCTCGCCTCCAGCCGGTTACGGGAGCTGCTTCCTGATGCAGTTGTGGGACGTGATCGGTGCACTGTACGTGAGGACCTTTATCGCCATCGGCGATTCATCGTGCGTGTCGCGAAGCCTCTTCTCATGCCAGTCGTTTCCCAACCAACCGGAATAATCGTGAGAAGCAGCTTTTGTTCTAATTTTTCAAGCTGTGCGCGTTCGGGTATGTCATGACGGTTTTCATCCGATTTTCGGTGGCATCCGTCCCGCGGCTCGGCAGCGGCCCTGCGGTTGACCTGGCGCGTGGGTACCCGTGGATGGCGCCGGTCCGAGGGGACTGGAAGCCGGGGCGGGCGCCGGGGCTGGCGCGTGACAGATTACAGTCGCGTTCATGAGGCTTGCGGTCATCGGCGGGGACGGCATCGGACCAGAGGTCGTCGCGGAGGGCCTGCGCGTGCTGCGTGCCGTCGAGCCCAAGGTGGAGACCACCGACTATGACCTGGGCGCGCGTCGCTGGTACGCCACCGGTGAGACCCTGCCGGACTCGGTGCTCGCGGAGCTACGCGAGCACGACGCGATCCTGCTCGGTGCGGTCGGTGACCCCGGGGTGCCCAGCGGCATCCTCGAACGCGGGCTCCTGCTGCGGCTGCGCTTCGAGCTCGATCACTATGTCAACCTGCGTCCCGTGCGGCTGTACCCGGGCGTCACCACGCCGCTGGCGGGCGAGCCCACCATCGACATGGTGGTGGTACGGGAGGGGACCGAGGGTCCGTACGTGGGCGCCGGCGGTACCCTGCGCCGCGGCACACCGTTCGAGGTGGCCACCGAGGAGAGCCTCAACACCCGCTTCGGTGTCGAACGCGTCGTGCGGGACGCGTTCCGCCGGGCGCAGGCACGCCCCCGGCGGCGGCTCACCCTCGTTCACAAGACCAACGTCCTGACCAACGCCGGAGACCTCTGGTTGCGTACTGTCGCCGAGGTCGCCCGCGAGTTCAGCGAGGTCCAGGTCGACTACCAGCACGTGGACGCCGCGTCGATGTTCTTCGTCACCGATCCGGGACGTTTCGACGTGGTCGTGACCGACAACATGTTCGGGGACATCCTCACCGACATCGGTGCCGCGATCACCGGCGGTATCGGACGGGCCGCCAGCGGCAACCTCGACCCGTCCGGAACGAACCCGAGCATGTTCGAACCGGTGCACGGCAGCGCGCCCGACATAGCCGGGCAGGGGATCGCCGACCCGACCGCCACCGTGCTGTCGGTCGCGATGCTGCTGGAGCATCTGGGCCGCGTGGATGAAGCGGCCCGGGTGGAGGCGGCGGTTGCCGCTTCCCTGGCTGACCGTTCCCGACCGCGAACCGGATACTCACGTGACCAGATCTCCACGCGCGAGGTCGGGGAGGACCTGGCGGCGCGAGTCGCCGGCTGAGCGCGAGTCGCCGGTTAAGTTGGTTCTGCGCCCCTCTCCGTACTTTTTTACCTTTCTTGTACCCGCTCCGGGGGCCGTTCGAAACTTTCTGTCATCAAATCCGTTCAGAAGGTAACTATCCGAACTTGCACTGATGCGAATGGCCGGAGAAACGCTATCCTCTGAAGGGCCGTAGATCCGGTACGACGGCAGCCGACGGGGCCTGACCACGGCGAAGATCGGCAAGATCGTCACTCGCCCGCACGCTTCGTCGCATACGCCTGGAGTCATTCGTGTCCATTACACCGACGTCAAAAATCTGGATGAGCGGTCAGTTCGTCGACTGGGACGACGCCCGCATCCACGTTCTCAACCCGACGCTGCACTACGGCTGGGGTGTCTTCGAGGGCATCCGCGCCTACCCCACCGCCCACGGCAGCGCCGTGTTCCGCCTGACCGACCACGTCGCGAGGCTGTACCGCAGCGCCAAGATCTACATGATGGAGCCGGCGTTCACGCAGGCCGAACTCGTCGCCGTAATCAAGGAGACGGTCGCGGTCAACAAGGTCGACGCCTGCTACATCCGGCCGCTGATCTATCTCGGGTACGGCGAGATGGGCCTCAACCCGCTGCCTTCCTCGATCGAAGTGATGGTCGCGGTCTGGCCCTGGGGTGCCTACCTCGGTGACGATGCGGAGAAGAACGGTTGCCGGGCCACCGTGTCCACCTGGCGTCGCAACGACAACAACATCATCCCGCCGGCGGCCAAGGCGTCCGGGCAGTATCTCAACTCCTCGCTGGCCAAGGTCGCGGCGCTCAAGGCCGGTTACGACGAGGCCATTCTGACCAGTCCCAACGGGCACGTCGCCGACGGGTCGGGAGAGAACGTCTTCATCGTGTCGGGCGGTACGGTGATGACTCCGCCGCTCAGTGACGGGCCGCTCGGCGGCATCACGCGGGCGTCCATCATGCAGATCGCCGCGGACCAGGGTTACGAGGTCCGCGAGCAGCACATCGTCCGCACCGACCTGTACCTGGCGGACGAGGCCTTCTTCACCGGAACCGCGGCCGAAATGGTGCCGATCGTCGAGATCGACGACC
>NZ_CAAAFO010000142.1:111902-115425 GCF_900634715.1 Candidatus Protofrankia californiensis | reverse complement strand
GGCCCGATCACGCGCGAACTGCTCGATCTGTTCCACCAGGTGACCCGTGGGGAGCTCGACCGTTACAAGAACTGGAACGAGCTCGTCCAGGAGTCCTGACTCCCTACGACAGCTGGTTACCCAGCCCCAGCTGGTCGCCGGCCCGTGGGCGGGCGTGACCACGTCCTGCCCGCGGGTTTGCCGTCTCCGGTGACGGTCTGGTCAGCGGAGCATTCCACGCCTAACCTCTCCTGTCAGGCTCTCGTTTCACAAGTTCACAAGCTCTGGGGAGAGGCGTGATGCGGGTTTCCGACGGGATGACCGTTCCGGTTCTCATGATCGGTCCGAAGCACACCCTGCGTCAGGCGGCGCGGCTGATGGCCGCCCGGAAGGTGGGCGCGGCCATTGTGCGGGACGTCGACGGCGAAGGATACAGCATACTTACTGAACGTGATGTTCTTCTGTCCGTGGCGGATGGTCAGAATCCGGATGCCGAGCTGGTCGGCGACCACATCGCTCGTGACGTCGTGTTCGCCGATCCCGGCTGGTCGCTGGCGGAAGCCGCCGGATCGATGCTTCGCGGCGGATTTCGGCATCTGATCGTCTGCGATCGGGGTGAAGTAACCGGCGTGCTGTCCATGCGCGATGTAGTGCGTTGCTGGAGCGAACAGCGTGCATCCGTTTAGAAACTGGTGTGCTGCTGTTTGATCGACTGTTCCTTCTGTGCCGTTTTTTGCTCCACCGACGCACATCACTGCTCAAGCGGGGCATCGGGCGCCCACATTTCCCGACATTGGCGCTACGGTCACGGTGTGCAGGAGGAAGAGGCGGTCGCGCTGTTGCGGGCGACCACATTGCTGAAGGAACTGGACGAGCCGGCCCTGGCGCGTCTCGCCGCACGGTCTGTCGTGCGCCGATACCGCCGCGGTCAGGTTGTACTCACCGAAGGTGATCCCGCTGACACGTTGCTCGTGGTGGCCTCCGGCCGCCTGAAGGTGCTCACGACCGCCGACGACGGCCGTGACCACGTCCTGAACATAGCCGGCCCCGGCGACACCCTCGGTGAACTCAACATCGTCGAGGCTGGTCCGCGGTCTGCCAGCGTCGAGGCGCTGGAGCCCAGCGAAGCCGTCGTCCTCGACCGTGCCGCCGTGTGGGAGCTGGTACGGGAGCGCCCGGCCGTCGCCGAGCAGCTCATCCGGGCGCTGGTGGCCCACGTCCGCCGGCTGACGGGGGCAAATGCCGACCTGGTCTTCCTCGACCTGCCCCGGCGCGTCGCCAAGCTGCTGCTGATGCGGATGCGGGAGTCCGGGCGTCCGCTGATCGAACTGGGCCTGACCCAGACCGAGATCGCCTCCCTTCTGGGCGGCTCACGCCAGTCGGTCAACCAGGCGCTGCGAGAGTTCGAGAAGCGCAACTGGATCCTGGCCGAGGGGCAGACGGTCACCATCCTCCAGGTTGAGCGCCTGCGCCGCTTTGCCGGCGACTGACGGAGCTTTGCCCCAGACAGCGGCTTCGCCGTGACCTGAGGACCCTGAGCTCCTGGGCGGGTGGCGCCGTACAGTGGACAATCGGCGGTGAACCCGCCCTCGTCGCGCGTGCCGGCTGCCCACCCATGCCGCCGGACGCGTGACACCCCGCAGATCCGCAGGTGAGCAGGTGAGAGGCGCGCCGTGCAGCCAGATGACCCCGATTCCTTTCACGTCTACGACACGACACTGCGTGACGGGACCCAGCAGGAGGGGTTGTCGCTGTCGGTCGGCGACAAGATTGCGATAGCCCGGCACCTCGACGAGATCGGCGTCGGCTTCATCGAGGGCGGTTGGCCCGGGTCGAACCCGAAGGACGCCGAGTTCTTCCGCCGTGCCCGTACCGAGCTGCGTCTGGACCATGCCGTGCTCACCGCCTTCGGCGCGACCCGCAGGGCCCGGACGGTCGCCGCCGACGACACGCAGGTCGCCGCCTTGCGGGAGGCCGGCACGGACGTCGTCTGCCTGGTCGCGAAGTCCGACCTCCGGCACGTGGAGCGGGCGCTGCGCACCACCCCCACCGAGAACCTCGCGATGATCCGTGACACCGTGGCGCATCTGCACGCCGAGGGCAAGCGGGTGTTCGTCGACGCGGAGCACTTCTTCGACGGTTACCGCGCCGACACCGACTACGCACTCGAGGTGGTCCGGGTGGCCGCCGAGGCCGGTGCCGAGGTCGTGGTCCTCTGCGACACCAACGGCGGGATGCTGCCGACACGTATCGGTGACGTCGTTTCTGCCGTCCGCGACATCACCGGTGCCCGCCTGGGCATTCACTGCCACAACGACACCGCCTGCGCGGTCGCGAACACCCTTGTCGCGGTCGAGGCCGGGGCCATCCACGTCCAGGGCACCGCCAACGGCTACGGCGAGCGATGCGGCAACGCTGACCTGTTCAGCGTCGTGGCCGGGCTGGAGACCAAGCTCGGACGCCGGGTGCTGCCCCCGGGCAGGCTGCGCGAGCTGGTCCGGGTGTCGCACGCCATCGACGAGATCACCAACTCCGCTCCGGACCCCCACCGCGCCTACGTCGGCGCGAGCGCGTTCGCCCACAAGGCCGGCCTGCACGCCAGCGCCGTCAAGGTCGACCCGGACATGTACCAGCACATCGATCCCGCCGAGGTCGGCAACGACATGCGGATGCTGGTCTCGGAGCTCGCCGGCCGGGCCACGATCGAGCTCAAAGGCCGTGAGCTCGGGCTGGACCTCTCCGACCAGCGGGAGGCGCTGGGCCGGGTCGTCGACCTGGTGAAGGAACGGGAAGCGATCGGGTACACCTACGAGGCCGCGGAGGCGTCGTTCGAGCTGCTGCTGCGGGACGAGGTCGAAGGCGCGCAGCGGTTCTTCACCCTCGAGTCGTGGCGCGTGATCGTCGAGCGGCGGCCGGACGGCCAGGTCGTGAGCGAGGCGACCGTGAAACTCGTCTCCCGCGGTGTGCGGCACGTGTCCACGGCCGAGGGCAACGGCCCGGTCAACGCCCTCGACCGGGCACTGCGGGAAGCGCTGGAAAAGGGCTACCCCGGCCTTGTCGACCTCGACCTGGTCGATTACAAGGTGCGCATCCTCGACGGCAGGTCCGGCACCGGCGCGGTGACCCGGGTGCTGGTCGGGACCAGCGACGGGCGCGACAGGTGGGACACCGTCGGCGTCGACGAGAACATCATCGCGGCTTCATGGGAGGCGTTGCAGGACGCCGTCACCTATGGCCTGCGCCGCCAGGGCGAAGAAAGCATTCCCAAGTAGTCAACGCCGGCAGGGGAGGGGCAATAATCACAAATAGTGATGAGTCCGGGCTCCTTGGAGCCGCCGGCGACACGAGTGAAACATGATCGCTTCGTTTTCGGCTCGTTAGACTTCGGTCATGGCCGACAGCAGCGTGATCCCTTGGCGCGAGGTGCGTCCGGTGCCGTCGGTCAACGGTGACCTCGAGCAGGTCCTTGCCACGGTTGACGCACTCCAGGGTGCGTGGGAGGAGTCTGTGGCCACTGCGACCCGCGAGGACTTCAGTGAGGCTC
>NZ_CAAAFO010000142.1:110334-111809 GCF_900634715.1 Candidatus Protofrankia californiensis | reverse complement strand
CGGGCATCATCGAGCGGTTGTACGACGTCGAGTGGGGTGTGACCGAGGCTCTGATTGCCGAGGGCCTTACGGCGAAGGTGGCGGCTCGCCAGGGTGGGGTGGACGAGGACGCGCTTGCGATCATCCGATCCCAGTTCGATGCTCTGACCTTTCTCGCTGAGGCGGCACGTGACGGGCAGGATCTTTCGATCACGCTGGTCCGCGAGGTGCACGCGGCGATCTGCGGCCGGCAGGCGACCTACGACGCGACGACGGCGTTCGGTCAACCCGTCAAGGTCCCCCTGCACCACGGCGCCTGGAAGGAACACCCCAATCATGTCCGCCGGCCGGATCACACACTTCTTGAATACGTTCCGCCGGAACACGTCCAGAGCGAAATGGATCGGCTGCTGGTCCTCTATCGGGAGTCGGCCGGTTCCCATCCGGTCGTTCGAGCCGCATGGCTGCATCACGCCTTTATCGGCATCCACCCGTTCGAGGACGGTAACGGACGGGTCGCCCGCGCCCTGACACTTCTGGTGCTGCTGCGGTCGAAATATGCGCCGCTCGTAGTGGACCGTTTCACCCGAGGCGATTACATCGCCGCGCTCGACCGGGCCAACGACGGCGATCTCCGGGATCTCGTCCGGCTCTTCGCCCGGCTGGAGATCGTGGTCCTTCGATCGGAACTCGAGCGCCTGATCTATAGCGGGAGCGGTCCGGTTGTGTGATGTGTTGCTCTCGGGAGCATCGTAGGCGTAGGGAGGTATGATGGTTACAAATAGTGCGGATGCGGACAACCTGTTCGGATGGCCCGCTGAGGCCTGGTCGGTCGAGGAGCTGGCGGAGCGGCAGGGTGTGCGCCCGGTGTCGTCATTGGGCGAGATGCGCTGTGACATCTGGGCTTCGGACGAAGATCTGGATGCCTTCCTCGCGGATCTCTACGCTTCCCGGCACGCGGACTACATCTGATCCTGGTAGGACTTCGCCGACTTCGTGGAGTACGAGGGCTTGCAACTCGTCGTCGGATAAGAGGCTCCGGCGGTAGAGCGTCGCGAGCCGGGCAGTCCTGTTGCCGGAGCCTCTGAAGCTGACAGTCGTGGACGGACTGATGCTTGTCCACGGACCCGGCCCACCGAGCCCGTCGGAGACGGGCCCTCGGGCCGCGGGCCCGTGGGAACGGGCCGCGGACCCATGGGGTCAGTCCTCGGGGATCTCCTCCCACCACTGGCACCACCAGTCGCCGCCGACCAGGATGCGCAGCTTCGGGTGCCAGCAGTAGGTGATGTCCTTGTCGGTGTCGAGGTAGTACAGGCAGTTGTCGCACCGCTCGGCGCCGTTGGGCTTGCCGCGCAGGATCGCGTCCTCGGCGAGATGGCCGAGCTTCACGCTCAGCTCCTCGTCGATGGGCTTCGGCTCCGGCGCGCCGACATCGTAGACGGGTGTGGTCTCGCTCACCTGGCTCCTTCCGGGCTGGCACTGGACGTGCACTGGGG
>NZ_CAAAFO010000142.1:108208-109724 GCF_900634715.1 Candidatus Protofrankia californiensis | reverse complement strand
GACAGCGACCGGGTGGACTACGAGGGTGAGCTGGCGATCGTCATCGGGCGGCTGTGCCGCGATGTTCCGGTGGCCCGTGCCCTGGATGTCGTTCTGGGGTACACCTGCGCGAACGATGTGACCGCGCGCGATCAGCAGCAGGCGGACGGCCAGTGGACCCGGGCCAAGGGCCATGACACGTTCTGCCCGGTCGGCCCCTGGATCGAGACCGACCTGGACGCGTCCGACCTGGCGATCCGCACCACCCTCGACGGTGAGCTGCGACAGGACTCCCGGACGAAGCTGCTGGTGCACGACATCCCGTCACTCATCGCGTACATGTCGGCGGCGATGACCCTGCTGCCCGGTGACCTGCTGCTGACCGGGACGCCGGCAGGGGTGGGCCCGATGAGCCCTGGCCGGACCGTGGCCGTCACGGTCGAGGGGATCGGCACGCTCACCAACCCGGTCGTGGCCCGCTGACGCTGCCGGTCGGAGTGTTGGCGCGGTTACCGCCTTGCTTCCCCCGCGGATGCGATACAGTGGGCCTCGCCCGAGAGGGCAACCTTGGGGTATGGGGTAATTGGCAGCCCAACGGATTCTGGTTCCGTTAGTCTAGGTTCGAGTCCTGGTACCCCAGCGTCAGGTGCTCCTCACCGTGAGGTGCGGTTCATCTGAAGATGGAGAAAAGAACAGCTGGCCCCGTCGTCTAGTGGCCTAGGACGCCGCCCTCTCAAGGCGGTAGCGCCGGTTCGAATCCGGTCGGGGCTACACGAGATAGGCAGTACGAAGGCCCGTTGACCTGGGCAAACCCGGTCAGCGGGCCTTCGTCGTAGGTTCGGGCCTTTGTCGTGGGTCCGGTTGTGACCGGCCGACACCGATGATCGTCAGGAGCCTCTGCCGAATACGTGCCGAAGTTCTCGGCCGCTCCGATTGGCCCGAGGAATACGTTGTCCCGACCGGATGGGCCGTCATGGCCGGATGGTCACCGGCCAGCCGGGTTACTGTACCGATCGGATTATCGGACGACGGTGAGCCGGGGCAGGGCCGCGGGGTGACGTGCCATCGTGCACTCCCGGCAGCCGCAGGAGCTCGGGCCGCCGCGCCCGTGCACGATCTCACCCGTCCTGCTCCTGGTGGTGATCAGGCGTAGTCGGGGGGAGGCGCCCTCAGCCGGCTCCTTCGTGGTGGTGATCGTCTGCGTCACCGGAGCGAGTGAGGGGAGCGGCGTAAGCGGGGCGAGCGGGGATGTCGAGCCGGTGCAGGTCAGATCCATGGCGGCTGTGGCACCTGCGGCAGTCGGGTTGGCAGCAGTCAAGGTCACGGGGAGCACGGTGTCCTCCTCCTGGGTGGCCCTTCCGAAGGCCACCTTGCAGACCACAGGTTGTCGAATCGGGCACGCACAGCGCCATGCCCCTTTTGAACCTGTTACCGACTGGTGAAGATGGTCTAGTCAGAGGTAGGCATGCTTGCCATGCCACACCATCCTTGACAGCCATGGTGCGCCAGGTGGCGATCGGTGCAGGATAGCCCGGAT
>NZ_CAAAFO010000142.1:106259-107796 GCF_900634715.1 Candidatus Protofrankia californiensis | reverse complement strand
TGGGTCTCCCGTCACCGGCTGCTGGTCTGGGTCCTGGCCGTCCACCTGCCCGTGATCGTTGTCTACGCCTCGTACCAGGATTTCGAGATATGGAGGGGACTGGCCTCGACCGGCCCGTCCGCGGTGCTGCTGGGCGCGGCCGTCATGCCGGGTGTGCGCCGCCTGCGCGCGCTGGCCACCAGCCTCGGCCTGCTGTGCAGCTCGGTGGTGTTCGTCCACCTCTCGCACGGGCAGACCGAGGTGTACTTCCACTTCTTCGTGGTCGTGGCCCTCATAGCCCTCTACGAGGACTGGACCGTCTACCTGTTGGCAATCGCGTTCGTGTTCGTGGCGAACGGAGCGGTCGGCGATCAGATCATCATGCCTGACTCCGTCGGGTCGTCCTGGGTGTTCGCCGCGGTCAGCGCGGCGTTCATCTGTGCGCTGGCAGCGGCGCAGGTGATCTTCTGGCATTTCAACGAGCAGGCGCGGCGGCGGGCCGAGCACTACCGGGCGCAGCTCTACGAGGGCCAGCAGAGCCTGATGGCCCGTCTTGAGGAGACCGACCGGATCCGTAGCGACCTCGTCGCCACCGTCTCCCACGAGTTCCGGACGCCGCTGACCGGCATCCGCGGGACCCTGCTCACCATCAAGCGCCGGCGGGACAGGATGTCCCCGGCGCAGCTCGACGACATGCTCGATTCGGCGGTCAACTACTCCGACCGGCTGTCCCGGCTGTTGGAGAACATGCTCACCGCGGCGACGGCCACCGGCACCGAGGAGAACACCGTCGCGGACCTCCCCGAGGTCGTCAACGACGTGCTCGCGACCCTGGCCTACGCGCCGACGACAGCAGCCAACGTCAGTGTCGACGTACCGCCTCACCTGCCCGTGCGGATGGCCCGGCAGGCGCTGCACCAGGTTGTCGCGAATCTCGTCGACAACGCGCTGGTGCACTCCTGGCCGGGAGCGCCGGTACGGTTGATCGCTGGACGGGTGGGTGACGAGGTGATCCTGCGGGTGCGCAATCCCGGCCCCGATCTCGACCCGGCCACGATCCGCCAGCTTTTCGAGCCGTTCACCCAACGGGATGGAACAGCCACTCGGGAGACCGACGGCGCGGGCATGGGCCTGTACGTCGTCCGACGCCTGGTCGAGGTCCACGGCGGGAGGCTGCGGATGGCCTCCGAGGGCGGAGAGATCATCGTCGAGGTCGACATGTGGGCGGCTCTGCCTCATCCGGCCACGGCCGGTCCGCGGCCCCCGGCAGCCGTCCACACGGCTTTCGATCGACCGGCGCTGGGTGGTCGTGCCCCACAACGGCCGACGCTGCCCCTTGCACGCGAGTTCGGCCACCACGCCCGGCCGGGCCTTCGGCCGGGGGAGGACCTCCGGCCGGGTCTTCGCTCCGGTGAGGACACCCAGGCGGGCCTTCGGCCGGGTGAGGACGCCCGGCCCCGGTCCGGCGAGGACTCACGGTCGGGCCTGCGGTCCGCTCCTCCGCTGTGGTCGAACCGGCCGCGCCCGATCGACCGTTCCGGCTGACCGACCGTTCCGG
>NZ_CAAAFO010000142.1:102671-105885 GCF_900634715.1 Candidatus Protofrankia californiensis | reverse complement strand
GGGGCCGGTCGGCTCGCTGCCCGGCCCGGGACGAGCCTGCGTCGTGGCGCCCGCGGACGCCGGTACGGACGCCGGTGCGGACGCGGATGTTGCCGGCGCCGGCTCGGCGGCGGCCGGTACGGACGCGGCTGCCGAGGTCCCCGGTGTGGCCGTCGCGGTCACCGCCGGCGCACCCGCTATGGACGCCGTCCCGTGGGCCCGATCGTCACCGCTGCCGCCGAGGCTCGAGGCAAGGGCCCATGACCCGGCACCGACGAGCACGGCGGCCCCGACACCGGCCGCGATCAGGATCCGTCCGCGAGCGGGCCGCGTCCGCGGACGTTCTCCCACCGGCGCTGCCGGCCGTGACGCCGGCGGCGGGGTCGACGAGGCGACGGCGGTCCGGACGCACTCCGGCTCTTCTTCGTCCTCCTTACCTGCTTTGTCCTTACCTGCTTTGTCCGCGCCCATCGGGATCGTGTGGGCCGGCGGGCCGCTGCCGTCCATCCGTGGCGGCCCGGTCGGGCTGAACGACGTCACCTGGGCGGTCTCGGCGCTCAGCGGCGCCACCGGATGGTTGCCGACAGGTGAGGCTGCCGGGTCACGCCCGGCGACCGGTCCTCCTCGCGCCGGCCCGGACGCCGGGGACAGCGAGGTCGGTGAGAGGGCCGTTGGTGAGAGCAGGGTCGCAGGGTCGTTCTCCCCGTGGACCGGCTGCTGCGAGGTAACCACAGCCGTCGCATCAGGAGCTGCCGACTCCCAGCCGTTCAGCGACCCAGGGACTTGGCTCTCTAGTGCGGCCCGCAGTGCGGCTCGGGCTGCGAGCGCGGTTGCGGGCCGGTTCGACGGACGCTTGGCGAGCAGCTGGCACAGGACCTCCCACAGCGGTCCATCGATCCCGTCGATCGGCGGTGGCGCGTCGAAGGCATGCGCCCGGATCATGGCGATCGTGTTCGACGCGACGAACGGAGGCTGTCCGGCCAGCAGTTCGTAGAGGACGACGCCGGCTCCGTAGATGTCGGCGGCAGGGCCCGCCGGGGTGTGTTCGGCGAGCTCCGGCGCCATGTACATCGGCGTGCCGATCGTGACGCTGAGCCTGGTCATGGAGGGGGTCTGGGTCAGCCGGGCGATACCGAAGTCGGTCAGCATGGCCCGGGCAGGCCCCGGGCCGGTGGTGTCGATAAGGATGTTCGCCGGTTTGACGTCGCGGTGGACAACGCCGGCCTCGTGGACGACGGCCAGGGCCGAGAGCACCTGCCCGACGAGTTCGACGGCGTCGGCGGTGGGGAGCCGGCCGCGCTCGCGCAGATATCCGCGCAGGTCCACCCCGTCCACGAGGTCCATCACGATCGCGAGGGTGTCGCCCTCGGCGACGATGTCGCGAACCTTCACCAGGTGCGGGTCGTCGAAGGCCAGCAGGACCCTGCGCTCGCGCAGGAACCGGTCGACGATCTCCGGGTCGTCGGACACCTCGGGCCGCAGGATCTTGACCGCCACCATCCCACGGTCACCGGTACCATCATCGACCCGCTCGCCCCGCCAGACCTCGCCGCTGGCGCCCTTCCCGAGCGGCTGGTGCAGGACGTAGCGGGAACCCAGCCTTCGCATCGCCAGTGTTCCCCCCTGTGCGCAGCACATCAGCTGCAGGCGCATCGGCCAGGCACATCGGTACAGGCCCGGCGACCAGGACCTTATGACGGAAACACCGGCAGCGGGCAGGCGCGGTCGCGCCGTCCGCCGATTCTTGCGGAACGCAAGGGGGCGGCGACGGTGGACCACGGGGTTGGTCCGGACACCCCGCCTCGCTTTTGTATTGGAGCAAAAGGGGTACTCTGCGCCACCACCCACGTGACAGAGGGGAACACGTGACCGCAGCTGACAGCGGTGAGCGCGGACATGCCAAGAGCGGACGTGCTCAGATGAGCCCGCAGGACCGCTCGGCGCTCGAAGAACTCGGGACGGTCAGGAACTATGCGCAGGGTGACGTCCTGTTATGGGAAGGCGACCACGCCGATCTAGTAATGATCATGCGGACGGGCCGGGTGAAGGTCGTGACCGTCGCCGAGAGCGGTTACGAGACCCTGCTCGCCCATCGTGGCCCCGGTGATCTCATCGGCGAGATGGCGGTCATCGACGGTGAGACCCGTTCGGCGTCGGTCGTGGCGGTGGAGCCCGCGCAGGTGGTCGTCGTGTCCGCCGAGGCGTTCCGGACGTTCGTGGCCACGCATCCCCAGGTCGTGCGGGCCCTGGTCAGCTCGATCACCCGACGGCTGCGGGAGTCCGACCGGCGGCGGTCGGACCTGGGCGCGTACCCGACCGACATCCGTCTCGCCCGGCACCTGCTGGAGCTCGCGGAAGGGCACGGGGACAGGCAGCCCGACGGCAGTGTCGCGATCACGTTGCGTGTAACGCAGCGTGACTTGGCGGCGGCCATCGGATCGTCCCGGGAGTCCGTCGGCCGGGACCTCAGGGATTTTCGTTCAGCTGGACTGATCGTGAACAGGGGAAGAACGATCGTCGTCCTGAACGTCGTTACCCTGCGTGCGTTCGCTTACAGCGAAAATCCAGACCGCCGAATGTGACGGATGACGTCGTCCGGCTGCCCGGCGGCCGCTACGACAGTTATGTGCGGGAACGCCTTCTTCGAGGCATTCACGGGCTGTCCGTGAGGTGCCGGATGTCTCACTCTCAGTGACCAGGAGACTTGGGCCTCCGGCGGTGCGCGAGGCAGAGCGGAGCCGGCCCGCGGCGGGAACAGGGGGTCCGCCGCGGGTAAGGAGGGACGGAGCCTGTGGGACGGCGGTGAGACCGTTCCGCTCAGCCGCTCAGCCGCTCAGCCGCTCAGCCGCTCAGCCGCTCAGCCGCTCAGCCGCTCAGCCGCGGCGGCGACGGCGGCTCCGTGGCGCTGGCCGGGGGAGCGGGTGAGCCGTTCGACCGGGCCGGACAGTGACAGCGCCGCGACGACCCTGCCGGTGGCGTCGCGTACCGGGGCCGACACGGACGCGAGCCCGGCCTCACGTTCACCGACGCTGTCGGCCCAGCCCCGCTGTCGCACCTGTTCCAGGGCGGACGCCTCGAAGACCGCGCCCGCCGGCAGTTCGGCCGGTCCGGCCGGACCAGCGATCGAACCGGCCGGACCAACCCGTGCGGCCGGACCGGCCGGACCAACCCGTGCGATCGGACCGGCCGGACCAACCCGTGCGATCGGACCGGCCGGACCAACCCGTGCGGCCGG
>NZ_CAAAFO010000142.1:101747-102296 GCF_900634715.1 Candidatus Protofrankia californiensis | reverse complement strand
GGCGCGGCGGCGGCCAGCAGGGCCCACGGCAGCGGCGCCGCACCACCGGCGGCAAGTCGGGGACCGGGTACGAACCGGCCGCTGGGGTCCCGTCCGACCAGCCGGTGTACCTCGAGGGCGACCGCCAGGCGGTGGGCGGTCGCCCGGGTCAGCCCGGTACGGGTGACCAGGTCGCCGAGGGAGGCTGGGGACGCCTCCACCGCGTTCAGCACGAGGGCCGCCTTGTCCAGCACGCCGACTCCGCTAAGCTGTTTCATACATTGATACTGCCATCCTAAATAGTGAGACGCACAGGGATGCGCGGGATTTCGGATGGTCCGGATCAGTGATCTTCAGTGATCTGCACCGCACGTTCGCCACCCCGCCCGGCGCAGCCGGGCGGGTCCGAGGAAGCCAGCTGAAGGAGTGGGCCATGGGGCGCACACTCGCGAGGAAGGTCTGGGACGCCCACGTCGTCCGGCGTGCCGACAACGAACCCGACCTGCTCTACATCGACCTGCATCTCGTCCACGAGGTGACCAGCCCGCAGGCGTTCGAGGCGCTGCGGCT
>NZ_CAAAFO010000142.1:94560-101059 GCF_900634715.1 Candidatus Protofrankia californiensis | reverse complement strand
CGGGGCGCTGCCGGCCGGCGTGACCGCCAAGGACCTGATTCTCGCGATCATCGCCCGGATCGGTACCGGCGGCGGCCAGGGCCACGTGATCGAATACCGGGGTGAGGCCGTCCGGGCGCTGTCCATGGAAGGCCGCATGACGGTCTGCAACATGTCCATCGAGGCAGGTGCCCGCGCCGGCATGATCGCCCCGGACGAGGTGACCTTCGCCCACCTGAAGGGGCGCCCGCACGCACCGGTCGGAGCCGCCTGGGACGAGGCGCTGGCCTACTGGCGGACGCTCGCCACCGACGACGACGCCACGTTCGACCGCGAGGTCGTCCTCGACGCCACCGAGCTGAGCCCGTTCGTCACCTGGGGCACCAACCCAGGGCAGGGCGCGCCGCTGGCCTCCCGCGTCCCCGACCCGGCCGACTACGCCGATCCCGCGTTGCGGGCCTCGGTCGAGCGGGCCCTGGCCTACATGGCGCTCACCCCGGGCACGCCGCTGCGCGACGTCGCCGTGGACACGGTGTTCATCGGCTCCTGCACCAACGGGCGCATCGAGGACCTGCGGGCCGCCGCCGACGTCCTGCGCGGGCGCAGGGTCGCCGACGGCGTGCGCGTCCTGGTCGTCCCGGGTTCGATGACGGTGAAGGCCGACGCCGAGGCCGAAGGGCTCGACGAGGTCTTCCGCGCCGCCGGGGCGCAGTGGCGCAGCGCGGGGTGCTCGATGTGCCTCGGGATGAACCCGGACACCCTGCGGCCGGGTGAGCGCAGCGCGTCGACGTCCAACCGCAATTTCGAGGGACGTCAGGGCCCCGGCGGCCGCACCCATCTCGTGTCGCCGGCTGTTGCCGCGGCCACTGCCGTCACCGGGCGCCTGACCGCCCCGGCGGACCTCTGACACCCCTTTCGCGACACCTCACACCCGACGAAGGGAGCGCACCCACGATGGAGGCGTTCACCACCCACACCGGCCGGGCGGTGCCGCTGCGGCGCAGCGACGTCGACACCGACCAGATCATCCCCAGCGAGTGGCTGAAGCGGATCGAACGCACCGGGTTCGGCGCTGGGCTGTTCTCCGAGTGGCGGGCCGACCCCGCGTTCGTCCTGAACACGCCCGCCTACGCGGGTGCCACGATCCTGCTTGCCGGCCCGGACTTCGGTACCGGGTCGTCTCGCGAGCACGCCGTGTGGGCTCTGCAGGACTACGGATTCAAGGCTGTGATCTCCGCCAGGTTCGCCGACATCTTCCGCGGCAACGCCCTCGGCAACGGGCTGTTGCCCGTCACGCTACCCGCCGCGACGGTCGAGGCGCTGGCCAGCCAGGTCGAGGCCGATCCCACCATCGAGATCACCGTTGACCTGGACGCCCGCGAGGTGCGCGCGCCCAGGCTCGTCGCGGCCTTCGAGCTCGACGACTTCACCCGCTGGCGGCTCATGGAGGGGCTGGACGACGTGGGCCTGACATTGCGCCGGCATGACGCCATCACCGCCTTCGAGGCCACCCGGCCCGGTTGGCTGCCCACCACCGTACCGGCCGCGATCGGAACCAGCGAAGAATACTGAATGTTACGAAACACAGGCTATCGGAGGATAGCCGGTATCCTCCCGATGGCTCCGATGATCTAGAAGAGCCGTTGACGTGCATGTTTGTGTCGCGCGACACGCGCATGGGAATTGCCCTAACCGGTGGACATGCCTACGGTGCAGCGCAGTGTGATGCCCGATCTGCTCCCTACCCCGCGCCTGCGGGGGGCGTCCGGAGGTTGTTGTGAACAAGTCCCAGTTGGTTGATCGCATCGCTCAGCAGATCGAGGGCGGGCGATCGAACGCGACCAAGGCCGTCGATGCCGTCTTCGACGCGATTCAGGAGGCCGTATCCGCCGGTGAGAAGGTGACCATTACGGGGTTCGGCGTCTTCGAGCGCGTCGAGCGGGCGGCCCGTACCGGTCGCAACCCCGCAACAGGCGAGCCGGTGCACGTCGCCGCCTCGGTCGTACCGAAGTTCCGGCCCGGCTCGGAGTTCAAGGCCAGCGTCTCCGCCAGCGAGGACCAGTAGGACCAGTAGGCCGAAGGGCATGCGACCATTTATGGTCGCATGCCCGGAGGCTTTGAGAGATCCAGCAGGGCTGGTCATCTGCTGGCGGTTGCCGACCGCGCAGGTCGGCTGCTTGTGGTCAGCACGGCGTCACCCGTCCGGGCGACGCCGTGCCAGTCGGGTCTGTCCTGTGCGCCCGTCCGGGCGGGGTCAGGCGTGCGCCGGCTGCCGCGGGGGCAGGCCCATCAGGTCGGCCTGGTAGTCCGACAGCGGCTCCTGGTCCGGGCCGGTCGACCGCCGGTACCAGGTCCCGTCCGGCCGCAGGATCCAGGCTGCCACGCCGTCGGAGAAGGCGTGGTCGAGCATGGTCTTCAGGGGCCCCTGCTGGGACGGCTGCGCGACCCGTACCAGCGCCTCGATCCGCCGGTCGAGGTTGCGGTGCATCATGTCCGCGCTGCCGATCCAGCACTCCTGCAGCGCGGTGAACTCCAGCACCCTGCTGTGCTCCAGAAAACGGCCCAGGATCGAGCGGACGTGCACCGTCTCCGACAGGCCCGGGACGCCCGGTCGCAGTGCGCAGATCCCGCGGACGAGGCACTGGACGGGTACGCCTTCGCGGGAGGCCCGGTACAGCGCGTCGATGACCTCTTCGTCGACGAGGCTGTTGACCTTGATGCGGATCCCGGACAGGCCGCCCAGGCGCGCCGCCTCGGTCTCCCGCTCGATGCGTTCGATGATCCCGTCCCGCATGAGCTGGGGGGCGACCAGCAGTGAGCGGTACTCGGTCTGGCGGCTGTAACCGGTCAGGACGTTGAACAGGTCGGTGAGGTCGGCGCCGATGTCCGGGTCGGCGGTGAGCAGACCGAGGTCCTCGTACAGACGGGCCGTCTTCGGGTTGTAGTTGCCGGTCCCGATGTGGCAGTAGCGTCGAAGCCCACCGCGTTCCTGGCGGACCACCAGGCATGTCTTGCAGTGGGTCTTCAGCCCGATCAGCCCGTACACGACGTGGCAGCCCGCCCGTTCCAGCTCGCGGGCCCACCGGATGTTCGCGGTCTCGTCGAACCTGGCCTTGATCTCCACCAGGACGACGACCTGCTTGCCGGCCTCGGCGGCGGCGATCAGCGCGTCCACGATGGGGGAGTCACCCGAGGTCCGGTACAGCGTCTGTTTGATGGCCAGCACGTGTGGGTCGGCGGCGGCCTGTTCGATGAAGCGCTGCACCGAGGTGGTGAACGAGTCGTAGGGGTGGTGGACGAGCACGTCGCCCTCACGCAGCGCCGCGAAGAAGTCGACATGATCGTCGGAGGACACCAGTCGCGGGTGGGTCCCTCGCACATGCGGACGGTCTTTGAGCTCCGGGCGGTCGAGTTCGTACAGCGCCCACAGCACCGACAGGTCGAGCAGCCCGCGGACCCGGACAACCTCACGATGGGTGACCTCCAGCTCGCGCATCAGGAGATCCAGCAGGTTGTCGTCGACGTCGTCGCCGACTTCGAGACGGACGGCCGGGCCGAACCGCCGGCGGGCCAGCTCGCGCTCGAGCGCCTGCAGCAGGTCCTCGGCCTCGTCCTCCTCGACCTCCAGGTCGGCGTTGCGGGTCACCCGGAACAGGTGGGAGTCCACCACCTCCATGCCGGGGAAGAGCTGTGACAGGTGGGCGGAGATCACCTCTTCCAGCGGGATGAAGCAGACCTTGTGATCGTCGGAGTCCTTGTTGCGCACGACGTAGCGATCGTTCGCCTCCCGGGGGTTCTCCGGGTCGATCCGGATCAGCCGGGGCACGTTCTGTGGGACCTTCACACGGGCGAACCGGTCGCCGTCCCCGCCCGGGTCACGCACGGTCACAGCAAGGTTGAGGGACAGCCCGCTGATGTAGGGGAAGGGATGCGCCGGATCGACCGCGAGCGGGGTGAGGACGGGAAAGACCTGCTGGTGGAAGTAGTGATGCAGCCGGTCCTTCTGCCCCTCGGTCAGGTCGCCCCACAACCGGATGGTGATGCCCGCCTCCGCCAGGGCGGGGATGACGGTCTCGCTGAAGCACCGGGAGTGACGCTCACCAAGCTCGGCCGCGGTACGGCTGATGAGGTCGAGCTGCTCACGGGCGGTGAGACCGTCGGCGGAAAGCACCGCGAGCCGGGTCGCCTCGCGGCGCATCAGGCCCGCGACCCGCACCATGTAGAACTCGTCGAGGTTGCTGGCGAAGATTGCCAGGAACTTGGCGCGTTCGAGCAGCGGGACGCTCGCGTCCTCGGCAAGTGCCAGCACCCGTGCGTTGAAGTCCAGCCAGGACTTCTCGCGGTTGATGAAACGATCATTTGGAAGATCTGACGGTACCGGTGACCGGGGTGCCTCCAGCGGCTCGAGCAGGCCGCTTCGCGGTTTGCGTTGCGGTTGCTCGGATCGATCCACCACCAGCTCGGTCATGCCCTCGATGGTGCCAGCCTCCTGCGAACGAGGCAGGCGTGTGCGGCAATTAGGACCTGCGCAACTTGACTGGGACGATGCTTAGACGAACGTCGTGTGTAACGCTCATGAAATGCGCCTGGATGAATATCGCAGCATGGGGGAAACATCCCGTCGGTCGGCGTCGGCGTCGGCGCCAGGGGTTGCCGGAGCGTGGCGGTGACGGCCGGGGCGGTACCGGCGCAGACAGTGCGTGTGCAACAGCCGGAACAGGCAGCGCTGCTACAGACGGTGCCGGACGGTGTGCTGGCCGCTGCCGTGATGGACGTCGACCCGGCAAACACGGCGGCCATGTCAGTCACCTACCGTATTCGGCAGCGGTTCAGCTACACCTATGACGGCCCGGCCTGGCAACTGGTGCATCGCCTTGTCGTCGTCCCCCCTCGACGCCACGGTGACCAGACGTTGCGTGCGTATCACCTCGCCGTGTCCGATCCGGCGGCCACTGTCACCTGGGAGCGCACGGTCGACGGTGCCCGGGCTGCGCTGGTGAGGCTCGACACCGTGCCGGCGCGGCTCGACTTCGACGTCACGGTCGCCCTCGCGCGCACCGCCGGGGCCGGACCGCCGCGGCTGCCGGCGTCCGCGCTGACCGGCCGCAGGTTGCTGACGCCCACACCGCTGACGGCGCCCGATGCCACCATGATCGCGGCAGCTCGGACCCTGGCCGTCCCCGACCCCCTCGAGACCGCGTTGCGGTGCTGCTCCTGGGTGTACCGGAGGATCGAGTACGCAGGCGGGAGCACCGACGTCACGACCACGGCCGCGCAGGCTCTCGCCGGGGGTCGCGGGGTCTGCCAGGACCACGCGCACGTCCTGCTGGCGCTGTGCCGGGCCGCGGGCGTGCCCGCACGGTACGTCTCCGGTCACATGATCGGCGAGAGCACCTCGCACGCCTGGGCCGAAGTGATCGTTCCCGAGGCTGCGGCTCGGGCCCTGCACGGTCGTGCGGCAGGCCGTGACGACGTCCTCACCAGTTCCGGTGTTGACGCATGGACGCATGGTGATGAGGGTGCGAACCTGGACGGGGCCGGGGCGTGCGCGGTCGCGCTCGACCCCTGTCATGATCGCCTGGTGGACCGGCGGTATGTGACCGTGGCCACGGGCAGGGACTACAAGGAGGTGGCACCCACGTCCGGCTCGTACTGCGGACCGGGCCGTGGCACCCTCACCACGCGTCAGCGGGTGGACGTCATAGGGGTGGACGACGTCCCAGGGGTGGGCGAAGGCACCACCCCGGGCGCCGGTCTGGCAAACGGTGGCATACGTCAGTGACGTGCTGGCCGCCGGAGAAGATCGGCACGAGTTTGCCGATATGTACGCTAATGCAGCAGAAAAGCGTACACGGCAACAAACTCGTTTAGATCATGCCCTGTGCGGGTGGTTGCGACGGGATCCGCACTACTTGAGACGGGATCCGCACTACTTGACGGGTCCTGTGACCGGCCCGGTAAGGGGTTGCCGGGCGAGTGGCCGGCGTCGGGGAGGGAGCGGTTAGCGCCCGGCGGGCAGCGGTCGCGAGCCGGTCGACAGCGGACCGGTGGACAGGACGTGCCGCGTCCGGGGGCCGACGCCGAGGCCGACAGCCTCCCGCAGATGGTCGATCGTATCTACGTCACGCCGCAGGCCACGGACGGACTCGCCGAGGGGCGCGGTCAGATCCCGGGCCCCGGAACGTATGTGTGCCGCGCGGCTTGCCGGCCCGAACCGGGGCGCCAGCGGTGTGCCGGCAGCGGCGGCGAGCAGGACGGTGCCGGTACCGTCCGCGTCCGCGACCAGGCCGCGACCTCCTGCCGGCATGGCCAGCAGGGCCGCGTGCAGCTGGGCCGGGCGCAGCGCCGCGAGGTCGGCGGACAGGGCTGCGACACCGGCGCCCGGCCACCGCCGCGCGGCTACGGTGGCGCCGTGCGCCAGCGCCGCGTTGAGACCGGTGTCGGGTGCGTCGGGGATGACGACGATCCGGCCACGGCCGGCGCGGCCGGTGGTGCCGCCTGATGCCGTGCCGCCGCCGGG
>NZ_CAAAFO010000142.1:92622-94481 GCF_900634715.1 Candidatus Protofrankia californiensis | reverse complement strand
GGCGGCGTCCGGGCCCGACAGGGCGGCCATACCCGCCCGGGTCACGTCGTCGTTGGTCACGACCATGACGGCCTCGACCGTGCCGCGCCCGACGCTGCTGGCCGCGGCCACCGTGTCCTGGGCCATCGCGAGCGCGAGGGCCGCCCGGTCCGGATGGGCGAGCCGGCTCTTGGCCGCTGCGAGCGGTTTGACCGGTACGATGACGACCCAGATGGTCATGTGGGTGGCAGCCCCGGTATCACCGGTATCACGTACCGACTCTACGGCACGTAATATCGGGATGGGTCATGTGTGATGCCGACATGCGGCACCTGCCATGGCGGCATCCGCGGGTCGGCTCCGGACGCCGGCTGCAGGCGCCGGGTCAGGACACGATCTGTATGACCGCCGTGGCTTTCTCGACAAGCTTCGCGTGGCTGAGCAAGACTCCTGCGACGTGAGGCGAGCGGCTGTTCTGTGTGCCGGATCCTGGGGGACCGTTTTCGCCAAGGTGCTCGCGGATGCCGGGGCCGGGGTCACGCTGCTGGCGCGCGAACCCGACGTGGTCACGGCAATCAACCAGTTCCACACCAACCCTCGCTACCTGCCCGGTCTCGCGCTGCCGGATCGGATCAGCGCCACGCTCGAGGCCGCCGAGGCGTTGCGCGGAGCTGACCTGGTCGTCCTCGCCGTACCGTCCCAGGTCCTGCGGGCATGCCTGCTCGGATGGGCTCCGCTGGTACCGCCGTCCGCGGTGTACGTGAGCCTGATGAAGGGCATCGAGCTGGGGTCCCGGCGCCGGATGAGCGAGGTGGTCCAGGAGATCACCGGGGCGAGCCCGGACCGGATCGCCGTGGTCAGCGGCCCGAATCTGGCCGGAGAGATCGCGGCCGAGCAGCCGGCCGCCACCGTCGTCGCCAGTGTCAGCGCGCGGACGGCCGGTGAGGTCCAGGCGGCCTGTTGGACGCCCTACCTCCGCCCGTACACGAATCCGGACGTGATCGGCTGTGAGCTCGCCGGAGCCGTCAAGAATGTGATCGCGCTGGCCGCCGGCATGATCGAGGGGATGGGGTTCGGAACCAACACGATCGCGTCCCTGATCACCCGGGGGCTGGCCGAGACAGCCCGGCTCGGCGTGGCCCTGGGGGCCGACCCGCTGACGTTCGCCGGGCTCGCCGGCCTGGGCGACCTCGTGGCCACCTGTTCGTCACCGCTGTCACGCAACCGCACCTTCGGCGAGAAGCTCGGCCGGGGTACGACGCTCGCCCAGGCCAACGCCCAGCAGCACCAGGTCGCCGAAGGCGTCCGCTCCTGCCGTCCGATCCTGGACCTGGCCCGCTCCCTGGACGTCCAGATGCCGATCACCGAGCAGGTGGAGCGGGTCATCCACGAAGGCCTGGCACCGCTGGACGCGGTCAAGGAGCTGATGAGCCGGGAACCCGGCCCCGAGTACCGCGCCGTATGACCTGTCCTCGGGTGAGCTCCGTGCCGGACGGGTCACCGTGACCCGGTCCGGAGCGGACAGCACCCGGATGCGTGGTGGACGCGGTGTGGAGTTCACTGGAACGCAACCGGCGATCGGTTAGGGTCCCCGTCATGCCTGGCTCCCCGCGCCGGATCCGGATCGCCGTCCTGTACGGCGGCCGCAGCACCGAGCATGCGATCTCCTGTGTCTCGGCTGGAAGCGTCCTTCGGGCCCTGGACCGGCAGCGTTACGACGTCGTGGCCGTCGGTATCACCCCCGACGGCCGGTGGGTGCTCGGTTCGGATGATCCGAGCGCACTTGCGGTCCGTGATGACGTCCTGCCCACAGTCGACGCCGCCGCCAGAGCGGTGGCGCTGCCGGGCGACCCCACCGCGGGTGGTCTGATCGCGCTCGA
>NZ_CAAAFO010000142.1:90154-92123 GCF_900634715.1 Candidatus Protofrankia californiensis | reverse complement strand
CTGGACGTCGGCCCGTACGTGGTGCTGCGCGCCGGGCAGACCCTGACGGCCGGCGAACGCGAACGCCTGGGCCTGCCCGTGTTCGTCAAACCGGCCCGGGGCGGTTCGAGCATCGGCATCAGCCGGGTGGACGCCTGGGACGATCTGGCGACCGCGCTGAAGGCTGCTCGCGCCGCCGATCCGAAGGTGCTGGTCGAGGCCGCGGTCGTCGGCCGTGAGATCGAGTGCGGCGTGCTGGAGAGCCTGGACGGCCGCGAACCGGAGGCGAGTCTGCCCGCGGAGGTGACGGTGACCTCGTCCGCGGGCTTCTACGACTTCGAGGCCAAGTACCTGTCGGACGCGGTCCGCTTCGACATCCCGGCAAACCTGCCTGAGGAGGTCACCGCCGCAGTCCGTGAGATCGCCGTGCGGGCGTTCGACGCGTTGGACTGCGCGGGCCTCGCCCGGGTGGACGTGTTCGTCCGCCCGGACGGTTCGATCGTCGTCAACGAGGTGAACACCATGCCGGGGTTCACCCCGACCTCGATGTTCCCGCAGATGTGGGGTGCCACGGGCCTGGAGTATCCGCGGCTGGTGGACCGGCTGGTCGCGCTGGCGATACGCCGCGGCACGGGGTTGCGCTGATCGCGTCCGGATCCGCGTCGCCCGTCCGGCCGTCGCCGGTCAGCCTGCCGCCCGTCAGCCCGCTGGTGTCACGCCGTCGTCGACTGCGTTGCGTCGCGGATCGGTGCGGCGAGCGTGGCCAGCACGTCGAACGCCTGTACCGACGCCGGAAGCAGCAGCACGACCTGCGGGCGTCGCGTCGGCGTGGAGTAGCGGACCGTGTCACCATGTTCCTCGGTGAACCATCCGACGTCGTCGACGACCGAGAGCGTCACGTCGGGACGGTAACTAGGGGCGACCCCCGGGACACCGCAGGACAGCACCGCCGGTGGGGAACCCCAGGCCGCGACGAACGGCGACGCCGGTCTGACCTCGCGACGGTCAAGGCCCGACCCCAGGGAGGACGGCAGTGCGGCGCCGAGTTCCAGGCAGGCCGACCGCTGCGCCCCGGTCGGATCCGGAGCACCGTTGACCGTGACCGGTCCCGGGGAACCGGCACATGAAGTGAGTAGAATCACAACGGCGATGACCATGACCCGCGCGAGGACCGGGATCAACCACCTGGGCCATCGTCTGGCCAGTGGCCCGACTACCCCGACCGGCCCGACTACCCCGGTTGGCCCGACCACCCTGGTCGGCCAGGCCGGCCCAGCCGGCCCGGGTGGTCGACGAGTTCGCAAAGCCGGTGGCTGCTCCGCCCGCAACGTCCCGTCCCGGTTGGTCATGAAGCGATCCAACGGAGACGAGCTGTTAGAAATGCACCACCGGACACGTCAGCGTGCGGGTGATGCCGTCAACCGCCTGCACTCGTGACATGACGAGCTTCCCCAGCTCATCGACACTGGCCGCTTCGGCACGTGCGATCACGTCGTAGGGGCCGGTGACGTCCTCCGCCTGAGTGACACCGGGGATCTGTTCGATCTCCTTGGCCACAGATGAGGACTTGCCAACCTCGGTCTGGATGAGGATGTACGCGTGGACCACAGACGCTCCCTTGTCGGACGTCGACAACCCGTGCCGCAGAACAACGGGCCGACAGAAGGTAACAGGCAATCGGCCCCGGTGAGAGTGTCTGACGTAGGGGAATTTGGTCTGATCGCCCGGGTGGCGGCCAGATTGGGCTCGCCGGAGCCCCCAGCGGGCCCTGGTGACGACGCCGCAGTGGTCCCTATACCCTCCGGGTATGTGATTGCTACCACAGATCTGCTCGTGGAAGGGCGGCACTTCCGGTTCGACTGGTCTTCCCCATATGACGTCGGACGTAAAGCCGCCGCGCAGAGCCTCGCCGACGTGGCAGCCATGGGAGCCACCCCGACCGCGCTGCTGGTCGGTCTGGCGTGTCCACCATCCACCCTGATCGAGGTCG
>NZ_CAAAFO010000142.1:87591-89768 GCF_900634715.1 Candidatus Protofrankia californiensis | reverse complement strand
CGCGGCCCACCGCAGGCCGACGCCGCCGTACGCGGCCGGACCGGCCCTGGCGCGGGCGGGCGCAACCTCACTGCTCGACGTCAGCGACGGGCTGCTCGCCGATCTGGGGCATGTGGCTGTCGCCTCCGGTGTCGTGCTGGAGGTGGACGCCGACGCGCTGCGGGCGGTCGTCCCCGGTGTCGACGTCCGGCATCTGCTGACCGGGGGCGAGGACCACGGTCTGGCCGGGACGTTGCCGGCGGGCGTCGATCCGCCGCCGGGGGTAGCCGTGATCGGTCGCGTACTGGCCGTGGTCCCGGGCGCGGACGGGCCAGGGGTGCGGGTCGTGGGCGAGGGTGTCCCGCCGGACCTGCGCGGCGGGCCGACGAAGGGCGCCTCGCCAGGAGGCTGGGATCATTTCCGCGCGTCCGCCGGGTGAACCCCGTCCGAATCTCCTGTCCCTGTCCCTGGCCGTGTCTTCGGCCCGTTCCCGTCCGTGGGACCCGGTTCCGCGGGAGGTGGTTCCGCGGGATCTGGTTCTGTGGGACCCGGTAAGGACCCACACCGTAGCGTGGTGGCCATGACCCGCTCCGGCCCGGCTCCGCCCCGGGTGCTGACGATCGCGGGTTCGGACTCCGGTGGAGGCGCCGGCATCCAGGCTGACCTCAAGACCATGCTGGCCCTGGGCGTCCACGGGATGAGCGCCCTGACCGCGGTGACCGCCCAGAACTCCCTGGGCGTCCACGGGGTGTGGGAGTTGCCCCAGGATGCCGTTGTGGCGCAGATCCGCGCGGTCGTGGACGACATCGGGGTGGACGCGGTCAAGACCGGGATGCTTGCGTCACCGCCGATCGTCGCCGTGGTCGCGGGCGAGCTGGCCGGGGTCGGCGTCCCGGTCGTCGTCGACCCCGTCGGGGTGTCCAAGCACGGTGATCCCCTGCTCGCGCCCGAGGCGGTGGCGACCGTGCGCACACGGTTGCTGCCGGTGGCGACGGTAGCGACCCCGAACCTCGACGAGGTGCGGCTGCTCACCGGCGTGGACGTGCGGACCGAGCAGGACATGCCGGCCGCCGCGCGCGCCGTGCTCGACCTCGGAGCGCGCTGGGTGCTGGTGAAAGGGGGCCATCTGCCCGGCGACGCCGTGGACCTGCTCACCGACGGCCGGCAGACCGTCGTGCTCCGGGCGCCCCGGCGCGACAACCGGCACACGCATGGAACCGGCTGCACGCTCGCGTCCGCGATCGCGTCGTTCCTGGCCCGCGGGGCGGACGTCCCCGATGCCGTGCGCGCGGCAAAGGACTACGTCACCGGTGCCGTGGGGGCCGGCTTCCCGCTCGGCTCGGGCATCGGCCCGGTCGACCACGCCTGGCGCCGACGGTAACCGCAGCGCTCGTCATCGCGTCCAGGACACAGTAAGCGTCCAAGACGCTGAGGCACCGCGTGCCTGGAAAGCAGCAAGTCCCCTGGCAACATCGCCGATACGCCGCCCGCGCCTGACGCCGTGTGCGTCCGGCGCTGTTGCGGCGGTGACGCTATGCGCGGGTGACCTTGCCGGCCTTGATGCAAGAGGTGCACACGTTCAGGCGTTTCGGCGTTTTGCCGACGAGCGCGTGCACGGTCTGGATGTTGGGGTTCCAGCGCCGCCGCGTGCGCCGGTGGGAGTGGGAGACCGACATACCGAAGCCCGGCCCCTTGCCGCAGACGTCGCACACCGAAGACACGAGACACTCCGCCAGAGAATAGTAATGATCATGCCGCGTTCGCGGCGGTCACCCGAGGCTACCCCACAGCGTGGCGGTACCGGACAGCGCCAGCCCGTGAGACGCCCATACAGGTCGTTCATGGGCGCGCTCCGGGGCGGGGCGAAGTTGTCGGTGGCGTCGGGCAGGATCGTGGACGTGGTCGACCAGGAGACGCGACTTCGGGACGTGGTGGGTGCGCGAACCGCCACGGTGCTCGCCGATGCCCTGGAACTGGAGACGGTCGGTGACCTGCTCGCCCATCTTCCCCGGCGCTACCAGGAGCGTGGGGAGCTGACCGATCTCGGGGACCTGACCGTCGGTGAGGTGGTCACCGTCCAGGCACGGGTCGCCAAGGCTCAGCGGCGCCAGCTCCGGGGGCGGGCGCGGGACATGCTGATCATCACGGTCACCGATGGCCGGCACAACCTCGCGTTGACGTTCTTCAACCAGCCGTGG
>NZ_CAAAFO010000142.1:78297-87341 GCF_900634715.1 Candidatus Protofrankia californiensis | reverse complement strand
GGGGGTAACCGCGCTGTTCGCCGGGAAGGTGGACGAGTACCGCGGCCGTCGGCAGCTGACCAACCCTGAGGTGCAGCTGCTCGACGCCGAGATCACCGAGATCACCGAGATCGCGAGCGAAGACGGCATGACTCCCGCGGGCGCGGGCCGTAATGGCACGGGCCGCGATGGCACGGCTTCCGCGGGCATGGCTCGTGCGGGCGCTGGTGGGGACGGCGCCGGTGAAGACGTCGAGAGCTTCGCGGGCGCGCTCGTCCCCATATACCCGGCTTCGGCGAAGATCCCGAGCTGGACGATCGGCAGGTGCGTGCGGATCGTCCTGGACGTGCTGGCCGAGCTCGACGACCCGCTGCCCGCCGCCATCCGCGCCCGCTATCGGCTGGTGAGCCTGCTGGAAGCGTACCGGCTCGTCCATCAGCCGTCGTCATGGGCTGACGTCGGTCGTGGCCGGACCAGGCTGAAGTGGGACGAGGCGCTCGTCCTGCAGGTCGCGCTGGCGCAGCGCCGGCATGACGTCGAAAAGATCGCGGCGACTCCGCGGCATCCTCGACCCGGCGGTCTGCTCGCGGCCTTCGATGCCGCCCTGCCCTTCCCGCTCACGGCCGGGCAGCGCGCGGTCGGCGAGACGATCGTGGCCGAGATCGCCCGGCCCTTCCCGATGCACCGGCTGCTGCAGGGCGAGGTCGGCTCCGGCAAGACGGTGGTGGCGTTGCGCGCGATGCTCGCCGCCGTGGACGCCGCCGGGCAGGCGGTACTGCTGGCGCCCACCGAGACGCTTGCGGCCCAGCACCTGCGCAGCCTGCGCGACCTGCTCGGTCCGCTGGGACGGGCCGGGGAGCTCGACGCCGCGCCCGAGGCCACCCGGGTCGTGCTGGTGACGGGTTCCCTGGGCGCGAAGGCGCGGCGGGAGGCGGTGGCGGCCGTCGCGGATGGCAGCGCGGGCCTGGTCGTCGGCACGCATGCCCTGCTCGAGGAGTCGGTGGTATTTCGCGATCTTGCTCTTGTGGTCGTCGACGAGCAGCACCGCTTCGGGGTGGAGCAGCGGGACGCGCTGCGGTCCCGGTCCGACCATCCGCCGCATCTGCTGGTGATGACCGCCACACCGATCCCGCGGACGGTCGCGATGACCGTCTTCGGTGATCTGGAGGTGTCGACCCTCACCGAACTGCCCGCCGGCCGTTCACCGATCTCCACGTTCGTCGTGCCCGCGGCGGTCCCGAAGTGGACCGACCGCATGTGGGGCCGCATCCGGGACGAGGTCGACGCGGGCCACCAGGCCTATGTCGTCTGCCCCCGTATCGGTGGGGACGCCACCGACACCGTCGATGATGCTGGTACCGCCGACACCGCCGACACCGCCGACACCGCCGACCCCGCCGACACCGCCGACACCGCCGACACCGCCGGTGACGTGGCCCTGGGCCTTGCCGGGCGCGGCGTCGAGGACCGCGTCACTGTCGACGCCATGGCCGCCGGTTCGGATGCGATGGCCGGTCCGGCCGTGACACAGACGGGTACCGCTGCGGCCGGTCCGACTGCGACGCGGGCGGACACCGCCGCGGCCGGTCGCCGGCCGAGCGCCGCTGTACTCGACGTGCTGCCCAGATTGCGTGCGGTCGAACTCGCCGGTCTGCGGGTCGAGACACTGCACGGCCGGCTGCATCCGGACGACAAGGATGAGATCATGACTCGGTTCGCCGCGGGGGATCTGGACGTCCTCGTGGCCACCACGGTGATCGAGGTCGGGGTCAACGTGCCGAACGCGACCGTGATGGTCGTGGTGGACGCCGATCGCTTCGGCGTCTCCCAGCTCCACCAGCTGCGCGGCCGGGTCGGTCGTGGCAGCGCGCCCGGGTGGTGCCTGCTGTACACCGACGCGGAGCGCGGCTCGCCCGCCTGGGAGCGCCTTGCTGCGGTGGCGGCCACCTCCGACGGAGCCGAGCTCGCCCGTCTCGACCTTGCGCAGCGGCGTGAGGGCGACGTGCTGGGTGCGGCCCAGTCCGGCGGCCGGCGCTCCCTGCGCCTGCTGGAACTGCTCAAGGACGAGGAGCTGATCCGTTCTGCGCGAGACGAGGCGACAGCCCTCGTCGACGCCGATCCACGGCTGTCGGCGCATCCAGCCCTGGCCGCGGCGCTCGCGGCCACCCTCGACGAGGCCCGGGCCGCCTATCTGGAAAAAGGATGACCGCAGCGGCTACCGGAAAGACGGAAACAGGAAATGACCAGGATCATCGGCGGGGTTGCGCGCGGGCGACCCATCCGGGTGCCGCCGGGGGGTGGGACCCGTCCGACGTCCGACCGGGCGCGGGAGGGCCTGTTCAACACGCTCGCTTCCCTGGTCGAGCTGCGCGGCGCGCGGTTTGCCGATCTCTACGCCGGCAGCGGCGCGGTCGGGTTCGAGGCGCTGTCGCGAGGGGCGTCCCATGTCCTGTTCGTCGATCAGTCGGCGGCGGCGGTCCGCACATTGCACGCGAATGCGACGGCACTGGAGTTTGCCGGTGTGGAGATCCTTTCCCGGCCCGTCCAGCATGTGATGGAAATCACGCCTGAGTGTGCGTTCGACGCGGTGTTCCTGGATCCTCCGTATGCGCTTCCGGACGCCCTGCTGACCGAGGTACTCACCGGGCTGGTGTCCGGTGCCTGGTTGGAACCGGACGGGGTGTGTGTCGTGGAGCGCTCGCGACGCAGCGGGCCGCCGGTCTGGCCGGATGGTCTTATTACTATCCGCAATCGCGCGTACGGTGAGGGGGTGCTCTGGTACGGTTCCGGATCATGAGAAAGGCTGCCTGTCCAGGCTCATTCGACCCGATCACCAACGGTCATCTGGATATCATCAGTCGTGCCAGCCGGCTCTTCGACGAGGTCGTCGTAGCCGTGCTCATCAACAAGAGCAAGGCCAACCTTTTCACCGTGGAGGAGCGGATAGAACTGATCCGTGAGGTTACCCGTGATCATTCCAACGTGGTGGTCGAGTCGTCTCACGGTCTGCTCGTCGACTTCTGCCGCGCCCGCGGCATTCAGGCCATCGTCAAGGGCCTGCGCGCGGTCAGCGACTTCGACTACGAGCTGCAGATGGCGCAGATGAACCATTCGCTCGCGGGCGTCGAAACCCTCTTCATGAGCACGAACCCGCAGTATGCGTTCCTGTCGTCCAGCCTGGTCAAGGAAGTTGCCACCTACGGTGGGGACGTGTCCGGCCTGGTCCCCGACATCGTGCTCAAGCAGTTGCGCGAACGTCTCGCCCGCTGAGCGAGAGAGCGGACGGTGCTCCGCCCGGGGCCGCGCCCGCGGGGCCCCGGGCCCACCTTGACAAGCGCCATCGGGCCGTGGACCGTTAGCCAGTTGATGCCATAGCTACATTGTGGAGGTTTTTACGCAGGGTGTTGATATGGGTGCGCGTCGGGTTGTATCTGTAGGACGGATGGGGCTTGGCGATCACGCATGCCTGAGTTTCGTCGATGACGACGCGCACTGGAGCGTGCTGGCCGTCTACAGTCAGCGAGGGCTCGCCAAGGGCGAGAAGGTACTGCTCATCACCGACCCCGCCCTCTCGAAGAGCGAGATCTTCGCCCGGCTGGACTCCCATGGTCCGCCGGTGGAGCCGGCATGGGAGCGCGGCCAACTGAACATCGAGAGCACTGAATCGATGTATCTGCCGCCTACTCGGTTCTCCATCGAGGGCCAGATCCAGCGGTATCAGGAGCAGATCGAGCTGTCGTACCGGCAGGAGTACCCGGGATTTCGAGCCTGCGCCGACATGGCCTGGGCACTGGATCCCGACATGGATCTTGACCGGCTCGTCACCTACGAGTACGAGCTCAAGGCCTTGTTCACCGATCCACGGTGCAGTGTGATCTGCTGCTACGACCGGAAGCGTTTCAGCAAGGAACTGCTGGACTCCATGGACGGCGTCCACCCTATGACGGTACTCGAAGGTATCGGATCCCTGGATATTGCGGATACCGAGTCCGGCCTGAGGCTGGCCGGAGAAGTTGATCTACTTACTCGCGAGCAGTTCATCACCGGTCTCGAGCAGGCGTTCGCGCGGTTCAGGGACTGCTGCTTGCTACTGGACCTGACGGATCTTTCCTTCCTGGACGCCCATGGTGCCGGGGTGATCATCAGGCTGGCGGCCGGAATGCCGCCGGGCGGGCGGCTGAAGATCCGCTGTAGCACCCGTCAGGCGTATGTACTGCGTATCCTCGGCGCGGAATCGATCCCGCGGATGGTCTTGAATAAAGTGTGATGTGATCCGCGAATGCCATGAGCGGAACGATCGTTTCGACTCGGAGCGTGTGCTCCGGTTGTTCCGACGGCGGCTGTCGGATCAGGCGACCACGGATGCGGCCATACGCTGTCTGCCCGCCGGACGGCGGGCCGGTATGGGCGGGGACTGGGTCGATGTGATTTGGTTGTCGGGCGCCCGGGTCGCTTCGCTCGTAGGCGATGTGCTCGTAGGCGATGTGGTCGATATACAGCCGCCGGCAAGACTGTCCGGACTGAGCAACCCTTACCGTGAATGGCTGATATCACTCGCGGTCAACCCGGGCGTATGGCCATGGTCTACCGCTTACGGCGGATCTTCATATGTCTCCTTGAAGCGATCATTGCGATGGTTCACGACACGCGGACAGGCGATGGCCGCCGGGTTGTCCGGATGCTCGGGCGCACCGGTCCCGGTCATTGATGTGGCGGTCGGGGATCGTCCGCCCGCTGGCGGCCCCGAGGCCGGCGTCCGTGCCGCGGACCGTGCCGCGGACCGTGTTGAGGTTCGTCCCGTGGTCCGTCCCGCGGTGACGGTGAGCGGATTTCGCGAGACGATCGGATAGGGTGGTCTCCGGTACCTGGATTCCCGGGCACCAACCCACTGACCGACGAGCCACAGATCATGATCGCGTCATCGTCACGCGGTCGGCCATCTGCGACACCCGAGAGTTGTGAATCCGGTACTCCGTGGCAACGACAGGCACCTCCCCCATGACTGCGCCGTCATTCCGCCGCCGGGCCCCTCGGGGTCCGCTCGTGCTCGACATTCGTGAGCTGGGCCGCCGAGCGGGTTCGATGAAGCGTGTCGTGACGCAGGTGCCCGCCCCGGCGGAGCTGGGCACCGAAATGATCCACGTCCCGTCGGGCGCGCCCATCGAACTGGATCTGCGCGTGGAAGCCGTGATGGAAGGCGTGCTGGTCAGCGGCACGGCATTCACTCCACTGGCGGGTGAGTGCTCGCGCTGCCTCGACCCGATCGAGGACGACATCACGGTCGACATCCGCGAGCTGTTCTACTACCCGGACCGAGCCCCCGACGACCCCGAGGACGACTCCTTCCAGGTCGTGAACGACCATCTTGATCTCGAACCGGTGCTGCGTGACGCGCTGGTACTCAGCCTGCCGCTGTCCCCCTGCTGCCGGCCGGACTGCGCCGGCCTGTGTGCCGACTGCGGAGCACGAATGAACGATCTTGATGTCGATCACGCTCACGCCCGTGTCGACCCCAGGTGGGCGGCGCTGCCGTCACTGATCGAGAACCCGTCACCGAACGAGAACAAGAACGAGAACAAGGAGAAGGACTAGTGGCAGTCCCGAAGCGTCGGACCTCGCGCAGCAACACCCGTTCCCGGCGGGCACAGTGGAAGACACAGGCCCCGGCCCTTGCAAAATGCCCCCGTGGTCATGTGACCCGTCCGCACACGGTCTGCCCGACGTGCGGGCGTTACAACGACCGACAGGTCCTCGACATCTAGAGGGCCGAAGGCGGCGCGATCATGTTTTTCTCGCGCTGCCGCAGGCCCAGGTCCCCGAGGAGCCAAGTGGCGTGACACACGTCGCGGTCGATCTGCTCGGTGGTGATGGCGCACCGGATGCGGTCGTCAACGGCATCTACAGCGCGCTGGGCACCGACGAGTCGCTGGAGGTCAGCCTCGTCGGTCCGTCCGGGGTTGCCGAACGGCTGCTGGCCGAGCGCAGGCTCGCTGTCGGTGGCCGGTTACGGCTCGTCGAAGCGCCCCATCTGATCGGTCCTGGCCAGGACGCGGCCCGTGAGGTCCGCTCGAGGCGGGATGCCACGGTCCGTGTCGCGACCCGGCTGATCAGAGATGGCGTGGTGGACGCGGTCGTCTCCGCTGGTCCGTCCGAAGCGCTCGTGGCCGCTGCCTCGTTCACCCTCGGGCCCGCGACGGGGGCGACGCGGCCGGCGCTCGCCGTGCTGCTCGGCTCCCCGTCACGATCCACGATCCTGTTGGACGCGGGCGCGGCCACCGGTGCCAGCGCCGACCAGCTCGTCCAGTATGCGGTCGTCGGGTCGGCTTACGCCACGGTCTGCCTGGACGTGGCGCGTCCGAGGATCGGCCTGCTGGTGGCGGGGCCGGTCCACCGCGGCGGGCCGCGCCTCGACGCCGGTCGACCGGGCGTCGGTGGACCAGGTGCCGGTGGGTCAGGCGCTGGTGGACTGGGCGCCGGCGAGCTTCTCGCCGGGCTGGACCTTGACTTCGTCGGTGCCGTCGACGCCGCCGGGGTGGTGGCCGGTGGGCAGGCCGATGTCGTGGTCTGTGACGGTTCGATCGGGGCCGTTGTGGTCTCGTGGCTGCAAGCGGTGGCAGAGTCTGGTGACCAGCCGCCGCAAGCGCCGTCGGGGTGGTATCCGCAGGAGGGAGCATTCGTGGTTGGCGTCGACGGGATCGTGGTCGTCGCGGGCGGCAGGTCCGGTTCAACCGGCTCGGGTATCGCGAGGGCGATCGCGCAGGCATCCGTCGCGGACCGGTCCGGATGGGTGCCGCGCCAGCGTGTGGCCCTGGCCGATCTCGTTGCCCGCCGCCGGACCCGAGCCGGGTTGCCGGCATGACTCGCGGCCTGCCTCCACCGGTACCCCGGGACGGCCTGCGGGCCGCACTCGGCGTGCCCGTCGACGTCGACCTGCTAGAGCTGGCGCTCACGCACCGCTCGTACGCCTACGAGCAGGGTGGCCTGCCGACCAATGAGAGGTTGGAGTTCCTCGGGGACTCGGTGCTCAGCCTGGTCGTGACCGACGCCCTGTTCAATCGCCACCCCGACCTGCCCGAGGGGCAGCTGGCCAAGCAGCGCGCGTCCGTGGTCAACATGCGGGCTCTGGCCGAGGTCGCCCGCACGCTGGGGGAGGAGGGCATCGGCCCCTACCTGCTGCTCGGCCGTGGCGAGGAGACCACCGGCGGGCGGGACAAGGCCAGCATCCTCGCGGACACCCTGGAGGCGCTGATCGGCGCGGTCTACCTGTCGTCCGGATTGGGGACCGCCTCCGAGTTCGTTCACCGCTTGTTCGACCCGTTGCTGGACGTCGCCGCCGGCCGGGGCGCCGGACTCGACTGGAAGACGTCGCTGCAGGAGCGCACGGCCAGCCTGCTGCTCGGTCCCCCCGAGTACCAGGTGGACGAGTTCGGGCCGGACCACGCCAAACGGTTCACCGCCCGTGCTGTCGTGGCCGGTCAAGTACTCGGTCACGGCGACGGGGGCAGCAAGAAGGAGGCCGAGCAGCGGGCGGCCGCCGCCGCGTTCCAGGCACTGGAGGCGGATGGCCAGGACGGTGTCCAGGCCGCGTCCGAGGGTTCCGACGGATCACTCGATGCCACCGATACCGCCCACGGCCATTCCGAAGCGGCCGTGGGCACGGGTAACGGCTGACCGGCAACCACGCGTCCGGTGAATCCGCATTTTCTGATGCCTGAGCTTCCCGATGCCTGAGCTTCCCGAGGTCGAGGTGGTCCGCCGCGGCCTTGAGCGGGCACTGCTCGGCAGGACGATCGCCACGGTGCTGGTCGATCATCCCCGGGCGGTCCGGCGGCATGCCGCCGGTGCCGCCGACTTCGCCGCGGTGCTCGCGGGCCGCACGATCGAGGCTGCCTGCCGCCGGGGCAAATACCTGTGGTTGACCCTCGACGATGGCGCTGCGCTGCTGGGTCATCTCGGGATGAGCGGCCAGCTTCTCGTGGTCGCCACGGACAAGCCCGACGAGACGCACCTGCGGGTGCGTTTCACCTTCGCCGACGCAGGACGGGAACTGCGATTTGTCGACCAGCGTACCTTCGGCGGGCTGGCGGTCGTCCCGGCCGGTTCGGGCGTGCCCGCACCGATAGAGCACATCGCTCGGGACCTCCTCGACCCGGACTTCTCCGATGCCGACTTCGTCGCGTCCGTGCGCCGACGCCGGACCGGAATCAAGCGGGCGCTACTCGACCAGACCCTTGTCAGCGGGATTGGTAACATCTATGCAGACGAATCATTGTGGCGAGCGGGGCTGCACTACGCGCGTCCGACCGAGACGCTGACCCGCAGCGAACTTGACCGGTTACTCCAGGCGGCACGCGAGGTTCTGCTCGAGGCCTTACGCGCGGGTGGCACCTCCTTTGACGCGCTCTACGTGTCGGTCAACGGTGAAAGCGGGCTCTTCGACCGTTCGCTTGCGGTCTACGGGCGGACGGGCCGGCCCTGTGGACGATGCGAATCCCCGATCCGCCGGGATGCCTTCATGAACCGGTCGAGCTTCACCTGTCCGCGCTGCCAACCACGCCCGCGAAGAGCTCGCTGGTAGCAGCTGGTAGTAGCTGGTAGCAGGAGGAGCGGAGCAGACGTCATGGATGCGGACGCGGCCCTTGGAAAGATTCGCAAGCTGCTGGCGATGGCCGAAGCCGAGGGCCTGCCCGAACAGGCCCGGGAGTCCTACAACGACAAGGCCGCGGACCTGATCGCGCAGTACGGCATCGACCGGGCGCTGCTCGAGGAGGCAGTACCCACTCGAGCGGTCGCCGGGGACGTCGTCCTGAACATCGACCATCCCTACGCCCGCGACAAGATCACTCTTCTGGCCGGTATCGCCGGTCCGCTCGGATGCCGGCTGATCCACCGGACGCACCCGCTGCTCGGTGCGACCGCGCACACGGCGCACCTGTTCGGGATGGCGGCCGATCTGGAACGAACCCAGATTCTCTACACGTCCTTGCTGGTCCAGCAGGCGCACGCCCTCGCGCTGGTTCGGGTGCCACCTTCGGAGGACGCCCGCGCGTTCCGCCGGTCCTGGA
>NZ_CAAAFO010000142.1:75852-78210 GCF_900634715.1 Candidatus Protofrankia californiensis | reverse complement strand
TCCAGGACCGGCTGACCAAAGCCGAGGCCGCGGCCCGGGAACGTCACAGGCAGGGGCCTGCCTGCGGCCGATCGGTCGAGCTCGTACTCGCCGACCGATCGGCCCGGGTCGACCGGCACGTCGCCGAGGTGTACCCGCGACTGCGCACGACGCGATCCCGGAACCTGTCCGGGTCGGGCGGGCCGGCCGGCTTTCAGGCCGGGCAGCGGGCCGACATCGGCACCGACAACCGCGTCGCCGGTAACCCCCGCCGCAAGCAGCTGTAACCGGAAAGGGTGGGTATCGCCATCCCGTTGCATCACAACGCTGCGAAAGTAATCAGAAAGATCACGGCTCGTCATTGAACAGGTGACGTAGGAACCGTTCCGGGCTGGCCAGAAACCCGCGCGTCAGACCACTGGTTCAGCCTCGTCATAGCCGACCTGGTTGATCGCGCAGTCCGGGTCGATCTGCAGAATCCGGGCGCCCGGAACCGCGGGCAGGATCGGCGAGTGCGTGGCCACGACGAGCTGCGAGCCTTGGGAAACCAGCCCCCCGTTTCATCGGCTGTCTCTCGCTCCGCTGCCGGGACCATTGTGCCGGCCGTGGGAATCTGCCCCCGCGCACACCGGGAAACAGGGCCTCGACATGGTGGCGGCCTGACCGGTGGCATCGGTGGTGGCCCGCGGTCGGCGGCTACACGCCACCCTCGCGGCAACCGCACCGGAGGTGCGCGATATCGCCGAACCCGGTCAGGCGCTGACGGGCAGCGCTGCCTAGTACGGGTAGCGCTGCTGAGAAGGCCAAAGACGACACGATCATGTTTTTCGCGCCGCCGACGGCCAAGAGCCTCCGGATCGCTAGTATTTGCCGCCGGGGATGTTGGGGACCGCCGTCTGGGTGGGGCCCGACGTCCGGGGCGGAGCGTAGCCAGGGCCGATCACCTCGGTCGGTGCGGCGGGCGCCGGCTGCGGTGTCGCGCTGCGCAGACCTTCGGTGCTGGCCCTCGGTACCGGCAGCACGCCGCCGTCCTGTTCGAAGTTCTGGCCGCAGCCGCCAAGGAGCAGCGTCGACGGGATGACGACGGCGCACACCGTCATCATCATGACTCGACCGCGGCGATACGAGCGCATCCGGGGCCGGCGGAAGCGGGGAGAATGTGTTGTGTCCACAGTGATCCGGTATCCTACCGTCTCCATGCACGACGTTCCTGCCTCCATGCACGACGTTCCTGTTGGATCAGCCGATCAGGGTGATTGCGATCCGTCCGACGGCTCCGCATCCCCTGTGTCCCATGCCCGTCTTACGGCATGGGTGTCGGGCACCGTTCAAGGTGTTGGTTTTCGCGCATATGTTCGATCGCGAGGGCGCCGGCTCGGCCTGGTGGGTTCCGCGACGAATCTCTCGGACGGACGAGTCGAGGTGATCGTGGAGGGTCCGCGCGCGGCGTGTCAGACCCTTCTGGAAATGTTGCGGGCGGGGCACACGCCCGGTCGGACGACACAGGTGACGTACTCCTGGTCGCAACCCAGAGGTGACCTGCTGAATTTTGTTCGTAAGTGAGCACTCCTTTCGCCCGGTCCGGCGTCCGCGCGCTCGTGGTCGGATGTCTGCGCCCAGGTCTTCGGGTTGCTTGAGTCCTTGGGTTGCTGGGAGGTGCGGCCGGTGGCCGGCCTGTCGGTCCGGCGGCACGGCGGCATCCACCTCCTCGTGCTGACGGATGCGCCGACGGCCGGGTGTCTCCATCTCGACAAAACGCCGTCGCCGGCGAGCGGGGTATGGCATCGTCTTGACTTTCGGTCGCTTGGCGTGCGATCCTTGGTTCATTGTCTGGTGCGTCGTGTGGCCTGCCTGAGCCGGTTGGCTAGGTCGCAGCGCATCCTGCACCCGCTCGGTCACTCATCGTGGAGGACCACTATCATGGCGAAGGCCCTTTTCGGCCACGTCGGCTCTGGCAGCGATGTTCGTTTGTCGTATGAGGTACGCCGACTTCGTGCGCGTGTAGCAGAACTGGAGGACGAACTCGCGCGTACCCGCGCTCTCAATGATGCTCTTGAAGGCGTTGATGTCTCGGATGAACTTCGGGTGTTCGAGGCGGAGCCCGCGCTGACCTGATCCTCCCGGACCCGTAGCGGGAGTTAAGGGACGTTTCTCTTCATGGGGAACGTCCCTTTGTGCTGCTGGCGGCATTCGCGAAACCTCTCGTCGGTGTCTTCCATCGCGTCTGTGACGTTGTGAGTTACGTCGATTCCTGCCAGTGATGCCATTCACCTTCCGGTGCCTGCCGTGCCGGTGCACCCGTCCCGGTCGGGTACCGGACACCGCAGTATCGTGGGTAGTCGATCGTCCCTTCGGGCGTGGTGGCTGGGCGGGTCCATG
>NZ_CAAAFO010000142.1:73895-75307 GCF_900634715.1 Candidatus Protofrankia californiensis | reverse complement strand
TGTCCGGCTGTCCGCTGCCCGTTCTCTGCGACAGCTCCGGAGACCGGTGTACCTCAAGAGCCTCACCCTGCGGGGTTTCAAGTCGTTCGCGAGTTCGACGACTCTGCACCTCGAGCCCGGTATCACCTGCGTGGTTGGGCCGAACGGCTCCGGCAAGAGCAACGTCGTCGACGCCATGGCATGGGTTCTCGGCGAACAGGGAGCCAAGGCGCTGCGCGGCGGCACCATGTCCGACGTCATCTTCGCGGGCACTCCGTCGCGTCCGCCGCTGGGCCGCGCGGAGGTGCTGCTGACCATCGACAACACCGACGGTGCCCTGCCGATCGACTACAGCGAGGTGACCGTCGGCCGCCTGATGTTCCGCAGCGGCGAGAGCGAATACACGATCAACGGCAGCACCTGCCGGCTCCTGGACATCCAGGAGCTCATGAGCGATTCCGGGATCGGCCGCGAGCTGCACGTCATAGTCGGGCAGGGGCAGCTCGACGCGGTCCTGCATGCCCGCCCGGAGGACCGCCGTGCCTTCGTCGAGGAGGCGGCCGGCGTTCTCAAGCACCGCAAGCGCAAGGAAAAGGCGCTGCGCAAGCTGGAGGCGATGGCCGCCAACCTCACCCGGCTCACCGATCTGTCCGCCGAGCTGCGCCGCCAGCTGGGCCCGCTGGGCCGGCAGGCGGAAATCGCCCGCAAGGCCGGCGTCATTCAGGCGACGCTGCGTGACTCCCGCCTGCGGCTGCTTGCCGACGACATCGTTACGGCCCGTGGTGACCTGGCATCCGACATCAGGGACGAGGAGGCGCTGCGGGTCCGCGTTGCCACGATTGGTCGTACCCATGCCGACGGTCAGCAGCGCGAGCAGGCGCTGGAGGCGGAGCTGGCCGCGGTGACTCCCAGGGCAGCCGCCGCGGGCGAGGTCTGGCACGCCCTGGTGTCCCTACGGGAACGCATCCGGGGCACCCGGTCGCTGGCCGCCGAGCGGGTCCGGCTGCTGCGGGCCGGCGCCGAGGAGCAACGCAGCGGTCGCGACCCCGAGCAGCTGGAGCAGGAGGCCGCCGCCGTCCGGGAGCAGGAGAACGCTCTGGTCGTCCGGCTGGAGGCCGACCGCGACAGCCTCGAGGGAGTCGTCGCTCGTCGGGCGCAGCTCGAAGCCGCGCTTGCCCGGGAGGAAAAGGCGCTGGTCGCGGCCGTGCGGGAGGCGTCAAGCCGGCGGGAGAACCTTGCCAGGCTGGCCGGACGGGTCGAGGCCGCCAGATCCCGGGCCACCAGTGCCGAGGCGGAGATCGTCCGGATGTCCGAGGCGGTGGACGCGGCCCGGTTGCGTGGTGGGGAAACGAGCGATCAACGGATCGCGCTCGAATCGGAGCTCGCCCGGATACAGACCACCCGAAGCGAACTCACCGCGCGCCATGATGAGG
>NZ_CAAAFO010000142.1:71200-73788 GCF_900634715.1 Candidatus Protofrankia californiensis | reverse complement strand
ATCGCCTGGAGGAGCTGCGCTCGCAGGAGCGTTCCGCCGAACGCGACCGGGCGTCCTGGCAGGCCCGCAGGGAGGCGCTCACCTTGTCGCTGACCCCGCGCGACGGCGCCGCGGCGCTGCTGGACGTCGCCGCCGGTACCTGGCAGGGCCGGCCGGCCGGCCGGGCGAGCGGCGGCAAGGGCAAGGCCGGCGGTGGGGACAGCGGCGGTAGGGACGGTGGCAAGGGCAGGGCTGGCGGGAAGGGCCAGGCCGCGGGCAGGGCGGGCGGAGCTGTCACGGTGGCAGGCGCGGGCGCCGTGCCGGTGACGCCGGCGGAATCCGGGGTGACAGCCGGGACGGATGCCGCGGATCAGGTCGAACCACCCACCGGCATCCTCGGGCGTCTGGCCGCGTGGCTGTCGGTCGAGCCCGGGGCGGAGGCGGCTGTCGCGGCCGTGCTGGGTCCAGCCGCCGACGCCGTCGCCGTCGCCGGCACCGACGATGTCAGCGCCGCGTTCGAGTGGCTGCGGGCGGTCGACGCCGGACGCGCGTCCCTGGTCGTCGCCGCCGAGATCCCCGCCGACGGTCCCGCGCCGGACGCCGTGACCGACGCCGTGACCGACCCGGCGAAGGCCCTGCCGCCGGAGGCTCGCGCTGGTGGCGTACCCGCCCGCGACCTCGTCCGGGTCAGCGATCCGCGCTACGCCGCGGGTGTCGCGCGGATGCTCGCCGCCACCCTGGTCGTTGACGATCTTGCGGCTGCGGTCGAGCTGGTCCGGGAGCATCCCGACATCCGGGCGGTCACCCGGGCCGGTGACGTGATCGGACCGGCTCTCGCCACCGGCGGCAGCGCCCGGGCACCGTCCCTGCTGGAGTTGCAGGCCGCCGCCGAGGAGGCCGAAACCCAGATGATCGCCGCGGCCGGTCGTGGTGATCATGCCCGGGATGCGGTTGCCGCCGCCCACGAGGAGGTCAACCGGGCCCGGACCGGGATCGACGAGGCGCTTGCGGCCTTGCACGGCGCCGTCGCCCGTCACCGTGCGCTGTCCGAGCAGCTGTCCCAGCTGGAGCGGGCGAACCGGTCCGGTGCGGCCGAGATCGAACGTCTCGAACGGGCCCGGGTTCAGGCCGAAACAGCCCGCGATCAGGCATACGGTGCGCTGGCGGAGCTGGAGGCGGCGCTGGCCGAGGCCTCGGCCGAACCCGATGCCGGCGAACGCCCGTCAACCGAGCGTGATCAACTGGTTGCGGCAACGTCGGCCGTGCGCGCCGAGGAGGTGGAAGCCCGACTCGCGGTACGCACCAGCGAGGAGCGGGCGCGGGCGCTGGCCGGGCGCGCGGACGCGCTGGTGCGCTCCGCCGCGAACGAACGTGCCGCGCGGATGGCCGCGGCGCGACGCCGGGAGGTCCGGGAACGTCAGGCCGCAGTGGCCGCGGCGGTGGCCGATGCCGCCGGCGCCGCCCTGGCGGCCCTGGAGCATTCACTGGTCGCCGCCGACACCGAACGCCAGCGTGTCGAGGCGCTGCGCCGGGCGACCGAGTCCGGCCTGACAGGCGTCCGGGAGCAGGTCCGGGTGCTCGCAGCCGAACTTGCCGCGCTGCGTGACGACGTCCACCGCGACGAGCTCGCCCGTGCCGAGAAGCGTCTGCGGGTCGAGACCCTGGAGACCAAGGCGCTGGACGAGCACGGGATAGCCGCCGACGACCTGGTCGCCGAGTACGGACCGGATGTCCCCGTGCCACCGGACACCGCCGACGGCGAGCCCGTCCCGTTCGACCGGACCGAGCAGGCGGCGCGGGCGGCCGCCGCGGAGAAGCAGCTGGGCCGCCTGGGCAAGGTCAACCCGCTGGCGCTGGAGGAGTTCGAGGCGTTGCAGGAACGGGCGGCGTTCCTGTCCACCCAGCTCGACGACATCAAGAACACCCGCCGTGACCTGCTATTGGTCGTCGCGGAGGTCGATGAGCGGGTCCGGGAGGTCTTCCGGACGGCGTTCGCGGACACCGCGCGGGAATTCGAGACGGTCTTCGCGACCCTGTTCCCCGGCGGCGAGGGCCGGCTGGTCCTGACCGACCCCGATGACATGCTCACGACAGGTATCGAGGTGGAGGCCCGGCCACCGGGCAAGAAGGTCAAGCGCCTGTCGTTGCTGTCCGGCGGCGAGCGGTCGTTGACGGCGATCGCGCTGTTGCTGGCGATTTTCCGGGCCCGCCCGTCGCCGTTCTACGTCCTCGACGAGGTCGAGGCAGCCCTTGACGACCGCAATCTCGGCCGCCTGTTGGAGGCGCTGGAAGGGCTGCGGGAAAAGTCCCAGTTGATTATCATCACCCACCAGAAGCGCACGATGGAGATTGCCGACGCGCTCTACGGTGTGGCGATGCGTGGTGACGGGGTCACCACGGTGATCAGTCAACGGCTCCGCGAGCGTGCCTCGGCCTGAGCACAGCACGCCTGGTCTGTCAGGATCGAAGGCGTGGAGTACGTCCTCATCATTATCGCGATCGTCGTGTTCGGCTTCGTCACGGCCGCCGGCCTGGTGGTGGGCACCCGCCGTCGCGGGCGGGAGACCACATCCACCCGCGGCCGGCCACATCCAGGGACGGACTACTCA
>NZ_CAAAFO010000142.1:70121-70633 GCF_900634715.1 Candidatus Protofrankia californiensis | reverse complement strand
ACCCGAGGCCGCCGAGGCCGGGCTGTTCGAACTGGAACTGGAGAAGGCACCGGAGCTGGAGGTGCCGGCACCGGCCGCGGGCCGGCTGGTAAGGCTGCGCGCGCGCCTGGCCCGTTCCCAGAGCAGCCTGGGCCGTGGCCTGCTGCTGTTGCTGTCCGGGGACAACCTCGACGAGGAGGTCTGGGAAGACGTCGAGACAATCCTGCTGGTCGCCGACGTCGGCGTCACACCGACCCAGGAGCTGGTCACGTCGTTGCGTACGAGGGTGAAGGTCCTCGGCGCGCGCCGGCCCGCGGACGTCCGTGCCCTGCTGCGCGACGAACTGCTCGCCCAGATCGGCACCAGCACCGACCGCACGCTGCAGGCGTTCGCGCAGGGCCGGCCGGCGAACATCCTCGTCGTCGGGGTGAACGGCACCGGCAAGACCACGACCTGCGGAAAGATCGCCCGACTCCTCGTGGCGGACGGCCGGACGGTCGTGCTGGGCGCGGCGGACACCTTCCGGGCCGCCG
>NZ_CAAAFO010000142.1:69279-69739 GCF_900634715.1 Candidatus Protofrankia californiensis | reverse complement strand
GGCCTTCGAAGCGGTCAAGCGGGGAATCAGCGACGGCGCGAGCACGGTGGTGGTCGACACCGCGGGACGCCTGCACACCAAGACCGGCCTGATGGACGAGCTCATCAAGATCAAGAGGGTGGTTGCCAAGCTCGGTCCCGTCGACGAGGTGCTGCTCGTGCTGGACGCGACCACCGGCCAGAACGCGGTGGAGCAGGCTCGGGTCTTCGCCCGGGCGGTGGACATCACCGGGATCGTGTTGACCAAGCTCGACGGGACTGCCAAGGGCGGCATCGTGATCGCCGTACAGCGGGAGCTCGACGTCCCGGTGAAGCTGGTCGGTCTGGGGGAGGGCCCGGACGACCTTGCTCCGTTCGACCCGGAGGCGTTTGTCGACGCGCTGCTCGGAGACCCACCGGACTGAATCATGGAACGGAACCATGGAACGGAACCATGGAACGGAACCATGGAACGGAACCAC
>NZ_CAAAFO010000142.1:64999-69137 GCF_900634715.1 Candidatus Protofrankia californiensis | reverse complement strand
GGACGACGTCCGGCGAGGTGTCCCGCCATCCTCGACGCGGAGGGCGGAGATCACGGCAGGTTCGGTTGTGATCATCGTGTGGGCGCACCTCGCCGGGATGTCATGGTGGTGTTGCCGCTGTAGTGAGATGGCGGTGGGCGGTCCGGCTCCGGCTCGGCCCGCCAGGTGCGTACCCTGAGAACTGCGGTTCGCCAGCGATCTCGGAGTGTGCGCGTGTTCGACACCCTGTCCAGCCGTCTCGACAAGGCTTTCTCGTCACTTCGTGGCAAGGGACGGCTGTCCGAGGCCGACATCAATGCCACCGCCCGGGAGATCCGGGTGGCGTTGCTGGAGGCCGACGTCGCCCTGCCGGTGGTCCGTGCCTTCATCACCGCCGTTCGTGAGCGGGCCAGGGGCGAGGAGGTCTCGGCCTCGCTGAATCCCGCCCAGCAGGTCATAAAGATCGTCAACCAGGAGCTGGTCACGATCCTGGGTGGTGGGACGACCACCCTGCGGTTCACCAAGACGCCGCCCACCGTCATCCTCCTGGCGGGCCTGCAGGGAACGGGCAAGACGACGTTGGCCGGCAAGCTCGGCCGGTGGCTCAAGGCCCAGGGCCACACCCCTCTTCTTGTCGCCGCCGACCTTCAGCGTCCGAACGCGGTCACGCAGCTTCAGGTTGTGGCCGGTCGGGCCGGTGTGGAGGTGTACGCGCCCGAACCCGGCAACGGCGTGGGTGACCCGGTCGCAGTCGCCCGTGACGCGGTGGAATACGCCCGACGCCGCCTGCACGACGTGGTCGTCGTCGACACCGCGGGCCGTCTCGGCGTGGATGCCGACATGATGCGCCAGGCCGCCGCCATCCGTGACGTGACCTCTCCGGACGAGATCCTGTTCGTCGTCGACGCCATGATCGGTCAGGACGCCGTCACCACGGCGCAGGCATTCGCCGACGGTGTGGGCTTCACCGGGGTGGTGCTCACCAAGCTCGACGGTGACGCGCGCGGCGGTGCCGCATTGTCGGTCGCGCACCTGACCGGTCGTCCGATTATGTTCGCCTCCACCGGTGAGGCGCTGGAGGACTTCGACGTCTTCCACCCCGAGCGGATGGCCTCGCGCATCCTGGGGATGGGCGACGTCCTCACCCTCATCGAGCAGGCCGAAAAGGCGTTCGAGGCCGATCAGGCCGAGGAGATGGCGGCGAAGATGGCCGCCTCGGAGTTCACCCTCTCCGACTTCCTCGACCAGATGCTCACCGTCCGCAAGATGGGGCCGATCGCCAACCTGCTCGGGATGCTGCCCGGCATGGGGCAGATGAAGGAGCAGCTTTCCCAGATCGACGATCGCGACGTCGACCGGGTCGTGGCGATCATCCGGTCGATGACTCCGGCCGAGCGGCATGACCCGCGCATCCTCCAGGCGTCCCGCAAGGCGCGTGTAGCCCGCGGCTCCGGTGTGACCGTCACCGAGGTCAACCAGCTTCTCGACCGGTTCGAGGATGCACGCAAGGTCATGAAGCAGATGGCCGGCGGTCTCGGCGGACCCGGTGGGGCCTTCCGCGCCAAGACGGCGGCCAACCGTAAGGCCGCGAAGAAGGCCAAGGGCGCGAAACGCAAGGGCAACCCGGCCGCCCGCGCCGCGCAGACGCAGGCGGAGAAGATCGCGGCCGAGACACGGCATGCCGGCGGCCCCCCCGGTGGGCTTCCGGCCGGACTCGGCGACGGCGAGCTGCCCGACCTGTCGGCCCTGATGCGAGGCGGTGGTTTCCCGCCGTCCGGGCAGGGGCGCGGCGGGCGGCACTGAGGCCCCTGTAGGCGGCCTGTGTGGTCGCTACCGCGGGCGATCTGGCAAACTATGATGGCGGCGTGGGTTCCTCACCCTAGCTGTGTTGACCTGTTCACCTGTTCACCTGTTCACTATCGGCGTCGTCGCGGTGGATGTCTGTGCCGCGGGCGGCGTTCGGCAAACCCAGCTGCCGGTACTCCGCGTCCGCACCGTGGTGTCCGGTGACTACCGACGTACGTCTGGAGCAGTTCGACAATCGTGGCAACCAAGATCAAACTTCAGCGCCTCGGCAAGATGCGCGAGCCGCACTACCGGATCGTCGTCGCGGATGCCCGCACCAAGCGGGACGGACGCGTCATCGAAGCGATCGGGCAGTACCACCCGAAGTCCGACCCGAGCATCATCAAGGTGGACGCTGAGCGCGCCGAGTATTGGCTTGCTGTCGGTGCCCAGCCGACCGAGCCGGTACTGGCGATCCTCAAGGTCACCGGTGACTGGCAGAAGTTCAAGGGCCTTCCCGCGCCACCGCCGATAAAGGTTGCGGCTCCCAAGGCTGACAAGCGCGAGGTGTTCCAGGCTGCGGCCAGGGCCGCGGCCGGTCTCACCGACAAGCCCGCCACCACGCCGAAGAAGGGCAAGAAGGCGACGGAGGACGCGTCTGCCGGTGACAAGACCGAGCCGGCGGCGGCTGAGTCGTCGACTCCGGAGGGGCAGTAAGTGCTGGAAGCCGCCCTCGAGCATCTTGTTCGGGGCATCGTCGACCATCCGGACGACGTGCGCGTGGACATGGAGTCGGGTCGGCGGGGGCGAACCCTCCAGGTTCGTGTGCATCCGGATGATCTCGGCAAGGTCATCGGGCGCGGCGGGAGAACCGCCCGTGCCCTGCGGACGGTCATGGCCGGGGTGGGAGGTCGGGGCCTGCGTGTCGACGTGATCGACGTCGACCGGTAGGTCCCGCTGGTGGGTAACTAGTGGGTAATCGGTGAGTACAGTGGAAGATCCACAATATGGATCATGAGTCCAGCGGCCCACTGGTGACCAGGGGACCCGGAGTCCCGGCAGGACTGAATGAGCATGGTCGTGCTGCCTTTGGCCGTCCGGCGGACGAGCCGGTCGTGGTCGGTCGGATCGGTCGTCCCCACGGTGTCCGTGGGGACGTGACGATCGACGTTCGCACGGACGTTCCCGACCGGAGGTTCGCCCCCGGGACGCAACTGCGCGGCGCCCCTCCCATGACCACGTCCCTGGTGGTGGCAGGGTCGCATTGGCACTCCGGACGCCTGCTGGTGCGGTTCGAGGGCATCGGCGATCGAACTGCCGCCGAGACCCTGCGTGGGCTCGTTCTCACCATCGCGCCTGGCCAGGTGGGCACCGCCGCGGACGACGGTGATGAGGACGTCGACGACCTCTGGTGGGACCGTGATCTCGTCGGGCTGCGGGTAGTCACGGTGGACGGCGTTGACGTGGGCGCAGTCGTCGACGTCGTCCACACTGCCGCCGGGGAGCTGCTTGCTGTCGACTGTGTCGGTGGTCACGAGGTACTCGTCCCGTTCGTGCGCGAGATCGTGCCGATGGTCGAGGTGCCGGACGGCCGGATCGTCGTCGACCCGCCGCCGGGCCTGTTCGACCTGGAGTAGCGGAGTAACCGTGCGCGTCGATATAGTTACGATCTTTCCCGCCTACCTGAGCCCCCTGGAGCTGTCCCTGGTCGGCCGGGCCCGTGCGCGCGGCATCCTCGACGTCCATCTGCACGATCTACGACAGTGGGCGAACGACGTGCACCGGACCGTCGATGACGCCCCCTACGGCGGGGGTCCGGGCATGGTCATGCGTCCGGAGCCGTGGTGGGCGGCGCTGACCGAGATCTGCGCGCTGGGAGCGGCGGACGGCCGGCGGCCCCGGATCATCGTCCCGACCCCGGTCGGGCGGTCCTTCACGCAGGCGTACGCCGCCGGCCTGGCCGACGAACAGTGGCTGGTGTTCTGCTGCGGCCGTTACGAAGGCATCGACGCGCGCGTCATCGACGAGTGGGCCGACGACGAGATCTCCATCGGTGACTACGTTCTTGCCGGGGGAGAGGTCGCCACCCTGGTCGTCCTGGAAGCGGTCACCCGGCTGCTGCCCGGAGTCGTCGGCAACGCCGAGTCCGTGGTGGACGACTCCTTCGCCAGCGGGCTGCTGGAGGCGCCGGTGTACACCCGACCGCCGGTGTGGGGCGACCACGAGGTTCCGGCCGTGCTGCGCTCCGGGGACCACGCCGCCATCGGCCGATGGCGGCGTGAGGAGGCCCTGCGGCGGACCGCGCACCGCCGTCCGGACCTGCTTGGTCGTCCAGACCGCCCGGCGGGCGACGACCTGGCGGGTGCCGATCCGG
>NZ_CAAAFO010000142.1:63733-64314 GCF_900634715.1 Candidatus Protofrankia californiensis | reverse complement strand
CCGGACCGCATCCGATCCATCCCGTCATCACCGCGAGAAAGCGACTGCCATGCAAACCCTGGACAGCCTCGATGCCGCGTCGCTGAGGACCGACGTCCCGAAGTTCTGGCCGGGCGACACCCTGAAGGTTCATGTTCGTGTCGTCGAAGGCAACCGCCAGCGCATCCAGGTCTTCCAGGGCGTCGTGATCCGGCGGCAGGGTGGTGGCGTGCGTGAGACCTTCACGGTCCGTAAGGTCAGCTTCGGCGTCGGCGTGGAGCGGACCTTCCCGGTCCACAGCCCGGTGGTATTCAAGATCGAAATTGTGACTCGCGGGGACGTCCGCCGCGCGAAGCTCTACTACCTGCGTGATCTGCGCGGCAAGGCGGCGAAAATCAAGGAGAAGCGTCGGCCGGCTGGGCGCTAGAGCTGACAGCTGCTGCGCCACCAGCAGGTGGCCGGGACGGCCGGTCGTGGCGTGATCGCAACCGGCCGGTGTGGCGACGCGAACACCGAACACGCGTCGCCGTGCCGTCATTGGAGCCGGTCAGTCGCGTAGGGTGGTCAGCGATCGTTTTCAACCGGGTTCCCCGGACATCACA
>NZ_CAAAFO010000142.1:60554-63436 GCF_900634715.1 Candidatus Protofrankia californiensis | reverse complement strand
AACCCGGTCAACACCAGGTGCACGCGGCCTCTGTCACCGACGACGGCCGCCAGGCCGAGGCCGCAGGCGCTACCGGGGAGAACGTCATCGGTGAGAACGTGACCGGCCAGGACGTCCAGGGGGCCGAAGCGGCTGCCACGGACAACCCGCCAGCCGGCCGGCGCCCAGCCCGTACTCCTCGCGGCGGTCGCGGCTCGTTCGCCCGCGAGCTGCCGCTGCTCGTTCTGATCGCCTTTCTGCTTGCTCTGCTCATCAAGGCGTTCCTCATCCAGGCGTTCTGGATACCGACCGTCTCGATGGAGCGCACCCTGCTGGTCAACGACCGGGTACTGGTCAACAAGCTTGTCTACCGCTTCCGGGACGTCCACCGCGGAGAGATCGTCGTGTTCAACGGCGACGGCACCGGTTTCGAACGGGCCGAGACGCTGATCACGCCGCCGAGCAACGTCTTTTCCCGGGCGGTCCGGTCGGTCCAGGGGGTGCTCGGGCTCGGCGCGCCCAGTGACAAGGACTTCATCAAACGTGTCATCGGTGTGGGCGGCGACACGGTCGCATGTTGTGACGCCCAGGGGTGGGTGACGGTCAACGGCAGGCCGCTGGACGAGCCGTACGTGTACGAGAACAGCCCGATCGGCGGGGGCCGCGAGTTCGATCCGGTGAAGGTTCCACCCGGCGAGCTGTGGGTCATGGGCGACCACCGCAGCGAGTCCTCGGACTCCCGGGTGAACGGCACCATCCCGGAGAGCAAAGTCGTCGGCCGCGCCTTTGTGCGGGTCTGGCCGCTGGGTCGGATGGCGATCCTGACTCCGCCGGACATCTTCGCAGCCGCCGCGGGCGGACCCGCGGCGGCGGCCGTGCCGCTCGTCGGTGTCGGGCTGGCGGGAGCAGCGGTGGTGGGAGGAGCCACCATGGTGCGGCGCGGGCGGGGTTCGCCCGGTAGCCTGCCGACGCGATCGGCGAAACGGCCCGGGAGGCACACAGGTGACGACAACGGCGACGGTCCGTCGGCCCGGCGGGACGGTCGCCGCGGGCGACCGCTGCAGCGCTTGGCGACCCGCCGGCGACGGTGTCCGGCCGGAGCACCTCCTGCCGTTCGCACCGACCAGCCCGGTGATCCGACGTGACTGCGGGCTGTGGGGCTACGAACGTGCGCTGTGGCGCCGGGGGCTCGCGCCCGTGGCCGGGGTCGACGAGGCCGGCCGTGGCGCCTGCGCGGGTCCGCTCGTGGTGGCTGCCGTCATCCTCCCCGCGAGCAGATCGCGCCGCCTCGACGATCTCACGGACTCCAAGCGGATGTCGGCGCAGCTGCGTGAACGGGTGTTCGACGAGATACTGTCCGTCGCCCAGGCATGGGCGACCGTCGTGATCCAGCCGTTCGAGATCGACGCGTGGGGTGTGCACGTGGCAAACATCGCCGGGATGCGTCGCGCTGTGGCACGGCTTACCCAGCGGCCGGGGTACGTCCTCACCGACGGGTTCGCGGTGCCGGGGCTGGGGGCCGAATCCACGGCCGTGCTCAAGGGCGACCAGGTCGTGGCCTGTGTGGCGGCTGCGTCGGTGGTGGCCAAGGTGACCCGAGACCGGATCATGAAAGATCTCCATCGCCGGCATCCCGAGTACGATTTCGCCCAGCACAAGGGGTATGTAACGGCCGGGCACGCCGCGGCGCTGGCCGCGTACGGGCCGTGCGAACAGCATCGGATGTCGTATGTCAATGTGGCACAAGCTCAACGCGAACGACTGTCGCGGCTGGAGGACGCCGTGACACGAACCGGGCTACGCAGCGCGACGGAGAGCGCATGAGCGCCGAAGACCTCGAGAAGTACGAGACCGAGATGGAGCTCCAGCTTTACCGTGAGTACCGGGACGTCGTCGGTCTCTTCTCCTATGTGATCGAGACGGAGCGTCGCTTCTATCTCGCGAACGACTACCAGATCGAGGTCCGCAACAGCGCCGGTGAGATCTTCTTCGAACTCACCCTGCGCGATGCCTGGGTCTGGGACATGTTCCGGCCGGCGAGGTTCGTGAAGAACGTCCGGGTGGTCACGTTCAAGGACATCAACGTCGAGGAACTGACCAAGGCCGAGCTCTAGCCTTTCCAGGCTGGTTCCGGCCTTTTCAGGTTGCCTCTGGTTACCGTCCGTTACCTGTGGATGGATTCGCGATATTAGTCCGTTTTATCCACAGATCGTCCCATGCTCTCGCCCTGCCTCGGCCCGCCGGTCACCCTGATCTCCACGGGCGCGTCCGTCGCCCGTGGACGGGAGCGGACGATGCGAGTCAAGGACGCGCTCGGGCGGTTCGGGGAGGACACCGCTGCCCGGCATCTGTCGCAGTGCGGGATGGAGATTCTCGACCGTAACTGGCGATGTGCGGCCGGCGAGATCGACATTGTCGCCCGGGACGGTTCGTATCTGGTGTTCTGCGAGGTCAAGACCCGTTCCGGGGACCGCTACGGCACACCGGCACAGGCCGTGGTGCCGGCCAAGGCCGCACGCATCCGCCGGCTGGCGCTCGCGTGGCTGCGCGACCATGAACATGCGTCGACGGCGCTTCGCTTCGACGTCGTCGAGGTCTACCGCACCCGCAACAGCCCGCTGCGGGTGGAACATCTGCGGGGGGCGTTCTGATGTCGCTGGCGCGGGCGCTCAGTGTCGCGGTCGTGGGGGTCCGCGGGCACCTCATCGAGGTCGAGGCGGATCTCGCGAACGGGCTACCGGCCATCACCCTCGTCGGTCTGCCGGACGCGTCGCTGCACGAGGCCAGGGACCGCATCCGGGCCGCGATCGTCAACTCGGGTCAGAACTGGCCGAGCCAGCGGATCACGGTCGGCCTTTTCCCGGCGACCCTGCCGAAGTCCGGCAGCGGGTTCGACGTGGCGA
>NZ_CAAAFO010000142.1:59509-60229 GCF_900634715.1 Candidatus Protofrankia californiensis | reverse complement strand
CCGTCCCCCCGGAGGCGCTACGCGGTCGGGTGCTTCTCGGGGAACTGGCGCTGGACGGCCGGCTGCGGCCGGTCCGTGGGGTGCTGCCGGCGACGATCGCGGCGCTCGACGCCGGCATCGAACGCGTCGTCGTACCCGAGGCGAACGGCGCGGAGGCCGCGCTCGTACCGGGAGCCGTCGTCGAACCGGTGAGGGATCTGGACTGTCTGATCCGGCTACTGCGCGGGGAGTACGAGCCGGCCCCGCCCGTGGCGGCCGATACCGACGCGGCGCAGTCCAGCGCCGCGGGAGCCGGCGATCTCGTCGACGTGGCGGGCCAGCCGCGCGGCCGGCTCGCTGTCGAGGTGGCGGCCGCCGGCGGCCACCATCTGTTCATGCAGGGGCCGCCGGGCAGCGGCAAGACCATGCTGGCCGAGCGGTTGCCGGGCCTGCTGCCCGCGCTCGACACCGAGGCCGCTCTGGAGGTGACCGCGGTGCACTCCGTGGCCGGGCTACTGCCCGAGGACTGCCCGCTGGTGGTCCGTCCGCCGTACCGCAACCCGCACCACTCGGCTACGCCGGCGGCGCTGGTCGGGGCCGGTTCGACCGTGCTACGCCCAGGCCTGGCCAGCCAGGCGCACCGGGGCGTGCTGTTTCTCGACGAGGCACCCGAATTCGCCCGCATCACCCTCGACGTGCTACGCCAGCCGCTGGAAAGCGGGGTGATCGAACTGGCGCGGG
>NZ_CAAAFO010000142.1:55820-59422 GCF_900634715.1 Candidatus Protofrankia californiensis | reverse complement strand
AACGGTGCCGCGGTCAAGGCATGCGACTGCCCGAGCCTGGTGCGCCGGCGCTATCTCTCCCGATTGTCGGGTCCGCTGCTCGACCGGGTGGACCTGCAGGTCGAGCTTGCCGCGCCCAGCCGGGCCGAGCTGCGCGCGGACGCCAAATACGCCGACACCTCGGCGGTTGCGGCGCAACGGGTCAAAGCGGCGCGGGAGGCGACGGCCCGCCGGCTGGCCGGGACGCCATGGCGTACCAACGCGGAGATCCCCGGTTCCGCCTTGCGGCGGATGTGGGCGCTGCCGGCGAAGGTGACCCGTTCGGCCGATCTCGCCTTCGAGTCCGGGCAGCTCACCGCGCGTGGTCTGGACCGCGTCCTGAGGGTGGCCTGGACCCTTGCGGACCTGGCTGACCTGCCGGCCCCGGGGCCGGCACAGATCGGGATGGCCCTGGACCTGCGCCTACCCGGGAGGTGGCAGTGATCGGTGACAGCGAGCGGTTGGCCAGGGCTGCTCTGTCACGCGCGATCGGCTCGGACCGGCCGGCGATCGGTGTCGAGGTGGCCCGCCGCGGAGCCGTCGCGGTCTGGGCGGGGCTGCGAGACCGCCATCCTGCGGTCGACCCCGAACGGGACCTGCGCCTGCTGGCGGGCCTCGGCGGGCGGTTCATCTGCCCGGGTGACCCCGAGTGGCCGTCCTCGCTGGACGTCTTCGGCCGGCTACCCGACGGCCCTGACACCGAACCGGGAGAACCACTCGGGCTGTGGGCTCGCGGAAACGGGGACCTGAGCCAGCTGTGTGAACGGGCGGTGGCTGTGGTGGGATCCCGTGCGGCGACCGCCTACGGGACGACCGTCGCGGCCGACCTTGCCTCCGGACTTGCCGACCGGGGCTGGACGGTCGTCTCCGGCGCGGCGTTCGGTATTGACGCGGCGGCCCACCACGGGGCGCTGGCGGCATCCGGTCCCACGATTGCGGTCCTGGCCGGAGGAGTCGACGTCGCATATCCCCGCGCCCATGCCGACCTGCTGGCGCGGATTCGTGACAACGGGTTGGTCATCAGCGAGTCGGCGCCGGGAAGCCCGCCGTACCGGGGGCGCTTTCTGACCCGGAACAGGATCATCGCCGCACTGACCCGGGGCACGGTTCTCGTCGAAGCGGGCCACCGCAGCGGCGCACTGAACACCGTCCGTCACGCCCGCCGCCTCGGGCGTGTGGTGATGGTTGTGCCGGGGCCGGTCACGAGTGTCACCAGCGTCGGATGCCACCGTCTGCTACGGACCCACCGCGAACAGACCGTCCTGGTCACCGATGCCGCCGAGGTCTGCGAGGAGATCGGCGGCATCGGTGAGCTCGCCGAATACCCGCCGGCGGACACCGGCTCCCGCGACGGCCTGCCCGAGCTGGTTCGCCGCATGCTGGACGTGATGCCGGCACGCAGGTCGGTGGGAGCGGCGATGCTGGCACAGCGACTCGGGGAACGGCCTGAAACGGTGCAGGCGCTGATGGGTCCGCTGGTCGTCGAGGGTCTGGTGGAGCTCCGCAACGACGGATACCGCCTGACGGCACTGGGCCGGGCACCGTCCGCGGCCGGTACATCGGGGCGTTGCGAACCAGCCGGCCGTTGTTGACACGGAGGTGAGCGCAGGGCACTGTGCGTCGGATGGGCGGTGCGGTCGCTGACTCCCAGGATCCTGTCTCCGGGAACGTCACGGCTTCCCGGGATGCGGCGGCTTCCTGGGACGTCGCGGTCTGCGCATACCTTCGCCATCTGGCGACTGAGCGGAACCGGTCCCCGGAAACCGTTCGTGCCTACCAGGCCGATCTCGCTCATCTGCGCAAGTACGCCCATGGCGTGGGGCTCGACGAACTGACCGGTCTCGACCTCGGAGTGCTGCGCGGTTGGCTTGCCGGGATGCGTGCCAACGGCGCTGCCAGCGCCACACTGGCCAGGCGGGCCTCGGTGGCGCGCAGCTTCAGCGCGTTCGCGGCTCGGCGAGGATGGCTGGCCACCGATGTCGCGGAGCGGCTGGCGAGTCCCCGGCGAGCAGCGACGCTACCGGATGTGCTGACCGCCACCCAGGCGTGGGATCTGTTGGCGACGGGCCTCCGATCGGTTTCGGGCAGTGACCCACCCGGACCCGCTCAGACCGCGGTTGTCGTCCGCGACGACGCCGTACTCGAGCTGCTGTACGCCACCGCCACCCGCGTCAGCGAACTGTGCGGTCTCGACCTCGACGACGTCGATGACGAGCGACGGTTGGTGAGAGTCCGTGGCAAGGGTGGGCGCGAGCGTGCCGTCCCCTTTGGCGTGCCCGCCCAGCGGGCACTGCGGACCTGGCTTGAGATCGGCCGCCCCGTACTTGCCGGAGCCGGCAGTGGACGGGCGCTGTTCCTGGGGGTGCGTGGCCGCCGGCTCGATCCCAGGGCGGTCCGGCGCATTCTTGACGCCCGTATTGCCGCGGTCGACGGGACCGGGTCGATGAGCCCGCACGGCATCCGCCACTCCGTAGCCACACATCTGCTGGAAGGCGGCGCGGATCTCCGGTCGGTGCAGGAGTTCCTCGGCCATGCCAGTCCCGCCACAACACAGATCTACACTCACGTCACACCGGAACGACTGCGTGCCGCGTTCGAGCAGGGGCACCCACGGGCCTGACGACCGACGAACAGCGGCGGGCATGTCACCCGATGGGCAACAACCTCGGTGGCCGGCGCCGGAGCAGGCCGAGCGGATCGAGGTAGCGAGCCCCTTCGCGCAGGCCCCAGTGCAGGCAGGCATCCGCGGGGCAGCCGGGATGCCCGGCCACGAGCCGGCCGATTGTTTCGCCCGCAGCCACCGTCTGGCCGGTGGTGACGGCTGGATCCACCGGCTCGTAGGTCGTCCGCAGCGACCCGTGGCTGATGGTTGTTACGCCTCGCCCGGCAATCATGCCGGCGAACGAGACGATTCCCCGACCGGCGGCACGCACCTGTGCCCCCGGGGCGGCCACGAGGTCGATGCCGCGGTGGCCGGGACCGTACGGTGACGACGGCGGACTGAAGCCACGGCCGAGGGTGAGCGGTCCGTCCAGCGGTGCATGCCAGGCAGGTCCGGCTGATCCCAGGGCGGCACCGGTCGGCGACAGCGGGTTCACGCTGACGGTGCCGGCAAGCGGTACCGGCCGCGCGGGCGCCGACTGTGCGGCGGGCGACTGTGCGGGTGCTGGCTGCGCGGGCGCCGACGGTGGAGGGGTCGGCTGCGCAGGTGTCGGCCGGATGGGGGACGTGGCCGCCCGGGTGCCGTAGCTGACCACCGGATGCGGCCATCCGGCGGCCACGAGGGCGAGCAGCGCGGTCATCAGCAGGAAGAAGAGGAACGCACGGTGTCGGGACGGCGGGGTCATGGCGCCTCCGGATTTCCGGGCCTTCGGCGGCGCGATACCATGATCGAGTCTTCGAAGGCTGCTGGCGTGCTTCGGGCGGGTGGCCCACGAGTCCTCGCCGGCACGGCAGGTGTGATCGCACCGTCTCGGTCCGAGGGGCCGGGGGGCGTCCGTGGTGACTCGCGTCCGCTCCCGCTGTTGTCACGGTGACCGGTTCGGGCCCGGCAGTCACGGCTGGGCGCGTGCCTGTGGACAACC
>NZ_CAAAFO010000142.1:49087-55497 GCF_900634715.1 Candidatus Protofrankia californiensis | reverse complement strand
GCTGGGGGGCGGTATGCGGGTGGGCGTAGGATCGGGAACACAGCTCGATCGATTGAGCTGAATCCACACGCCCTTCTCTGCCTGCCCTCCCGGTACGGCTGGAAGGCTTCCTCGGTCCGCCGCTGTGCGCGGTGGTAGGGGCCAGCAGGGCGTCAGGGGCTCCGGTCGCCGGCCGGAGCCGGTAACCGAGGTGCGTCGGTACGCCCGGCGCAGAAGGGAGCGACGAGCCGTGGCCGTCGTCACCATGAAGCAGCTGCTTGAAAGCGGTGTGCATTTCGGGCACCAGACGAAGCGCTGGAACCCGAAGATGAAGCGTTTCATCTTCACGGAACGCAATGGCATTTACATCATCGACCTGCAGCAAACCCTGTCCTACATCGATCGTGCCTACGATTTCGTCAAGGAGACCGTCGCGCACGGCGGCACCGTCCTGTTCATCGGTACGAAGAAGCAGGCCCAGGAAGCCATCGAGGAGCAGGCGCAGCGGGTCGGCATGCCCTACGTCAAGGAGCGCTGGCTGGGTGGCATGCTCACCAACTTCTCCACGGTGTACAAGCGTCTCCAGCGGCTGAAGGAACTCGAGGAGATCGAGCTGACCGGCGGCACCGAGGTCCGGACGAAGAAGGAACAGCTCGTTCTGTCCCGGGAGAAAGCCAAGCTCGAGCGGACTCTCGGCGGTATCCGGGACATGACCCGCGTGCCGAGTGCGGTCTGGGTCGTCGACACCAAGAAGGAGCACATCGCTGTCGGCGAGGCTCGCAAGCTGGGAATCCCGGTCGTCGCGATCCTGGACACCAACTGCGACCCGGACGAGGTCGACTACCCGATTCCCGGCAACGACGACGCCATCCGCAGCGCGACCCTGCTCACCCGGGTGGTGGCGGACGCCGTGGCGGACGGGCTGGTCTCCCGTGCGGGCGGGTCGACTGCGGTGGACGTCAAGCCGGAGGCGGCAAGCGGCGGGGAGCCGCTGACCGAGTGGGAGCAGGAGTTGCTGCAGGGGCAGGCTTCCCCGGCAGCTGCGACGGCGCCGGCGACGGCAGCCGACCCCGATGCGGAGCAGGCGGTCAGCGACCCGCCGAACGCAGTGGCACACCCCGACTCCGATCCGGTTTCCGCGGTGGGTGCCGCGACCGCCCGGGTCTGAACCATCCCGGACGCTCCCTGCCCCGCCTTCGCGTAGCCGTACCGTCGTGCCGGAGTCTTCCGTACCGGCGGCACACGCGAAGCCTGCGCAGGGCAGACCTGATATCACTGTCGGTGGTCTCGCGGCCCGGGCGTGGTGCGTGGCGTACCACCAGCACGTCCTCGCAAGACCCACAAGACCCAGTAGCGACCCCATGGACTCCGGCCTCCGGCAGCGCGAAAAAACAATGATCGCGTTGCCGGAGGCCCGGTAGCTCCCACAAACACCAGCAGCCGGACGGAACGAGAAGAGCACCATGGCAGAAATCACAGCCGCTGACATTCGCAAGCTCCGGGAACTCACCGGCGCCGGGATGAGTGACGTCAAGAAAGCGCTCGTCGAAAACGACGGCGACTTCGAGAAGGCCAAGTCCTGGCTGCGGGAGAAGGGCTTGGCGCAGGTTGCCAAGCGGGCTGGGCGCAGTGCTTCCAACGGTCTGGTGGAGTCCTACCTGCACAAGACCGACCCGCAGCTGCCTCCCACCATCGGTGTTCTTCTGGAACTGAAGTGCGAGACCGACTTCGTCGCGAAGACCGACCAGTTCAAGCAGCTCGCACGCGACATTGCGCAGCACATCGCGGCGGCGGATCCGCTCTACGTGACCGCGGAGCAGATCCCGAACGAGGTCATCGAACAGGAAAAGAAGATCTACGAGGCGGCGGCTCGCGAGGAGGGCAAGCCCGACCAGGCTCTCCCGAAGATTGTGGAGGGTCGTCTGAACGGCTATGTGAAGTCGGTCGTTCTGCTTGAGCAGGCCTGGGTCCGGGATGGCAAGATCACCATCCGTGCGTTGCTGGAGCAGGCCGGATCCTCGCTCGGTGAGAAGATCGAAGTTAGCCGGTTCGCTCGGTTCAACGTCAAGACGGCCTGATCCGCGCTACCCCCTCGCCGGGAGAGGGACGACAGGACCGGGAAGGCCGACGTCAGCCGCGCCGACGTGACAGATCGCCGACTTCACCAGGAGGTGTTTCGTTCCTCCTGTCCGTCATGTGTACGTCGAACGAATCGGAAGTGGCGGCCAGAGGTTCTGCAGCCCGATCGGGTAGGGCAGACTACTCGCAGTGCATATCCACCGGCCGATGATCGTAGCCGACGGCAAGGGGGCCGATCGTGATCGAAAACGCCATCAGGGATGCAGAAGCGGCTCCACCCGGTTGTGACGTCACGGAGGTGCGTTGGCGACGCGTGTTGCTGAAGCTGTCCGGCGAAGCATTTGCCGGTAGCGAGTCGCTTGGCATCGATCCGGACACGCTTGCGACGATCGCTCGCCAGATCGGTGAGGTGAGCCGGACAGGTATCGAGGTCGCGATCGTAGTCGGCGGCGGCAACATGTTCCGTGGGCAGCTCCTTGCTGAGCGCGGCGTCGACCGCGCCCGGGCCGACTACATGGGGATGCTCGGCACTGTGATCAACTGTCTGGCGCTGCAGGATGTCCTCGAGCGTGCGGGGGTGGTCACACGGGTGCAGACGGCGATTGCCATGGGGCAGGTCGCCGAGCCTTACCTGCCCCTGCGTGCTATCCGGCACCTGGAGAAGGGTCGGGTTGTCATCTTCGGCGCGGGGCTGGGGGCGCCGTTCTTCTCCACCGACACCACTGCCGCGCAACGTGCCCTGGAGATCAAGGCGCAGGCTGTTCTCAAGGCCACCAAGGTCGACGGTGTGTATGACGCCGACCCGACAACGAACCCCCATGCGGTTCGCTTCGACACGCTCGTCTACGGCGAGGTGCTGTCTCGTGGGCTGAAGGTCATGGACGCTACGGCCATCAGCCTGTGCATGGACAACAGGTTGCCGATCGTGGTTTTCGACCTGCTGACGGAAGGGAACATACTGCGAGCCGTCCGCGGTGAGAAGATCGGCACCCTGGTCAGTGTGGACGAGGGCGGGACGGAAGGACGACGGTGATCGACGATGTGCTCCTCGAGGCCGAGGAGAAGATGGACAAGGCGGTCTCGGTCGCGAAGGACGACTTTGCCAACATCCGGACGGGGCGGATCACCCCGTCGGTGTTCTCGAAGGTTCTCGTCGACTACTACGGCGCGCCCACCCCGGTGAACCAGCTCGCATCGTTCCACATCCCGGAAGCGAGAATGGTGATCATAACCCCGTACGACAAGGGCTCGCTGGCCGCCATCGAGAAGGCCGTGCGTGACTCCGACCTCGGGGTGAACCCGAGCAACGACGGTACGATCATCCGCTGCCTGTTCCCGGAGCTCTCCGAGCAGCGTCGGCGTGACCTGGCCAAGGTTGCCCGGGCGAAGGCGGAGGAGGCCAGGGTCAGCATCCGCAACGTGCGTCGCCACAGCAAGGATGCGATCGACCGCATCGTTCGCGACGGTGACGCCGGGGAGGACGAAGGCCGGCGCGGGGAAAAGGACCTGGACGAGGCAACGCACCGTTATGTCAGCCAGGTGGATGAGCTGCTGCGGCACAAGGAGTCGGAGCTGCTGGCGGTCTGAACGACATCGACAGCCGACGGTTGTCCTGCGTTGTTGTCCGCTGCCGTGAGTAGAACAGGCGCCATGGCGGTACTCTCTTCGTCCGCCGCTGCTGCCCTGCCACAAGCCTGGCCGCAGCCGCGGGCGGGGATGACGGCGTGACCCGCACCGGGCGGGTGGTCGGCGCGCCCCGGGTCCGTGGCATCCGGGCTGGACGGGATCTTCCGGCCGCGATCGTCGTCGGGGTCGCGCTGGCCCTGATCATCATCGTCCCCCTGTTCACCGTCCGTCCACTGTGGATCGCCGTCATCTGTGTGGCGATGGCGGTTGGTACCTATGAACTGGTCAGGGCGCTGCGTCTGGTCGGAGGAAGGATCGCGTTGCCGCCGCTCGCGGCGGGTACGGCGGCGATGCCCGCGGTCGCCTACGCCGCGGGTACCTCCGGACTGGTGGTGACCCTGGCCGCGACCGTCGTCATGGTGACCGCGTGGCGTCTTGCTTACCGGGACGGTCACCTGCTCCACGACGTGGCCGCGGGGGCGTTCTGCGCGGCCTATGTGGGCCTACCGGCTGGTTTCGCCGCGCTGCTGACCAGCCCACCGGACGGACCTCGGCGGATGGTTGCCTGTCTGGCCACCGCGGTCGCCAGTGACATCGGCGGCTACACGGCCGGTGTGCTCTCCGGCGGCCGGCACAAACTCGCCCCGAACGTGTCCCCGGGGAAGTCGTGGGAGGGCTTTGCCGGTTCCGCCGTCACCTGCGTGATCGTCGCTGGTGTGTCGATGGCCTGGACCCTGCACGCCGCCGTCTGGCAGGGGGTGGTGCTGGGTCTTGCGGTCGCGTGCACCGCCACCATCGGTGACCTCGGTGAGTCGCTGCTCAAGCGGGACATCGGGATCAAGGACATGGGTACCCTGCTGCCGGGGCACGGTGGGATCATGGACAGGTTGGACTCGGTGCTCTGCACGGCTCCCGTGGCCTGGTTGTTGATCACTGCTTTCGTGCCGCCGTCGTGACCTGGCAGACTGGACGGGCCATGACCGCTTCCTCCGCTGCTTCGTCTCCCCGCGCTGCTTCGTCCGCCGTTTCCCGGTCGTTGCCGCTTGTCAGCGCAGCCAGGGCGCGGCCGCCTCGTCATCTCGCCGATCTGACCACCGCGCAGCGACGTGAGCTCGCCGTGTCGCTCGGCGAACCAGCCTTCCGGGCGGACCAGATCTCGCGGCACTACTTCGCCAGACACCTCGGCGCGGGCGACGCCGAAGTGATGACGGATCTTCCCGCCGCCTCCCGCGCGGCGCTCCTGGGCGCGTTGCTGCCCGTGCTGCTGGCCCCGGCCAAGGTCATGACCTGTGATGCCGGCGCGACGCGCAAGACGCTGTGGCGGGCCTTCGACGGGGTCCTGATCGAGTCCGTCCTGATGCGTTACCCGGACCGGGCCACGGTCTGTGTGTCCAGCCAGGCCGGATGCGGCATGGGTTGCCCGTTCTGCGCCACCGGCCAGGGCGGGCTTACCCGCAACCTGTCCGCCGCCGAGATCGTCGAGCAGGTGGTCGGGGCGGCTCGGGTCCTCACCCGCGGTGGGCTTGCCGGCGGGCCGACCCGGCTGTCGAACGTGGTGTTCATGGGCATGGGGGAGCCGTTGGCGAACTACGCCACGGTGATCACGGCGCTGCGGGCACTGACTGCCCCGCCACCGGACGGCCTCGGTCTGTCCGCCCGTTCGATCACCGTCAGCACCGTGGGGCTGGTGCCGGCGATACGCAGGCTCGCCGGCACCGGTCTGCCGGTGACGCTGGCCGTCTCCCTGCACGCGCCCGACGACGAGCTGCGCGACCGTCTGGTTCCGGTGAACAGGCGCTGGCCCGTGGCCGAGGTCCTTGCTGCCGCGTGGGAGTACGGCGAGACGACCGGCCGCCGGGTCAGCATCGAGTACGCCCTGATCGACGATGTCAACGATCAGCCGGAACGTGCCGATGCCCTGGCCGAGCTGCTCACGGGCAGGCTTGCGCATGTCAATCTGATACCCCTCAACCCGACCCGGGGCGTGTCCTGGCAGGCCAGCGCACGGCGCAGGGAGCGCGAGTTCGTCCGCCGGTTACGGTTGCGCGGTATAGCCGCTACCGTTCGTGATACCAGGGGGCGCGACATCGCGGCAGCCTGCGGGCAGCTCGCCGCGGACGGGCCGGACGGACCGGCTGGGACGGATAGGCCGGATTCGGATGGGTCGGATTCGGACGGCAGGCTGGACGGGAGCGGCCGTGCCCGCAGGTGAACGCCGTTCCTCCCGCCGGGCCGTCTCCCGTCGCCACCGCAACCCCCTGTGGGTGCCGGTCACCGCGGCGACCGGGGCAATACTGATCGTTATTGGGCTGGTCCTGTACTTCGGTGGCGGTGACGGCGGCACGGCCACCCGGGTCGAGCAGTCGGTCGGCGCGGGCGCACCCGACAGTGCCGCGAGCGCGCCGCCGGGTCCGGCGAGTGCTTCCGGTACGCCGTCGGCGTCGGCGTCGGCGTCGCCGGCTGCGGTGAGCGGATGCGTGTCCGGGAAGAGCATCCCGGCCGGGTCGAGCCAGCAGTCGGTCCGGGTCGGTACGGACACCCGCGTCTATCAGCTCGCCGTTCCCGCTGCGGATGCCCGGACCAGGTCGCTCCCGCTGGTTTTCGTCTTCCATGCTTTCGGGGAGAACGCCGCCGCGGTGGAGGGCTACGCCCACCTGGCCGAGTTCGGCGCCAAGGCCGGCTACGCGGTCGTCCGACCGGACGGCGTGGGTGGCAGGTGGAACTTC
>NZ_CAAAFO010000142.1:46905-48761 GCF_900634715.1 Candidatus Protofrankia californiensis | reverse complement strand
GACCGCGGCCTGCGCACTGCCGGGCGTGTTCGCCGCGGTGGTCCCCGTGGCCTCCGCCGTCATGCCCGACAGCTGTTCCGGGCCGCCGCCGAGTCTGCTGGCCGTCAACGGTACGAGTGACCCGGTGACGCCGCTGGAAGGCGGGGGGGTCGACCGTCCCGCTCCCTTCGACGGCACCCAGGCGCAGCGGCTGCAGGCCCGGCTCGACCGCTACGCCGGATTTGTGGGCTGCGGCCCGCCGGGCCCCTGGGTGCGGGACACCAGCTCGATTCAACGACTGGTCTACACGGCCTGCCCAGGTGGGCGTGACGTGGGCCTGCTGGCAGTCCAGGGCGGCGGGCACGTCTGGCCGGACCCCGACGCCACCCCCCCGAAGGGAGCGGCCCGCGCGCAGTTCAGCGCCACGCAGGTCGTCCTGGCCTACTTCAGGGGGCATCCGCTGCCGGCGTCCGTCACCGGGGCGCCGAACCCGACCGGGTAGCGGGCGGGCGCACCTGACCGGTCACGGCCGACCGGCGGTGGAAGCGCCCCGACCCAGCGCGCCCGACCTGGCTGTGACGACAGACCGTGCGTGCAAACATGGATGCGCCGTGCATATAGTAACGTTCGGTTACTACTTCCTCGGGAAATCCCGACGGTTGGGATGAGCAGGTCGCGAATATGACAAATGCCATATTATTGGTGACCACTGCCCCGTTCCAGGCGCGGGTGGTCCTGCCCAGGCAGGGTCGGGTGTCGGCCTGCGAACAGGTGTCGGCGTAGTCGGGTGGCGCCTGCGACAATGGTCGACGTGGTCGAGTCACCGCCCCCGCGTGAGGTTGTCCTGCTCGGTTCGACCGGTTCGATCGGAACCCAGGCCATTGATGTGGTGAAACGCAATCCCGATCGGTTCCGCGTCGTGGCGCTTACCGGCGGTGGTGGGAGGGTCGACCTGCTGGCCGCCCAGGCGCTTGAGCTGGGCGTCGAGGCGGTTGGTGTGGCCCGTGCCTCCGCCGCGCAGGACCTGCAGCTCGCCTTCTACGCGGAGGCCTCCCGGCGGGGCTTCCGCCGGGGCGAGTACGCCATCCCGAAGATCCTCACCGGGCCGGACGGCGCCACGGAGATCGCCGCCTGGCCGTGCGACGTCGTTCTCAACGGCATCACCGGTTCGGTGGGCCTCGCCCCGACGCTCGCGGCGCTGCGTGCGGGTCGCACGGTGGCCCTGGCCAACAAGGAGTCGCTCGTCGCCGGTGGCCCGCTGGTACTCGACGCCCTCGGCGGTGACCCGTCCCGGCTCGTCCCGGTGGACTCCGAGCACTCCGCGCTCGCCCAGTGCCTGCGCGGTGGTCGGGCCTCGGAGGTGCGCAAGCTCGTCCTGACCGCAAGCGGCGGGCCGTTCCGGGGCCGCACTCGTGACCAGTTGGGCCAGGTGACGCCCGAACAGGCCCTTGCGCACCCGACGTGGGACATGGGGCCGCTCGTCACGATCAACTCGGCCACCCTGATGAACAAGGGTCTCGAGCTGATCGAGGCGCATCTGTTCTTCGGCGTGCCCTACGACGACATCGACGTTGTCGTCCATCCGCAGTCGTTGGTGCACTCGATGGTCGAGTTCACCGACGGGTCCACGCTGGCCCAGGTGTCCCCGCCGGACATGCGTCTGCCGATCGCCCTCGCCCTGGGATGGCCCGACCGGGTTCCCCATGCTCAGGCTCCGATGGACTGGCGCCGGGCGCAGTCGCTGACCTTCGAGCCGCTGGACGCCACCGTGTTTCCCGCGGTCGACCTCGCCCGCGAGGCCGGTCGCCGCGGTGGGACCGCTCCGGCCGTCTTCAACGCCGCCAACGAGGAGGCTGTGGCGGCCTTCCTCGGCCACC
>NZ_CAAAFO010000142.1:35367-46347 GCF_900634715.1 Candidatus Protofrankia californiensis | reverse complement strand
GGTGGCCGAGGTGGTCACAACGCATACCGTTGTGGAACGTCCGAGCCTGGATGAGGTGTTGGACACCGAGCAGGACGCGCGCGCTCGGGTGCGTGCCCTCATCGACCAAGGAGCCTGATCGAGTCGTGATGCCTTCGTGACCGAGGGGTACCCAATAGGGTCTTGTAGCGCTGCGATCGGGGCGTGACCGCACCATGACCAACGCAATCGGCATCGTCGCGTTCGCGCTCGCTCTACTCGTCTCCATCCTCCTGCACGAAGCCGGTCATTTTGTGACGGCCCGCCACTACGGGATGAAGGCGTCGAAGTTCTTCGTCGGATTCGGCCCCACGCTGTGGTCCCGTACACGGGGTGAGACCGAGTACGGCATCAAGGCGCTGCCGGCCGGAGGGTTCGTCAAGATCGAGGGGATGACCCCGCTCGAGGAGATCGACCCGGCCGACGCCCACCGGGCGTTCCACACCCGGCCGGCATACCAGCGGGCCGTCGTGCTGGTGGCCGGATCGTTCATGCACTTCGTCATCGCACTTGTGCTGATCTACGGCGTGCTGCTGGCGCTGGGTACCTCACGCCCCAGCGAGAACACGGTCGGCAGAACCGTCTGCGTGCCGGTGGCGAACGAGTGCTCCCCGGGCACGCCGGCCGGTCCGGCCGAACGCGCGGGTGTGCGCGCGGGTGACCGGGTGGTGAGTTTCGACGGCACGCCGATCACGAACTGGAGCCAGTTCACCCGCCTCATCCGCGACCATGGCGCGGGGATCGCGACCCTCGTGGTGGACCGGGACGGCCAGACCGTCGCATTGCGCCCGGAGCTGGTCTCGGTCAAGCGTGACCGCCAGACCGGGCTCGCCGGCAACGACCTCGTCGGAGCGATCGGGATCGGGCAGGGCTACGACACCGTCCGGTACAATCCGATCTCGGCTGTCCCGAAGACCATGAGTGTCCTGGGCAGCGGTGTCACCGGCATGTACGACACGCTCGTGCACCGGCTCGGCGAGGTTGCGAACCTGTTCAGTCCCGACCGCAATCCCAACGGGCTGGTCGGTGTGGTCGGCGCGGCCCGCGCCGGCGGCGAGCTGCTGTCCGCCCCGGACGTGTCCGCGAGTCAGCGCATAGGTGACTTCGTCGTTCTCGTGGCCGGTGTCAACCTGGCGGTCGGTCTGTTCAACCTCCTCCCGCTGTTCCCGCTCGACGGTGGGCACCTGGCGGTTCTCGGCTTCGAACAGGCGCGCCACGGCGTGCGCAGGCTGACCGGTTACCGGGGCCCGGTCAAACGTGTCGACCTTGTGAAGCTCCTGCCCGCGGCGTATGCAATGGTCGCCTTCTTCGTCCTGCTGAGCCTGCTCATCCTGTCTGCCGACATCGTCAATCCGATCAGATTCAACTAGTCGGCCGAAGAGGGCGTGATCACAACTTTTTACGCCGCCGATATCCGGAAAACCGGTAGTGGTAACACTTCGTGGCTTTCGTCCAGCTTCTGACCATCGTGACCATCGACACGCCAGTGAGGACATCGTGACCGTAACTCTCGGCATGCCTGAGGCGCCGGCCCTCTCGATTGCCTCCCGGCGCCGCAGCCGGCAGATTCATGTCGGCAACGTGCCGGTCGGCGGGGACGCGCCCGTCTCCGTCCAGTCCATGACCACGACACTCACATCCGATGTCAACTCCACCCTGCAGCAGATCGCGCAGCTGACCGCGGCCGGCTGTCAGATCGTGCGGGTGGCCGTCCCCAGCCAGGACGATGCGGACGCGCTGCCCGCCATCGCGAAGAAGTCGCCGATCCCGGTGATCGCCGACATCCATTTCCAGCCGAAGTACGTGTTCGCGGCGATCAACGCCGGCTGTGCCGCCGTCCGCGTCAACCCCGGGAACATCAAGGAGTTCGACGACAAGGTCGGGGAGATCGCCCGGGCCGCCATCGCCGCCGGTACCCCGATCCGCATCGGGGTGAACGCCGGCTCGTTGGACAAGCGCCTGCTGGCCAAGTACGGACGGGCCACCCCCGAAGCGCTGGTCGAGTCGGCATTGTGGGAGTGCTCCCTGTTCGAGGAGCACGGCTTCACCGACATCAAGATTTCCGTGAAGCACCACGACCCGGTCGTGATGGTCCAGGCATACCGGCTGCTGGCGCAGCGCTGCGACTACCCGCTGCACCTCGGGGTCACCGAGGCGGGTCCGGCGTTCCAGGGAACGATCAAGTCGGCCGTGGCCTTCGGCGCGCTGTTGTCCGAGGGCATCGGGGACACGCTGCGGGTCTCGTTGTCCGCACCGCCCGTCGAAGAGGTGAAGGTCGGCATCGGCATCCTGGAGTCCCTGGGATTGCGGCAGCGCACCCTGGAGATCGTGTCCTGCCCGTCGTGTGGTCGTGCCCAGGTCGACGTGTACAAGCTGGCCGAGGAGGTCAGCGCCGGCCTGGACGGTATGACCGTGCCGCTGCGGGTCGCCGTCATGGGCTGCGTGGTCAACGGTCCCGGTGAGGCACGCGAGGCCGACCTCGGGGTGGCCTCGGGTAACGGCAAGGGTCAGATCTTCGTCCGGGGCAAGGTCATCAAGACTGTCGCCGAAGCTCAGATCGTGGAAACCCTCATTGAGGAGGCCATGCGGCTGGCCGAGCAGATGGAGGCCGAGGGGGCCTCTGGCGAGCCGTCGGTGTCGGTCGGGTAGTCCCCGAGCATCCGTGACGATGGGCCTCCCGCTGCGCTCCGCTCCCACCCGCCTGCTTGACGACCGCGATCTGCCGGCGGTGCGGGAGGTGCTCGCGCGCAACCCGATCGCCGACGTGTTCGTCGCCTCCCGTGTGCAGGCATGCGGACTCGCTCCCTGGCGGCTCGGGGCGCAGATGTGGGGCCACATGGTCGACGGCCGGCTGACCGCGGTCTGCTATTCGGGTGCGAACCTCTGGCCGGTGGCGGCGGGTCCGGCGTCAGCGAAGGCGTTCGCCGAACGGGCCCGCCGCCAGGGCCGCCGATGTTCCTCGATCGTCGGCGTGGCCGAAACGGTGCAGGCGATGTGGCAGCACCTGGAACCGGCCTGGGGGCCGGCCCGCGAGGTCAGAGCGGACCAGCCGTTGCTGGCGATCTCCGGTCCGCCTGAGATCGCTCCGGATCCGGCCGTCCGTCGGGTTCGGCCGGACGAGCTGGACGTGCTGTTGCCGGCGTGCGTGGCGATGTTCACCGAGGAGATCGGGGTGTCTCCCCTCCGTGGCGACGGCGGCACCCTCTACCGGGCCCGGGTCGCCGAGTTCGTCAACCAGCGTCGCTCCTTTGCCCGTATCGAGGACGGGCGTGTGGTGTTCAAAGCCGAAATCGGCGCAGTCGCCGGAGACGTCTGTCAGATCCAGGGGGTCTGGGTGGCCCCGGAGCGGCGGGGCAGGGGGCTCGGGACGGCGGGTACGGCGAGTGTCGTGGCGATCGCGCAGGCCACCTTCGCGCCCATCGTGAGCCTCTACGTCAACGAGTACAACCACGCCGCCCGCCGGGCTTACGACCGGGTGGGTTTCTACCGGGTCGGGACCTTCGCGTCGATCCTTTTCTGACCGCTGCGCTTTTTGCGTGCGGGTGATGCGCTGCCGTTGCCGTTTTGTTACGTCAGGTGAGCAAGTTGGCGACCTTGCATTAAGTCTGGCATCCTCTGTTTCTCGACCACTTCGATCGGATTGCATGGCACCGCGAGGTGCCATGGTGGAAGGGAACACTCATGTCATCGAGGAGGCTGTGGCGTCGGATCACGCCACTGCTCGCGGCCGGCGCGCTGGCGTTGGCGGCAACGGCCTGCTCGAGCGGGGGAGATGACACCACCGTCACCGCCGGAAGCTCAACCGGCAGTCCGACGGGAACCCTGCGGCTCGGTTATTTTCCGAATCTCACCCATGCACCCGCCATTTACGGTCTTGATCAGGGTATCTTCGCGCAGAAGCTCGGCCCGGGCGTGAAACTGGAGACCCCGACGTTCAACTCGGGTGTCCAGGCGGCTGAGGCGCTCGTTTCCGGTGCGCTCGATGCCACTTATATCGGGCCGAACCCGGCGGTCAACGCCTTCACCAAGTCCAAGGGCGAGGCTGTCCGGATCATTTCGGGGGCGACGTCCGGCGGTGCCGGCCTGGTGGTGAAGAGCGACATCACCTCGGTCGAGCAGCTGCGGGGCAAGACGATCGCCAGCCCGAGCCTCGGCAACACCCAGGACGTGGCCCTGCGGTACTACCTCAAGCAGCATGGTCTGGCGACCGACAAGAGCGGTGGCGGCGACGTCCAGGTCCGTCCACAGGACAACACGGTGACGGTGGACGCCTTCAAGTCCGGCGCCATCGACGGCGCCTGGGTACCTGAGCCGACCTTGTCGCGGCTGATCTCCGACGGCGGAAAGCTGCTGGTCGACGAGGCGTCCCAGTGGCCGAACGGCAAGTTCGTCACCACCTTGCTGCTGGTGCGCACCGACTATCTCAAGAGCAACCCTGAGATCGTCAAGCGTCTGGTGGAGGCGAACGTCGCCTCGATCGAGGCTCTCAACGCCGATCCGGTCAAGGGGCAGCAGGTGACCAATCAGGGGTTGGCGAAGCTGTCCGGCAAGCCGTTGGCCGACGCCGTCATCAATCCGGCGTGGAAGCGCCTGACGTTCACGGCCGACCCGATCGCGTCGTCCCTCGTCGCCTCGGCCGATCATGCTACGGAACTCGGTCTGCTTGCCAAGGTCGACCTGAACGGAATTTTTGATCTTACGGCTGTGAACGCGGCGCTGACGGCAAGTGGCAAACCGTCGGTGGCTGCGCAGTAGCCATGCGTTCTATATCGCTAGCGGGCCAAAGGTGGCGTAGGGGGAGCAGATTCCAGTGACCGCTGTCATCGACGCGAGCGCGGTCCGGATCGACAATGTGAGCCGGACCTTCGGGTCCGGCTCACACCGGGTCCACGCACTCGACAACGTCTCCTTCGACGCCCGGCCGGGGGAGTTCGTCTGCCTGTTGGGTGCCTCCGGCTGTGGAAAGTCGACGTTGCTGGGCATCCTCGCTGGTATCGACCAGCCTAGTTCCGGCACGGTGGACGTCGGTGGGCGCAGGGTCGGCCTGATGTTCCAGGACTCGGCTCTGCTGCCGTGGCTGACCGCCGGGGGGAACGTCGCCCTGCCGATGAAGATCCGCGGCGTCCCCAAGGCCGACCGGCGATCCCGGGTCGAGGAACTGCTCGCGCTCGTCCGCCTTGCCGGCCTGGCCGACAAGCGTCCCCACGAGCTCTCCGGTGGCATGCGCCAGCGAGTCAGTCTCGCCAGGGCGTTCGCTCAGGAGGTGGACGTCCTGTGCATGGACGAGCCCTTCGGTGCGCTGGACGCGATGACGCGCGACCTGCTGCACGACGAGCTGGAACGGATCTGGCGGGAAAGCGGCGTGACCATCCTGTTCGTCACCCACGACGTGCGAGAGGCCGTGCGGCTCGGCGACCGCATCGTGCTGCTGTCGAGCCGGCCGGGGCGGGTGGCCGAGATCTTCGACGTCGGGCTGGCGCGTCCCCGCCGCATTGACTCACCCGATGTGGCTGCGCTGGCCGTGACCGTCACTGACCGACTGCGTGAGGAGGTGGGGCGTCATGGTCACTGAGACCACGGTCGGGCCCAACGCGTTGCATAAGCTGCCGGTTGCGCCCGCCGGTGACGTCGACATCACCCTTGCTGGTCTCGACGCCCTCGAAACGGCCGTCGAGCCCCGGCCTCCACTGGCCCTCAGGGTCTGGTCGGCAACCTGGCCGAAGCTGGGAGCGGTCGTAATCTTCCTGCTGCTGTGGCAGATCGTGGTGTGGAGTGGCTGGAAGCCCTCCTATGTGCTGCCAGGGCCGGGCGAGGCGCTGTCGGACCTGGGAAACCGGATCACGACCGGTAACTTCTGGTCGGCCGCCGCCCGTACCTTGCAGCGTGCCCTGGCCGGCTACGTACTGGCCATCCTCATCGGCGCGATCGTCGGCCTGGCCGTGGCCCGCTTCTCCCTGATACGGTCCGCAGTCGGGTCGTTCATCACGGCGTTGCAGACGATGCCGTCCATCGTCTGGTTCCCGCTGGCGATCCTGCTGTTCAAGCTCACTGAGTCGGCGATCCTGTTCGTCGTCGTGCTCGGTGCGGCGCCGTCGATCGCCAACGGTGTCATCAGCGGCATCGACTACGTCCCTCCCCTGCTGACCCGGCTCGGCCAGACCATGGGCGCGCGCGGCCTGAAGCTCTACCGCCTGGTGGTGGCACCGGCGGCCCTGCCGTCGGTGGTGGCCGGGTTGAAGCAGGGCTGGGCATTCGCCTGGCGCAGCCTGATGGCCGGCGAACTTCTCGTCGTCGTCCCTGGTCATCCCTCCATCGGCTCGGACCTGGAGGACAGCCGGCAACTCCTGGACACGGTGGGCGTGCTGGCGATGATGATGACGATCTTCGTTATCGGGGTGCTGGTGGACGCGGCCTTCAACGCCGTCGACCGCCGGATGCGCGCGCGTCGTGGGCTGCTGCTCACGCAGTCACGCTAAGCGGTCATCGCACGCTCAGTGATCGTCGCCGAAAATTCGTCCAGGGTCTGCCGGCGCCGGCGGGACACCTGCGGCGGACACGTGCGGCAGACCACGGACCCACAGGCAACACCCGTGTGGGGCGTGATGGGACCATGACCGGCAAGATGGATGCATGCAGATCTCCGCGCGAGCTGACTATGCCCTGCGTGCGTTGCTCACTCTCGCCGCATCCAACGGCGACCTCGTCAAGGGTGAGAGCCTGGCGACCGCGCAGGACCTGCCGCTGCGGTTTCTGGAGAACATTCTCACCGACCTGCGCCGCAGCGGTCTGGTCCTCAGCCGGCGTGGTGCCGACGGTGGTTACCGGCTCTGCCGGCCGGCGAACGAGATCACCGTGGCGATGGTCATCCGGGCCACCGACGGCCCGCTGGCCAGCGTCCGGGGCCGCCGGCCGGAGGAGGCGGTGTACGAAGGTGCCGCCAAGCACCTGCAGGACGTGTGGATCGCCGTGCGGGTCAGCCTCCGCCGGCTTCTCGAGGAGGTGACGCTGGCCGACATCGCCAGCGGACACCTGCCACCGATCGTCGGCGAGCTCGGTCGGGACCGTGACGCCTGGGTCGGCCGCTGAGGTTTCGGTCGGCCCGTACGGTGATCAGGTGCCGGGCAGTGCCCGGGTGGCCTGATCCACCGGCTGGCCCGCCGCGATGCGCGCCTGCTGGGCGCGCACCGCCATCCCCGCCAGCGCATCGATCACCAGCGCGCGGACCTCACCGGCCAGGTCACCGAGCGCGTCGTGGGCAGCGGCTGCGCAGCGGTCCTCGACGTCGGCAAGCAGCCCGAGCGCACTGGTCAGCTCGGTGGGCACCACCGGCAGCCGATACGCGGGCTGGGCCGCCGGTGCGGTGCCGCCGCGGTCGAGGATCTCGGCCACCAGCCGGTCACGCAGCTCCCGATGGGCGGTGTAGGCGCTCTGGGCAAGAACGCGGGTCGATTCGGACCCGGGCCGCAGCGGCGCCAGCGCGCCACCGGCCGCGGCGGATGCGTACACGGCGGCGTGCTCCACCGCCAGGAGGTTGGACAGCGCCTGGACAGCGCCTGGATCGTCCGGGGCCCGGCTGCCTGCCTCCCGGTTACCTGGCTGGTCAGGTATCCCCGTCAACAGCGATCACCTGGCCAGCGGGGCGAGTAGGTCGGCGTGGGCGAGTTCGGCCGCGTGGATGCTGGCGAGCAGCGGGGCGAGACCCGCGGCCGCCACCAGGCACTTCGCGCGCAGCAGGGCCGCGGCCTGCTGCTCCAGCCGGACGAGCGCGGCGACCGTGGCCTGTTGGGATGCCGCCCGGTCGGTGGCGGGGTCGGGGAGAACCGGGGCAGCGGTTGCGGGCCCGGCGGTGAAACCGGCGACGGTCGATCCGGCCGCGGGCGATCCCTCGGCGGGTGACCTGGGTGCCCTGGGTGACCCGGTGCCGGTCGGGGGCGACCCCAGGCGGCCGGCGTGCTCGGCATGGTGGGCGCGTAGCACCGCCAGCGTGGCGGCGATCGACGGATGTGCGAGGATTGCCCGATCGTAGGCGATGAGGAGCCCCTGTTCGGACTGCGCCACCGACTCGCGCAGGGCGTCGTCGACAGCGTTCGGACTTGTGGAATTGTCCGGGTCATGGACCGAACGTGTCCAGCTGCAGCTGGTGAGTCCGGCTGTCGCGACCAGCGGGAGCGCGCCGAGAACACCCCGCCGGGACAACCCCTGATGCCATGAACCAGAACCCGTCGCGCTCACGGTCCAGCAGCTTGTCACAGTGGCGGAGGCGGCTGGTCGGCCCGGCGATGCGGGGACGGCGAGTTGGGGCGATCATGCTTCTGGGAGGTTCGGGAGGCCCAGGTCCCTGGCACCGCGGGGAGAACCGGGTCGGGTCGGACGTAGGCTCAGGATCTCCGGAGAGCGCCACGTCCATGCGTGGCGGAGGAAAGGAGCGGGTCGACGTGGGCGACGCCGTAGCCGCAACCAGTGCCGCTGATGCCGGCGGCGGGCGACGTCGCGCCCAGGCGCGACAACCGGGCACGGACGGTCGGCTTCGGTCGGCTCGGACGGAGCTGGTGCGCCTGCTCACCCCGCAGCTGGCAGCGCGGGGATTCGACCTGGAGGACGTCACCGTCAGCCGTGCCGGATCCCGCAGCGTGGTCCGAGTGGTCGTGGACCGCGACGGCGGGGTGGACCTGGACGCGGTTGCCGAGGCCAGCCGGGTGGCCTCGGCCGTACTCGATGCCGCCGAGGCCGATCCACCAGCGGCCGGGGGTTCGCCGGTGGCCGGTCCGTACGTTCTCGAAGTGAGCTCGCCCGGGGTCGATCGTCCGCTGGTGGCACCGCGGCACTGGCGTCGGGCACAGGGACGTCTGGTGTCGGTGCGGATCCGTGACGGCAGGCAGCTGCTCGGGCGGGTGCGCACCGCAGGGCCGCAGGCAGCTGAACTCGTGCTGGCGGGTGAGCGCGCAGCCGCCGGCGAGGTGATACGGATATCCTTCGCTGACGTGGTCAGGGCCGCCGTGCAGGTGGAGTTCCGCGCAACCGACGAGGATCTCGTGACCGGCGACGAGGATCCTGCAACCGACGAGGACCTCGCGACCGACGAGGACCAGGACGCGGAGGCGCAGCGATGAAACTCGACGTGGCAGCGTTGCGCGGCATCGAACGCGAGAAGGACATCGCCTTCGACACCCTGGTGGAGGCGATCGAGACCGCGCTGCTGACCGCCTACCGGCACACCGACGGGGCGGCTGCGGACGCGCGTGTGGTCATCGACCGGACCTCGGGGCACGTGGCGGTGTACGCCCGCGAGACCTCCCTGGACGGGATGACGCGCGAATGGGAGGACACGCCCGCGGACTTCGGCCGGATCGCCACGATGACGGCCAAGCAGGTGATCATGCAGCGGCTGCGGGAGGCCCAGCAGGAGATCACCTACGGGCAGTATGCCGACCGGGAGCACGAGGTCGTCTCCGGTGTCGTCCAGCACCACGAACAGCGGGCGGGGTCAAAGGTCGTTCTGGTCGATCTCGGAACCCTTGAGGGTGTGCTTCCGCCCGCCGAACAGGTCCCCGGTGAACGTTTCGAGCACGGGGACCGCATCAAGTGCTATGTCGTGAGCGTTATTCGCGGGGCGCACGGCCCCACGGTGACGCTGTCGCGGACCCACCCGGAGCTGGTCAAGGGCCTGTTCCGGCTGGAGGTGCCGGAGGTGGCGGACGGTACGGTGGAGATAGCCGCGATCGCGAGGGAAGCGGGTCATCGCAGCAAGATCGCAGTTCGGTCGAACGTCGCCGGGGTGAACCCGAAGGGCGCCTGCATCGGCCCGATGGGAGCGCGGGTACGAGCTGTCATGGCCGAGCTGCGCGGCGAAAAGATCGATATCGTCGACTGGTCTGCTGAGCCGGCCACATTCGTCGGTAACGCGCTGTCACCCGCGCGGGTGGCTCGAGTCGAAGTCACCGATCCCGCCGCCCGTGCGGCGCGGGTGGTCGTGCCGGACTACCAGCTCTCCCTCGCCATCGGCCGGGAGGGGCAGAACGCCCGGCTGGCGGCGCGCCTCACCGGCTGGCGTATCGACATCCATTCGGACACGGAAGGTAACAGTGGCCTGCTGGCGCGGGAAGGTTCCGAGGCGTCTGCCCGACGGGCCGCATCGCCGTCCGTCCCCCGGAGATCTCCCGCTGCCGGCGGCCACTCCAGAGGTGCAACGAGATAGACTGATGGGCGCACGCCGTGCGGAGCCGGTCCGCACATGTGTGGGGTGTCGCGCCCGGGTGGCGCGGTCGGACTTGATGCGTACGGTGGTAGTTGACGGTGAGCTCAGACCAGATGTTCGCCGATGTATGCCTGGGCGGGGGGCGCACCTGCACCCCGATCGGGTATGCCTCGATCTCGCGGAACGTCGCAAGGCGTTCCTGCGGGCGCTGAGGGTTGCAGGGCCGCTCGGACTCGAGCATGTCAGGGCGTACCTTGTCGAGCAGTGCATGACTGGGGAGTAATGGTAATGACAGGCTTCGCACCGACGCGAGGTCGACGGAAGATCGGACGACATCACCAGATGTCGACATGGAAGCAGGTCGAGACAGCGATGACCGCGCGATGAGCACGCAGCCATGATCACGACCAGCAGGTAACCAGGGTCACGCGGGCGGACCGCGGGCCGAACAAAGGAGCACCGTGGCAGGAAAGGCCCGCGTACATGAGCTCGCCAAGGAGCTCGGCGTCGACAGCAAGACCGTACTCGCCAAACTGAAGGATCTCGGCGAGTTCGTGAAGTCGGCTTCGTCCACAGTCGAGGCACCGGTCGTCCGAAAGCTCAAGGAGTCGTTCCCCGTCGAGAACACCGGTGCGCAGCGATCCGCCGCGCGCGGCGGTGCTCCCTCAGGCAACGGCGCACGACCGGTACCCGGTGCCCGTCCGGGCCCGGTACCGTCCCGCCCGGGTCCGCGTATACCCGGCCGTCCAGCCGTTCCGGGTGCGCCG
>NZ_CAAAFO010000142.1:34697-35175 GCF_900634715.1 Candidatus Protofrankia californiensis | reverse complement strand
TGGCCCCGGGTTCGGCGCAGACCCCGCCGGTGAAGAGTTCCCCGGCCCAGGGGCCGTCCGTGAAGAGCCCCTCCGGTCGGCCCAGCCCGGGTCCGCGGCCCGGTCCCCGACCGGCAGGCCCTGGTAACAACCCGTACACGACATCGGGCTCGCAGCCGCGGTCGCAGGCGTCGGGTCCCGGCGGTACGCCGGCCGCACCGCCGCACCGCCAGGCCGGTCCGCGTCCTGGTGGCCCGCGTCCTGGTGGCACAGGTGGGCCGCGTCCGGGTGGTACCGGTGGTCGGCCGTCGCCGGGTCAGATGTCGCCGCGTCCGGGTGGTACCGGTGGTCGGCCGTCGCCGGGTCAGATGCCGCCGCGTCCGGGTGGTACCGGTGGTCCTCGACCCAATCCGAGCATGTTCCCCTCCCGCCCCGCCGGAAGCGGGCCTCGTCCCGGCGGCGGCCCCGGCGGTGGCGGTGGCCGTCCGGCTCCCGGTAG
>NZ_CAAAFO010000142.1:33216-34145 GCF_900634715.1 Candidatus Protofrankia californiensis | reverse complement strand
CGGTGGCGGTTTCGCCGGTCGCGGTGGTGCGCCTGGTCGTCCAGCCGGCGCCGGCGCGGGTTCGGGTGCTCCCGGGCGTCCTGGCGGCGGTCCCGGTGGCCCCGGCGGTCCCGGTGGTCCCGGCGGTCGCCCCACCTCCGGCGGCCGTGGTCGCGGTGGCACCACGGCCGGTGCGTTCGGTCCCGGTGGCCGCGGCCGCCCAGGGCGTCAGCGCAAGTCCAAGCGCGCGAAGCGGCAGGAGTGGGAGAGCGGGCTGGAAGCCCCCCGCATGGGGGCGATGGTCCCGCGCGGGAACGGGCAGGTCATCAGGTTGCCCCGGGGCGCCTCCCTGGCCGACTTCGCGGACAAGATCGACGCCAACCAGGGTGCGCTCGTCCAGGTCGTGTTCACCCAGCTCGGTGAGATGGTGACTGCGACGCAGTCGTGCACGGACGAGACCTTGCAGCTACTCGGTGTGACACTCGGGTATGACGTGCAGATCGTCAGTCCCGAGGACGAGGACAAGGAGCTCCTGGAGAGCTTCGACCTCTCCTTCGGCGGTGACTACGGCGACGAGGTCGAACTGTCGCCGCGTCCGCCTGTCGTGACCGTCATGGGTCATGTTGACCACGGCAAGACGAAACTGCTCGACGCGATCAGGTCGACGGACGTCGTCAGTGGTGAGGCCGGTGGTATCACCCAGCACATCGGGGCCTATCAGGTCCGGGCCAAGGTCGACGGGGAAGAGCGAAAGATCACCTTTATCGACACCCCGGGTCACGAGGCGTTCACCGCCATGCGTGCCCGAGGTGCGCAGGTGACCGACATCGTGGTGCTGGTGGTCGCCGCCGACGACGGCGTCAAGCCGCAGACGATCGAGGCGCTCAACCACGCCCAGGCCGCCGACGTCCCCATCGTCGTCGCCGTCAACAAGATCGACAAGGAAGGGG
>NZ_CAAAFO010000142.1:12344-32832 GCF_900634715.1 Candidatus Protofrankia californiensis | reverse complement strand
ACTCGGTCGTCGCGGGTGACGCCTTCGGACGTGTCCGGGCGATGCTCGACGAGCACGGCGATCCGGTGGCTGAGGCAGGCCCGGCCCGGCCCGTCCAGGTGCTCGGGTTCACCAGTGTTCCCGACGCCGGCGACAACTTCCTGGTCGTCCCGGAGGACCGGGTCGCCCGCCAGATCGCCGAGCGGCGGCAGGCGCGTGAGCGCAACGCCGAACTCGCGCTCAGCCGCGGTCGCCCGACCCTGGAGACGATCCTGGAGCGGATGAAGGAGGGCGAGAAGACCCAGCTCAACCTCATCCTCAAGGGCGACGTGTCCGGTTCGGTCGAGACGGTCGAAGATTCGCTTCTCAAGATCGATATTGGTGACGAGGTCTCGCTGCGGATCATCGGACGTGGTGTCGGAGCGATCACCGAGAACGACGTCAACCTGGCGAGCGCGTCCGACGCGGTCATCCTCGGCTTCAACGTCCGCGCCGAGGGCAAGGCGCGGGAGCTCGCCGAGCGCGAGCGCGTCGACGTCCGCTACTACTCGGTCATCTACCAGGCGATCGAGGACATCGAGAACGCGCTCAAGGGCATGCTCAAGCCGGTCTACGAGGAGATCCAGCTCGGGACCGCCGAAGTCCGCGAGGTCTTCCGGGTACCCCGGATCGGCAACGTCGCCGGCTGTCTCGTACGCTCCGGACTCATCCGCCGCAACGCCAAGGCGCGCCTGGTCCGTGACGGCGTCGTCGTCGCGGACAATCTCACGGTCGAGTCGCTCAAGCGGTTCAAGGACGACGCGACCGAGGTCCGTGAGGGCTACGAGTGCGGTATAGGACTCGGTTCGTTTAACGACATCAAGATCGACGATGTGATCGAGACCTTCGAGCAACGGGAGGTTCCTCGCTCCTGAGGATCCTGAGGACGCGGGTATGTGGACGGGAACGGCAGTGTTCGATCTTCTTCTCGGTGACACGCGGTCGCTGAAGGAGAAACGGTCGATGGTTCGGCCGGTGGTGGCGGAGCTCCGCCGCAGGTATGCGGTAAGTGCGGCGGAGACCGGCCACCACGATCTGCACCGTCGGGCGCAGATCGCCGTCGCCCTGGTGGCTGCGGATCGGGCCCACTGTGTCGAGGTCGTCGAGGCCTGCGAGCGTCTGGTCGCGCAGCGCCCCGAGATGGAGCTGCTTTCAGCGCGAGTACGGTACCTCTCCGATGAGGACATCGAATCCGCTGCGGGCATCGAGTCCGGCATGGAGATCGACTCCGGCGGGGACGTCGAGTTTCCCGCCGGACAGACACCCGTGACCGGAGATGCGGTGACAGTGACGGGAGGAAGCCATGGCTGACCCTGCTCGGGCCCGCCGGCTCGCGGTGCGTATCCGTGAGGTGGTCGCGGCCGCGCTGGAACGCCAGGTGAAGGACCCGCGGCTGGGCATGGTCACCGTGACCGACGCCCGGGTGACGCCGGACCTGACCGAGGCCACCGTCTTTTACACCGTCTACGGCGACGACGCGGACAGGTTGGACTCGGCCCGCGCGCTGGAGTCGGCCAAGGGCCTGCTGCGCAGCCAGGTCGGCCGGCAGACCGGGGTCAAGGTCACTCCGGCCCTGACCTTCGTCCACGACCGGTTGCCGGACGACGCACGCCACCTTGAGGAACTGATTGTCACCGCCCGGGAGCGGGACGCGGGCCTTGCCGGAGTGCGGGATGGCGCTCGACCGGCTGGTGAGCCCGACCCGTACCGTAAGCCCCGGGGAGATGACGACGAGCCCGATGGGGGCATGATGTCTGATGGGGGCATGATGGGGGACAAGCTGCGATGACCGATGTGACGAGCCTCGCGGACCTGTCCCTGCTACCGGTACCCGCGGCGGGGGAGGGAACGGCCCGGGCAGGGGCGGCCTCCGGTGAGGCGGTCGGCGAGCAGCGGGACCGTGCGGTCGAGGTGATCCTGTCCGCCGTGCAGGACGGCGAGAGCGTCCTGCTGGTGGCACACGTCGATCCGGACGGGGACAGCCTCGGTTCGGCGATCGCGCTCGGGCTGGCCCTGCGCACGCTCGGCACCCGGGCGTCGGTGTCCTTCGACAGCGACCCGTTCGTGGTACCGCGTTCCCTGACCTTCCTGCCCGGTCAGGACCTTCTTGTCCCGCCGTCACTGGTCCCGGCGACGCCGGATCTCGTGGTGACGCTGGACGCCGGCAGCCTCGCCCGACTCGGGGCGCTGGGGCGGGTCGCCACCCGGGCGCGACGGATGGTCGTGATCGACCATCACGCCTCGAACACCCGGTTCGGGGACGTCAATCTGATCGATTCCGATGCCGCGTCCACCAGCGTGATGGTCACCGATGTCATCGATGCGCTCGGCGTGGAGCTCGACCACGACCTGGCCGTTGCGATCTACACCGGCCTGGTGACCGATACCGGGTCGTTCCGCTATGGCGCGACGACGCCGGAGGTCCACCGGTTGGCCGCGCGGTTGCTGGCCACCGGTATCCGCCATGACCTGATCACCCGGACGGTGTGGGACACACACCGGTTCAGCTATCTGCGGCTGCTGGGTGAGCTGCTCGGCCGGGCCCGTCTGGAGCCTGAGCACGACCTGGTGTGGACGTGGTGTGCGTTTGCGGATCTCACCGGCGCCGGTCTCACCCTGGACGAGATCGAAGGGGTGATCGACATCGTGCGGACCACCGCCGAGGCTGAGGTGGCGGTCGTCTGCAAGCAGGACGCCGACCAGATCTGGCGGGTGTCGGTGCGTTCCAAGGGTGGGGTCGATGTCGGCGCGGTGTGCACCCAGCTCGGTGGGGGCGGTCATCGTTTCGCTGCCGGGCTGAGCTCGTCGGACTCCCTCGGGCAGACCATGGACACCCTGCGCGAGGCGTTGGTTCGGGCGCCTCGGCTGCCCGCCTGATGGGTGTCGCGACCGCCGCCGTCGGGGTGGACGGTCTGGTCGTGGTCGACAAACCGGCGGGTCTGACCTCGCACGACGTGGTTGCCCGAGCCCGCCGGATGCTGCGTATCCGCCGAATCGGCCATGCGGGCACGCTCGACCCGATGGCCACCGGCGTGCTGGTGCTCGGGGTGGGTCGGGCCACCCGGCTGCTCGGGCATCTCGCCCTGACGGACAAGGTCTACCAGGCGACGGTTCAGCTTGGCATCTCGACCACCACCGACGACGCCGAGGGCGACGTCGTCGCGGTCCGGGAGGTGGCCGCCGATCAGCAGCGGTTAGCCGCCGCCATGGCGGCGCTCACCGGTGAGATCGACCAGGTCCCGTCCGCGGTCAGCGCGGTGAAGGTCGACGGTGTGCGGGCCTACGCCCGGGTACGCGCGGGGCAGGACGTCGTCCTCGCGGCGCGGCGGGTGACGGTGAGCCGGTTCGAGCTGCTGGCCCGCCGCGGAACGGATCTCGACGTGGTCGTGGCCTGTTCGAGCGGCACCTACGTCCGTGCGCTGGCTCGTGACCTCGGCGAGACGCTGGGATGCGGCGCCCATCTGCGCGCCCTGCGACGGTTGTCGGTGGGCCCGTTCGACCTCACCGAGGCGATCACGCTGGATGCTCTTGCCGAGGTCGGGGCAGGTGCGCTGCGCCCGCTGGCCGATGCCGTCGGCGCGCTGTTTCCCCGTCGCCAGGTGGACACCGACGAAGCGTGCGCAATATCTCATGGCCGCAGACTGCCGCCGTTCGGCGTGTCCGGCACCTATGGTGTCTTCGGCCCCGCCGGTGAGCTCCTTGCCCTGGCCCAGGACACCGAGGATGCCTGCCGGTCGTTGGTGGTTTTCGCGCAGCCTTCGGCAGCGCAAGAGACATGATCGCGTCGCCTTTGGCTCCTGGGCCCGAAGAGATCCCGATAGGCTTTTGAACGTGCAGCGGTGGCGTGAAGTGCGCAATACGCCGGACGACTGGCCCGGTGGTGTCGTGACGATCGGTTTCTTCGACGGTGTCCACCGCGGCCACCAGCAGATCATCGCTCGCGCGGTCGAGCGCGCGCACAGGGCGGGTGAGCCGGCCCTGGTGCTGACGTTCGACCCGCATCCGGCGGAGGTCATCCACCCGGGCAGCCACCCAGCGCTGCTGACCACCCCCGAGTTCAAGGTCGAACTGCTGGAACGCCTTGGTGTCGACGCCGTATGCGTGCAGTCGTTCACACCCGAGTTCAGTCTGGTGTCACCGGAGGATTTCGTCCACGACATGCTGCGACGCCAGCTGCGGCCGAGCGTGGTGGTGGTCGGGGAGAACTTCACCTACGGTCACCGGGCGGCGGGGAACCTGGAGAGCCTGCGCCGCAGCGGCGCGGCGGAGGATTTCGCGGTGGAGGGCGTCCGGCTCATACGCGAGGATGACCATGTGCTCTCCTCCACGCACATCCGGGCTCGTATCGCCGAGGGCGACGTGGTGACGGCGGCGCGGGCGCTGGGCCGTGACCACCGGGTCGAGGGGACCGTGGTGCACGGTGATGCGCGCGGGCGGACTATCGGATATCCGACGGCGAATCTCGAGACCACCAGGTATGCGGCGGTGCCGGCGGACGGTGTCTATGCCGGGCATGCGGTGCGCTCCGGCGACCGGTATCCGGCGGCGATCTCCATCGGGACGAACCCCACGTTCGACGGGACCGATCGCCGCGTCGAGGCGTACCTGCTCGACTTCGACGACGATCTCTACGGCGCCCGGCTGGCGTTCGAGTTCACCGAGCGGCTGCGCCCGACCCTGCGTTTCGATTCCGTGGGCGACCTCGTCACCCAGATGGCGGCCGACGTGACCGCCACCCGCAAGATCACAGCGGTTACGGGCTCGCAACGCTAGGTGTGCAACACTGGGAGGTCGGGGCAGTACCCGCTGGGTTGGTAAGCTTCGACACCAGACGAGCGTGGTGTGTCCGTCAGCCCGGGTGAGGCAGACTCCGGGCGCGCATCCTGCCCGGTGACAGAAAGAGGTTTCGCGTGCCGCTCGCGAGCAACGTCAAGCAGCAGATCTTGTCCGAATACGCCACGGTCGAGCGTGACACCGGCTCCCCCGAGGTCCAGGTGGCAATGCTCACGCGGCGGATCAGCGACCTGACCGAGCACCTCAAGGCGCACAAGCACGACCATCACAGCCGGCGGGGGCTCCTGCTGCTGGTGGGGCGCAGGCGGCGGCTGTTGAACTACCTCGCCAACACCGACATCAACCGGTACCGGTCGCTGATCGAGCGGCTCGGGTTGCGGCGGTAAGGGCGGGTGAGGGGGGAGCGATGTCGCACATGAGGCGATGTCGCTTCCATTGATCTGACCGGGTCCGTGACGGCGCGAGCTGTCGGTCCTCGGTGGTGGTGTCCGGGTAGGTCGTTACGACGACCCCGGAGGCTTCGACTGAGCGCCGGCCTCCTCGGCGAGACGGACCCGGCCGATGTTGAGGAGGAGTGGTGCCAGTGGAGGATCAGATAATCTCGACCGAGGCGGTCATCGACAACGGTGCCGCCGGCCGGCGGACGGTTCGTTTCGAAACGGGCCGGCTGGCCCGCCAGGCGGCCGGCGCGGCCGTCGCCTACCTGGGCGACACGATGGTGCTGTCCGCGACGACGGTCAGCAAGCAGCCCAAGGAACAGCTCGATTTCTTCCCGCTGACGGTGGACGTCGAGGAGCGGATGTACGCGGCCGGGCGCATCCCCGGTTCGTTCTTCCGGCGGGAGGGGCGTCCGAGCGAGGACGCGATCCTGACCTGCCGCCTGATCGACCGTCCGTTGCGGCCGTCGTTCGTCAAGGGCCTGCGTAACGAGATCCAGGTCGTGGCGACGGTGCTCGCCCTCGACCCCGACACGCTCTACGACGTGGTCGCGATCAACGCTGCCAGCGCGTCCACGACGCTGGCGGGGCTGCCGTTCTCGGGTCCGATCGGGGCCACCCGGGTCGGTTACGTGGACGGCAACTGGATCGCCTTCCCGACCCATGCGGAACTGGAGCGGGCAACCTTCGACATGGTCGTGGCCGGCCGTGTCCTCGAGGACGGCTCCGACGTCGCGATCATGATGGTCGAGGCGGAGGCGACCGCGCACACGGTTCCGCTGCTCGCCGCGGGCTCGTCCGCGCCGACCGAGGAGGTCGTGGCCGCGGGGCTGGAGGCGGCCAAGCCCGCCATCCGGGAGCTGTGCCGCGCACAGCGCGAACTGGCCGAGCGGGCCGCCAAGCCCACCCGTGACTTCCCGTTGTTCATCGACTACCACGACGACGTGCTGGAGGCGTTGTCGATAGCGGTCGGTGATGAGCTGGCCGCGGCGCTGCGCATCGCCGGCAAGCAGGAGCGGGAAGCCGAGCTCGACCGGGTCCGCTCACTGGCCGCGGAGAAGGTGGTGGGCCAGTTCGAGGGGCGGGAGAAGGAGATCGGGGCGGCCTACCGCGCCCTGACCAAGAAGCTGGTGCGCCGGCGCATCGTCGCCGACGGTATCCGCATCGACGGGCGTGGGGTCACCGAGATCCGCGAGCTGTCGGCGGAGGTCGACTTCATTCCCCGGGTGCACGGATCGGCTCTGTTCGAGCGGGGCGAGACCCAGATCCTCGGCGTGACCACCCTGGCCATGCTGCGGATGGAGCAGACGATCGACACGCTCAACCCCGACCGCACCAAGCGCTACATGCACAACTACAACTTCCCGCCGTATTCCACTGGGGAGACCGGCCGGGTCGGCTCGCCGAAGCGGCGTGAGATCGGTCATGGCGCTCTGGCCGAGCGGGCGCTGCTGCCGGTGCTGCCCAGCCGGGAGGAGTTCCCGTACGCGATCCGGCAGGTCTCCGAGGCGCTGGGATCCAACGGGTCGACCAGTATGGGTTCGGTCTGCGCGAGCACGTTGTCGTTACTGAACGCCGGTGTTCCGCTCAAGGCCGCCGTCGCCGGGATCGCGATGGGGCTGATTCACGAGGGTGATGACTTCGTCACGCTCACCGACATTCTCGGTGCCGAGGACGCCTACGGCGACATGGACTTCAAGGTCGCCGGAACGCGGGAGTTCGTCACGGCCCTCCAGCTCGACACGAAGCTGGACGGCATTCCCGCCTCCGTCCTCGGGAACGCGCTGCAGCAGGCGAAGGCCGCGCGCCTGGCGATCCTCGACGTCATGGCCGAAGCCATCGACGGGCCGGACGAGATGTCCACCCATGCTCCACGGGTCATCTCCGTCAAGATTCCGGTGGGCAAGATCGGTGAGGTCATCGGCCCGAAGGGCAAGATGATCAACCAGATCCAGGCGGACAGCGGGGCTGAGATCACCGTCGAGGACGACGGCACCATCTACATCGGTGCGCAGGACGGTATCTCCGCGGAGAGCGCCCGTTCGGCGATCAACGCGATCGCCAATCCCCAGATGCCCGAGGTCGGGGAACGCTACCTGGGCACGATCGTGAAGATCACGACCTTTGGCGCGTTCGTCTCGCTGACCCCGGGCAAGGACGGGCTCCTCCACGTCAGCAAGCTCAAGCAGCTTTCCGGGGGGAAGCGGGTGGAGAAGGTGGAAGAGGTGGTACAGGTCGGCCAGAAGCTCCAGGTCGAGATCACCGACATCGACAGCCGCGGAAAGATCAGCCTGGCTCCCGTGGTCGAGGACGCCGACGGCGTCCCGGTCGGGGCCTGACCGCCGCCGGTGACCGACACGGGTATCACCAGGGCAGGTCTGCTACCGGACGGCACGTTGTGTGAGGAGCTGCTGTCCGGCACGGTCCGGCGGGCGGTGCTGCCGGGTGGGCTGCGGGTGCTGACCGAGAAGGTGCCCGGGGTCCGCTCGGTCGCGATCGGGATCTGGGTCGGCGTCGGCTCGCGTGACGAGAGCCCGCTGACGGCGGGCTGCTCCCACTACCTCGAACACCTGCTGTTCAAGGGCACGCCCTCCCGGGACGCGCTCACGATCAGTGCGGCGATCGAGGCGGTCGGCGGTGAACTGAACGCCTTCACGACCAAGGAGTACACGTGCTACTACGTACGGGTGCTCGACAGCGATCTCGCCGACGCGGTCGAGGTGCTCAGCGACATGGTGTGCCATTCGCTGGTCACCGCCGATGACGTCGAGGCGGAACGCGGCGTGATCCTCGAAGAGATCGCCATGCACGACGACGACCCGAGCGACGTCGTGCACGACGTGTTCACCTCGGCGGTGCTCGGCGACACCGAGCTGGGACGTCCGGTGCTGGGAACGACCGAGTCCATCGAGGGTCTCAAGCGCGACACCATCGCCGAGTACTACCGGTCCCGGTACACCCCCTCGGAGATGGTGGTCGCGATCGCCGGCAACATCGACCACGAACGGACGCTCGCGCTTGTCGCGTCGGCGTTCGCCGACCGCCTGGGCGGGACGGACGCTCCGGGTGCGGTGCGCGGTGGTTCCTATGCCTACCCCGCCGACGCTGCGGGTCTGGTGGTCAACCGGCGTCCCACCGAGCAGGCGCACGTCGTGCTCGGCACCGTCGGGATGTCGCGTCGGGACGACCGCCGGTTCGCCCTGGGAATCATGTCCTCGGCCCTCGGCGGGGGGATGAGCTCCCGGCTCTTCCAGGAGATCCGGGAGAAGCGGGGGCTTGCCTACTCCGTCTACTCGTTCGCGTCCCACTTCGCCGACGCCGGACTGTTCGGCGTGTACGCGGGATGCGCGCCACGGCGGGCCGACGATGTGCTCGCCCTGTGCCGGGAGCAGCTGGAGTCGGTCGTGGCGGCGGGTATCACCGACGACGAGCTGGCTCGGGCCAAGGGCCAGAGCCGGGGTTCGCTGGTGCTGGGCATGGAGGACACGGGCTCGCGGATGAGTCGGATTGGCAAGAGTGAGCTCGTGCACGGCGAGCTGCTCTCCGTCGACGAGATACTCGCCCGGGTGGACGCGGTCACCCTGGATGACGTCCAGGCCGTTGCCGCCGACCTGCTAGCCCGTCCGCTCGCCCTGGGCGTGATCGGTCCCTTCGACGATCACGACTTCGCGCGGGTGGTCACGGCATGACCTCCCCGGCTGGCCCTGCCGCACCAGCCGGCAACCTCGGGGTCGGGGTACTCGGCGCCCGGGGGCGGATGGGGTCGACGGTCTGTGCCGCCGTGGAAGCCGCTGGCGATCTTTCTCTGGTTGCCGCGATCGACGTCGGGGACGACCTCGCCGGCCTGCGCAACGCCCAGGTCGTCGTCGACTTCACCCGTCCCGACGCCGTCATGGACAACCTGCGGTGGTGCATCGACGCAGGCCTGCACGTCGTCGTGGGTACCTCCGGTTTCGACGACGAGCGTCTGGCCACCCTGCGCGGCTGGCTTGCCGACGCGCCCGGTGTCGGGGTGCTGGTGGCTGCGAACTTCGGGGTCGCGGCGGTACTCATGATGCACTTCGCGGTCCAGGCGGCCCGCTTCTTCGAATCGGTGGAGATCGTCGAGATGCATCATCCGGGCAAGCTGGACGCTCCCAGCGCAACCGCCGCTCGCACCGCGCAGCTCGTCGCGCAGGCTCGGGCCAAGGCGGGGCTGGATCCCGCGGGCCCTGACGCCACCTCGTCCGTGCTGGCCGGGGCGCGCGGTGCGCGGGTCGGCGGGGTTCCCGTCCACAGCGTCCGGTTGTCCGGTCTCGTCGCGCACCAGGAAGTGCTTTTCGGCGGTGCCGGGGAGACGCTGACCCTGCGTCACGACTCCTTGGACCGGACCTCCTTCATGCCGGGGGTGCTGCTCGGTGTGCGCCGGACTCCCGGGCGTCCCGGTCTGACCGTGGGCCTTGAGGCCCTGCTCGAACTGTGAAGGCTCGCACCGGCCAGGCGCGGAGCGTGCAGGCCCGTCACGTGGTGGTCGTGCTGGTCGTCGCGGCCGTGTTCTATCTCGGCCTGATCGGCTGGCGGGGAGTCCAGCTGCTCACCGAGACCAGCTGGATCGCGCGCGGGATGGGCGTGGGCGTCCTGCTGTTGCCCGTGGTGGGAGTGGCCGTCGTCGGCCGGGAGCTGCAGTTCGGCCGGGCGACCGAACGGCTGGGGCGCCGGCTGCCGGAGGAATCGGAGGAATCCGCCGGTTCCGGCGAAACCGCGGCGGCGCTGCCGCGCCGTCCCTCCGGCCGGGTCGACCGTGCCGCCGCCGACGCGCTCTTCGACCGCCGGCGGGCCGAGGCCGAGGCGGCGCCGCGGGACTGGCGGGCCTGGTACCGGCTTGCGGCGGCCTACGGTGACGCCGGGGACACCCGTAGAGGACGGCGTGCGATGCGCTACGCAATAGCCCTCGAACGCGCCGATTCTGCTGCGTGATCTCGATACGTTTCGGGCATGAACGCGGGCGTCGTCTACGGCATCGATCTTGGAACCACGTACAGCTGCGTCGCCCGGGTGAACCGGTCGGGGGATCCGGAGGTGGTCCCGCTGTCCGGCGGCGCCACTACGCTGCCCAGCGTCGTGCTGTTCGTCGGACCGGACGACTACATCACCGGTGAACCCGCCCGCCGCCTTGCCCGCGCCCGCGCCGACGACGTGTGCGCGCTGGTCAAACGCCGGATGGGTGACGGTGACTGGCGCTTCGTGACCTGCGGCCGGGCCTGGTCGGCCCCGGCGGTCAGCAGCCTCATCCTGCGGGCGCTGGTCGGGGACGCGGCCTTCGCCGGCGCCGAGTCGATTCGTGACGTCGTCATCACCGTCCCGGCCTACTTCGGGGACGAGGAGCGCCGCGCGACGGTGCTCGCCGGGCAGTACGCGGGCCTGTCGGTTGTGGACGTCATCAACGAACCGACCGCTGCCGCGCTGTCCTACGGCTTTGCCCGGTTCAACTCCGACGCCTCCGTCGCGGGCCGGACCGCGCAGGAGGAGGTCGCACTCGTCTACGACCTCGGGGGCGGCACCTTCGACGTGACCGTCGTCGAGCTCGCCGACCGCCGGGTCTCGGTGGTCGCGGTCGACGGTGACCACCAGCTCGGCGGGGCTGACTGGGACGAGAAGATCGCGCTCCACCTGTCCCGGCAGTTCCTGGACGCCTATCCCGACGCCGAGGACCCGCTCGACGACTCCGAGGCCGCCCAGGCGCTGCTGCTCACGGCCGAACGGGCCAAGCGCGAGCTCAGCGACCGGGCGGAGACGACGGTCGGGGTGGAGCACGACGGGCACGCGCTGACGGTGCCGTTCTCCCGGAACGACCTTGAGCGTCTGACCTCCGGTCTGCTGGAGCGGACAGTGACGTTGGCCCGGTCGGTCCTGGCTGCGGCCAGGACCCGGGGGGTCACCCAGCTGGACCGGGTGCTGCTCGTCGGGGGGTCGTCCAGGATGCCGGCGGTGGCCCGCCGGTTGGCTGCCGAGCTCGGTGTACCGGTCGAGCTGCGCGACCCCGATCTTGCGGTTGCCAAGGGCGCTGCCCTCTACGGGGAGAAGAAGGCCATCGAGCGGCTGGTCCTCGCCGACCTGGTGTCCCGGGGGCAGATTCTCGACGGCGCCCAGCCCGACGCCGCCGCGCCCGAGGACCTCGCCGCCGCCTGCCGGCGCCTTGCGGCGGCTTTCGGGCTCACCGCGGAGCGGGTCCGCCGCACCGTCGAGGTGCAGGTGGTCAACGTGGTCTCCCGCGGGTTCGGGGTGCTCGCGCTCGACCGCTTCGGCGAGCGTTCCGCGGTGTTCCTCGTCCACCGCAACGACCGGCTGCCCGTGGCGGTCAGGCGCAGTTTCGGCACCGTTCGTGATGATCAAGATGTTGTGACGGTGCACGTGGTGGAACAGGGCGGTGGCGTCGAGTCGACGCGGATCGACGACGTTAAGATCATTGCGCAGGCGGACATCACCGGGATCCCACCGGGCTTCCCGGCCGGGACACCCATCGAGATCACGTTCCGGATGGGCTTCGACGGCATCCTGGAGGTGACCGCGTTGCACGAGGGACTGGCCGACCAGCCCCTGACCGTGCGGGTGGAGACCAGCGCGGCGCTCAGCCAGGCCGATGTCGCCCGGGAACGGGACGCGGTGGCACGGCTGCGCCGTCGGGAAGGCTGAGAAGGCGTGGAGGAGTTCCGGCCGAACGACTACCGCAAGCGTGTCCTCGCCGCCGTCCAGGCCCGCGGTGGGATCGGGCAGTCCGACCCCTTCGAGGTGTACGACATCCCGCTGGCGGAGGTCGACAGGCTCGCCGACGCCGACGTCGCCGCCCGGGTCGACCAGGTGTGGGCCTTCTGGCAGAAGTCCCGGGATCATCCCAAGTACCGGGGCCTGGTGCTCGCCCTGCTGGCAGCGCACGACCAGGTCGGCCCGGAGCTGCTCAGCGCACAGCGTCGGAGCCTGTTGGCCGAGCGGGTCCGCCGCGACCGCGACACTCGGGACGGGCAGCGCTTCGCCGATCTCGACGCTGCCGTGGCCCGGCTGGTCCAGCGATTCGGCGGCCTGCCCGAGGACAAGCTCGCCGGCCTGCGGCGGCTGGCCGCCGAGCACGGTGTCGACGCCGACACGTTCGCCCTGCGGGTGCGGCGTTACAAGGTGCTGCCCGCCGGGACGCCGGCGCGCGACGAGCGTCCCGCCATTGACACCGACCTGCTCCGGCAGGTACGCGCCGACCTCGACGAGCTCGGCAGCCTGTCCGGGGAAACCCCGCCGACGAGCCTGTTCGCCCTGCTCGGCCTGCCCCCGGACACCGGCCGGACCGAGATCCGCCAGGCCCGGGACGCCTTTGCCGCCCGCAACCGCGAACGCCGCCCGGATCGCCGGCGGGCACTCGTGGACGACCTGCTGGCCGCGGTCACGGCCCTGCTCATCGACGCCGATCCGAGTGTCTACCTGGACGCCCTGGCGGCTGACGTGACCGCACGGCTGCGGCCCGCGGTCGCGGCGGCGGTACTGGTCGAGGACGCCCTCACCCCGCGGCACTACACGGCCTTCCTCACCGAGGCCGAGCAGTACGGGCTTGACCGGGGCCGGGCCCGGGCGGTGCTCGCCGAGCTCGCCCGCGAGCACGGCGTCGACGTGCCGGACATCCCCGTCCAGGCCCTGCCTGCTCCGTCGTCTGATGTCCCGTCGCCCGGTGTCCCGTCGTCGCCCGGTGTCCCGCTGCCGACGCCGCCCCGGGCCGCGCAGTGGCTGGAACCGCTGGCGAAGGCTCGCGCCGCGTTGCGTGCGGGTTGTCCGGTCGAGGCCCATGAGTGGGTCGCCGACGCCCGGGAGCGGGCCGGGGAGCTGTTGCCCGCGATTCGGGCTGTCGCAGACGAGGTCGAACAGGTGATTCTCGCGGCTGGGTCGCTCTGGCAGCAGGTCGAGGCGGCGCTGTCCGGCTGTCGCCTGTGGACCGCCGGTCAGCTGCTCGACGAGCTCGCCCGCGACGCCGTTGACGTGCCCGGTCCCGGTGGGCGCAGCGTCACCGAGGGGATCGCGATGGTCCGCGAGCAGCTCGCGCGCGCCGACGACGCGGTCGCCGCCGCCGGCCGCAGCCACGGTGCGCATCGGGAAAGCCTGCTGCTGCAGGCGCTGGAGATCGTTGCCGACCATCAGGGTGCGCGCGACGCTCTTGCCGCCGCCGGGGTGGCGCCACCCGCGCGGGTGCGGACACGGCGAGCCGGTCGCGCGGTGGCCGTCACCTGGCAGCCGTCGCCGTCCGTGGGAACGATCGAGTACCGCGTGTTGCGGATCGGGCCGGACGGCGCGTCCCGCGCGGTCGGAGTCACCCAGGTCACGAGTATCGAGGACGGCGGGGTCGGCCCGGACGCGCCGATTCCGGCCTATGAGGTGCTCGCCGGTCGTGCCGGGGTGTGGTCCGCCCCGGCCCGGTGCAACCCCGCCCCTGGCGACCCCGCCCGGGACGACGCCGCTCCCGTCCCGACCGCCGCGGACCGCCTCGCGCCCGCGACCGGCCTGTATCTGGCCGGTGACCTGCTGCGCTGGACCTGGCCGCCGGGCTGCACCGAGATGATGGTCGTCTGGCGCAACGACGCGCCGGCTCGCGCGGTGGACGATCCGGCGGCGCGTTGCCGTAAGGTCACCAACGCGAGATACGAAGTGGACGGTGGCGTCCCGGTACCGGCCGAACGGCCGCTGCACCTTGCGGTGTTCGGTTGTCTGCGCGACGGTGGCCGGCTGGTGGTTGCCAGCACCTGCGCACCATCTGCCCGCCTGTGGGCGGCCGGGGGTTGACGGGAGGCGGGAGACCCCCGGCCGCCAGGGACGATCGACTGGGGGATGACCGTCGTTGTTGGTCTACCACGATCGGGCGCTGCCTGCGATCGTCACAGTGCGTTACTGTCACCGGGACGGCGGATCGGTGTCATAGGTCCCGTCCTGGGCGGTTGGCCGCAGGTTACCGTATGAGCATGCGCGTCCAGATCATTGCTCAGACGCAGTTCACACCGCCGGACGACGTCGACTGGACCACCGATGCCGACGGCGGCCAGGCGCTTGCGGAGTTCGCCGGTCGGGCCTGCTACCAGAGCTGGTCGAAGCCGAACCCCGCCACGGCCACGAACGCCGGCTATCTGCGTCACATCCTCGACGTCGGGCATCTGTCCGTGCTCGAGCACGGGACGGTGACCATGTACATCACCGAGGTCTCCCGGAGCCTGACCCACGAGCTGGTGCGTCACCGGCACTTCTCCTACAGTCAGCTTTCCCAGCGTTACGTACCGGAGCGGGACGCCGTCGTGATCGAGCCCGACGTCATCGCCGAGGACCCGCAGCTGCACGAGCTGTTCACCGAGGCCACCGCCGCGTCGCTGGAGGCGTACGGAAAGCTCCTCGAGGGGCTGGAGAAGCGTTTCGCTGACGTGGCGGCACCGATCTCCCAGCGTAAGCTTGCCCGGCAGGCCGCCCGTTCGGTGCTGCCCAACGCCACCGAGACCCGAATCGTGGTAACCGGCAACTACCGGGCATGGCGTCACTTCATCGCGATGCGCGCGAGCGAGGCGGCGGATGTCGAGATCCGTGCGCTGGCGGTCGCGGCGCTGCGTGAGCTCCAGCGACTCGCGCCGAATGTCTTCAGCGACTTCCAGGTGATCACCCTGGACGACGGAACCGAGGTTGCGTCGAGCCCGGTAGCGCATTGAGGTGGAGCATATGACCAGCGTTGTCAATGTCGCCGAGAAGAATGTCGCCGAGCAGACGACGTCGGGTGCCGGGGGGCCGCTGTCGCCGGAGGAGCTGCGGCGTATCCACGCCTACTGGCGGGCGGCGAACTATCTGGCTGTCGGCCAGATCTATCTGCTCGACAATCCCCTGCTGCGGGAGCCTCTGCGGACCGACCATGTCAAACCCCGACTACTCGGCCACTGGGGCACGACGCCGGGACTCAACCTGATCTACGCGCACATGAACCGTGTGATCAAAACGAACGACCTCAACGCGATCTACGTCATCGGCCCGGGTCACGGCGGTCCCGGCATTGTCGCGAACGCCTACCTGGAGGGTACGTACTCCGACGTCTACCCCTCCATCACCCAGGACGCCGCCGGGCTGCGCAGGCTGTTCCGCCAGTTCTCCTTTCCCGGTGGTATCCCCAGCCACGTGGCGCCGGAGATTCCCGGCTCGATCCACGAGGGCGGGGAGCTGGGCTACGCCCTCACCCATGCCTTCGGTGCCGCGTTCGACAATCCGGACCTGCTGGTCTGCGCGGTCGTCGGGGACGGTGAGGCCGAGACCGGGCCGTTGGCGACAAGCTGGCACTCGAACAAGTTCCTCGACCCGGTCCGGGACGGCGCGGTCCTGCCGATCCTGCACCTGAACGGCTACAAGATCGCTCAGCCGGCCGTGCTCGCGCGTATTCCGCAGACCGAGCTCGACCAGCTGATGCGCGGGTACGGGTACCAGCCGTTCCACGTCACCGGGGACAATCCCGAACAGGTCCATCAGCAGTTCGCCGCTGTCCTCGACACCGTCGTCGCCGAGATCACCCGGATCCAGCAGCAGGCGCGGGTGCACGGCGACCCGGCCCGCCCACTGTGGCCCATGATCGTCCTTCGTACCCCGAAGGGCTGGACCGGCCCGAGCGTCATCGACGGCGCGCAGGTCGAGGGCACGTGGCGATCACACCAGGTACCTGTCTCGCAGATCCACGAGAACCCCGAACACCTGGCGGAGCTGGAGAGGTGGCTGCGCAGCTACCGGCCCGAGGAGCTGTTCGACGCCGACGGCCGCCTGGTCGCCGAGCTCGCCGAACTCGCGCCGTCGGGTAACCGGCGGATGAGCGCGAACCCGCACGCCAACGGCGGGGAACTCCTGCGTGACCTCGCCCTGCCCGACTTCCGCGACTACGCCGTGGATGTCGTCAACCCGGCCACCACCTTCAGCGAGGCGACCAGAGTCCTCGGCGGCTTCCTGCGGGACGTGATGACGGCGAACCCGACGACGTTCCGGGTCATGGGCCCGGACGAGACCGCCTCCAATCGCCTCGGCGCGCTGTTCCAGGCGACCTCCCGGGCCTGGAACGCGCAGATCGTCGACGGTGACGACGATCTGGCGCCGGACGGCCGGGTCATGGAGGTGCTGTCGGAGCATCTGTGCCAGGGCTGGCTGGAGGGATATCTCCTCACCGGCCGGCACGGGTTCTTCTCGTGCTACGAGGCGTTCATCCACATTGTCGACTCGATGGTGAACCAGCACGCGAAGTGGCTGAAGACGACCCGCCACATCCCGTGGCGGCGTCCGATCGCGTCCCTGAACTACCTGCTCACCAGCCATGTCTGGCGACAGGACCACAACGGCTTCTCCCATCAGGACCCGGGCTTCATCGACCACGTGGTCAACAAGAAGGCGGAGATAATCCGCGTATACCTCCCGCCGGACGCGAACACGCTGCTGTCCGTCGCCGATCACTGCCTGCGCAGCCGGCATTACATCAACGTCATCGTGGCGGGCAAACAGCCGGCGCTGAACTACCTGCCGATGGACGCGGCGATCGCCCACTGCACCAGGGGCATCGGGATCTGGGATTGGGCCAGCAACGACTACGAACCCGCCGGCGGCGGTCTGCCCGACGTGGTCATGGCCTGCGCCGGTGACATTCCGACCCTGGAGACCCTGGCCGCGGTCGACATCCTGCGACGCAACTTCCCCGACCTGAAAGTGCGTGTCGTCAACGTCGTCGACCTGATGTGCCTGCAGGACGAAGGCGAGCATCCGCACGGGATCTCCAACGCCCGGTTCGACGCGTTGTTCACCTCAGACCGGCCAGTGATCTTTGCCTATCACGGATATCCGTGGCTGATTCACCGGCTGACCTACAAGCGGACCAATCACAACAACATCCATGTCCGCGGCTACATCGAGGAAGGCACGACCACCACGCCGTTCGACATGGTGATGATGAACAACCTCGACCGGTTCCACTTGGTGATCGACGTGATCGACCGGGTGCGGTCGCTGGGCGCCCGTGCCGCGCACGTCCGGCAGGACATGGTGGACGCGCGGATCGCGGCTCGGGCGTACACCCGTGACTTCGGCACGGACATACCCGAGATCTCCGACTGGACCTGGCCCTACTGACGCTCCAGCGGCGTGAGCATCAGCGGCGTGAACATTCTCGTGGTCAACGCCGGTTCATCCAGCCTGAAGCTCCGGCTCCTCGGGCCGGGCGACATCCCGCTGGCAGCTGTCGACCTTCGCGCGCGGGAGGGCAGGCCGGACCCGGACGAGGTCACCGCCGCGATCACGGATCTGGCACGGCTCGGCGAGCTCGGCGCGGTCGGGCACCGGATTGTGCACGGCGGGACGGCGTTCACCGATCCGGTGGTCGTCACCGACGAGGTGCTCAAGGAGCTGCGGCCGCTGAGCACGCTGGCTCCCCTGCACCAGCCGGCGGCGCTCGCCGCGCTGGCTGAGGTGCGGACCGCGGCGCCTGACATCACACAGGTCGCCTGCTTCGACACCGCGTTCCACGCCCGGATGCCGCCGGCCGCGGCCACCTACGCGGTTCCGACCGACTGGCGGGATCGTCTCGGCGTGCGCCGCTACGGCTTCCACGGGCTGTCCCACGCGTACGCGTCCCGCCGGGCGGCGGCGCTGACCGGTGGGAGCAGGGTGGTGACCTGCCATCTGGGGTCGGGCGCGTCGCTGGCGGCCGTCCGCGACGGCGTCGGTGTCGACACCACCATGGGGTTCACCCCGCTGGAGGGGCTGGTCATGTCGACCCGCTCCGGCACGGTCGACCCGGGCCTGCTGCTGTGGCTGCAGACGTCGGTCGGCCTGTCCGCCGATGAGCTCACCGACGCGCTGTTCCACCGATCGGGCCTGGCCGCCCTCGCCGGCACCCCGGACATGCGTGCGGTCGTGGACCGCGCCGCCACCGGTGAGGCCGCGTCTTCCCTGGCCCTGGCGGTCTACCTGCACCGCCTACGTGCACAGATCGCCGCGATGGTCGCGGCCCTCGGCGGCCTGGACACGCTGGTCTTCACCGGCGGGGTGGGGGAGCGCTCCGCGGTGGTGCGGGCCGGCGCCGTGGACGGTCTGGGATTTCTCGGCGTGGGCGTCGATCCGGACAGCAATGCCGCCCATGCCGGTGGCGACCGCGACATCACCGCTGCCGGCTCGCCGGCCCGGACGCTCGTTGTCGAGGCCCGCGAGGACCTGGAGATCGTCCGGGGCGTCCGCGCATGTCTTGCCGCCGGCCGCTGAGGTCAGGAGCACCGAGGGAATGGTGTTAGGGAACGGTGTTTTCGTCTTGGTCCGGTCTGTTCCGGTATTGTCACTCGCCGTGGTTGCGTCTCCGCCGGCCGGGCCGGGCAACGCCGGGCGTTGGCGGCGGTGGAGCCGTGCCGACACCGGTCAGGCCGCAACTTTCCTCGACCTGACCGACATCGACGAGATCACCGCGACGCTGCTGGCCCCGCCCGAGCAGTACGAGGGCCTGCGGCGCCGAGTGGTGGACCAGTTCACCCTGCTGAGCGCAAACCGCTGTCTGCTCCAGCGGTCGGTCAACTGGGGCCCGCTGGATCCACTGCTGACCGCCGTCGCCCGGTCGCGTCACCTGCTGGTCAACACCGGCGGTCGGTTACCCGACGAGGTGTCGCTGCTGTTGCCGATCTCGACGATGCCCAAGCGGGCGCTGGTCGCGTTCAACCTGCTCGGACCAGGCGGATCCGATGCCCACCTAATGCCGTACACCGCAAGCATCGCGACCCAGGGTAACCTCGTTGCCCGGCTGGCGGCGGACATCGGCCATCCGCCGTCGGCGGCGTCCAGATTCGTCGTGGACGCCGTCTCCCGTTTCCGTCCCGGCCGCCTGAGCGGCAACCATCCGGGGCTTCTCCCGCGCCGCGGTGGTCCTCTCGGCGTGCCGGCCATCCGCGAGTATCTCGACAGGGAAGCGGAGCTGGCGCTGTCAGAGGCGACGGTGCGGTCGTGGGCCCGGATCGTCGCAGAAGCCCAGATCGTCCTGCGGCGGGCTCTCGCCGAGCCGTTCGACCCGCTGAGCAGCTCCGACAACCTGCTGCTGGCCGTCGGCGAGCTTCGCCGCGATCCCGCGGTGCCCGATGACCTCGACGAGGCCGGGATCGAGGCGTTCCTGTGTGACTTCGTCGCCTGGATCGAGGCTCTCGACGCTGCCGGCGACGTGGCTGTTCCGGTGCTGTCCACGGTCGCCGAGTACGGACGGCGGTGGGAGGCGCTCGCCGCGGTGACGCTCGATCCGTACCGGCCTGCTCTGATCAAGATGCAGGAGGAACGGCGAACCGTGGTGGCACGGCGCAGCCCGCTGCGCGGCGGTGCGCGGATGCGCTGGAGGCACCTGGTCAGCCCGACCGCGCTGGTGGACCTCGATCCGGGCGGTCCGGGCACCTATCACGTCAGCGTGGGAACCGACGACACGAGCATCGAGATCCGCGATCCCGTCGTGATCGACCTGTTCAACCGGCCGGTCGACCGCACGTTCGTCGAGGACGTCCAGCGCAATCGCGAGGTGTACGCCTACTACACCACCGACGCCCGCCGTCCGGCGCGCGCAAGGCTGCTGGTGGGACTGAGCGTGTCCCGGGACGTCTCGCGGGTGAGCGTGGCGATCCTCCTTCTCATGATCGTCACGGTGGGGCTGTCCGCCCTGCCCTTCGACCTCGACACCGACGCGGTGGCCGTGGTGGCCGTGCCGTCGTCGTTCGCGGCCACCCTGCTGCTCACCCGGGAGCGCAGCAGCCTCGCCGCGTGGGTGCTCGGACCCTTGAAGCTTCTCCTGCTGGCGCTGCTGATGGCCTTGGCGGTCACGGCCGGTGTGCGGGCCGCGTTCGGCTGGCACACGTCGCTGTAGCCGTCGGCAGGGTAGACTGATCGCCTACACGTGAGGACCGGGACGGCTAGGAACAGGATGGTCGCCATGCCGAAGAATTACGGCCGGGGTGTGGTCGTCGACTCCTGGCGTCCCGGTGGTCTGCGGGGCCTCGTCCGGCTCGGCCGGGTCGAGCTGTGGACCCGACTTGACCGGAACATGCTGCGATCATCCAGCGACCCGAAGCCGAGCGCGTCGTCAGGGCGCCGTCATCAGGATGCCGGTCGCGCTGGGTAGCGTCTATCGTCGAAGCTTCCTGGTCGTCGGCATTCTGGCCGTCTCATGTGCGTCGGAGATGCCGTCACGTGCCGTGCTGGGCGTTGGTCGGCCATGGCGT
>NZ_CAAAFO010000142.1:9028-12262 GCF_900634715.1 Candidatus Protofrankia californiensis | reverse complement strand
GCCCGACAAGGCACCATGAGAACTAAGGTGACCGGCATGTCAGTGTTGTCCCGAGCGCCCTTCGGTCGCATGATCACCGCAATGGTCACCCCGTTCACCACGGGTGGCGAACTCGATCTTAAAGGTGCCGCGGCACTCGCGGAGCATCTGGTGGATGTCGGCAACGACGGTCTGGTTGTCAACGGGACGACAGGGGAATCACCGACCACCTCGGACGCGGAAAAAGAAGAGCTGCTGAGGGCGGTGGTGGAGGCTGTCGGCGCCCGGGCGCGGGTGATCGCCGGAGTGGGGACCAACGACACCCGGCACACGGTGGAACTGGCCGTAACAGCACAGAAGGCCGGTGCGCACGGACTGCTGGTGGTCAGCCCTTACTACAGCAGGCCTCCGCAGACCGGGCTTGTGTCGCACTTCCGTACGGTCGCGGACGCCACTGGTCTACCAATGATGATTTATGATATACCTAGCCGTACCGGTGTCCCGGTAGCAACGGATACGCTGGTGCGCCTGGCTGACCATCCACGGATCGTAGCCGTCAAGGACGCCAAGGACGATCTTGGTGCGTCATCGTGGGTCCTTGCCCGAACAGAACTTGCCTACTACTCCGGTACGGACATTCTCAACCTCCCGCTCCTGGCAGTGGGGGCCGTCGGGGTCGTAAGCGTCGTCGGGCATGTCGCCGCCACCCGGATCCGTTCGATGATCGATGCTTTCGATGCAGGTGACGCCGTCCGTGCCCGTTCTCTACACCTGAGTCTGCTTCCGGCGTACGAGGGCATGTTCAGGAACCAAGGTGTGATCATGACAAAAGCTGCTCTCAACATGGCCGGGTTGCCTGCCGGAGGAGTCCGTCCACCCCTGGTGGACGCGACCGAGGAGGAGCGCGAGCAACTGCGCGCCGACCTGGCCGCGGCCGGGGTCGACCTGTCCGCGGATGCGACCGCGACGGTGGGTTCCGCGTGAGTCATCCCCATCCCGGGTTGGGAACGCCGCCACCGCTTCCGCCGGACGGGCTGCGCATCGTCGCGCTCGGGGGCCTCGGCGAAATCGGGCGCAACATGACCGTGTTCGAGTTCGGCGGCCGGCTGCTCGTCGTCGACTGCGGAGTCCTGTTCCCCGAGACCGACCAGCCCGGTGTCGACCTCATCCTGCCCGACTTCACCGCGATCCGGGACAGGCTGGACGCCATTGACGCGGTCGTGCTCACCCACGCCCACGAGGACCACATCGGCGCCGTTCCCTACCTGCTGCGCGAACGCGGCGACATCCCGCTGGTCGGTTCCCGGCTGACGCTCGCGCTGACCGTGGCCAAACTCGCCGAGCACCGCATCAGCCCGGTCACGGTCGAGGTCCGGGAGGAGGAGGCGCACGACTTCGGCCCGTTCGGCTGCGAGTTCTTCGCGGTCAACCACTCCATTCCGGACGCCCTGGCCGTGGCGATCCGGACGCCGGCCGGTCTGGTGCTGCACACCGGCGACTTCAAGATGGACCAGCTTCCCCTCGATGGCAGGCTCACCGATCTGGGTGGCTTCGCCCGGCTCGGCCGTGAGGGGGTCGATCTTCTTCTGTCCGACTCCACCAATGCCGAGGTGCCCGGTTTCGTGACATCGGAGCGGGAGATCGCTCCGATCCTCGACGGTGTGTTCCGGGATGCGGGCAAGAGGATCATCGTCGCGTGTTTCGCCAGCCATGTGCACCGTGTGCAGCAGATCATTGATGCTGCGGAGGCGCACGGCCGCTCGGTGTGCTTCGTGGGACGCTCGATGGTCCGTAACATGGGGGTGGCCCGCGATCTCGGACTGCTGCGGGTCCCACCTGGCATCATGATCGACATGCGTGACGTCGCCGCTCTGCCGGACCGCAACATCTGTCTGGTCTCGACCGGATCCCAGGGTGAGCCGCTGTCGGCCCTGTCCCGGATGGCGAACCGGGACCATGCGATCCAGATCGAGGCCGGCGACACGGTCGTGCTCGCCTCCAGCCTGATCCCGGGCAACGAGAACGCGGTCCATCGGGTGATCAACGGGTTGACCCGATGGGGAGCGAAGGTCGTCCACAAGGGTGTGGCCAAGGTGCACACCTCGGGGCATGCGCCAGCCGGCGAGCTGCTGTACGTCCTCAACGCCACCCGACCGTCCAACGTCATGCCCGTGCATGGTGAGTGGCGGCATCTGCGTGCGCATGGCGCACTTGCCGAGGCAACCGGCGTGCCCGCGGACAGGGTCGTGCTCGCCGACGACGGCATGGTCGTCGACCTGGTCGACGGGCAGGCGAACATCACCGGTGTCGTCCCGTGCGGCTATGTCTACGTCGACGGGCTTGCCGTCGGCGACGTCGGCGAGCCGAGCCTGAAGGACCGTCGCATCCTGGGCGAGGAGGGCTTCATCACGATTATGGTCGTGGTCGACGCCGCGTCCGGGAAGGTCGTGGGTGGCCCCGAGTTGTCGGCCCGGGGGTTCTCCGACGCCCGCGAGACATTCGAGCCGGTTCGCGCTCTGGTGACCGAGGCGCTGGCCGAGGCGATGCGGTCGGGCATGGTGGACGTCGGTGCGCTGCAGCAGCTGGTGCGCCGCACGGTCGGCCGCTGGGTGAGCGACACCTATCGGCGCCGGCCGATGGTCGTTCCGGTGGTCGTCGAGGTCTGAGCTCGAGGTCCGAGCTGGCGGCGGTTTTAGAACGCAGTCCGGCGTGGGCGACGCGCCCGGAAGGTCGGGGTTGCCGGATGCCGCAGCAGGAGACCGGTACCGTCCTGGAGTGGCCACACGGGCGAGTGGCACGCGGACGCGTGCCCAGGCTGGGAGGTCCGCCTCCCGGGCGGCGCCCGCGCGGCGTCCACCGGCCGCGGGAAAGTCGACGGGGGGAAAGTCGACAGGGGGCAGGCCCCAGGCGAAGGCCACCCCCGCGAAGGCCGGTGCGAGCAAACCTCGTGTGCCTTTCACCCTGCTGGCCGCCCATGCCGCGATCCGGCTGACGATCCGGTTCTGGCGGGCCGCGGCTGCGCTGCTGGGCAGCATGGTCCGCCGGATCGGTCGGGGCGCCCGTGACCTGCGCATCGACGAGACCCACCGGCGGGACGGCGCAGGGCTTGCCGCGCTCGGCGCGACCGCGCTCACCACAGCCGCGGTCTGGTTCCACGCCGCTGGGCCCGTGGGGCGCGTCATTGCCGGCACATTGCACTTCCTGGTCGGTGCGGGAGCCGCGGTGCTCCCACTGTTCGGTCTCGGCGCGACGTGG
>NZ_CAAAFO010000142.1:0-8410 GCF_900634715.1 Candidatus Protofrankia californiensis | reverse complement strand
CCGGCCGGGGCCGGCGCTCCCGGTCGGTGCCGGACCCGGACGTGTTCGACATCGACGCGCTCGGTGGCGAGGCGTCCGATGGGGCCGCGGACGGCGTGCCCGCGGCCGGCGCGGCCGGGGATGAGGGGCCGCCGGCGGACGGTCCCGCGCCCGCCCGGGCTGGCGAACGGCGAGCACCGAAGGTGCGCGGGCGTGGGCCGGTGCAGACGCGTCTTCCCGATCCGTCCGAGGTGGAGCACTTCGTCGCTCCCGACCTGAGCGGGATGGCGGACAGTGACTACGTCCTGCCGTCACCGACCCTGTTGCAGCAGGGCACGCCCCCGAAGGTGCGGTCGGCGGCGACAGACGTGGTGATCGCCTCGCTGACGGACGTCTTCACCCAGTTCCGGGTGGACGCCAAGGTGACCGGTTTCACCCGGGGCCCGACGGTGACCCGCTACGAGGTCGAGCTGGGTTCGGCCGTGAAGGTCGAGCGGATCATCCAGCTCACCAAGAACATCGCATACGCGGTAAAGAGCCCGGACGTGCGGATCATCAGCCCGATCCCGGGCAAGAGCGCGGTGGGTATCGAGATCCCGAACACCGACCGGGAGCTGGTCTCCCTCGGTGACGTGCTGCGCAGTGAGGAGTCAACGGGCAACCCGCATCCGCTGCTGGTCGGCCTCGGCAAGGACATCGAGGGCGGCTATGTGGTCGCGAACCTGGCGAAGATGCCGCATATCCTCATCGCGGGGGCGACCGGGGCGGGTAAGTCGACCTGCATCAACACGCTGATCACGAGTGTGCTGGCGCGGGCCACGCCCGATCAGGTGCGGCTGGTGCTGGTGGACCCCAAGCGGGTGGAACTGACCAGCTACCAGGGGATCCCGCATCTGATCACGCCGATCATCACGAGTCCGAAGAAGGCCGCGGACGCGCTGGCGTGGGTGGTCAAGGAGATGGAGAACCGGTACGAGGATCTGGCCTCCTGCGGGGTCCGCCACGTCGACGACTTCAACCGCAAGGTCCGGGCGGGGGAGATCGTGGCGCCGCCGGGGTCGGAGCGGGTGTATACGCCGTATCCGTACATCCTGACGATCGTGGACGAGCTGGCCGACCTGATGATGGTGGCGCCGCGCGACGTCGAGGACGCGATCTGCCGGATCACGGCGATGGCCCGGGCGGTCGGTATCCACCTGGTGTTGGCCACGCAGCGGCCGTCGGTGGACGTGGTGACCGGGTTGATCAAGGCGAATGTGCCGTCCCGGCTGGCGTTCGCGACGTCCTCTCTGGCGGACAGCCGGGTCATCCTGGATCAGGGCGGGGCGGAGAAGCTGGTCGGTCTCGGTGACGCGCTGTTCCTGCCGATGGGCGCGGGCAAGCCGGCCCGCATCCAGGGCGCGTTCGTCTCCGAGGAGGAGATAGCGGCGATCGTCGCCCACACCAAGGAGCAGGCGGCCCCGGCGTTCCGCGTGGACGTGTTCGACAGCGCGGCCGAGCCCAAGAAGGAGATCGACGAGGACATCGGGGACGACCTCCAGCTGTTCGTGCAGGCGGTCGAGCTGGTGGTGTCGACCCAGTTCGGGTCGACGTCGATGCTCCAGCGCAAACTTCGGGTGGGGTTCGCCAAGGCCGGCCGCCTGATGGACCTCATGGAAAGCCGCGGCATCGTCGGTCCGAGCGAGGGGTCGAAGGCGCGGGACGTGTTGGTTATACCGGATGAGCTTGAAGGTCTTTTGGTAACTCTGCGTAATGCTTAGCAGTGGCGACGGCGATCATCAGGGTGTGCTTTCGGCTACTGGCCAACCACCGTAGACTCGTCAGTACTGCCGATCCGACCGGGCGGAGGTTGGCCATGCAGTCCGCTGACCCGACGGTGTCCGCCGGCAGCCCGTCCCCTGAGGGTGTGGGTGCGGCGCTTTCGGCCGCTCGCACCAGGCAGGGTCTGTCGGTCGCGGACGTCAGTGAGCGGACCCGCGTCCGCGCCACTCTGATCGAGCAGATGGAGATCGACGATTTCACCGGTTGCGGCGGTTCGGTGTATGCGCGTGGTCACATCCGCAGCATTGCCGGTACGTTGGGGGTCGATCCCGTACCGCTGATCGCCGAATTCGACCGGGCCCACGGCCGGACGAGCGAGCCGCAGGCGCTCCCTTCGCGGCCGTTTGACCCGTTGATCCCGAACGGGGCGGGAGCCCGTCGGGGATTCCCCTGGATGCCCGCGGTGATCGTCGCACTGGTCGCGATCTGTGTGCTGGCCGCTCTCGCCGTCCTCGTCCCGAACGGCTCCGACAGCGCGCTGCGCGGCCCGGCCGATGCCCGGGCGGCGGCCACGGGCTCGCCGGTGTCGCCTGGTGCCGGGGCCGCACCCGGGGCGTCCGCCTCGCCCGCGCAGTCCGTGACGACCGCACCGAGCGGGGTGAACGTCGAGGTGGCGGTGCGGGACGAACCGAGCTGGCTGGAGATGCGGGACGAGACGCAACGGGTCCTGCTGCAGCAGCTCCTGCAACCCGGCGACAGTCGGTTGGTGAAGGCGGCCCGCTCCGTAGAGATCAAAATTGGTAACGCCGGGTCGGTGGAGGTCTTCTGCAACGGGCGGGACCTGGGCCTGGGGGGCAATCCCGGTCAGGTTGTCACCGTACGTGTGGGTTTGGGTGCGTCAGGGGACTGTGCCGTTGGTAACCCGGCGTCCCGGTAGCCTGACGTCGTGCCCGATCGCCCCGTTCGCCGTGTTGCACTGATCACGTTGGGATGTTCCCGCAACGACGTGGACTCCGAGGAGCTTGCGGCGCGCCTGGGGGCGGACGGCTGGACCGTGGTCGACGATCCAGCTGCTGCCGACGCCGTGGTGGTCAACACGTGCGGCTTCGTCGACGTCGCCAAGAAGGACTCGATCGACACGCTGCTCGCCGCCGCCGACCTGCGCGATGCCGCCACAGGTGCCGGCGGTGCTGCCGGCGGCCCGAAAGCGGTGGTCGCGGTGGGCTGCCTGGCCGAGCGGTACGGCCGGGAACTCGCCGACAGTCTGCCGGAGGCCGATGCCGTTCTCGGCTTCGACGCCTACCCGGCTCTCGGCAGCCATCTGGACGCGGTGCTGCGCGGCGAGACGCCCTCGGCGCACGCTCCGCGTGACCGGCGGACCCTGCTGCCGATCACGCCGGTCGACCGCCAAGCGGGGCGGGTGGGGCGGGCCGGGCCCGCATCCGGCCCGCCGGTCCTGCGACAACGTCTGGCCGGCGGGCCTGTCGCGCCGTTGAAGATTTCCAGTGGCTGTGACCGGCGCTGCTCGTTCTGCGCGATCCCGACGTTTCGCGGATCGCACGTCTCCCGGCCACCGCAGGACGTCCTCGCCGAGGCCGAGTGGCTCGCCGGCCAGGGTGTGCGGGAACTCGTCCTGGTCAGCGAGAACTCGACCTCCTACGGTAAGGATCTCGGGGACCTGCGGGCGCTGGAGAAACTGCTGCCTCAGCTGGCTGCGATCACCGGTGTGGTGCGGGTCAGGGCGGTGTACCTGCAGCCTGCGGAGGTACGCCCGTCCCTGCTGGAGACGTTGTTGACGACCCCCGGCATCGCCCCCTACCTCGATCTGTCGTTCCAGCATGCGAGCCCGTCGGTGCTGCGGCGGATGCGCCGCTTCGGCGGCGCGGACGCCTTCTGCGACCTGTTGGCGCAAGCCCGCGCGTTGGCCCCGGACCTGGGCGCGCGCTCGAACGTGATCGTCGGCTTCCCGGGCGAGACCCGTGCGGACGTCACGCTCCTCGAGCGGTTCCTCACCGATGCCGACCTCGATGCCGTCGGGGTCTTCGGGTACTCCGACGAGGACGGGACCGAGGCGGTCACACTGACCGACAAGGTCGTGCCGGCCACGGTGCGCCGGCGCCAGGCGCGCGTGACCGATCTGGTCGAGCAGCTGACCGCCGCCCGTGCGCAGCGGCGGATCTCTTCGATCGTCGAAGTGCTCGTGGAGGAGGTCGCCGGTGGGTTGGCGCATGGACGGGCCGCGCACCAGCAGCCCGAGGTCGACGGGGCGTGCACGATCCGCCTCCCGGGCGCTTCGGTCATGCAGGTACGAGTGGGTGATCTGGTGAGCGCGAAGGTGGTCGCCTCCGAAGGGGTGGATCTGATCGCCGAGTTCCTCGACGTCGTCGATCCTGTGCTGACGTGAGCGAACCTCGGCCCGGTACTGCCGTCAGCCGACTGAACCTCGCCAACGCGCTCACTGTTGCGCGGGTCGCGCTCGTTCCGGTGTTCGTGGTGTTCATGTTTTCCGGTGGTGACAACACCTCCGGCTGGCGGGTGATGGCGTTTGCCACCTACGCGCTCGCGGCGGTCACCGATCAGGTAGACGGATATGTCGCCCGCAGCCGCGGGATCGTCACGGATTTCGGGATCATCCTCGACCCGATCGCGGACAAGGCCCTCACCGGCGCCGCGCTGCTGTGCCTGTCGTTGCTGGGCGACCTGCCGTGGCTGGTGACGGTGGTCGTCGCGGTCCGGGAGATCGGGGTCACGCTCCTGCGGTTACGGATGATCCGGTACGGGGTCATGGCGCCCAGTCGTGGGGGCAAGCTGAAGACCCTGCTGCTCAACTGCGCGATCGGTCTCTACGTGCTCCCGCTGGAAGGGACCGCCGCCTCCGTCAGAGCGGTCGTTCTCGCCGCCGGGGTGCTGGTGGCGGTGGTCACCGGTCTTGACTATGTGGGACGGGCGCTGGCCCTGCGTCGGCAGGCGACGCATCCGGTCCCAGCGATCTCTGAGGAGAGCGATGCGGGCTGAACTGCTGGCTGTGGGTGACGAGCTGCTGTTCGGGGACATCGTCAACGGCAACGCGGCGTGGCTCGGGCGGCAGCTCGCCGACGTGGGCGTGGAGCTGACGACGTCAACGGTGGTGGGCGACAACGTCGAAATGATCGCGGCCAGGGTCCGCGAAGCGCTGGGTCGCGCGGACGCGGTCATCCTGACCGGCGGTCTCGGGCCGACCCAGGACGACCTGACCCGGGAGGGGATTGCCCTGGCGGCCGGTGTGGCCCTGCGTCGGGACCCCTTCCTGGAGGCGACCTTGCGCCGCCGGTTCCAGGCGCTCGGGCGGCAGGGGCCGGTCGGCGCAGGTTTCGAGGCACCGGAGATGAACTACCGGCAGGCGGATCTTCCCGGGGGCGCCGAACCGCTGCCGAACGAGGTCGGCACCGCCCCCGGTATCCGTCTGGAGACAGCCGGTGGTGTGGTGTACGCGATGCCTGGTGTTCCGGGCGAGATGTATCCCATGTTCACCGGATCGGTCCTGCCGGACCTGCTGCGCCGAGCGGGGGAGCCGGCCGTCGTGGTGCACCGGGTCCTGCGGACCGCCGGGGTCTGGGAGTCGGTGGTGGCCCAGGCCCTCGCCGGGGAGGTCGACAGGCTCGCCCCCGTCGGCAACCCGATGATCGCCTTTCTCGCCAGCGGCGGACAGACCCGGGTCCGGATCAGCGCCCGCGCCGGTGACCGAGCCGAGGCCCGCAGACTCATCGAACCGGTGGAGGAGGCGGCCCGCGCCGCCCTCGGGATAGCGCTCTACGGCGTCGACGACGACACGCTGGAGGGGACCGTCCTGCGGCTGCTTGCCGAGCGGGGTGAAACGCTCGCCGTAGCCGAGTCGATGACCGGCGGGCTGGTCGCGGGTCGGCTCACCGACGTCGCCGGTGCCAGTGCCGTGTTTCGCGGCGGGGTGGTCTCCTACGCCACCGAGGCCAAGGAGTCCGTGCTCGGGGTCGACCCGGATGTGCTGGCGACCAGCGGCGCGGTGTCCCCGGAGGCGGCCGCGGCGATGGCCGCGGGCGTACGGGATCTGCTGGGGGCGACCAACGGGCTGGCGGTGACCGGGGTGGCCGGCCCCGACGAGCAGGAGAGCAAGCCGGTCGGGACTGTGCACATAGGTATGGTCGGTGCCTTCGGCACGCTGACGAGGTCCCTTCGCCTCCCCGGTGACCGTCGTACGAACCGTATCTATGCGGTCGTCCAGGCGTTGGACGCTCTTCGGCGTATCCTGTCGGTTCATACTTGTTGACTGGGATGAAGTGCCGGACGCCTGTTGCTTACATGGTTACAGTCGCATCAACGGCCGGCCATCACGGTGGACAGCAGGTATACGGTAAGGCCCAGCCCGAGGACGAAGGAGGAGGCACGATGGTCCTGCTCCGACGCATGCTCGGCGAGGCATTGCGCCGCCGCCGTCAAGATCAACATAGGACCCTGCGGGAGGTGTCCTCCAACGCGAGGGTCTCGCTCGGGTACCTCTCCGAGATCGAGCGAGGGCAGAAGGAGGCAAGCTCGGAACTGCTCGCCTCGATCTGCGGCGCGCTCGGCGTCCGGCTTGCCGACCTGCTGCGTGAGGTGAGCGACGATCTCGAGCTCGCCGAGCTCACGGCTGGCGGACCGGCGCGGGTGGGCGCTCCGATGGCGGGGATGCCGCCGATGGCCGCCATGCAGACCCGCGGTGGCGCCACCACCGCGGTGGTCGATCGTGCCGCCTAACCGACTTTGTTTTCGACGGCCGGGGCTCACCAGCGTCCAGCTTGACGTGCGACGATCGATGTATGGCGAACGTCGTCCGCAAGTTGTACCGCTATCTGTCCGCCTCGGCGAACCGGAAGCTGGACGAGAAGGCTGATCCGCGGGTCCAGATCGACCAGGCGATTACCGAGGCGCAGCGGCAGCACCAGGCGCTCGTGCAGCAGGCTGCCGCGGTTGTCGGCAACCAGCGGCAACTGGAGATGCGGATGGCCCGCCAGATCGACGAGGTCGAAAGCCTCACCGAGTCCGCGCGCCAGGCCGTCCTTCTCGCGGACGCGGCCAGCTCGAACGGTGAGGTGGACGCGGCCGGCCGCTACGAGCAGACCGCGCAGGCGTTCGCCAGCCAGCTCGTCGCCGCGGAGGGTGCCCTCGACGATCTCAAGGCCCTGCACCAGCAGGCAGTACTCTCGGCCGAACAGGCCCGCCGGGCGGTAGAGGACAACACCCTGCGACTGCAGGGGCAGCTTACCGAGCGCGCCCGGCTGCTGACCCAGATCGAGCACGCCGCCATGCAGGAACAGATGAGCAAGGCGCTCGACGGCATGTCCCAGCTCACCCCGCCGAGTGACACCCCGACGCTCGCGCAGGTCCGGGACAAGGTCGAACAGCGCTACGCGATCTCCCTGGGACGGCACGAGCTCGCCTCCCAGGGGGTGGAGTCGCGGATGCTGGAGATCCGCCGGGCGTCGTTGGACGCGAAGGCGTCCAACCGTCTCGCCGAGATCCGTACGGCTCTGTCGGCCGGACCGAGAGCGGACGGCGCCGGCTCCGGTGATCAGTTGTCCCTGGACAAGGGATCTCCCGGCCGGCCGGACGCCTGACGATGATGCCGGCAGGCAAGACCGGGCTGGGCAGCCGCCTGCCGGACTGGCTGCGCGCCGACATCGAACGCCGGAGCCTGCTGCGCGGCGAGCAGCGGCTGGTCCGTACCCAGGCCCGCCTGCGGCGGCGCGCCGCCGCGTCCGCGCGGGTGTGGGCCGGGGTCGCCGTCCTCACCCCGGCGGCCGCGGTCCTGGACGGGACGTGGGAGTGGCTGGTCGTGGGCGCCGGCGCGCTTGTGCGGGCCGGCCTGTCCTGGCGTCAGGCGCGGCTGGCCCCTGTGCTGCCGCCGGCCCTGCCGCTGCCGATGGCGCCGCTGCCCTCGCGGTTGATGTTACGGGGTTCGGCCGCCGCGGAACCCCTGCGTCGCGGCGAGGCGGCGATGGTCGCGCTCGCCGCCATGCTGCGGGCGTTGCCACCCGGGGCCGCCGCTGAAACGGTCCGCGCGGCGATGGCGTCGGCCGCGCAGGTGGTCGACGGCCTTCGCGGCGAGGCCGGCCGGGTCCTGGCCTGCGAGTCGGCCGCTCGTACGGTCGCCGACCCCGGCCGTCGGGCGGAGATCACTGCCACGATCTCGGATCTGGTGAGCTCGATGACAACCGCCGCGGATGCACTCGACGGGATGCTGGCCGCAGCCAGTGACCTGCTTGCCTCGACGTCGTCGACGCTGCCACCGGCGGGGCGCGACGGCGGCCTCGAACGCGGGACCGCCGCCCTGCGCGGTTTCGCCGACGGCCTGCGCGAACTCATGCGCTGACCAGTTCTGCGATCCCGAGGTGTTTCAGACCCGCAACCGCAGGCCGCGCGGAGTGGGATGGAAACCGGCGCGCTCCAGAGCACGACCGAGTGCGCTGGTGAGCACCGACTGGCCGTCGGCCTTCTCCACCGACAGCTGTCCGAGCCAGCCGTCCCGCACGGCGAGTGCAAGGGCGTCGACCGCCGGCTGCACCCGCTCGGGGTCGTCGGTCCAGGTCAGCAACGTCCTGCCACCGCGTTCGACGTACATCATCAGCTCGCCGTCGACCAGGACGACAAGCGCGCCCGGTGAGCGTCCCGGCCGATG
>NZ_CAAAFO010000141.1:7952-9364 GCF_900634715.1 Candidatus Protofrankia californiensis | reverse complement strand
GCGTGCGCAACACCGTGTCGTCACACCACTGCTCGCCGGTGCCACCCGGGCGCAGCTCGCCGCGGACGAGCCGGCCGGTGGCGAGCATCCGTTCCAGGCCCGCGGTCACCACGCCGACACCCAACCCGAACCGGCGGGCGATCGCCTCGGTGTCGAACGGGCCGTGCGTGCGCGCGTAGCGGGACAGCAGGTCACCCAGTGGGTCGCGGACTGCTTCGGTGAAGGTCGTGGGCACACCGACCGGTACCGGGATGCCCAGGGCGTCACGCAGCCGTCCGGCGTCCTCGATCGCGACCCAGCGTTCCTCACCGGCGATGCGGACTCGCAGCGCACGGTGGGTGTCGGTGAGTTCGGCGAGCCAGGCCGGGGTCGCGCCCCGGGCCAGTGCCTCCGGCGTGCTGAGGTCGCCGACCACGCGCAGCAGGTCGGCGACCCCTTCGACGTCGCGCGCATGCCGGTAGGGCGCCAGGCGCTGCAGCTCGGCCTCTATCTGCGCGAGCACGTTCGTGTCGATCAGTTCCCGCAGGTCGGCCTGGCCCAGCAGCTGGGCGAGCAGGGAGCTGTCCAGTGCGAGTACCTGGGCTCGGCGCTCGGCCAGCGGGGTGTCCCCGGCGTACATGAACGCCGCCACGTAGCCGAACAGCATCGAGCGGGCGAACGGCGACGCCGCGGTGGTCTCCACCTCCACGACGCGCAGATTGCGCGACGCCACGTCACGCATCAGCCCGACCAGCGCGGGGACGTCGAAAACGTCCTGCAGGCATTCCCGCATGGTTTCCAGCACCATCGGGAAGTCGTTGAAGCGCGCCGCCACCTCCAGCAGGTGGGCGCTGCGCTGCCGTTGCTGCCACAGCGGTGTCCGGCGGCCGGGAGTGCGTCGTGGCAGCAGCAGCGACCGGCCCGCGCACTCCCGGAACCGGCTTGCGAACAGCGCGCTGGCACCGATCTCGGCCCGCACGAGCGCGTTGATCTCGTCGGGGTCGAACACGGCCACGTCGGCGGTGGGGGCGAGGTCGGCGTCGGGTATCCGCGCGACGACGCCGTCGTCGGAGTGCATGATCTGCACCTCGACGCCGTAGCGATCGCGTAGCCGTGCGCCGATGGCCAGCGCCCATGGCGCGGTCACGGGGGCGCCGAAGGGTGAGTGGACCGCCAGCCGCCAGTCACCGAGCTCGTCCCGGAAACGCTCGACGACGATCGTCCGGTCGTCCGGGAGACGACCGGTGGCCTCCCGCTGTTCGGCGAGATAGGAGAGCAGGTTGTCGGCGGCCCACTCGTCGAACCCGGCTGCCCGGAGGCGTTCCCGTGCGCCCTCGGTGCCCAGGCGGGCCAGTTCACGGGTGAAGGTGCCGATCTCGCGACCGAGTTCGGCCGGACGCCCGGGTGCGTCACCGTGCCAGAACGGCAGTCGG
>NZ_CAAAFO010000141.1:0-7814 GCF_900634715.1 Candidatus Protofrankia californiensis | reverse complement strand
TGAGCGTGCCGGTGGCCCGGTCCCAGACGACGCGGGGGCGCAGCTCGGCGAAGTCGTCGCTGGGGTACCGGCCGGAGAGCATGTCCAGTACCGCATCCAGGGCGGAGGGTGGCAGCGTCGCAAACGGAGCTGCCCGGCGGACCAGCGCGGCGATGTCGTCGACCTGCCAGGGGTCCATCGCGACCATCGCCACGATCTGCTGGGCGAGCACGTCCAGTGGGTTACGCGGATACCGAAGTTCCTCGATCCCGCCGTCGCGCATCCGTTCGGCGACGACGGCGCACGGCAGCAGATCGCCGCGGTGCTTGGGCAGGATCACCCCCCGGCTGGCGGCCCCGACCTGGTGCCCGGCTCGTCCCACCCGCTGCATGCCGGCGGCCACGCTCGGCGGTGACTCGACCTGGACGACGAGGTCGACGGCCCCCATGTCGATGCCGAGTTCCAGGCTCGACGTGGCCACGACCGCGGGCAGCCGGCCGGCCTTGAGATCGTCCTCGATGAGCGCCCGCTGCTGCCGGCTGACGCTGCCGTGATGCGCCCGGGCCACCTCCATCGCGTCGGCGGGCCGCCCGACCCCGGCGTTGCCCATCAGCTCGGCCGGCATGCGCTGCTCGGGCGGCATGTTCTGGAAGCGGTTGGCGTACGCCTCGTTCAGCCGGGCGCACAACCGTTCGGCGAGCCGCCGCGAGTTGGCGAACACGATGGTCGAGCGGTGCGCGAGGACGAGGTCGAGGATCCGTTCCTCCACGGCCGGCCAGATCGACGCCGTCGGTTCCGTGCCGGTGCCGGTGCCGGTCTCGGTCTCGGTCTCGGTCTCGGTGAGGCGGGTCATGTCCGCCACCGGTACGACCACGTCGATTCGCAGGGTCTTTCCGGTCGGCGGGTGGACCACCGTGACCTCGCGGGCACCCCCGAGGAAGCGCGCGACCTCCTCGGTCGGGCGCACGGTCGCCGACAGACCCACCCGCTGTGCCGGTCTGTCCAACAGCGCGTCGAGACGTTCCAAGCTCAGGGCAAGGTGAGCGCCGCGTTTGGTACCGGCCACGGCGTGCACCTCGTCCACGATGACCGTCTCCACCCCACGCAGCGCCTCGCGTGCCCGGCTGGTCAGGATCAGGAACAGCGACTCGGGCGTGGTGATGAGTACATCTGGTGGGAGACGCCCGAACGCCCGCCTCTCGGCAGCAGGAGTGTCACCGGACCGGATGCCCACCCGCACGTCGGGTTTGGGCCGGCCGAGGCGCGCCGCGGCAGCCTGGATCCCCGCGAGCGGGGCTCGCAGGTTGCGTTCGACGTCCACGGCCAGCGCCTTGAGCGGGCTGACGTAGAGCACGCGGCAGCGCCGGGAGGGTTCCGCCGGTGGGTCGGTGCGGGCGATCCGGTCCAGCGACCACAGAAAGGCGGCGAGTGTCTTGCCCGAGCCGGTCGGGGCGACGACCAGGACGTTGTCCCCGTGGCCGATCGCCTTCCACGCGCCTGCCTGCGCGGGAGTGGGCGCGGGGAACACGCTTTCGAACCAGGCCCGGGTGGGGGCTGAGAACAGCGCGAGGAGGGACGGGACGGGCATGCCTTCGAGTCTGCCTCCCGGGAAAGGCAGACTTGCAGCTGTGCGACTGACCGAATTCTGGGCGCGAATGAACAAGCAGTTCGGCTCCGGGTATGCGGAGTCGGTTGCCCGCGACCATGTTGTCGCCGGGCTCGGCGGGGCCACGGTCGACGAGGCCCTCACCCGCGGTGACGACGTCAAGGACGTCTGGCGGGCCGTGTGCGAGGAGTTCGACCTGCCCGCGCGCGAACGCTGAAGATCCGGGAGTGCTGAGATCCGGGACGGGTCCTGAAAAGCCGCTGGAGCCTCCGGCGTGTCGACCATGTGGTCGAACGCGTGTTCGCCTACTGTGGATGTCGAGTACCGAGGTTCCCCGGTGGTGCGAGAAAGGCCATGATCGTGTCTCCTCCGACCGTCCAGTTGTCCACAGGCACTACCCGGCGCTCGAAATTGTCGGACCCGCCCCCTACCGTCGCCATCGTGGCCAAGACTCGACGACCTCAGCCTGGAGCGACTCCCATGGCAGGACTCGACCGCGAGAAGGCGTTGGAGAACGCCCTCGCACAGATCGACAAGCAGTTCGGCAAGGGCTCGGTGATGCGGCTCGGTGACGACACCCGCCCACCGGTCCAGGTCATCCCAACCGGTTCCATAGCCTTGGACGTGGCGCTGGGCATCGGCGGGCTTCCACGCGGGCGCGTCGTGGAGATCTACGGCCCGGAGTCGTCCGGGAAGACGACCGTCGCGTTGCACGCGGTCGCGAACGCCCAGGCAGCCGGTGGGATCGCGGCCTTCATCGATGCCGAGCACGCGCTCGACCCCGACTACGCAGCCAAGCTCGGGGTCAATACCGATGCGCTGCTGGTCTCCCAGCCCGACACCGGTGAACAGGCGCTGGAGATCGCGGACATGCTCATCCGCTCCGGGGCGATCGACGTCATCGTCATCGACTCGGTGGCGGCTCTCGTGCCCAGGGCCGAGATCGAAGGCGAGATGGGTGACAGCCACGTCGGCCTGCAGGCCAGGCTGATGTCCCAGGCGCTGCGCAAGCTCACCGGCGCACTGTCACACTCGGGCACCACCGCCATCTTCATCAACCAGCTCCGCGAGAAGGTCGGTGTCATGTTCGGTTCGCCCGAGACGACCACGGGCGGAAAGGCACTCAAGTTCTACGCGTCCGTGCGGCTGGACGTCCGTCGTATCGAGACCCTGAAGGACGGTGCGGATGCCGTGGGTAACCGTACCCGCGTGAAGGTTGTGAAGAACAAGATGGCTCCCCCATTCCGTACGGCGGAGTTCGACATCGTCTACGGGGGTGGTATCAGCCGGGAAGGCTCTCTGATCGATATGGGGGTCGAGCACGGTATCATCCGCAAGTCGGGGGCCTGGTATACCTACGACGGTGATCAGCTGGGTCAGGGCAAGGAGAACGCGCGCTCCTTCATGCGTGACAACCCCGACATCGCCAATGAGATCGAAAAGCGAATCAAGGAAAAGCTCGGCCTGGTGCCGACGATTGACCTGGATCCAGCATCCCCGCCGCCGGTCGATCTTCGAGCTGATCTTTGATCTCCGAGTCGCTCCCTGGTCGGTGGAAAGGTGTTGATCGGCGTGATGCCATCAGATCATGGTCGGAAAGAGGCTGCGGACCCGACTGCCAGGGCGCGGGAGATCTGCCTGCGCCAGCTTGAGACCCGCCCGCGAAGCCATGCGGAACTGGCTACCACCCTGGGGCGGCGCGGGGTGGATCCCGATACGGCGGAGGCGGTGCTGGCCCGTCTGATCGAGGTGGGTCTTGTCGACGACAAGGCGTTTGCCACCGCGCTGATCTCTTCCGCGCGGGCGAACCGCAGCCTGGGGCGACGTGGTCTTGTTCATGAGTTGCGTCGCCGCGGGGTCGATGTGGAGGTTGCGTCCGTGGCGCTCGCCGACCTGGATACCCTGGACACCTATGACGAGGAGGCCGCCGCGCGGGAGTTGGTGCGACGCCGTATGCCGGCGATGGATCGGCTGTCGAACCAGGTACGTGCCCGACGCCTCACCGCGTTGCTCGACCGTCGCGGCTACCATCATGATCTTGTTGTGCGGGTGGTCACCGAAGAGCTTACAGATGGTTCGCTTGACTAGCTTTTCTTGACCGTCCACGAGCCGCAGACCTACTCTCACCAAAGGTGAGAGGGCTCCCGCGATGACGCGGTTCCGATAGCGTGAAACAACTTCACACGAGGGTGGCTGGCCCGGATCGCGGCGTCTGTGGACGCCGCTGCATCCGCCTGGGCTCAATCGTTTGTCGGCAGCGACACGCATTATAGTTCCGGAACAGCCCGTTTCGTGGGTCCCTCGCCGTTCCGGCCCGTTGATCGCGGGTCAATGTCGGCAGAGGGAGGAGGACCGATGAGCGTTCTCCTTGCCGTGCTCGCTGCCTGCATGCTCATGGGCTTGGTGGTAATTACGGTGCTTCTCGTTCGCGTCCTGGGTTCGGGGGCCCTGGGGGTCTCCCGATCCCGTACCGAGGCAGACACCGACGCCGACCCCGACGTAAAAGCGACCGAGCCTCCCGACGGTCAGCGCACCGCGCTTCCCAGCGCCGATCTCCAAACGGCGCAATCCGAAGCCGCTGAGATCATCAGGCAGGCTGCCGAGCTTCGCGAGCAGGCGGAGCGGGAGGCCGCGGAACTTCTCCGCCGCGCGGAGGAGAGCGCGCGAGCGGTACGGGAGCGGGCAGAGGCGGAGTCGGCGTTGCGTGGCTCCCTCGTCGAGGCGCAGGCACGTGAGGCCGGTCGGAAGTCGGCCGAAACCTTCCGGACGCAGGCCGAGGAGGAGGTGCGGGTGCTGCGGGCGGAGCTTCACGAGCGGGATGCCCGCCTCGTCCAGCGCGAACAGCGTCTGGAGGTCCGGGCTACCGCCGTTGACGAACAGGCACGTCAGATCGAGGCCAGGGACCACGACCTCGCGGCCCGGGAGGCCGAACTTGCCAGGCGGCGCGCGGAGGTCGTCGACCTGGAGGAAGAACGTCGCAGGACGCTGGAGAACGCCGCCCGGCTCACCGCCGTCCAGGCGCGTGCCGAGCTCGTCAAGGTTGTCGAGGCCGACGCCCGCCGGGATGCGGCCGTGCTGGTCCGCGACATCGAGGCGCAGGCCCGTGAACGGGGTGAGGAGCGAGCCAGGAAGATCGTTACACTCGCCATCCAACGGGTTGCCTCGGAGGCGACCACGGAGTCGGTCGTTTCCGTCCTGCACCTGCCCAGCGACGAGATGAAGGGCCGCATCATCGGCCGTGAGGGGCGCAACATCCGGTCGTTCGAGTCGGTCACCGGTGTGAACGTCATCATTGACGACACGCCCGAAGCGGTTCTGCTCAGCTGCTTCGATCCGGTGCGCCGCGAAATCGGTAAGATCACGCTGGAGGCCCTGGTCAGAGACGGGCGGATCCATCCGCACCGCATCGAAGAGGAGCACGACCGGGCCAGGCGTGAGGTCGAGGCGCGCTGTCTGCGGGCCGGTGAGGACGCGCTCGTGCAGACCGGTGTCGCGGAAATGCATCCCGAGCTGATCGCCATCCTCGGGCGGCTGCGGTACCGGACCAGCTACGGCCAGAACGTCCTGGCGCACCTCGTCGAGTCCGCTCACCTGGCGGGGATCATGGCTGCCGAGCTACGACTTCCACCAGCACTGGCCAAGCGGGGAACCCTGCTCCACGACCTCGGTAAGGCGCTGACCCACGAGGTGGAGGGCAGTCATGCTCTCATCGGCGCCGAGATTGCCCGCCGTTACGGCGAGGACGAGGAGGTCGTCCATGCCATCGAGGCGCATCACAACGAGGTCGAGCCGCGTTCGATCGGGGCGGTTCTCACCCAGGCCGCCGACCAGATCTCCGGTGGACGACCGGGTGCCCGTCGGGAGAGCCTGGAGTCCTACGTCAAGCGGCTCGAACGCATCGAGCAGATCGCCGCTGAACGTCCGGGTGTCGAAAAGGTCTTCGCGATGCAGGCCGGCCGTGAGGTCCGGGTAATGGTCGTGCCGGACGAGGTGGACGACATCGCTGCGCACATGCTGGCCCGTGATGTCGCCAAGCAGATCGAGGACGAGCTGACCTATCCCGGTCAGATCCGTGTCACGGTGGTTCGGGAGACCCGCGCCGTCGAGACCGCACGCTAGAATGATCGTCAGATGGTGGGAGTCGTCGTCTGGTTGCGCCTGCGCCGTAGGCTGGCTGCGTGAGTCCCCGCAGTTACCAGGTCCGGACATTCGGATGTCAGATGAACGTCCACGACTCCGAGCGGATCGCCGGCATGCTGGAGGCCGCTGGCTACGTGCCCGCAGCCGCTGATGTCACTCCGGACGTGGTGGTGTTCAATACCTGCGCCGTGCGCGAGAACGCCGACAACCGGCTCTACGGCAATCTTGGTCAGATGTATCCGGCGAAGAAACACCACCCGGGTATGCAGATCGCGGTCGGCGGTTGCCTCGCGCAGAAGGACCGCGGAACGATCACCGAGCGGGCTCCCTGGGTGGATGTCGTGTTCGGTACCCACAACCTGCACCGGCTGCCCGCACTGCTCGAGCGCGCGCGGCACAACGCGGCGGCCGAGGTCGAGATCGTCGAGGCGCTGGAGGTCTTCCCCAGCGCGCTTCCCTCCCGCCGCTCGACGCACCATTCGGCGTGGGTGAGTATCAGCGTCGGCTGTGACAACACGTGCACCTTCTGCATCGTGCCGAGTCTGCGGGGCAAGGAGACCGATCGGCGTCCCGGGGATGTGCTGGCCGAGGTCGAGGCACTGGTCGACGAGGGCGTCCTCGAGATCACCCTGCTCGGTCAGAACGTGAATTCCTACGGCCGGTCACTGGGTGATCCCGGGGCGTTCGCAAAGCTGCTGCGTGCCTGCGGGACGATCGACGGGCTGGAGCGGGTGCGGTTCACCTCACCGCATCCGCGGGACTTCACCGACGACGTGATCGAGGCCATGGCGGCGACCCCGAACGTCTGCCCGCAGCTGCACATGCCGCTGCAGTCGGGGTCGGACGTCGTACTGCGACGGATGCGCCGCTCCTATCGGCAGGAGCGCTTCCTGGGAATCCTCGAGCGGGTCCGGACCGTGATGCCGCACGCCGCCATCACCACCGACATCATCGTGGGCTTCCCGGGCGAGACGGAGGCCGACTTCGTCGACACCCTGCACGTGGTGCGCGAGGCGCGGTTCGCCGGCGCCTTCACCTTCCAGTACTCCCCGCGGGAGGGAACACCGGCTGCCACGATGGACGGTCAGGTCGACCCGGTCGTCGTACGGGACCGTTACGAGCGGCTCGCGGCCGTCCAGGAGGAGATCTCCTGGGAGGGCAACCGCGCGCTTGTCGGCCAGCGGGTGGAAGTCCTCGTCGTCGAGGGGGAGGGGCGCAAGGACGCCGCCACCGGGCGGCGTTCCGGTCGCGCCCGTGACGGCCGGTTGGTCCATCTCGGTGCACCGTCGGCCGCCCTGATCCGTCCAGGTGACGTGGTACAGGCGATGGTCACGCGGGGTGCGCCCCACCACCTCGTTGCGGACGGTCCGCTGCTGGCCCACCGGCGGACCCGGGCCGGTGACCTGTGGTGGGAGGCCGCTCAGGGTGCCCTCGCGGGCCCTGAGCAGGGTCGACGGTCGACCGATCTCGGTATGCCGACACTCCGACGGTGACGCTGGTCGCGGCGGCGGTCTGTCCGCATCCACCGTTGCTCGTCCCCGAGATTGCCGGTGGTGAACCCGTCGCGGTACGGGAACCGGCGATCCAGGCTGTGCGCCGGCTCGCGGCGGGTGCCCCGGACCTGGTCGTCGTCGTCGGTGACGCGCCATGGACCCAGCCCTGTGCCGCTGGCGAGTCCGGGACGCTGGCCGGTTACGGCGTGCCGCTGTCGGTCACGCTGGGACGCGCCGCGGGCTCCTGCGTACCAGTCCCGGCCCCGAACCGGCCGACCCTGCCGCTGTCGCTGACGGTCGGAGCCTGGCTGCTCGGGCAGACCTCGTGGGAAGGGGCGGTCACCGGCTTCGGTGTGAGCGCGACGACCACCGCGGCGGATGCTGCGCGGATCGGCGTCGAGCTTGCCCGCTCGGCGGATCGGGTCGCCCTGCTGGTGATGGGCGACAGCAGCGCGCGGCGGACGGTCGGTGCGCCCGGCGGATTCGACAGCCGCGCAGCCGCCCACGACGGCGCGGTGGCGGCGGCGCTCGCCGGTGGCGACGCGGCCGCGCTGCTGCGGCTGGACCCCGGTCTCTCGCGCGAGCTGATGGCGGCC
>NZ_CAAAFO010000140.1:43348-45149 GCF_900634715.1 Candidatus Protofrankia californiensis | reverse complement strand
GCGTACCGGTCGCCGTGTGTTCGAGATCGAGGACCTCCCCCGAGGCGTACACCCGTGACACCAGATCTCCACGGGTGAACGGCACCAGCACGCACACCTCGACGTCGGGGTGGGGAACGCGCTCGGTCAACACGTCCACCAGGGTGGAAAGCCCGTCCCCGGTGCGGGCCGACACGAAGACCGCGTCGGGGACGCTGTGGCGCAACCGGGCGAGCATGTCCGGATCGGCGGCGTCGATCTTGTTCACCACCACCAGCTCGGGTACGTCCCCGGCGTCGATGTCGTTGACCACCGTGCGGACCGCGGAGATCTGTGACATCGGGTCGGGGTGCGAACCGTCGACCACGTGCAGCAGCAGGTCGGCGTCGGCGACCTCCTCCAGGGTGGAGCGGAACGCCTCCACGATCTGGTGCGGCAGGTGGCGGACGAAGCCGACGGTGTCGGCGAGGGTGAACGTCCTGCCGTCGGGAAGCGTGGCCCGCCGCACAGCCGGGTCCAGGGTGGCGAACAGCGCGTCCTCGACCAGTACCCCGGCGCCGGTCAGCCGGTTGAGCAGCGAGGATTTGCCGGCGTTGGTGTAACCGGTGATCGTGACTGCGGGGACACCGCTACGCTGCCGCGACGACCGTTTGGTCGCCCGGACGGTCTTCATCCCGGCGAGTTCGCGGCGAAGTTTGGCCATGCGCGCGCGCAGGCGCCGCCGGTCTGTTTCGATCTTGGTTTCGCCGGGGCCGCGGGTGCCGATGCCACCACCGGTCCCCATACCGCCACCGGATCGTGACATCGACTCACCCCAGCCCCGCAGCCGCGGCAACATGTACTGCAGCTGAGCGAGCTCGACCTGAGCCTTGCCCTCCCGGGACGTGGCGTGCTGGGCGAAGATGTCGAGGATCAGTGCGGTCCGGTCGATGACCTTGACCTTGACGACATCCTCCAGCTGCCGCAGTTGGCCGGGGGTCAGCTCGCCGTCGCAGATGACCGTGTCGGCGCCGGTGGCGGTGACGACGTCACGCAGTTCGCGTGCCTTGCCGGAGCCGACGTATGTCGCGGCGTCGGGAGTGTTCCGACGCTGTACGAGCGCGTCCAGGATGACCGAGCCGGCCGTGGTTGCCAGCGCCGCGAGTTCGGCCATGGAGGTCTCCGCCTCGCAGGCCGTACCCGAGGTCCACACGCCGATGAGGACCACTCTTTCCAGGCGGAGCTGGCGGTACTCGACCTCGGTGACGTCGTCGAGCTCGGTCGCCAGGCCCGGTACTCGGCGCAGGGCGGAACGGTCGGCGAGGTCGAGCCCTTCACCGGAGGCGTCGAAGAACTCTTCACTCGAGGTGCTGAAAAGCCGGTCGTGGTCGTGGTCGTGGTCGGGGCCATCGGTGGCGGGAAACGTCATGTCGCTCTTCTCTGGTGGGGCTTATCCCTGGTGTTGCTGGGCGCCGGCCTCACGTCCGGTCGAGCCGGCTGCGGCTGCGGGGCGGTGCGCTCCGCCTGATCCCGGCGGCCGTCCGCGGCCGGCAACTCCTTTATCGCAGAGTCCCACGTCCAGTCAGAGGTCGCGACTGCTTTTTGCCGACGGCCGGGGCTGCGCCGGGCGAGGGCGTGCCGGTCAGCTGACAGCGGCCGGGGTCGGCATCGGGATCGTGCCGGTGGCTGTGGCGCGGTCGGCGGGGGTGGGTGCCGTGCGGCTCGTGCCGCCGCCGGCGGCGGCGCCGGCCGGTCGGGAGCGCTGGCGCCACCGGTTCGGTCGGCCCCGGCCCAGAGCAATCATCCGGGCGTCGTCGGTGGGGACGGGTGGGCAGAACAGGCG
>NZ_CAAAFO010000140.1:35994-42726 GCF_900634715.1 Candidatus Protofrankia californiensis | reverse complement strand
ACGCCGTGACCACGCTGTCGACGCCTTCGGCGGTTACGACCATCCGACGCCGGTGAGCCAACGTGATAATCGAGGCCAGCACCGCCTCACCCTCCAGGTCTCGCTGCATCGCGTGGAGGAACCGGCCGTCGATCTTCACCATGTCCAGCGGCAGGACGTCGAGGGTGGACAAAGACGCGTACCAGGTGCCGAAACCGTCGACGCCTATGGCCGGTCCGAACGAGCGCAGCCGGGCCAGCAGCCGGGGCACTCCGACGCGCGCGAGGCCCAGGGTCTGCTCGGTGAACTCCAGCCCGAGCGCTCCCGGTGGCAGCGCACGCCCGTGCATGAGCTGTTCCACCTCGATCGCGAAGCTCGGTCGGGTCAGCTGGTCGGCGGTCACGTTCACCCACAGTCGGGGTGGGCGAATCGCGGTTCCCGCAGCCATTTCGTGCCATGTCCGTGCCTCAGCCACAGCGGTCCGTAACACCCAGCGGCCGACCTGTTCGGACAGGCCAGCGGCTTCGGCGACCGGCATGAACTGCGACGGGCTCATCAGCCCCCGGTCGGGATGTTGCCACCGCAGGAACGCCTCCATCGCGGGAACCGACCCGTTGCGCAGGTCAACCTCGGGTTGGTAGTGCAGTTGTAACGACCCGTCGTCAAACGCGGCACACAGGGCCGGGACGAGGTTCAACTCGATCGCGGTCACAGATGTCTCCAGACGACGGGAAGAACGGGCCGCGGGCCCGTCGCACGTCAGGCCGAGCCGACCATGCCCGCCACCTGTTCGACGTCGGGACGGTCCAGCCAGATTATGCGAGGATCGCGCCGAAACCACGACCTTTGTCTGCGAGCTAATCGGCGCGTCGCGGCAATTGTCGCGAGCCGGGCCGACTCGGCCGAATCGAGCGCGCCGTCGAGCCAGGCGAGAACCTGGGCGTAGCCCACCGCCCGGGATGCGGTGGGACCGTCCCGCAGGCCCGTGCCGGTGAGTGCCCGGACCTCCTCGACCATGCCGGCGGCCCACATGCCCGCCACGCGGTCGGCAATCCTCGCGTCGAGCTGCGGATGGTCGACGCCGATCTGAACCACGTCATAGACCGAGCGGTGTTCCGGCAGGGAGGCGGTGAAGCTGCCGGTGAGCTCCACCACCTCCAGCGCACGCACGATGCGGCGGCCGTTACCGGGCAGGATGGCGGCGGCCGCGGCCGGTGCCCGCGCAGCGAGATCGGTGTGCAGCGCGGCCGCGCCCCGCTCGGACAGCTCCCGCTCCAGGCGCGCCCGGACAGCCGGGTCGGTGCCGGGAAAGGCGAGGTCGTCGATGACGGACCGGACGTAGAGCCCTGATCCGCCCACGAGCACCGGCGTGCGGCCGGCAGCCAGAAGATCGTCGATGACCCCTCGGGCCAGCCTCTGGTAGGACGCCACGTCAGCGGCACGGGTGACGTCCCAGACGTCGAGCAGGTGGTGAGGGACGTCTCTTCGTTCTTCCGGCGGCATCTTGGCGGTACCGATGTCCATGCCTCGGTAGAGCTGCATGGAATCGGCGTTGACGATCTCCCCGCCCAGCTCGACGGCCAGACTGATCGCCAGGTCGCTCTTGCCGGCCGCTGTCGGCCCGACGACAGTTACGACCCGACCGGCTGTGCGCCGGTCGACGCCTACGTCCATGTTCACCCCCGGGAGGATCAGACCCGGCGAAGGACCGCGACGATCCGGCCGAGGATCGTCGCACTGTCACCCGGAATGTCAGCATAAGCCGGGTTCTGCGGTTCGAGCCACACGTGGCCGTCACGGCGGCGCAGCGTCTTGACCGTCGCCTCACCGTCGATCATCGCGGCGACGATCTCGCCGCTGTCCGCGACCGGCTGCTGGCGGACGACCACCCAGTCACCGTCGCAGATCGCGGCATTGACCATGGAATCACCGATGACCCGCAGGGTGAACAGTGTGCCCTCGCCCACGATCTCGCGGGGGAGCGGGAAGACGTCCTCGACTGCCTGTTCGGCGAGAATCGGGCCGCCCGCCGCGATACGGCCGAGGACCGGTACGTACGCCGCCTGCGCGGGAGCGTCCGGCGTGGCGTCGGTCGCCGGCAGGCCTTCCGTGGGCGTGCCGGCGGGAGGAGCCTCCCGTACCACCGGTCGTACCGGCGCCTGCGCGGACAGGACCTCCATGGCCCGTGGGCGGTGGGGGTCGCGACGCAGGAAGCCCTTCTCCTCCAGCGTCTTCAGCTGGTGTGCGACGCTGCTGGTGCTCGTGAGCCCCACCGCATCACCGATCTCACGCACGCTCGGCGGGTATCCTCGGCGCTCGACGGCGTTGCGGATCACCTCAAGCACCTTGCGCTGGCGGGGTGTCAGGCCCGAGGCGTTTGCCGGTCCGTCCGGCAGGTCGCGTACGGAGCCACGTGGGGGCCGGCCACGGCGGGTGCGGTTCTGGTCGGTGGTCATGCCTGCCGCTCTCCTTCGTTGTCGGTCATGGCAGACTCCGCTCCCGGCATACCTGACGTTTTGCCGTGAACCGGAGCTGGCGGTCACGACCTGGATCTGATCGCTACGACCGTAACCGCCGCGGCTGAATATCTCAAACGTCTGTTCGAGCGTGTCATGACGATTCTGTCGGAGTCGTGCGGTACAAAATCGACCAGATGTTCGATCGAACAGGTGTTCGTTGATCATGTTGTTGGAAGTGGCACGTGCTGGTGAAAGTTGGGGAGGTGGATGGTGCAGAGGTCGGTTGAGCCCCCGTTGAGGCTGACCGGGCGGGGTCGAGTTGTCCTGGTTATCCTCGTTATGGTGGTGTCCTGCCTGGTTCTATCCGTAGCCCGGGTGACGTCGTCGGCCGCGCCGACCAGGGGTGACGGAGCAACTCGCGTTCACGTGGTTCGGCCCGGGGAGACGTTGTGGGGTATCGCCCGCGTGCTGGCTCCCGACGGTGACACCCGGGTGGTCGTGGCGCGCCTGGCCGGTCTGAACCGGCTTGAGACGATCGATCTCGTCCCTGGTCAGACGCTCCGTTTGCCATGAGGGACCCACATGCTGGCGACTTGCCAGGTCGTGGTGTCCAGTCCTACTGTTGACCACAACATCTTGTAGTTACGTGGCTGTAAGTCGACAAAATCTTGGGGGTTGTCCGTGCGGTGTCCGTTCTGTCGACACCCCGACAGCAGGGTTGTCGACAGTCGGGAGGCTGAGGAGGGCGCCGCGATTCGTCGACGTCGATCGTGTCCGTCCTGCGGCCGGCGTTTCACGACAATCGAAGAGGCGTCACTACGAGTCATCAAGCGCAGCGGTGTCACCGAGCCGTTCAGTCGCGGGAAGGTGATCGCGGGCGTGCGCCGGGCATGTCAGGGTCGACCGGTCGAGGCGGACGCGTTGGCCCAGCTCGCCCAGCTGGTCGAGGACACGTTGCGTGCGTCGGGGGCTGCCGAGGTTCCCTCGGACGAGATCGGCCGGGCGATTCTTGGGCCGCTGCGGGAGCTCGACGAGGTCGCCTACCTGAGGTTCGCCTCGGTGTATCTGTCCTTCGGCTCCCTGGAGGACTTCGAGACGGCGATCGCCGATCTGCGGGGGCAGGCCAGGCAGTCGCCGTCGTAGCCACGCACCCCTGACACGACACGTCAGACAGCACGACACGTCAGACAGCCGGTGAGAGACACCATCCGACCGACGCCAGACGAGGAGCGCCATGACCGACAACCGCGGCACGAAAGCGAGCAAGTCCGCCACCAAGGCCGCCGGCCTGAAGGTGCGACGCGTCAACACCTCGCCGGGCGTCCACCCCTATGACGAGGTCACCTGGGAACTGCGGGACGTCGTCATGACCAACTGGCGGGACGGTTCGGTCAACTTCGAGCAACGCGGGGTGGAGTTCCCCGACTTCTGGTCGGTGAACGCCACGAACATCGTCACGAGCAAGTACTTCCGTGGTGCGCTCGGCAGCTCCTCCCGCGAGTGGTCCCTGCGTCAGCTCATCGACCGGGTCGTGCGCGCGTACGGCGCGGCCGGCGCCGAGAACGGGTACTTCGCCTCGGCGGCGGACGCCGAGATCTTCGAGCACGAGCTGACCTGGATGCTGCTGCATCAGGTGTTCAGTTTCAACAGCCCCGTGTGGTTCAACGTCGGCACGTCCGCGCCGCAGCAGGTTTCGGCCTGCTTCATCCTCTCGGTCGACGACACGATGGAGTCGATCCTCAACTGGTACCGGGAAGAGGGTCTGATCTTCAAGGGCGGGTCGGGCGCCGGGCTGAACCTGTCGCGTATCCGATCGTCCAAGGAACTGTTGTCCTCAGGCGGCACCGCCTCGGGCCCGGTGAGCTTCATGCGCGGAGCCGACGCCTCGGCCGGCACGATCAAGTCGGGCGGCGCAACCCGGCGGGCCGCGAAGATGGTCGTGCTCGATGTCGATCATCCGGACATCGTCGACTTCGTCGAGACCAAGTCCCGCGAGGAAAGCAAGATCCGTGCATTGCGGGACGCCGGCTTCGACATGGACCTCGGCGGTCGTGACATCGTCTCGGTGCAGTACCAGAACGCCAACAACTCCGTTCGGGTGACGGACGAGTTCATGCGGGCCGTCATCGACGACGCCGACTTCGGCCTGCGGGCCAGGCTCGACGGGTGCACGGTCGAGACCATCTCGGCCCGGTCGCTGTTCCGTACGATCGCCCAGGCGGCGTGGGACTGCGCCGACCCCGGGATCCAGTACGACGACACGATCAACGACTGGCACACCTGCCCGGAGTCCGGTCGGATCAGCGCCAGCAACCCCTGCAGCGAGTACGTGCATCTGGACAACTCTAGCTGCAACCTGGCGTCGCTCAACCTGATGAAGTTCCTGCGCAAGGACCTCAGTTTCGACGCCGACGCGTTCGTGGCAGCCGTTGAACTGATCATCACTGCGATGGACATCTCGATCTGCTTCGCGGATTTCCCGACCCCGGAGATCACCCGGGTGTCCCGGATGTTCCGCCAGCTCGGCATCGGCTACGCCAACCTCGGCGCACTGCTGATGGCTACCGGCCGCGCATACGACTCCGAGGGCGGCCGGGCCATGGGCGCGGCCATCACGTCGCTGATGACCGCAACGGCCTACCGCCGCTCGGCGGAACTCGCGGCGGCTCTCGGGGCCTACGACGGCTTCGCACGCAACACCGACGCCCACCGCCGGGTGATCCGCAAGCATGCCGCCGCCACGGACACCGTCCGCACGGTCGGGACCGACGACGCGCGGGTACTCGCCGTCGCCGTCCGCGAGTGGGAACGTACACAAAGCGTCGGGGAGAAGTACGGATGGCGTAACGCGCAGGTCAGCCTGCTCGCCCCGACCGGCACGATCGGCCTGGCGATGGACTGTGACACCACCGGCATCGAACCCGACCTCGCGTTGGTAAAGATGAAGAAGATGGTCGGTGGCTCCAGCATGCGGATCGTCAACCAGACGGTTCCCGCCGCGCTGCGCGCTCTGGGCTATGCCGAGGAGACCGTCGAGGCGATTGTCGAGTACATCGCCGAGCACGGTCACGTCATCGACGCTCCCGGTCTGCGCCGCGAACACTACGAGGTCTTCGACTGCGCGATCGGGGAGCGGGCCATCAGCCCGATGGGCCACATCCGGATGATGGCGGCGGTCCAGCCGTTCCTGTCGGGAGCCATCTCCAAGACCGTCAACATGTCCACGTCGGCCACGGTCGAGGACGTCGAGCAGATCTACCTGGAGGGTTGGCGACTCGGTCTCAAGGCACTGGCAATCTACCGGGACAACTGCAAGGTCGGCCAGCCGCTGTCGGACCTGCGTGGCGCGAAGAAGTCCGCGGCCGCAGGCGTGAGCGGGGATTCGGCCGTGGACGTCGCCGTCGCACCGTCAGGTGAGCACCGCCCGGTCCGACGCCGTCTGCCGAAGATCCGCCAATCGCAGACCGTCTCTTTCACCGTGGGTGGTGCCGAAGGGTACCTGACCGCCGGGTCATATCCGGACGACGGGCTCGGCGAGGTCTTCATCAAGATGTCGAAACAGGGCTCGACCCTGTCCGGCGTGATGGATGCGTTCGCCATTGCGGTCTCGATCGCGCTCCAGCACGGCGTCCCGTTGGAGACCTACGTCCGCAAGTTCATCAACATGCGCTTCGAACCGGCTGGCATGACCGACGACCCGGACGTGCGGATCGCCCAGTCGGTGATGGACTACCTCTTCCGCCGCCTCGCCCTGGACTATCTTCCCGAGCAGACCCGTGCGGAGCTCGGTGTCCTGAGCGCGCAGGAGCGGGCTCGCCAGCTCACCGGACAGTACGGCGGGTCCGGCTCGGCGGATGCGGCCGAAGTGGCCGATGCGGCTGACGCGGAGGCGGCCGGGGCGGCCGGTATCGGGGCGGCTCCTGGCGCCACCACCGGGTCCGTGCCGGTGCCTGTCGAGGCCATCCACACCCACCAGGTGGGGGTCTCGGCGCGGGAGGTACGGGCCGCGATGCCACGGGAGGTACCACCGGGTGAGTCGATGTCGGCCCAGAACGTGGTGGACGCGCCGCTGTGCTTCACCTGCGGGGTCACTATGCGTCCCGCGGGCAGTTGCTACGTGTGCGAACAGTGCGGTTCCACCAGCGGCTGCAGCTGATCGTTCGGGGTGGCGGGTCCGGGGTGGTGGCGGGCCCGTTCGGGTATGGCCCTGACCTGTTGTCCGGTCGGCGCGGCGGCTGATCAGCCGCCGCGCCGGCTCAGGTGTTCCCCGTCCAGAACTTTCCGGGCGGACGGC
>NZ_CAAAFO010000140.1:28011-35805 GCF_900634715.1 Candidatus Protofrankia californiensis | reverse complement strand
GCCGTCCAGGAGAAGTGGTTGCTACCCACCCCGGCACCGTCGAACGGCGAGTAGTACTCATACAGTCCTTCGGAGCCCGCAATCATGGAGATCGTGTCGGTGCGCAGCAGTTCGGCGAGCTCGCCGCGGCCGGCACGGTCGAGCCCGTCGGCGAGCAGCCAGTTCATGTTCACCCATACCGGACCCTGCCAGTAGCAGCGTGGCTGGAAGTCGGGATCGTCAGTGGGGGTGCTGGCGATGCCGTGGGTGGGCCAGAATCGCTGCGCGGTCATTCGGGTGACAAGGTCCTCGACACTGGCGGGGGGCACGACACCCGCGTACAGCGCGAGGAAGCCGGCGATCGTGGGCCTTCGGATCAGCTTGCCGGAACGTGCGTCACGGCTCCAGTACATGCCGTCGGCGAACAGGGTGGCGAACGCCGCCCTGGTCCGGCGGGCCGAGCGCAGGAGCTGATCGGGCAGCTTCTCGCCGATTTCGGTGGAGATGTCGCGCAGGTGGTCGTTCGCGCGGGCGAGAATCGCGTTGAAGGCAACGTCTTGAACCAGGGGAACACGGGAGGCCCGGATCCGGCGGAAGTCGTAACGGGCGTCGCGTAGCTCCCCGACCAGGTGGTAAAGAGTGAAAAGGTCGGTAGCGGACAGTCGCTGGTCGGCTGGGACCTCCTTGTTGTCCCGGCGCAGCGCGTCGAGTGCGCTGTCCCCGTTGAGCCGGCGGATGAGCTTCAGGGGGATGGGAGCCGCACGGCGCGTCAGCTCCATCCAGGTGGGAGTGTTGTCCATCCCCGACTCCCACGAGTGGACGAGGGTGACCAGCCCGGTGTCGTCGGGGTCGCGTTCGCGGTACAGCCAGCAGTGGTAGCGCACCAGGCCCGGGTAGACCGCGTGGTAGAAGTCCCGTCGCCGGGCCGGGTCAAGCACCTCGCCGATGCGGACGACGGCCTCGGCGATCATCGGAGGCTGGGTGACGCCGGTCGTCTGCACCTGCCCCGGGGCGGTGTTGACAAGATCGGAACGCCACCGGTCGGGCCCGGCGTGGTAACTGCCGGACCCGGAGAAGATGACATGCGGGATCATGCCGTTGGGCCATTGGCCCCGTAGCAGCGAGAGGATTTCCCGGCAGGCCCGCTCGGGGTCGACGCAGCGAAGTCCGATGGCGATGAAGCAGCTGTCCCATAGCCACTGGTGGGGGTAGAGCGTCGGGGACGGTCGTGTCGCGTCGCCCAGATCGTTGTCCTGGAGCACCCGGATCGCGGACGTTCGGAGTTCGGCGAGCACCTCGGACGACAGGACCGGTAACGACATCGTGCGAGGGTACCGGGGGACGCGAACACCGCCCATCAGATTCCGCCTGTGCGTCCCCGGCCACGTCGTTGCCAGTTGTTGCCGGTCGTTGCCACGGCGGTTGCTCCAAGCGCCCGGTAACAGGGGCGGGTGCCAAACCCCGCGGCCCGACCCCCCTGTTGTCAGTTGCTCTAAGTGACGATTGTTACGGTCCGTCTGTCATAATTGTGGTCATGTTGATGGATCGTCGTGGCTAGTCTTGTTCTTGCCTCGCGGATATGGAGAGCTGAAGAGATAATTAGTTATTCGTGACACACCGGCCGATCTGCGGAGTACTCTTCGCGACAGCGGGTGCAGCGTCCCGAGGGTGAGGGTCTACACTGCTTCGTAGACCCGGCGATCGCTTACGTCCGGTTGTGTCTGAACGCGGAATGGGAGAGACGTCTCCAGACGTTGCCCATACGTGCAAGCACCAAGACCCGCCACCCGCACCGACCTTCGGATCTGCTACTGATGACGCTGCCTGCCCTGGAACTTCATGAGCGCCCCGACGAGCCGCGTACGCGTGCCGTGAGCACGCGACGGACTCGTCGGTCATCCACTCCTGTACGCACGGCTCCTAGCCGCGGCTTGGCCGCCGTGCCCGATGATACCGACGAACTCGACGTTACTCAGGTCGCCGAGCTCGTCGCGCGTGGACGTGAGTCCGGCGAACTCAGCCGTGCCGAGCTTCGCGAGGCACTGGAGACCGCCGATCTCGGTCTTGAACTGCTGCCTGTCCTGGTCGCCCGGCTGACCACACTCGGGGTCGAGGTTCTCGACGAGGAGGAAGCACCGGGTGGGGCTCCTGTCGCGCGTGCGACGTCCGAGCACGCCGGAACCGCCGACCTCGTCCGCATGTACCTGCGTGAGATCGGCAAGGTGCCCCTGCTCAACGCCGCGCAGGAGGTTGAGCTGTCGAAGCGGGTCGAGGCCGGGCTGTTCGCCGAGCACAAGCTCGACACCGATCCCGACCTGGCCCCGGATCTACGGCATGACCTGCAGACCCTGGTCCGTGACGGGCATGCGGCAAAGCAGCAGCTGGTCTCGGCGAACCTGCGCCTGGTCGTCTCGGTCGCCAAGAAGTACAGCGGCCGGGGAATGACCTTGCTCGACCTGGTCCAGGAGGGCAATCTCGGCCTGATCCGCGCGGTCGAGAAGTTCGACTACGCCAAGGGTTACAAGTTCTCGACCTACGCCACCTGGTGGATCAGGCAGGCCATCGGTCGGGCACTGGCCGATCAGGCCAGAACCATCCGGATCCCGGTTCACGTGGTCGAGCAGATCAACAAGATCACTCGGCTGCAGCGGCAGCTCGTCTCCACGCTCGGTCGGGAGCCGACCGACGAGGAGCTGGCGCTGGAACTCGACATGCCGATCGAGCAGGTCGTCGAACTGCGGCGGTACGCGCAGGACACGGTCAGCCTGGAAACCGCGGTCGGCGACGACGGCGACTCCGTTCTCGGTGACTTCATCGAGGACGCCGACGCCACCTCTCCCGCGGACGCCGCCTCCTACGGCGCCATGCAGGACGAGATCGAAGGTGTGTTGAACGGGCTCACGCCACGTGAGCGCGAGGTCATGCGGCTGCGGTTCGGCCTTGCCGACGGCAAGCAGCACACCCTCGCCGAGGTGGGTAACCGCCTGGGGCTGACCCGGGAGCGGATCCGCCAGATCGAGCGTGACACCCTGCGTGAACTGCGCAAGCCGGCGGTCGCGAGCAGGTTGCGGGAGTTCCTCGACTAGCGCTTCCTGTGCCTTGTGCGAGACCGAGAGCCCCTGCCCGGGTGGTAACCGGGCAGGGGCTCTCGCGTTGCACCGACCCGCTTGGGCGGGTCCGGTCCATGGATTCCATCCGAGGGAGGCGGGGTCAGCGTGTTGTCGGCGGCACGAACGGCAGCAGTGCCTGGGGATTGGCGACGGCACCGAGGCTGACCGCATGATCCAGCGGTTCGCCCAGCAGCAGCCGCCTGATTGGTACCTCAAGCTTCTTGCCGTTGTGGGTATGGGGAATCTCGGCGATCCGTTCGATGCGGTCGGGCACGTGACGTGGACTCAGCTCGTGACGGATCGTGGTTCGCAACATCTGGGTGAACGCATCGTCGAACACCGCGTCGTCGGCCAGGCAGACGTAGAGGACGAGTTCACCGGGCCGGTCGGCGGTCGAGGTGTCGATGACAAGACTGTCGGTCACACCAGGGGAGCTCTCCACCACCTGATACAGCTCGGCGGTACCGATCCGGACTCCCGCGCGGTTGAGCGTGGCGTCGGATCGGCCGTGTATGCACACGGTTCCGCGGGAGGTGATGCGTGCCCAGTCACCGTGGCGCCACACGTCCTCATAGGTCGAGAAGTAGGAGGCCCGCAGCAGCGAACCGTCGTGGTCTCCCCACAGGAAGATCGGCATGGAGGGCATGGGAGCGGTGATCACCAGCTCGCCGACCTCGTCGACGACCTCTTTGCCCTGCTCGTCGAAAGTGGCCACTGCGCAGCCGAGCCCGCGCATGGGGGTCTCTCCGGCATGCACCGGCAGAGTCGGCAGGCCGAGCACGAACGCCGTGCACACTTCCGTCCCGCCGCTGATGGAGGACAGCATCAGGTCGGAGCCGACGGACTCGTACACCCAGGCGTAGGTCTGCGGGGACAGCGGTGAACCGGTGGACCCCACGGTGCGCACCGCCGAAAGGTCGGCAACCTCGCGGGGGACCGTGCCCGAGCGCGCGCATTCGGCCAGGAAACCCGGGCTTGCCCCGAAACAGGTGACGCGGGCGGCCTCGGCGAGGCGCCAGAGAGCTCCCAGGTCGGGAAACTTCGGGCTCCCGTCGAAAAGCACCACGGTCGCGCCGACGAGCAGGCCGGAGACGAGCAGGTTCCACATCATCCAGCCGGTGCTCGTCACCCACAGGAAGCGGTCGTCCGGCCCGAGGTCGAGATGGAGCACCAACGACTTGAGATGTTCGAGCAGGATGCCGCCATGGCCCTGCACGATCGGTTTGGGCTGTCCGGTCGAACCGGAGGAGTACAGGATCCACAGGGGTGCGTCGAACGGGAGGCGATGGAAGGCCGGGATGGCGTCGTCGCACCCGGCGAGCAGGTCGTCCCAGGCCAGGACGGCCGGCAGGCCAGTGGCGCGGGCACGTTCGAGCGCGTCCGCGGCCAGGTAGGGAACGACGACGGTCGCGCGCAGGTCGGGTAGCCGTTCGGCCACCTTGGCGAGAACACCGAGTGTGTCGAACGACTTCCCACCGTATGTGTAGCCGTCGACGCCGATGAGTACCGCCGGGCGAACCTGGGCGAAACGATCCGCAAGGCCGGTAGGCCCGAAGTCGGGGGAGCAGGACGACCAGATCGCCCCGATCGCGGTGGTGGCAAGCATCGCCACCACCGCATGGACACAGTTCGGCAGCACGGCGCAGACCCGGTCGCCCGGTCCCACCCCCAGCCGCCGCAGGCCCGCCGCCGTGGCCGCGACCTCGCGGCGCAGTTCGTCCCAGGACACCACGGCCGTGGTGGCGTCCTCGCGGACAGCGATCACCGCGGGTGCCGGGCCGTGTCGGGTGAGGGCGTTCTCGGCGTAGTTCACCCGGGCGGTCGGGAACCACCGGGCGCCCGGCATCCGCGCGTCCACGAGCGCGGGTCCGTCCCCACGTTCGCCCTCGACCGCGCAGAAGTCCCAGATCGAGTTCCAGAAACCGTCGAGATCCTCCACCGACCACTGCCACAGGGCGGTGGCGTCGGTCAGCCGTCGGCCTCGTTCGGCGGCCAGCCACTCGAGATAGGCGGTGACTCCGGCGGTGCGGACCCGTTGCGCGGACGGCGTCCACAACAGCCGTCCCTCGATGTCCGTATTTGCCCCGGTGCCTGATGCAGGTCCGCGTTCGTTGCCGTGTTCAACAGCCACGGAGTCAGACCTTAACGAATCCCGGGCTTGTCCAACGTCTGTGGAAGACCGGAAAACATCACGCCACGTGGCCGTCGCCGGTGTGGTCGCGAAACGACGTGGCGGGTCCGGAACCGTAACCGTAAAGATCACGGGAGATGCGGCCCGACGTGGGCACGGGACACCGGCCTGTCGGAGGGGCGGTCGATGTGCCCTGGAAATTCGGTGGGGCCGATGTGAACAGGTCGGGCCGGCTACTGTCGGGACATGGGTGGTTCTGCGCGGTCGGACAATCCGGTCTTCGCTTCCATGCGCATCGCTGCCTGTTGTGCCACCGCAGTGAGGCTGGTGGCAGTGGAAGGGGCGCGGGCGGGCCATAACCATGCCGTGACCATCGCCGCCGGGCTACACCATGTGATGCGTGACCGTGCGATGCGTGCCACCACTGTCGGTCGAGGGACAGCGCGCATCCCGTCTGGACCAGCACAATCTGGCACATGAGGTGTGTTTCGGACTGTCGACCGACCAGTGATGTGCCGGCCCACGGTGGGGCGTGACGGTGATCCGACACCTGCAGCCAGCGGTGATCCAGTGCCAGGAGCAGGTGGTGATCTAGTGCCCGAAAACGTCAGAGGTAGGGCCTTGGGAACAACGCTGCCACACCGGCCACAATCTTTTCCCATGACAACCCCGTTCCTTGAGGAGCCTCCTGGACATCCGCAGGCCGGATCGGCGGGTGACCGAACCGCCTGGAACGAGGCCCACCGGGTGAACGGCACCGACGGCACCGGCATGGACGGCACCGGCATGGACGGCGACGACGATGACACGGGTGCTGTCGGGGAAGAGTTCGAAGGAGCGGGCCCGGGGAGCCCACCCGGCGTCCATCAGCCGGTTCATGACCGGCGTGGCGCACATGATCCGACCGGCGCGCCCGGCTGGGCCGGCGTACCGGACCTGACCGGCGCGCTCGCTTCGGTGGAGTCGACCATCGCTTTGCTCGAGGCGCTGTTCGCCCAGGCGCCGGTCGGCTTCGCCTTCTACGACACCCGAGGACACTACCTGCGGGTCAACGACGTCCTGGCCAGGCTGAACGGACGGACGGTCGGCGAGCACATCGGCCGCACCATGCCGGAGCTCCTGGGTGACATCGGCCGTGAGATGGACCGCTTGCTGCAGCGGGTGCTCACCACCGGTGATCCTGTGGCCAACCTCGAGGTCAGTGCCGCGACCGGCGGTTCACAACCGTCGCAGATCTGGACGATGAGCTGGTTTCCGGCCACGGACGCCCATGGCGTGCTGCTGGGTGTGGCTCTCGTGGCCACAGATGTCACCAGGATCAGCGACGCTCGTCACCAGCTGGCCCGCGCTGAGGCCCGGTACCGGGCGCTCGCGCAGGCCGGGGACGCGGACGTGTTTCATGCCGGTGCCCGGGGTGCCCTGGACGTGGACATGCCGCGGTGGCGGGCCGTCACCGGCCAGAGCCTCTCGGAGATCGCTGGGGCCGGGTGGCTCGCCGGGGTGCATGCCGAGGACCGTGACCGGGTCGCCGACGCCTGGCGCAAGGCTGTTGAGCAGCGCGCTGTTTTCGATGCCGAGTTCCGGCTCGACGCCGCGGACGGCACGGACCGGCTGCTTGTCATGCGGGTCATTCCTATTACGGAAGGTGATTATCCGCTCGAGTGGATCGGTATCAGCCGTGACGTGACCGAGGTACGTGCCGCTGAGGCGGTCCGCGGTGCGTGGGCGGCTCACGCGCATGGCACGACCGAACGAACTGAACGAACCGAACGGCTTCGCCTGGTCACGGCCGCACTGTCACGTGCGGTCACCATCGACGAGGTAACCGCCCTGGTGCTGGACGCCGGGCGGCAGGCGTTGGGGGCGAGCGGCCGGGGGGTCGCGCTGGTCGACGAGGCCGACGACTGCCTGCACTTTCGATCTCTGCTCGGCTACCCTCCGCACTTCGTCCACGCGTGGTCCGGGATCGGCCTCGGCGCGGTCCACCCGGTGGCGGAGACGGTCCGCAGCGCTCGGCCGCTGTTCCTGTCCGACCGGGAGGAGCTGACCGCGCGGTGGCCTGCGCCCGAACCTGCCGCAAGTCTGTCCGAGATCGACGAGTGTGCCTGGGCGATCCTTCCACTGGCTACCACCGACGCGCCGTTCGGCGTACTGATCTTCGGGTTCCGCGCTCCCCGTGAGTTCTCCGCGGTGGACCGCACGTATCTGACCGCGCTCGCCGACCAGTGTGCCAAGGCGCTGGAGCGGGCAACGCTGTTCGAGCGCGTTCTGGCCGAGGCCCAGTCCAGCCGCCGGGCGGAGGAGACGGCCCGCACGGCCGAGGCTGCCGCCCGGGAAGCCGGCCGTCGCCTCGAGCTGCTCGCCCGGGCGACCGGGGCGGTCGGCAGCGCACTGGAGCCCGAACGCGCACTGCGGGCGCTCACCGACGTCGTCGTGGGTGAACTCGCCGACTCGTGCGCGGTCTATCTGGTCGAGTCCGGTCCGGTCGGCCCGGATGCCGCCGACCCGACCGGCGCGCCGGCCGGGCCCCCGATCCTGCGGCGGGCGGTTGCCTCCGTGCGTCCCGGTCTCACC
>NZ_CAAAFO010000140.1:26382-27478 GCF_900634715.1 Candidatus Protofrankia californiensis | reverse complement strand
CGCGGGCCGGGTCGGTCTGGTCATCGGCGACGTCATGGGACGAGGGGTCCGCGCCGCGGCGATCATGGGTCAGCTGCGGACCGCGGTGCGAACCTGCGCGCGCCTGGAGCTGTCGCCGTACGAGGTGCTGACGCTGCTGGACGGCGTTGTCAGCGAGATCGACGAAGGCCAGATCGCAACCTGCATCTACGGCGTCGTCGAGCCGCATACAGGCCTGCTGACGCTTGCGAACGCGGGGCACCCACCGCCGCTGGTGGTGGCGCCCGACGGTCTGGTGTCACGGCTGTACATGGAGGTCGGAACCCCGCTCGGTCTCGGCCGTGGTGACGTCAAGGAGTACACGGTCCGGTTGCACCGGGGAGCGTTGCTGGTTCTGTTCACCGACGGGCTGGTGGAAAGCCGGGAACGGGACATCGATGCCGGCGTCTCGGATCTGGCCGCTGTACTCGCCCGTCAGGACGGTTCCTTGGGAAAGCGGGCCGACCAGGCTCTTGAGGCGCTCGGTCGGGACGAGGGCCACGACGACGACGTGGCGCTGCTGCTGGTGGGACTGCCCGACACCGACTCGGGCGGGGCGACCCGCTACGCCGACATCGCGGTGCCCGACGGACCGGCCGGCCTCGGTGAGGCCCGAGGGCGTGCCTACGACCTGCTGACGAGGTGGTGGGTGGACGCCGACACGACCGATTCCGTGGTCCTGCTGATGTCGGAGCTCGTCACGAACGCGCTGGTGCACGGCAGATCCCCGCTGTCCGTGCGACTGCGCCGGACCGGCTCCCGGGTGATTGTGGAGGTGTCCGACTGTGACCCGCGGCTGCCCCGGCGCCGTCACGCCGACTTCGACGACGAAGGCGGCCGTGGTCTTGAGCTGGTTTCGCTCATCGCGTCTCGTTGGGGGACCCGATCGGTCGGTGACGGCAAGGTCGTGTGGGCGGAGATTGCCGCGCCGCCGCTGTCGTGAAGGCTCGCCTGTCGTGAAGGTTCGCGTCGACTGAACCGGTGGTCACCGGGCCGGTCCGCGTCGCGACCGGCCGCACAGCGGCAAACCCCCGTCCTCGCGGCAGAATGCGCAGGAATTCCACTGCGCGGTCCAGGC
>NZ_CAAAFO010000140.1:20507-26261 GCF_900634715.1 Candidatus Protofrankia californiensis | reverse complement strand
AGCCGCGGGTGCTGCCCGCACGCCGAAGGTGCAGTACCATCCGCGGACGTTCTGAGAAGTCGGTCACCTCCCGATGGACACACCATCCCGGTCAGCTCCGTGTCGGGACGGGGCGCGTAACGTGAGGGCCGTGACAGACGTGGTGTTGCGCCTGGACGCGGTAACTGTTGTGCGGGACGGCGCGACGCTGCTTTCCGACATCCACTGGACTGTTGCCGACGGTGAACGCTGGGTCATTCTCGGGCCGAACGGCGCCGGGAAGACAACCTTGCTCCAGGTCGCGGCGAGTCGGGTTTTCCCGACTCGAGGAACGGTCGACCTGCTCGGTGGTCGACTCGGCGAGGTTGACGTGTTCGACGTCCGTAGTCGGGTTGGCCTGGTGAGTTCGGTGGTGGCGGACCTCCTTCCCGTCGCCGAACGCGTCCTCGACGTGGTCATGACGGCCGCGTGGGCTGTGGTCGGGCGGGCCGGTGAAAAATATTCCGATGACGACCTGCGGCGGGCCTACGATCTTCTCACGCAGGTCGGGTGCCGGAATCTCGTCGAGCGGCGATACGGCACTTTGTCCGAAGGCGAGCGCAAACGCGTCCAGATCGCGCGTGCGCTGATGACCGACCCCGAGCTACTGCTGATGGACGAACCGGCGGCCGGGCTCGATCTGGGGGCCCGTGAGGCCCTGCTGGCGCGTCTGACCCGACTGGTCGCGGATCCACTGTCGCCGGTGACCGTCATGGTCAGCCACCACGTGGAGGAAATCCCGCCGGGTGTGACCCATGCGCTGCTCCTGCGCGCCGGTCGTGTGGTTGTGGCCGGGCCTGTCGAGACGGTCCTGACCGGTCCGTCGCTGTCGGCGTGTTTCGGCATTCCCCTTGAGGTCGGTGCCGGCGCCGGTCGGTTCTCCGCGCGCATGATGCCAGTCTTCCAGCATCGAGGGCGTACCACGCCGTCCGTCTAACTGTTGTTGTCGAGGAGAGCCCACAGCCACCCCGGCCCCGCTGTGGCCGCGCCCACGGCGTGGACACGGCCACGAAGCTCGCGGTCGGCGGTGATGACGAGAACAGCACCACGCTGCCGCCGGACGGCCTCGACGGCCGCCTCGACGACCGCGTCGTCGCCCGATCCGGGAGCGTGGACGACAACGAGCCTGCCGGTGCGTGGGCCGGTGTGGGTGTCGGGGTCCGGGCCCGCGACAATTCCCGCCCGGGCCGCGCCTTCGAGCACCAGGACCACCTGAGCGGGCAGGTCACCCCGGTCCGCGGTCCGCGACGCGGACACGCCCGAGCACAGCTTGGACAAGTGCTTGTGGAGGCGTAAGGCAGCGGCTGCGCGATCGCGCCACCATCCGTCCGGACGTGCCCCTACCACATTTGCCGCATCGACGATCCATGTCCGCTCATCCACCGTGGCTCCTCGCTCTACTACCAGACCGTGAATCGGATGAGCGCATCCGCGGCCCATAGTGGTGTATGAGATTCGCGATCGCGGGATCCTTGATGGCGTTGCGTGGTGCTCACTGCCGCCGTCCGGACCGTGACGTCCTTGTCTGCGCCGACCACCGGCGTTTCGGATCGGAAGTCGTGATTCGGCGACAACTCATGATCAAAATTTATCCTGACAGTGGCCTCCGACGCTTTGGCTAGACGTGACTCACGTCTACCCGAGGGGTGTTGTGTGGTGTCGATGACGCGGTGGACGGCATGTCGCAGGCGATGGCAGTCGCGCGTGTCCGAACCAGCCGTTACAGTTCTTCCTGATGACGTGGTAATACTAGTCTCGAAGAGTTCCGCGGTTCGCTGACCTGAAGGAGAGTGGCATGGCGCAGAAGACCATCGTGTCGTTGATTGACGATCTCGATGGACACGAGGCTGATGAGACTGTTCGGTTCGGACTGGACGGTGCTTCGTACGAGATCGATCTGTCCGAGAAGAACGCCACCAAGCTGCGTGAGTCGTTGGCTCCGTTCGTTGGGGCGGCGCGTCGGTCTGGTGGCCGGGCAACTGCCGCCCGCCGCGGGCAGCGTGGTGCTTCTCGTCGTACCGGGGGCACCGACCGTACCGCCGACATTCGTGAGTGGGCGCGAGCCAACGGTTACACCGTCAGTGACCGTGGTCGTATCGCCTCCAACATCGTCGAGGCGTACGACAAGGCTCACTGAGTGGCTCTCGGTCGCATTCGTCCAGTTGCCCGAATCCCACGCGATCACGGCTGTTTTCGCGTGGTCGCAGGCCCGCGGGACCTGTTGCGACCGAGCGGTGGACCATGGAGCGGGGGTTCAGCCGTACGGCGGTACCGGCACGAAGAGGCCGATCCTCTGGTTGGTGTCACTTGCGGCCAATTTGGGGCATGCGGCAGTGCTGTTTTCTGGGCGACAGGTTGCGCAGCCCACAACCTGTCGCCCAGGTCATGTCGTGGCTCAGTCGCTCAGCTGTCGGGCCATCCAGTTTTCCACCGCGGGCCGGGCCCGGGGAAGCGCCGCTGACAGGTTGCGGTGGCCCTGGGTGGTGACGAGAATATCGTCCTCAATCCGCACCCCGATCCCACGCAGCTCCGGAGGCACCGTAATGTCGTCGGGCTGGAAGTACAGTCCCGGCTCAACCGTCAGCACCATCCCCGCCACGAGCGGGCCGTCGCGGTGGGCTTCGTCGCGGGCGTGGGCGCAGTCGTGGACGTCGAGACCCAACATGTGTGACGTGGAGTGCAGGGTATATCTGCGATGCAGGCCCGCGTTCGGTGCTTCGGGGTCTTCCGCGAGGGACTCCTCAACGCTCACCGGAAGCAGTCTCCAGTCGTGCAGCGCCTCAGCTATCACCCGCATTGCCGCCCGGTGCGGATCGAGGAACTTTGCGCCCGGTCGCACCGTTTCGATTCCGGCCTGCTGGGCCGCATGGACCACGTCGTACACCTGACGCTGCACGTCGCTGAAATGTCCGTCCACGGGAAGCGTGCGTGTGATGTCGGCGGTGTAAAGCGAGCGGGACTCCACGCCCATGTCGAGCAGCGCGAGGTCGCCGGGCCGTACCGGCCCGTCGTCGCGAACCCAGTGCAAAGTCGTGGCGTGATGGCCACAGGCGACGATGGAGCCGTACCCGACGTCGTTGCCCTCGACCCGGGCGCGGCGCCAGAACGTACCTTCCAGCCACCGTTCGCCGTTGGGCAGTGTCATTGCGTGGCTCATCTCACGCACGCACTCGGAAAAGCCCAGGACGGTCGCGGCGACCGCCTCCTCCAACATGGCCGTTTCGTAGTCGTCCTTGACCAGCCGCAGCTCGGAGAGGGTCTGGGCCAGTTCCACGTCCCGGTCGACCGTGGTGGGCGTGGACGTCTGTCGCTCGCCCGGGACGTAGCGCAGGACCTGGCGGTCCACCCGCTCGTCCTGGCCGCGCACCATCCGGGTCGTCGCCGGTGACAGCCGGGCCAGTGCGTCGGTGAGCGCGCCGAGCGGGCGGCACTCGATCTCGAGAGCCGTCGATCTCTCCCGCACCCCTGCACGCGGTCCCACCCACAGTTCGCCGTAGCGCCGGTCGGTGTAGAAGGCCGGGGTGGAACGGTCCGAGCGGTCGGCGACATACAGGACGGCGTCGTGGTCGCCACCGGGGTTCGGATGAAGAATCACCACGGCGTCCGGCTCGTGACAACCGGTCAGCCAGAAAAAATCGCTTCCCGGCCGGAACGGGTAATCGGTGTCATTTGCTCGCACCTTGAGTCCGCCGCTGGGCACCACCAGCGTCTCGGCCGGAAATCGTGAGCTCAGTAGCGCGCGCCGCTTGGCCGCGTACTGCGCCACATCGTCACAGGCCGGCGTCATCGCGGCGGTGGGAGCCCATCCGGTGGCCATGAATCGGCGGAAGGCGGACGGTGGCTGCTGGTCGTGGCTGGCCTGTCCTTCAGCCGAAGCCGACTGCGTGGTGGACGACATGACGACCGGGGCGCGCTCGGGAACGGTCTCACCGGTGTGGATCGCGGTTTGACTATCTGCGACGGTTGGCCGTTCGGATCTGTCGGGAGAAGGCGGAGATCCGCCCGGGTGCGCACTCATGGTTCCAACGGTAGGCCGCGGCGGTCCGTGGCGGGTAGCGTCCCAGGAGTGCCTATGTCACCGGGTCCTATGGATGGTCTTCTTGTTGTCGATCTCACCCGGGTATTGGCCGGGCCGTTGTCCACACTGATGCTTGCCGATCTCGGGGCGAGGGTCATCAAGGTGGAGCGTCCCAGGCACGGGGATGACTCCCGCTCCTACGGCCCGTTCCTGGACGACCGGTCGCTGTACTTCGCGCGGGTGAACCGCGGCAAACAGTCGATCGCGCTCGATCTGAAGGATCCGGACGATCACGCGACGTTACTTTCCATCATCGACCGTGCCGACGTGCTCGTGGAGAACTTCCGTCCCGGCGTGATGGACCGGCTGGGTCTCGGCTGGGACACGTTGTCACAACGTAATCCTCGGTTGGTTTATGTGAGCGTCTCGGGCTTCGGGCAGACCGGTCCGTGGCGAAACCGACCCGCCTACGACGCGGTCGTGCAGGCGGCCACCGGGATTATGTCGATCACCGGGTCGCCGGACGGCGAACCGGTGAAGCCCGGCGTCCCGATCGCGGACCTTGCTGCCGGTCTGTATGCTTTCGGCGCGATCGGGGCCGCATTGTACGGACGGACGACCACCGGCCGCGGTACCCATATCGACATCGCCATGTTCGACGCCACGCTGTCGTTGCTCGAAGGCGCGGCGTTGTCCTATCTGGCGACCGGCGACACCCCGCCGCGCATTGGCAACGCACATTACTCGATCGCGCCGTTCGACACGTTCGCCTGCGCGGATCGCAACATTGTGATCTGTGCCGCGAACGACGGCCTCTTTGCCGGGTTGTGTCATGCCTTGGATCGCCCGGATCTCAGCGTGGATCCACGGTTCGTCACCAACAGTGCCCGGCTGGAAGGCCGGGACGCGTTCAAACGGGAAGCGGAGAAGACCCTTCGCACCCGGCCGGCTGCGCATTGGCTGAAGGTGCTGCAGGAGGCGGGCATACCCTGTGGTCCCATCAACAACGTGGCTGAGGCGGTCTCCTCCGACCAGGCTGCTTTCCGTGACATGGTGGTCGATGCCGGTGGCCTTCCCCTGCCCGGGAATCCGGTGAAGATGGCGGACTGGCCGCAGACCTCCCAGCGGTCGCCCGAACCGGAACTCGACGCGGACGGCCCCGCGATCCGAGCAGAGTTCGGCTGATCCGACGGTGTTAGCGACGATCACAGGCGTCCTGGGCACGACACCCGGGGCCGGGAACATTCCGGTGGCTACCGGACGTCGACAGGGATGGCGACCGGTGTCGGCGGGCCTGCAAGGTTCGGTCGCGTTCTGGTGCCGTGGCGCTGCGGTGGACGAGGGGACGTGGTCATGACGTGGCCTCCGGACGGGCCTGGGCGACCTGACAGGGGGTGGTCTCCGGACGGGCCCGGACGGCCGCCTGGTACGGGTTGGCCTCCGGACGCGCCCGGGCGAGCTGGCAGACAGTGGTCCCCGGACGGGATCCCCGGATGGCATCAGCCGCAGGGGCCGTCTCCTGACCCACAGCCCGACCCGTTACGGCCACGACGATCCACCCGGCGCCGCATGGTCACCGGGGTGGCGGCGCTGGTGTCCGTCCTCGTGCTGACCGTGTCCGGTGGTGGGTGGCTGGCCCTGCGCTACTACGACAACAAGGTCAGCCGTGTTCCGTTGACCTTTCCCACCACCGACCGGCGACCGGGTGGGGCCGGCGG
>NZ_CAAAFO010000140.1:19367-19830 GCF_900634715.1 Candidatus Protofrankia californiensis | reverse complement strand
CGGCACCCGTAACATTCTTCTCGTGGGCTCGGACAGCCGCGCCGGCACGTCCGGGGAGTTCGGTGAGGCCGAGGGCCAGCGATCGGACACCACGATCCTCGCTCACCTGGACGCGGACGGCTCCACCACGCTCGCCTCGTTCCCGCGGGACCTGTGGGTGACGATCCCCGCCTACACCGATTCCACCGGCCGCGGTCACGCCGCGCAGAAGTCGAAGCTCAACGCCGCGTTCGCACTGGGTGGACCGTCCCTGCTGGTGCGGACCATTGAGGGTCTGACAAAGATTCGTGTCGACCACTACCTGCAGATCGACTTCATCGGCTTCCAGCGGATGACCGACGCTCTCGGCGGGGTGACCGTATGCGTGAAACCGCTGCCTGGTGGGAGCACGAGCAACCTCAACGACAAGATGTCGGGGTGGCACGGCCACGTGGGTGACAACAGGCTCAACGGCGAGCAGGCG
>NZ_CAAAFO010000140.1:16934-18912 GCF_900634715.1 Candidatus Protofrankia californiensis | reverse complement strand
GGGAGCGCGGGAATGGCAGGGCGGTGTGGGTGGGGGATGGCAGGACGTCGTCCACGGGCGGCTGGGTGCGCTCGTTCTGCTCGTCGATGGAGGCGTTCAGTTCGGCGCCGAGCAGTACGGCCAGGGCCGTGATGTAGAAGAACAGCAGTGCGGCCACGGGCGCCGCCACCGAGCCGTAGATCAGCTCGTTGCCGAAGACCATCTCCAGGTAGAGCCGCAGCAGGTAGCTGCCCACGTTCCAGACCACCATGGCCAGCAGCGCACCGGGCAGCGCCCGCCGCCACGGGCGCCGGGACGGCAACGACAGGTGGTAGAGCGAGGTCAGCATCGCCAGGGAGAGGGCGGCGACCACCGGCCAGAACAGGACCTTCAGCAGCCAGCCGACGAGATGGTGGCGATCGGCGTCCAGCAGCTCGGAGATCAGGCTCGGTCCAAGGACGAGCGCGGGCAGCAGGATCACCCCGCTGGTCACCTGAGCTATGTAGAGTTGTAGTGCCAGTAGCCGACTGCGTACAGCTGATCGCAGCTGCCGCTGTCCGTAGGCGATCGTGATGGTGTTGACGTAGGTTGCCATGGCCGACGACCCGGTCCACAGTGACAGCAGGAAGCCGATCGAGATCACGTCCGGACGTCCGCGGGTCAGGATCTCGTTGATCGTCGGGCGAACCACGTCGTCGACGACCGAGGGCGTCAACAGGTCGTCGGCGGTGTTCAGCAGGCTCTGGCGGACGTTGTCGACGGCGTCCGCGCCGACGGCGTCCCCGACGTAGCCGATCGTGCCGAGGATCGCCAGTAGTAAGGGAGGCAGTGACAGCAACTGCCAGAAGCCGGCCTCGGCCGCGAGGCCGAGCACGCGGTCGCGCCACGCGCCAGCGGCGGTCCGGCGGGCGAGAGTGAAAGCACGCATCGACACCCGTCTGAGCGAGGCGGTCACTGCCGTCGGAGTCCGGGTTGCTGGAATCCGGGCCGGCGATGGTGCAAGGCTCGGTAACGGAGCGGCAGCAGGGTGAGTCAGATCAGGTGACCGCGACGTATCGGACGCAGAACCAGGTGCCTGTAGCACCGCGGACAGCAACCTGTTCGCCAACCACACTGGACCCACGGTACGGCCTCGGGTCTGGAGCATCTTCGGTGGTCGTCGGTTGACCCTGAACTGACCCTGTCGACTGCCGTCGATGTTACCGACCGTATTGGAACAGATAGCGGAGGCATGTCGCCGGTCGACGTTCCATGCCTCCGGACTACGTCAAAACGCCCCCGCTGACAACGCTTCATCGTGTCCGCGGGGGTTCGCCGGGCGTGTGTTTGTCGCCGAGCAGCAGTCGGTCAGGGGGAGATGGTCAGTTTGTCGGTTTCGTCATGGTACTCAGCGGCCACGGCCCGCAGCTTCGAGTCGTGGGACTTGGCGTGGTGTCGGCAGAACAGCAGCTCGCCGCCACCGGGAAGCACGACCCGCACATACGCCTGCGCGCCGCACCGGTCGCACCGGTCGAGGTTGGTCAGCGTCGGTTTGGTAGTGGTTCCAGTCACACCATCTTCAACAGTCTTCGTCGGGATTTGGTTCCGCCCCGGCAGTGTGACGGTTCCCTCAGGGCCGAGTTGGTGGGAGCTGTGGCGAAGGGCCGTCGTTAGATGCCTGATCATGCCGGCTGCCAGCCGACTGGGAGAAACAGACGCCGACAGGGCTGTCACCATCGGTCACGGACGGCGTGCACCAAAGACGATGTCGTCCCAGGCCGGCACGGGTTTGCGGTTCTTGCGGCCGCCGGAGCCGCGTTCTGGTGCCCGGCCGGCGGCACCCGCACGCCCGCGGGGTGCCGTCGATGCCCGTGCAGCCGTGTCGGCTGCGTCAGCGGCATCGGTGATGTCGGCGGCGTCGATGCCGTCGTCAGCGCCCGTTGCCGGCTCGGGAGCCGCCGTGGCCTGCGGATGTGAACCGGATACGGCGGACGCCCGCGGCGCGGGTGCGGCCGGTCGC
>NZ_CAAAFO010000140.1:5456-16824 GCF_900634715.1 Candidatus Protofrankia californiensis | reverse complement strand
CTGGGTTCTGTGGCTCGGGTGTCCTGGTCAACGGGGTTGCCGGAGCCGGTGGGCGGATGACCGGCGCTTCGCTGCGGGCTGCCGGCCGTGGCAGCCCGTGTGTCCGCCCCCGGGCCGCGGCCGGCTGGATCGGGGTGGGCGGCGATGCGGCCGCCACCGTGGGCAGTGACGCCGACAGCGGGGCGCTCGTGGCATCGGAGGGGACCTGCATCTCGTGCACGGTGGCAGGCTCCTGCACGAGAGTCAGCGCGGGGCCGGCGGGACGCGCGAAGACCGGTTGTGGGGGTGGCTGCGAGGCGGTGGGTTCGACCGGCGCCTCCGGCGCCTCCGGAGCCACCAGCGCCCGGGCCGCGTCGTCATGCGGACGGACGCGGCGTACCACCGGGTCCCAGGTCCAGCGCGCGCACCGGCTCTCCGAGGTGAGCTGCACCAGCCAGATCCCGTCCACCCGGCGCCAGGCGTCCCACTGCGCGCTCTCCGGGTCGTCCTGCACGGCCAGCAGCCGCGCGTCCACGACCTCGCCGAGGGGGCGGCCGGGTGCGCCGCCGGGGTCCTTCGGCAGCAGTGCGGCCCGCGCCTCCTGCACCACCCGGGCCCGTTCGGCCAACACCGGGCCCTCGTAGCGTTCCACCCGCTCGACCGGGATGCCGGCGACCCGCGCGACTTCCGCGGTGGTCTCGCCGGCCCGAAGGCGGGCCTGGATCTCCCGGGGGGTCAGCGCGCTTTCCTGGCGCACCTCGTTGCGTCGTGCGCCGCGCAACGTGGCCCGAAGCCGGTCGTCGACCGGCACCCGGAACTTCTCCGCGTCGGGTCCGCCGGCGGTGTCGGCGAGTACGAGGTAGCCGCCGTCCTCGCTGAGCGCGACCGCCCGCAGCTCACGCATGGCGCCTCCTCATCGGCGTGGTCCGAGTCTGCCACAGCGCGTTCGGTGACGATAGGTACTCGGGCTATCGAACCCGCCGTTCATGCCTACAACCACACCTTGCCATCGGCGCACCCGCGGTGTCTCACCTTGCCGAGTCGACACGCTCTGTCGGAGTTGCCGGCATGGCGACAGCATCCACTTTTTTTACGGTGAGTGACATTAACATTACTTTTAGGGACGACGGCCCCCGGGGGGGCGGGTGGCGGGCGGACGCCGGCGAGGGGATCGTGCCGTCACTTTCGGGCGGGTTTGATCGCTGGCCCCGGCGAACAGGGCCGCGCCGACGATTCCGGCCTCGTTCTGCAGCTGCGCTGGCACGATCTTCGTGCCTACCTCGAGACGATCGAGAAAACGATCAGCTTTTCGGCTGGCGCCGCCGCCGATGATAATGAGGTCCGGCCACAGCAGCGCCTCGAGCGCACTCAGATAGCGGGTGACGCGCTTCGCCCACTTCTCCCAGGAAAGATCTTCGCGTTCGCGGGCCGCCTCGGACGCCTTCGTCTCCGCGTCGTGACCGCCGATCTCCAGATGGCCGAGTTCGGTGTTGGGAACGAGCTGTCCGTGAAGAAACACCGCCGTGCCGATACCGGTGCCGAAAGTCGTCATGACGACGACACCGCCGACGTCCCGACCGGCTCCGAAGGCCATCTCGGCGACGCCCGCGGCATCGGCGTCGTTGATCACGACAACGCCGCCCGGCAGTACCGATCCGAGCGTCGCCGCGACGTCGGTGCCCACCCAGCTCGGGTCGATGTTGGCCGCGGTCCTGGCCACACCGCCCTTGATGACGGTGGGAAAAGCAGCCCCGACCGGACCCGTCCAGCCGAAGTGCGCCACGACTTCCGCGACGGTCTTGGTTATGGCCGCCGGTTGCGCCGGTTGTGGCGTCGGTAGCCGGAAGCGGGGTGCGGCGAGCGTTCCCTCGTCGATGTCGACGGGTGCACCCTTGATACCGGTACCGCCGATGTCGACACCGAAGACCTGCATTTCGCCTGTGTCCTCCCGTTACCACCGGCCGACGCCGATATGCCCAGACGCGGTACCTGCCATGCGCGGTGCGCAGTACCGTCGGGACCGCCCTGCCAACCCCGTGCCCACTCCACCATAGATCAGCACACGTCGCCGGCCCATCCGAGTGTGACACCGATATTCGGAGGCATCCGGTCGCGGGCGCCCGCCGGAGGCGGGATAGAAGACGATCTCTCCGGGCCACCCGGCCCAAGCTGCCGCCCGACCTAAGCTGTGGCGATGATGAGCTTGCGCGATTCCCTCGGTCGGGTAGCCACGGATCTTCGGGTTTCACTGACCGACCGCTGCAACTTACGGTGTTCCTACTGCATGCCTGCCGAAGGTCTGGCGTGGTTGCCGCGGGAGGAGATCCTGACCGATGACGAGGTCGTCCGGTTGGTGCGGATCGCGGTGACCCGGCTGGGTGTCAACGAGGTCAGACTGACCGGCGGTGAGCCGACAGTGCGGCCGCGTCTGGTCGACATCGTCGCTCGCCTGGCAGATCTGCGACCCCGCCCCCAGCTGTCGATGACGACCAATGGCACCTCACTCGTCCGCATGGCCCCGGCGTTGCGCGCGGCGGGTCTGGACCGGGTGAACGTCTCCCTTGACACATTGCGAGAAGATCGTTATCTGGCGCTCACGCATCGGGACCGGCTCGGTGACGCGCAGGCGGGGCTGGCCGCCGCGGCCGCCACCGGGATGGCACCGGTGAAGGTCAACGCGGTGCTCGTCCGCGGCGTCAACGACGACGAGGCAGCCTCCCTGCTGCGGTGGTGCCTGCAACGGGGCTACTTTCTGCGCTTCATCGAGCAGATGCCGCTTGAGCCCCAGCACTCCTGGGACCGGGGTGCCATGGTTACCGGGGCGGAGATCCTCGCCAGGCTGCGCAGTGAATTCACCCTGTCGCCGCTGCCCGGTCGGGGCAGCGCACCCGCCGAGCTGTTCACCGTCGACGGCGGGTGGGGCACGGTAGGGGTGATCGGCTCAGTGACCGCCCCCTTCTGCGCAGCCTGTGACCGGGTCCGGCTCACCGCTGACGGGCAGGTCCGGTCCTGCCTGTTCGCTCGAGAGGAAACCGACCTGCGTACCCCGATGCGAGCCGGGGCCGACGACGCACAGTTGGCGGCGTTGTGGGCGCGGGCGGTCCGTGGCAAGCGGGCCGGGCACGGCATCGACGGTCCGGCGTTCGTCCAGCCTGCGCGGCCGATGTCGGCGATCGGTGGATGAGCGATCCATGGATGAGCTGGGACGCGCTGGTGCTTGCCGGCGGCTCGGCCCGAAGGCTTGGCGGGGTGGACAAACCGGCGGTTATCATCGGTAACCAGACCCTGCTCGAACGCGTCCTGGCCGCAGTGGATGATGCCCGTGGCGTGGTCGTGGTCGGACCCCGACGTCCTGTCGCGGTGGCGCGCCGCATCGTCTGGACACATGAGCAACCGCCTGGCGGGGGGCCGGTCGCCGCCCTGGCCGCCGGCCTGGAGCTGGTAGGCGCACCGTTGGTGGCCGTGCTTGCCGCCGATCTTCCGTTCGTGACGGCGGAGACCCTCGGTGCGCTCGTGCGGGCCGCTGGTGGATGCGATCATGACGGTTCCCATCCCGCTCCCGGCGGCTGGGCCGTCGACAACGTCGACAACGATGCCGTGCAGGGTGCCATGCTGGTCGACCCGGCGGGTCGCCGGCAGTACCTGACCGGCGTGTGGCGGACGTCGGCGCTGCTGGCGCGGCTACCAGCGGTCACCTCCGGCGTCCCGCTGAGGTCGGTCCTGACCGACCTGCGGGTGCGGGTGCTGCCCGCTGACGCGCGTACCACGCTGGACTGTGACGAGCCGTCGGATGTCGAACAGGCGCGGCGCTGGGCCAGGATGGCCGGATGAGTCCTCTTGACGACTGGGTGGTCGACGCGGCCGGTGCGCTCGACCTCGACCCGGCACTCCTTGACGTCCACGGCGTTCTGGATCTCGCTCGTGACGTGGCGCACACCATCGCGCGGCCCGCGGCTCCCCTGACCGCCTTCCTCGTCGGCCTCGCGGCAGGACGCAACGGCGGTGATCCGCAGGCGGTCCGGCTGGCCACCGAAAAGGTGCTCGCTCTTGTCGCGGCCCGCACACGCACTGATGGCTAACGCATCCAGGCCGGGTTGTCCTCCAGTAGCGCTCGCATGTCGATGACCATCGTCTGCATGGTGAGTGGGTCGTCCAGCCCCAGACCGCCCGGGGCCGACAGGGGCAGCACGTCGTCCGCGGCCGGCGCCGGGTCACGGTTCGCCCCGCGGCCCGGTTTGCCTACCGGTGGGTCAGGCAGCGGCAGGCGTGGCAGCGCCGTCGTGGCCGCGTCGGCGTCGACGCCGCTGGGGCCGAAGGCGTGGCCAGGACCCAAGACAGAATGATCATGTTTTTCGCGTGCCGCTGGGAAGCCCTCGCGGGCCGCCGGAAAGCCGAGGGGCTCGGCTCCTGCCCGTGCCTGTGACCGGGCCCGCGTCGTGACGATCGCCTGGTCCAGCCCGCCAAGCCCGGCGATCACCACGAACCCCGGCAGCGCGAAGATCGCCGGTCGCCATGCGGTCAGCGCCACGAGAGCGAACACGATCACGATCGTGAATGCTCCGATCGTGTGGCGTTGCACGGGTGGCAGCGCCGGAACCTTTCGACCATGTCGGTAGTGCGCCACGGGCTCGAGTGTGCCTCTCTCGGACGAACCAGCCAAAGCCCGGCCTCGACGAACTCATTCCTCTACCGGCCGTAAGCAGAGCAGGGTGGGGCGGAAGCGGACGCCGGTGTCGGCGCGTCGGCGAACAATGACCGGAGACCCTGGGCGCCGGCGTCGGCATGGGCCTCGATCGTCCATGTGATCATCGCGCGCTCCCGGCTGTTGCGGGCGGAGGCCAGGTGCTCGGCGTCCTGCCAGGCGTTCTCCCGAGCGGCGACCAGCGTCGGTATGAGACCTTCGCGATCGAGCCCGAGCAAGGCCGCCACCTCGTCGGGCAGTGAGCCCAGTGGAGTCCTCGCCTGCGTGAGCAGGGAGACCGTCACCCCTGCCAGGATCTCGTTGATCCGGTCGTGGTCGCCCTTGTGGCTGCTTCCGTCGGGGCCGACCAGGCCCATGTCGGCAAGGACGAACGGAAGGTCACGGGTGATGTGCGCGTGCATGCCGAGTATCAGGTCACCGGCGGGGGGGACCGCGGGCGTCGAGGCTGCCGCAAAGGCTGTCCGCCACACCGGTGGCACGCCGGCCTGCCCGCCGGTGGACCACCCGTCGAACGCCCGGAAGTAGTACTCGGCGAACCGCGCGGCCTCGGCGTGGACCCAGGCAGGGTCGGCGAAGTAGCCCGGTATCGCGGCCGCGTCGCGGAACGCCTCGGTCGTGCGCAGGTAGACGAGGGCGAAGACCGCCCTGGGATCGCAGTGGTCTTCCAGCGGCCGGAGTCGGTTACGCATTGTGGTCAACGTTTCGTCTGTGCACGTTGCCGAACCGGTTGTGCAAGGTGGTGGAAACACCCGTTCTGCCTGCTGTGCTCCGTCGCGGACGGCCGGCGTTGCGGCCCGGCCGGACTGCGCTGCGGCCCAGGCGGGCATAGCAGTGATCAGCAGGCCCGCCGTCAGAGATATCATGACTGCGGTGCGTAGCCGGCTCATGAGCCTCATAGTAGCCTTGTGGCTACTTGAAGTATTTACAATCCGGCAGTGAGTCGCGATACTGCTGCGCTATGTCCCTCAATGGTCACACTTCGAGCGAGGTGGCTACGCTGTGCGGTCCTCGGCGTTGTCAGGGTGCTGGTGGTGAATCCGCTCGCCATGGCCTGGTCGAGGACGGTCCGGCAGGCCGAAACCCCGCCGACCCCGGGGAGCGCGCCGGCCCTTCGACCACAGCGGGCCTTCCGGCGATGGCGGACAGTACCGCTCAGGACATTCTCGGCAGCTTGACCGAGATCGTCTTCCGGACCGATGCCCAGGGCCGCTGGACCTACCTCAACCCCGCGTGGACGACGGTGACGGGCTTCGACGTCGCATCCTGCCTGGGCAAGCACTTCCTCGACTACGTGCACCCGGAGGAACGCGAACGCACGGTGGCGCTGTTCATGGCTGTGGTGGCCGGCGGCGCCGACCACTGTCACCACGTGACGCGCTATCGGACCCGCGGTGGATCCTACCGCCGCGTCGAGATCCGCGCCAACCTGCTGCGCGGGCCGGACGGCCAGGTCATGGGCAACCTGGGGACGATCGTCGATGTGACCCGCGGTCACATCGACGCCGAGACGGTCGGCGAGCACACGGCGTTGCTGGAGCTCGTCTCCGACAGCGCCCCAGTCGACGATCTTCCGGTGGGCATCCTGCTCTTCGACCGTGCCTTCGGAGTCCGCCGCGCGTCGCCGGTCGTGGACCGTCTGATCGATGATCACCTGCGGGTCGGTGAGCCGTTGGAGCGGCTGGCCGGACTGCTCAGGCCGCACGGTGAGGGGGTTGCGCTGGAGGGCGAGTGGGGGCTGGTCGCGACGGCGATCAGGACCGAGCGGCCGCAACACGCCGATCTGAGCCTCCTCGCTCGGCCTGTGGGTACTTTGCCGCCGGCTGCCGCTGGTCCCGCGACTGCCGCCGGGTATGCGCGGGAGCGGGCGTTGCGGGTCTCGGTGATCCCCAACCTCGGTGGGTCCCAGGAGCTGCTGGCCATGGTGCTGCAGGACGTGACGGACCTGCGACAGGCCGAACGGCGACAGGCTGCTGTCGCCCAGCTCGGTCAGCGCGCACTGTACGGGACGACGATCTCCAGCCTCCTGCGGGAGGCCACCCAGGTGGTGCGCGACACCCTGAGCCTGCCGCACTGCGAGGTGCTGGAACCCGCCGCGCAGGATGATTCGATCATCGCTGCGGCCCTGGCCGCGGACAGCCCGGTGGTCGTCAACCGTAGCGCGACGCCCTTGGGCGTGCTGTTGCGGGGTGCGTCCACGGCCTCCGGCGGGACCGATGCGGCCGGCGGTGTCGCCGCCCGCATCGGAGCGCCCGGTCGAAGCTTCGGGGTGTTGGTGGCGTACACGACGCATCCACGGGAGTTCGCCGCGGACGAGGCGGATTTCGTCCAGTCGGTCGCCAACGTCCTGGCGGCGGCGATCGAACGCCACAGCGCCGAGCGGGAGGTTCGGCACCAGGCCCTGCACGACCCGCTGACCGGCCTGGCCAACCGGGTTCTCCTGCATGACAGGATCTCCCGGGCGCTGCGGGAGGTCCAGGCCGAAGACGGCCAGCTCGCTTTGCTGCTCATGGATCTCGACCGGTTCAAGGAGATCAACGATACGTTGGGTCACAGCGTGGGCGACGACGTGCTGCGCGAGGTCGCGGCGCGGCTGGGACGTGCCACGCGGCATACCGACACGATCGCCCGCCTCGGCGGGGACGAGTTCGCGATCCTGCTTCCGTCGACGCCAGGGGGTGTCGCCGACGCGCTGGCGGTCGCGAACTCCGTCCGGGCGGTGCTGGCCGAGCGCATCGACGTCGGCTCCCTGCCACTGCACGTGGACGGCAGCATCGGGATCACGGTCGCTCCCGGTGACGGGCGCGATCCCGGGACGCTGGTGCGGTGCGCGGACGTGGCCATGTACCGGGCGAAGCAGCTGTCGCTCGGCGTCGCCGTCTACGCCCCTGAGACCGACCAGAACCGTCGGGAGCGTCTCGAGCTGCTCGGTGGGCTGCGTTCGGCGATCGCGGGCGGTCAGCTCGTCCTGCACTATCAACCCAAGGTGGACCTGCGTACCGGCCGGACCACGGCGGTCGAGGCGTTGGTCCGCTGGCAGCACCCCGCCCACGGGCTGGTCGAGCCGGGCCGCTTCGTCCCCTTTGCCGAGCAGAGCAACCTGGTCAAGCCGCTGACCCGCCGGGTGCTCATGCTCGCCCTCGACCAGGCGCGATCATGGTGGGACGCGGGAAGGCTGCTGCCGGTCGCGGTGAACGTCTCGGCCCGGATGCTGCACGACGCGGAACTGATCTCGACCGTGCGGGCGGAGCTGGACCGGACCGGCATGCCGCCCCAGGCTCTCGAACTCGAGCTCACCGAGAGTGCGGTCATGCTGAACACGCGCAACGCGATGAACGTCATCACCGAGTTACGCGGCGAGGGAATCCGGATCTCCGTGGACGACTTCGGGACGGGATATTCGTCCCTGGCCTACCTGCGGGACCTCCCCGTCCACGATCTCAAGATCGACAAATCGTTCGTGGTCAATGTGGCGCATCGCACAAAGGACTTCTCGATCGTCCGGTCGATCATCGATCTTGCCCACAATCTCGATCTTCGAGTGGTTGCCGAGGGCATCGAGTCGAGCGAAGTCTGTAGCTTGCTGCGTGACCTCGGTTGTGACGAGGGGCAGGGTTTCTACCTCGGCTACCCGGTGCCGCCCGCGGATCTTGCGGCCTAGCGGGTTGGGAGGCCGGGTCTGGGGTCACTGAGGTTCGAGGAGGGGCCAAGGGGCCAAGGAGGGGTCAAGGTCCAAGTCTGGCGGGTCGCCGAGCTGTGACTGGTTCGGACTGTCGGGCGTGTCCTTGTCGACTATTACTACGATAGGCGTTCATCATACTACCTTGTGTAATATCGATCGTCGATGGCGGCGGTCCGTACAAGTACAAAACGACCATCAAGCATGTTGCCTCACTAAAACACGTCCGATCGGGTTGTCGGCGGACGCGCCGAAGGCGTGAATCACGTTCGTCCGGCCTCGTCGGATCATCTATCGGATTCGATACCGTAGCCGGTGTCGGCGCTATTGCGTATGCACTGCTTTCTCGGACAAGGTGCCATGCCGGGGCGCTGTGCTGCACCATAGGCTCAGCCTCACTACATTCTGGAGGTCGGCCGTGGGCAGGGGAAGTCGTACGCTGCGGGGACGCGTCATGCCTGCTGTGCCCGCGCTCCTGGCGGCCGTCGTTCTTCTTGTCGGGTGCGGCTCCGCTCGTTACGAATATGTAACGAACAAGGATGCCGGGACGTTTCTCAAGATCCCGAGTGCCTGGCAGCAGCACCCCATGCTCGGGCCCGCCTTCGTCGGGATAGACGCCCGCAACGTCAGTCCCGAGGCTGCCCGGCTGTTGGCCTCCCGTGAGTGGGTGGTGGGGATCGACGCGGCGGCGAAGTTCGACGAGAAGAACCTCCTGCTCCCGGACGCACCCGAACCGAAGGGATTCGTGCAGGTCCGCCAGCTCCTGCCGGAGGAGGCGGCCACGTTGTCCACCAACGACCTGCGCAACCTGCTCGTCTCCATCGACGACGCCGAGCAGGAGCAGGCCGAGCAGGTCCGGCAGGATCCCGAGGGAGCCCGGCTGTCGCCGCACTTCCTGCTGCTGACCGACGAGAGCGTCCACAAGGAAGGCGGCGTCCACGGCGTCCACTTGGTCTACCAGCTTCGGGTGGACACAGGCCTGGTCACCATCGACCAGACCAGTCTTTTCGACCAGGATCAGACGATGCTCTACCAGCTCGTGTTCGCCTGCTCCTCCTGGTGTTACGACCAGCATGGTGCGCAGATCCACCAGGTTCAGACATCGTTCACGATCAAGCCGATCACCTGAGATTGAAGATCATGAATCAGACCTCGTCCGCGCAGCCGCCCGTGCAACCGTTCACGATCGGCCCCGTCGATCCTCCGCCGTCGCAGTCGTCCAGGCCGGTGCGCAGGCCGCTGGTCCTGTGGGACAGGGTGAAGTTCCTCATCCTGTTCGCGGCGCTGTTCGGGTTCGTGGTGGCCGCGGCCATGTCGGACAACCCGATCATGGGCTGGTCCGACGCCGTGCGCGAACAGGCGTCGACGAGCTGGTGGCTGCTCGCGCTGATCGCGGTCGAAGTCATCCACCAGGTGCACATGTTCGTCGGCGAGCGGTCCTCGGCCTACTACGTCTTCTGGACCGATCGGGTCTTCGGCCGCTTCGAGCGTCGCCTGCTCCGGCTCAACGACTGGAACCGCTACCGCATGAGCCGAACCCTGAAATGGGTGGCGACTCTCGCGATCTTCGCCTTCGTCTACGCCCGGATCCGCGACGACTCCGTCTTCAACGCTGTCGTGGCCATCCCCGGCGACATCTGGGACGCGGTCCCGTTCGTGCTCCAGATCCTCCTGCTCATGCTGCTCGCGGTCGGCCAGTTCGTAGTGATCTTCTGGTTTCTCTCCCGCGGCGGCGTGGACGTCTACTTCCCCGAGGACATCAAGACCCGGTTCGCCGACGTCTGGGGCCAGGACCACGTCCTGTCCCGGGTCAAGGAGGCGGTCTTCCATCTGGAGAAGCCCGAGGAGATCGAAAGCCGTGGCGGCTACGTGCCCGGAGGCATCCTGCTGTGGGGTCCGCCCGGCACCGGCAAGACCCTGATCGCGGAGGCGGTCGCCGGCGAGACGGGCAAGCCCTACGTCTTCGTCGACCCAGGTGCGTTCCGGGCGATGTTCTTCGGTGTCGGCGTGATGAAGGTGAAGAGCCTGTTCCGCAAGCTGCGCAAGCTGGCTCTCCGCTACGGCGGTGTGATCGTGTTCTTCGACGAGGCCGACACTTTGGGTAACCGCGGTCAGCTCGCCGGTGGTGATTTCGGGCGGGCGGCCCCGTCGAGTCGTGCCGGCGGCCACCTCTTCGGGCCGGTCGACCCGGCACACTCGTGCAACGGGATGGCCTACGCCAGCCACTCCACGCGCCGGCAGTTCGCCGAAGCCCAGTTCGTGGTTCCCGGTGGCGGCGGTGGTCAGGCGAGTTTCGACGGGACGCTGCAGGCGCTGCTGACCGAGATATCGGGTCTGAAGAAGCCACGCGGTTTCCTCAACCGGATCGTCCGGCGTGCCCTGGGCATGCGACCGAAGCTACCGCCGAAGTACCGCATCATGATCATGATGGCGACCAACATGCCGCAGTCCCTGGACGAGGCACTGCTGCGGCCCGGCCGCATCGACCGCATCTACAAGGTCGGGTACCCCAGCAAGGAGGGCCGGATACGGACCTTCCAGGGCTACCTGAGCAAGGTCCGCCACGATGTGGCGTCCGAGCAGGTGGAGCGGCTTGCGGTGATGAGCCCGTACGCCACGGGCGCGAGCATCAAGGACATGGTCAACGAGGCGCTCATCCAGGCGATCAAGGCGGACCGGGAGGTCGTCACCTGGCAGGACCTGCTGAAGGCCAAAGCGATCAAAGAACATGGCCTGCCCGACGACCACGAGTACGTCGAGCGGGAACGCCACAGCATCGCCCTGCACGAGGCCTGCCACGCGGTGGTCATGTACCGGCTGCAGAAGCACATGGTGATCGACATGGCGACCATCGAGCGCCGGGGGGACACCGGCGGCTTCGTGGCTCCGGTGCCGCTGGAGGACAGGTTCGTCGACTGGCGCTCCGAGGTCGAGATCGACGTGATGACCTTCCTCGCGTCCATCGTGGGCGAGCGGATGTTCTTCGAGGGTGACCACACCCAGGGCGTCGG
>NZ_CAAAFO010000140.1:0-4814 GCF_900634715.1 Candidatus Protofrankia californiensis | reverse complement strand
CCCACGCGCTGGAGACAAAAAAGACGATCACCGGTGAGGACGTGGAAGCAATCATGGAAGGCACGGTCGGCCCCACGCTGGACGGCCGTCGTTACCACGAGCCGGATTTCCTCGCTCTCGCCGAGGAGTACCACTCCAGTGCCGTCCAGGCGCATCGCGGCCAGCGCATCGAGCAGCTGCGGCTTCCGGATCTCAGTAGCAAGGCGGCAGCCGCACCGGCTGCCGAGACTCCACCGGTTTCCACGGCCTCGGCCGAGCTGTAGGAGCGAGCGGGAATCCAACCAGGGAAGGCCGGCTGGTGGGCGGATTCCCGGGGACGAGGTCTGCTTTCGGGTGCTAGATTGCGAAATCGTGCACTCCTGGCCGAACATGTCGTGCGACATGCAGGGGTGCCCGGCGTGTCTGTTCGTGGACGAGGGCTGTTGTCCCGTCTGACGGCCGTTGGTGATGTTCGAAGTCCATGCGGCCGTGACCCGGCGGTCGCGTCCGTCCCGGTGTGAGTGCTAACGCGGCCTGTCCGGCGCAGCCGTCCATCTCCGGGGAGGATCAAGTTCCATGTCAGCAGAAAGCTGGTCGTTCGAGACCCGCCAGATCCACGCCGGTGCCCAGCCGGACCCGACGACCGGGGCGCGTGCGGTCCCGATCTACCAGACGACGAGCTATGTCTTCCGGGACACCGATCACGCCGCCGCGCTGTTCGCCCTCGGTGAGCCCGGCAACATCTATACCCGGATCATGAACCCCACGCAGGACGTCTTCGAACAGCGGATCAGTGCGCTCGAAGGGGGCGTGGGAGCGCTCGCGGTGTCCTCCGGTCAGGCGGCCGAGACCCTGGCGATCCTGAACCTGGCCGAGGCCGGCGATCACATAGTGACCTCGGCGAGCCTGTATGGCGGCACCTACAACCTGTTCCACTACACGCTGCCCAAGCTGGGCATCCAGGTCAGCTTCATCGAGGACCCGGACGATCTGGACGCCTGGCGTGCCGCGATCGCCCCGAACACCAGGGCGTTCTACGGCGAGACGATCGGTAATCCCAAAGGGGACGTTCTCGACACCGCCGGGATCGCCGAGGTCGCACACGCCGCCGGTATCCCGCTCATCGTCGACAACACCCTGGCCACGCCCTACCTCTACCGGCCGATCGAGCACGGCGCCGACATCGTCGTGCACTCGGCGACGAAGTTCATCGGCGGCCACGGCACCACGATCGGCGGTGTGATCGTCGACGGTGGGCGTTTCGACTTCGGCGCGTCGGGCCGGTTCGCGAACTTCACCACGCCCGACCCGAGCTATCACGGACTGGTCTACTGGGATGCCCTCGGTCACGGTTCCTACATCGCCAAGGCCCGCGTCCAGCTGCTGCGCGACATCGGCGCGGCGCTCTCGCCCTTCAACGCGTTCCTCCTGCTCCAGGGCCTGGAGACGCTGTCCCTGCGGATCGAGCGGCATACCTCCAACGCTCAGCGGGTGGCCGAGTGGCTACAAGCGCGTGACGAGGTGAGCTGGGTCAACTATCCGGGGCTGCAATCGTCGAAATGGCATGACCGGGCCCGGCAGGTGCTGCCGAACGGCGCCGGCGCGATCCTGTCGTTCGGGATCGTCGGCGGCCTTGAGGCGGGTCGGAGGTTCGTCGAGGGCGTGGAGCTGTTCAGCCATCTGGCGAACGTCGGTGACGTACGTTCGCTGATCATCCATCCGGCCACCACGACACACTCGCAGCTCACCGAGTCCGAACAGGCGACCACCGGGGTGACTTCCGACCTGGTCCGACTGTCCATCGGGATCGAGGGCATCGACGACATCCTCGCAGACCTCGACGCCGGCTTCCGTGCCGCCAAGGGATGACAGCTACCCGGACGGGGCGGCAGATGATCTTCTGCCGCCCTTCGCCGGTGCGGGGCGGGGCGGGCTCGACCCGGTCGGGCGGCGTCGGTTCGTCGGCCTTCCCGGTCCGGTCGTGCTGGAGAACGGAGCGTCGCTACCCACTGTCACGGTTGCCTACGAGACGTGGGGGCGGCTCGACCCGGCGGCCTCCAACGCCTTGCTGGTGCTGCACGCGCTGACCGGTGACAGCCACGCCGCTGGTCCGGCCGGGCCGGGGCATTCCGGCCGCGGATGGTGGGACGCGATGATCGGCCCGGGTCGGCCGATCGACACCGAACGCTATTTCGTCGTGTGTCCGAACGTCCTGGGCGGATGCCAGGGAACGACCGGCCCGTCCTCGACCGCCGCGGACGGCCGGCCCTGGGGGAGCCGGTGGCCGGAGATCACCATCGGTGACCAGGTGCTGGTGGAGGCACTGCTGGCCGACCAGCTCGGGATCTGGCGCTTTGCCGGTGTGATCGGCGGGTCGATGGGTGGGATGCGCGCCCTGGAATGGGCGCTGCGGTATCCCGACCGCGTCGCCCGGGCGGTGGTCGTCGCATGCGGGGCGGCCGCGACCGCCGAACAGATCGCCCTGTACTCCACCCAGATCGCGGCAATCATCTCCGATCCCGGCTGGTGCGGCGGGGACTATCATCACCGGCCTGCGGGTGCCGGCCCCCATGCCGGGATGGGTCTTGCCCGCAGGATGGCGCAGGTCAGCTACCGCAGTGAGCGGGAGCTTGCCGGCCGTTTCGGTAACCGGTTGCAGCTCGACGGCCGTTTCGCGGCCCAGTCCTACGTCGAGCACCATGCGGACAAGCTCGTCCGCCGGTTCGACGCGGGCACCTACGTGACCCTGACTCAGGCGATGATGACCCAGAACGTCGGCCGCGGCAGGGGTGGGGTGGCCGCGGCGTTGTCGGCCTGCCCGGTTCCGATGGCGGTGGCCGGTGTCGACTCCGACCGGCTCTACCCGCTCTACCTCCAGCGCGAGATAGCCGATGCGGTACGGGTGCCTGCCCTGGCCGGCGGCCTCGCGGTGATCCGATCGCTGTACGGGCATGACGCGTTCCTGCTGGAGACCGAACAGGTCACGGACGTCGTACGGGAGGCGCTGGAAGCTCCGCCCGTTGTTCCGGCGGGGGGGCCGGAACAACGGGCGCCGGAGTGACTATCCAGGTCTTCTGATCATTACAGGGGGATGTTGCCGTGGTTCGCCTCGCCCGCCGCGGCGCCGGCCAGGGCGTCGGCGATCGCGGCCCTGGTGGCTGCCGGTGTGACCACGGCGTCCACCACGCCCAGTTCCACCGCGCGGTCGATCCCACCGACCATGCGCACGTGTTCGGCGGCAAGATCGGCAACTACGGCCGAACGGCGCTGCGTCGGGACCTCGGCCAGCTCGCGCCGGTGGAGGATCCCGACGGCGGCTTCGGCTCCCATGACCGCAACCTCCGCGGTCGGCCAGGCGAACACGGCCGTCGCGCCCAGGCTGCGCGAGTTCATGGCGACGTATGCGCCACCGTAGGCCTTGCGGGTGACGACGGTGACGCGGGGCACGGTGCATTCGGCGAACGCGTACAGCAGCTTCGCGCCGCGCCTGACCACGCCTTCCCATTCCTGGCCGACACCGGGAAGGTAGCCGGGAACGTCGACCAGGACGACCAGCGGCACGCCGAACGAGTCGCACATCCGGACGAAGCGTGATGCCTTCTCCGCGGACGTGGCATCCAGGCAGCCGCCGCGGCGCAGCGGGTTGTTGGCGACCACGCCCACCGTCCGCCCGCCGAGGCGACCCAGAGCGGTGACGATGTTCGGTGCCCACTTGGGGTGGAGCTCGACCACGTCGTCGTCGAGCACGCCTGCCACCAGCGGGCGTACGTCGTAGGCGCGGCGTGGCGACTCCGGTAGCAGGTCACCGAGGTCGCGTGCCTGGACTGCTCCGATGTCGCCCTGGTCGCCCAGCAGTACGCACAGGCGGCGGGTCCGGGCGACGGCGGCTTCGTCGGAGTCACAGGTGACGGCGACGACGCCGCTGCGGCGCGCGTGCACGTCGGGTCCGCCCAGGCTGTCGGCGGTGCAGTCCTCGCCGGTCACCGTCCGCACGACGTCGGGACCGGTCACGAAGACCTTGGCGTCCGGACCCATCACGATGATGTCGGTCAGCGCGGGGCCGTAGGCGGCGCCACCCGCGGCGGCGCCCAGCACGAGGGAGAGCTGGGGAATCCTTCCGGATGCCCGGACCGTGGCCGCGAACACCCGTCCGACCCCGTCGAGAGAGGCCACACCCTCCCGGAGCCGGGCCCCCCCGGAATGCCAGATTCCGACCACCGGCTGGCCAAGGCGTACCGCCGCCTCGATGGCGTGGACGATCCGGGTGCAGCCCTCGTGGCCCATCGCCCCGCCCTGGATGGCCGCGTCGGTGGCGAAGGCAACCACCGGGTTGCCTTCGACGGTGCCCGCTCCCGCCATCACACCGGAGGTGTCCGCCGCGGCGAAGGACTCGAAGGTGCCAGGATCGAAGAACTGGGCCAGCCGGGCCGACGGAGCACGCGGGTCAGTGCGTTCGAGCGTGGAGAGACTCACCGTTTATCTCCTTGGGATCCCTGGGGCTGATGACGAAAGCAGGCGACTGCCCGCGGGTCGCGTTGCGATCGGTGGGCCCACCGGATCATTATTCCTGTTTGTGATCGGATGGGTCCTCACGGGTTTCCCGTCATAATTGCCGGTAATTCCCCGTGATTGCGTCGTCATGCAGCGGTCGGGCCGGATGATCCGCTGGTTGTGGAACACGAGAACACCCGGACGCCGGCCGGGCACCGACCGGGCCTGACAGTCAGTGCCGGGTGTTCGCCGTGAATATCTGGCTGGAAATGAAGTCGCTGATATTTCGAATGTCGGGCTCGAGGACCGGCGGAGGATTTACTGTTTTCAGGGGTGAAAGCAAA
>NZ_CAAAFO010000139.1:62598-63044 GCF_900634715.1 Candidatus Protofrankia californiensis | reverse complement strand
GCGGGCCGCGCCGGCACCGCTGGGTTCCGGCGCGGTCACGTGGTAGGCGTCCGCGCTGGTCCCGGCACCGGCCAGGGTGGCGTACACCCGGGCGCCGCGGGCCCGGGCGTGCTCGGCGGTTTCCAGGACGAGGACTCCGGCGCCCTCCCCGAGGATGAACCCGTCACGTCCCTTGTCGAACGGCCGGGACGCCGCCTGCGGGGCATCGTTGCGCCGGGACAGGGCCTGCATCTGGGCGAACCCGGCGATCGGCAGCGGGTGGATCGCCGCCTCCGACCCGCCGGTGATCGCGACGTCGGCCCGCCCGGCCCGGATCATGTCCAGGGCGTAGCCGATGGCCTCGGCTCCGGAGGCGCAGGCGCTGACCGGGGCGTGGACCCCGGCCCGGGCCGTGAAGGCCAGGCCCACGGTCGCGGCCGGGCCGTTGGGCATGAGCATCGGCACCA
>NZ_CAAAFO010000139.1:61340-61977 GCF_900634715.1 Candidatus Protofrankia californiensis | reverse complement strand
CCCCGCCGATCCCGGAGCCGATCACGGCGGCGAGACGGTCGGGGTCGACCTGGGGTGCCCCGGCGTCGGTCCATGCTTCCCGGGCGGCCACCAGGGCCAGCTGCTGCACACGGTCAAGGGTTCGTGCCTCCACCCGCCCCAGAGGGGGTTCCACGGCGAGGGGCGCGGCAATGTGAACCGGAAGCTGCTCGACCCAATCCTCGGTCAGGCGGCGGACGCCGGAGCGGCCCGCGAGCAGACCCTCCCACGTGGATGCGACGTCGCCGCCAAGAGGGGTGGTTGCCCCGAGGCCGGTGATCACGACCTGCCTGGGGGTCGCGGTCACGCCGCGACACCCGCCCGCTGGATGTAGGACACCGCGTCACCGACGGTCTTGAGACTCTTGACGTCCTCGTCGGGGATCTTGACGTCGAACTTCTCCTCGGCGGCGACGACCACCTCGACCATGGACAGCGAGTCCACGTCGAGGTCGTCGATGAACGTCTTGTCCGCGGTCACGTCGGCCGGGTCGACCCCGGCGACCTCCTCAAGAATCGCGGCGAGACCTTTCAGGATGTCGGACTGTGACATGTATTCCTCCTGTTCCTCCATGACTTCCGGATGACGCGAACAGTCATGCTCGCGCCACCGTCAGCCG
>NZ_CAAAFO010000139.1:52741-61281 GCF_900634715.1 Candidatus Protofrankia californiensis | reverse complement strand
CCTGGTTTCCGTGAAGACCTCCGGAAGACACGAACAACCACGTTCGTGCCGCCCTCGGTCGGTGAGATGAATCCTATGGGCAACGCACGACCTGACCGCAGTAGGTCAGGCCGGCGCCGAAACCGAACAGCAGGACGGGGTCGCCCGGTCGCAGTTGGCCGCCGTCGAGAATCCGGCTGAATGCCAGCGGGATGCTGGCTGCCGAGGTGTTGCCGGAGTCAACCACGTCCCGGGCGACTACAGCGTTTGTGGCACCGATGCCGGACACCAATACGTCGATTATCCGGAGATTGGCCTGGTGCGGGACGACAGCGGCGAGTTCGGCGGGCTCGACACCGGCGAGTTCGCATGCGCGCCGGACCGTCGGTGTCAGGGTGATGGCCCAACGGAACACGGTCTGGCCTTCCATGCGGAACAGGTTGTCACCATATCCGGGAACCCGGATGGCGCCGGCCTTTCCACCGTCGTGTCCCCAGACCGCCGGTCCGATCTCCTGGTTCGGGGCGGGCCCGACCACCGCGGCGCCGGCTCCGTCGGCAAGCAGTATGCAGGTGGTGCGGTCGTCCCAGTCGGTATAGTCTGAAAGCCGCTCGGCGGCCACCACCAGGACGTGCCGGGCGCTTCCCACCCGGACCATGTCCGATGCCACCGACAGGGCGTACGAGAAACCGGCGCAGCCGGCGTTGATGTCGAGCGCGCCCGCGTGCACGGCGCCCAGACGGTGTGCGATCTGCGGCCCGGAACCCGGGATCTGGGACGGGTTCGTACAGGTCGCGAGCAGCACCATGTCGAGGTCGGTGGGGTCGATACCGGCCGCGGCAAGTGCCTTTTCCGCGGCCATGGATCCCATCGCGACGATGGTTTCGTCGGCGTCGGCGATGCGGCGGGTGGCGATGCCGGTCCGCGACCGGACCCATTCGTCGGATGTCGCGACGCGCTTGGCCAGGTCGTCGTTGGTCACCAGACGTGCGGGGCGGTAGGTTCCGATCCCCATCAGCCGGGAGCCGCTCACCGCGTCACTCCGACCAGCCCGGTACCGGTGGACGCCGCCTGGGCGTCGGTGGTGCCCTCCTGGCCGCCGTCAGTCGGCGTGTCCGTGTGGCGGGCGATCAGTTCACGGGCCGCGGGCAGGTCATCCGGTGTCTTCAGAGCGAGGATCTGCACGCCGGTGAGCTCCCTTTTGGCTATGCCTGCCAGCGTTCCGGCGGGTGGTAGCTCCAGAACGGCGGTTACCCCGAGATCGCGCATCCGTGCCAGGCACAGGTCCCACCGGACCGGTGTGGCGACCTGGTCGACGAGGCGTTGGACCAGGTCGGGGCCGCTGCGGACGACAGTACCATCCGCGTTGGACAGCTGTGCCACGGCGGGCGTCCGCGGGCGCAGTCCCGGGGCGATCCCGGCGAGCTGCTCGCGCGCGGGCTGCATGAAGTGGGTGTGGAAGGCGCCCGCCACGGACAGTGAGCGCAGTCGGGTACGGGGCGGCGGGTCCTCGGCGAGACGGGCCAGTGACTCGAGGGAACCGGCCGCGACGATCTGCCCGGCGCCGTTGCGGTTCGCGGCGGTCAGGTCCAGCCGCCGGAGATGTTCGGTGACGTCGTCCGGCTCGCCACCGAGAACCGCGGTCATACCGGTGGGGGTACGCCCCGCGGCTTCGGCCATTGCGCGTCCGCGCAATGCGACGAACACCAGTGCGCTTTCGGCGTCGAGGGTACCGGCCAGTACGGAAGCGGTGATTTCACCCACACTGTGACCGGCGACGAGAACATTTCCCGTCCGGGGGACGGGAAGCTGTTCCGCGGCGACAAGACCGGTCGCGACGATCAGCGGTTGGGCGACGGCGGTGTCGCGGATCGTCTCCGCGGAGCCGTTGCAGCCGACGTCCACAAGGTCGATTCCGACTGCCGCCGACCACCATCGCAACCGTGGCTCGACACCGCCGATCTCAAGCCAGGGTTGCAGTTGACCTGGAGTCTGGGCACCTTGACCTGGCGCGAGGATAGCGAGCACCGGACTACCTAACCCTTCCGAGCCGCTGGCTGTCGCTGGCGAGTACTCACCGTTGTGTCGTCGGCTCATTGTGGGATCTCTACAAAGTGATTCGGTCGTCCCGCATCTTTATTGCCCATCACCATGCCGGAGGGGAATCCAGTGACAGGGGCGACAAGTAGCGGCAACACGTCCCGCCCGGCCGGAGCGGGTGAACCCGCGGTGGTCGTGATCGATGGTGGTCGTGATCGATCATAAAAGCGATCAGTCGACGATCATAAAAGCGATCAGTCAAATGGTCGCGCGGGCGATCACACCGTGGCAAGCCGGCCCAGGATGAGCGCCACGTGCAGGGTGAACCGTTCACGATGGTCGGTCGGATCGAGCCCGCAGGCGTCGGCAGCCTTGCGAAGTCGGTAACGGACCGTGTTGGGATGCAGGTACAGGGCCCGGGCCGTGGCCTCCAGCGAGGCGCCGAAGTCGAGGTAGGCGCCCACCGTCGCCAGCAGCGGTGTCCCCGCCTCCCGCAGGGGCGTGTACACGTCCTCGATCAGGGCGCGGCGTGCCCCGATGTCACCGGCGAGCGCCCGTTCCGGCAGGAGCGCCTGCGCGGTCACCGGACGCGGAGCAGTTGGCCACGCCGCGACGACGTCGGCGGCCGCCAGCGCCGCGTGTGCCGAGGCCGCGGCCGCGGCCAGGTCGGAGGCGACCGGGCCGATGACGACCGGCCCGGGCCCGCAGGCCGGCAACAGGGCTTCGACGGCGTCGAGCAGGGCGCGCCCGGACCCGGCGACGCCGGGCCGGGTCGACCGCGACGCCGGCTCGGTCGCGAAGTCCCCACCGACGATGACGACCAGCCGTTCGTGGTGGACGCCGGTGAGCACTTCCAGACCGGCCCCGCGCCCGAGGCGGTGGACCTGGTCGACGACCACTTCGGGGGAGTGGTCCGGAGTGTCTCCGACGATCACCGCGACGGCGGGCGGGTTGCGCCATCCCAGCGCCGCCGCCCGTGACGGCAGCGCCCGCTCGACCTCGCCGCGTACGACGTGGTCCACCACGAGCGCCTCAAGGCGGGCGTCCCATGCGCCCCGCTCCTCGGCGGCGCGGGCGTAGACGACCGCCCCGGCGAAGGCGATGTCGCGGGAATAGCGCAGCACGTCGGCGAGGAGCCGTTGTTCGTGGTCGGGACCGGCCAGGGCGGGTACCTCGGCCTCGATCGCCTCGACCGCCACCCGGACCAGTTCGACCAGACGGCGGAAGGTGACGGCCCGGACGAGATCGCGGGGGGCGACCCTGAACACGTCCCCGGACAGTTCCCGGGCGTGCTGGGGACGCCGGCACCACTCCACGAACGAGGAGATCCCGGCCTGCACCACCAGCTGGATGTCGGCCCGATGGCGGGCCGACATGGGCGCGAACCAGGGCAGGACGTCGTGCATGCGTGTCACCGCGCGGCTGGCGAGCATTCCGCTGGATCGTTCGATCCGCCGGATGGCCTCCTCGGTCGCCGGGTCGACAGCGGCCGGACTCACCGCCGGACCCACCGCGGGGCTTGTCGCCGGACCCAGGTGTCGCTCGGCCGGGGAGCCGGCCGCCGGGCTCGAGGTGACGCCGGCGTCGACGCCCGACAGCGGCCGTGTCACCGGTTGTGTAGCGGCCGAACCCCGGCCGCGTCGCGCGGCGGCCGACGCTCGGCCGCCGGGCCGACGCTCGGCCGCCGTCCACCATTGTCGGTCATTTCTTCTTCTCCATCGGGTTTCTCGGGGCTCCGGACAACGCGAAAGGAGCTGCCGTCGCGTGTCTAGAGCTGGTTGTTGAATCGGCTGGTCCAGTTGTGGACGTTTGCGACATATGCCCGCGTCTCGGCGAAGTCGGGAACTCCGCCGGCATCGCGGACGGCCGCGGGCCCTGCATTATAGGCGGCAAGGATCAGCGAGACGCGGTCGCCGGGCAGTTTCTGGACGAGTTGGGCCAGATGAGCGTCATAGCGCGCGGCGGACAGGATGGCGTCCGCCGGGTCCAGCGGGTTGACCGCGCCGTCGGCATTGCCGTCGACACCGAACTGTTTCCAGGTGTCGGGCAGGAACTGCATCATGCCGCGGGCACCCGCACGGGACACCGCATCACGGTTGAACTTGCTCTCCACCCGTGCCTGGGCCGCGAGCTGGGCCGCGCTGAGGACGCCGTAGACCGTGGCGGCATTCTGGAAGAGGGGGATCAGGTTGGGCGGGACTTTCGACGCCGACCGGGAAATGCCGTCCCCGCAGCCGGTGAGGGTCGTGGTCAGGAAGGCCGTGGCCACGAACAAGATCAGTATCGGCGTGACGCCCTGTGACGGATGCTGCCGGGACGCCCCGCGTGTGCGCCCGGGCCGGGCGGGTCGGGCGTGTCGACGAGGCGGTGTCGCGTCCACCACCCCATTGTGCTGGGTAGCGTGGGCAACCGTATGGACCCGGTCACATCGGCTGGTGTCAGCGGTTCGCACGGGATATCCGGTACCCGGCTCAGTCGATCAGGTTGGCGCGCAGCGACCGAAGTGCGACGTCGGACACGCCGGCGTGGCGGGCCCATCCGGCCGCGCCGCCCCACGTGTCGTCGATCGCGGTGAGGAAGCGGCTGATGACTTCCGGCCGGCAGCTCATGCCGTCCGTCCTGGCCATACTTCGGGCCCGGTCGTAGGTGGGCCGCCTGGCCAGCCGGAGATCCACCCGGTCGATCCGCTCGTTGCTCGCGACGTAGTCGGCGATGACCGCATCCCGTTCGACCCCGGCGATGTCGAGTACGACAGCGGCCAGCACGCCCGTGCGGTCCTTGCCCGCGGCACAGTGGAACAGCGCCGGCAGGCAGCCGGGGTCCGCGAGCAGCCGCAGGGCGCCGGCGACCGCGTCGGGCGCCTTGCGCAGGTAGTCGAGGTAGTGCTCGACCCGGTCCTGCGAGGCGCGGTCGGCGACGATGAGGGGGTACCGCGGGTCGTCGGCCATCACGAACTCGCCGGGGATGAACGACAGGTTGTGGTAGACGATGTCCTCGTTCGCCAGCAGGCCGCGGCCCTCCCGGGCGATTTCCGCCCTGGCGCGAAGATCGATGACTGTGTGCAGGCCATAGTCGTTACGTAACGCAACGACATCGTCCTTGGTCAGCTCCTGGACGGTGTCGCTGCGCAGCAGCCGTCCCGACCGGGTCAGCCGTCCGTTCGTGGTCGGGAGCCCGCCGAGATCCCGGACATTGTCGGCGCCGACGAGGTTGAACCAGCGATCCACCCGCTGACCATAGCCACTGGAGGCGTCCCCCGGAGTGGTGAATGCCTCATCCGCCCCGCCGCGGCCGGCCGGGACCCGTCCGGACCCGTCCGGGTGGACGCGGCTGCTGCCCGCCGGCAGGTGCTGGTCAGCGGTCGTTGCCGACCACGCTCGGTGCTTCTGCCGCTCCTATCCGGGCTGCCGGGTGCGGCCGGGCTGTGTGCGGCTGGGCGAGCCGACGCAGCGCTGCCCGGGTCGTCTCGGGATCTCCCCAGGGAGCGAGGGCGAGGACGTGCTGCCGATCGATCGCCGGCGCGGACACGTAGGAGATCAGGGGATGATGGCGGCGGATGTCGCGCTCGTCGTCGTCGAAGAGATCCTCGTGCAGTTTCTCCCCGGGGCTGAGCCCGGTGTAGACCACCTCGACGGGCCGCGGGCCGCGGGTCGCGAGCCGTCTGGCAACGTCGGCGATCCGCACCGGTTGGCCCATGTCGAGGACGAGAACGTCCCCGTTCCCGCCCAGCGCCCCGGCCTGGACGACGAGTTCCACCGCCTCTTCGACGGTCATGAAGTAGCGGGTGACGTCCGGGTGCGTGACCGTCAGCGGCCCGCCCGCGGCCAGCTGGCTGGCGAACACCCTTAGCACGGAGCCCTGGCTGCCCAGGACGTTGCCGAACCGCACGCTGACGAAGACCCCGCGCCGGGCGTCCGCGGGCACGCTGGCGGTCAGGCGCTCGGTGATCCGCTTGGAATAGCCCAGGACGCTGGTCGGGTTCGCAGCCTTGTCCGTGGAGATGTTGACGAACCGTTCGACGCCCACCGACACGGCGGCGTCCAGGACGGTCATCGTCCCCCACACGTTGGTCTTGACCGACTCGCCGGGGAAGCGTTCCAGCAGGGGCAGATGTTTCAGCGCGGCAGCATGGAAGACCACCTGCGGCCGGTACCGGGTGAACACGGCGTTGACGCCCTCGACGTCCCGGATGTCGCACAGCACCACCGTTTCGTCGTCGGCGATCGCCTGACCGTGGATGGATATCTGGACGGCCCGCAACGCGGACTCGTCCCGGTCCAGCATGATCAGTTCTTGGGGGTGGTAGCGGTACAGCTGCCGGCACAGCTCCGAACCGATCGAGCCGCCGGCCCCGGTGACCAGCACCCGCCGGCCGGTGACGTAGCCGGCCACCGACCCGACGTCGGTCTGGATCTGGCAGCGTCCCAGCAGGTCGGTGAGGTCGAGGTCACGGATGTCACGGACGTCGACCCGCCCGTCGATGAGGTCCACGACGCGGGGGAGCACCTTGACGACGAGGCCGGCGTTCTCGGCGACAGTGGTGATCTCCCGCAGCAGTGCGGCGTCGGCGCTGGGGATCGCCACCAGCAGGGTGCGCGCGCCGGTCTGGCGGGCGACCGTGGCGATGGCCTCGCGACCACCGCGTACCCGCACGCCGCCCAGGGCCAGGTTCCAGGTGTGTGGATCGTCGTCGAGCAGGGCCACGGGCGCATAGGGGCTGTCCGGGGTGCGCAGCATCGATGCCAGTACCCGGTCGGCGCCCTCACCCGCGCCGAAGACGATGATCGGTTCGCTGCCGGTGCGCTGCTGCTGCCGCCGGCGGCGTTCCCCGGTCAGCCGCCACAGGTATCGGACGCCGAACATCAGGACGAGTCCGACCGCGCCCGCCAGCGGGAGCATGCCCGCCGGCATCCGTCCGGAACGGCCGAAGGCGACGTCGACGACGATGGTCCCGATCGTCGTGAGCACGACCGAGCAGAGCAGCGCCAGCACCTCGTCGAAGCCGCCGAAACGGTAGCGGCCCAGGTAGAGGTGCAGGGCCGTGCCGACGAAGTACAGCAGGCAGACCGCAACCACCGTGATCATCCAGAATCCGGTGTCGGTTAACGGGGACAGGCTGAAGCGGCCGAGGTAGGCGGCGCCGAGTCCGACCGTCAGGCAGACCGCGTCGATCCCGATCTGCAGGCCGACGTGCCGCCGGAGCTCCATCCGCGACAGCCGGCCGCCCGACGCCGGTCGGCTGCCCGATGTCAACTGCGCGGGTCCTTGCCCGTCAGCAACCTTCTGCTTATGCATGACTCCATAGAGTAATAACTACAGATGGTGAGTGTACAGATGTACATCGAGTATGTTGGTTGCGCAGAGTGCTGATATGGTGACCGGGATGCATCCCCGGGGGAGGGTTGGTCTACTGGTGGAACTTCGGGAGTATGTCAAGGCACTACGCCGAGGCTGGCCGCTCATTGTGGTTTGCGTCCTGCTCGGTGGCTTGTTCGCGGCGGCCATCTCATGGCGTCAGACGCCGACCTTCGCCGCCGTCACGACCATGGTCGTCTCGTCGTCCGACACCACCGACAGCGCCGCAGCGGCCTACCAGGGCGGCCTGCTGTCCCAACAGCGAGTCAAGTCCTACGCCGATCTGGTGGCCAGCGAACGGGTCGCCGCGGCCGTCGTCGACAAGCTCGGCCTCAACGAGAGTCCACAGAGCCTGCGCGGTCGCATCCAGGCCCAGACCGTCCCTGAGACCGTCCTGCTGCGCGCCGTGGTCACCGACACCGATCCCCGCCGCGCCCAGTTGATCGCCGACACGGTCGGTGAGGTCTTCTCCCAGGCCATCGCGCAGATCGAGACCCCGTCTCCCGACAAGGCACCCCTGGTTCGGGTGAACGTGTGGGAGAAGGCGAAGATGCCGACCAGGCCGGTATCGCCGCAGCCCGTGCGGGCTGTCGCGTTCGGCGTGCTGTTCGGCCTGATCGCCAGCGTCGCCGTGGCGGTGGTGCGACATCGACTCGACACCAGGGTCGTGACCGCTGCCGACATCACAGCGGCGACCGGGCTGGCGACCCTGGGCACGATCGCTTTCGACACGACCAGCGCACAGCATCCCCTGGTCGTGGATATGGGCGGGCAGTCGGCAAGCGCCGAGGCGTTCCGGCAGCTGAGGACCAACCTGCGCTTCGTTGACGTGGACGCGCCGCCGCGTTCCATCCTGGTCTCCAGCTCGATGCCTGCCGAGGGCAAGACAACGACGATCTGTCGTCTGGCCATCACTCTCGCGCAGACCGGCGCCCGGGTGGCGCTGGTCGAGGGCGACCTGCGCAGGCCGTCCTTCGGGGAGTATCTCGGGATCGAGACGGCGGCCGGTCTCACCTCCGTACTGATCGGCACTGCCGATCTCGAGGACGTGCTCCTGCCCTGGGGCGACGAGAGCGGCCGGCTCCATGTGCTGCCCAGCGGGCCACTGCCACCGAATCCCAGCGAACTGCTCGGATCCCGGGGGATGAGCGATCTGCTCGGCGAGC
>NZ_CAAAFO010000139.1:50325-52411 GCF_900634715.1 Candidatus Protofrankia californiensis | reverse complement strand
GCTCGCCGCGCAGGTCGACGGCACCGTACTGGTCGTCCGTGCCGGTCGGACCCGGCGCGAGCAGCTGGTCAAGGCAGCCGACTCGCTGCGGCTGGTCGAGGCCCGGATGCTGGGAACGGTTTTCAACATGATTTCGATCAAGGGATCGGACGTCGTCTCCTACGGCTATCATGCCTATGACGACTATGCCCAGACCGACAGGACGGCCCTGCCCTGGGCCTTTGCGGACCATTCGGTGCTCACCCCGGCCACGGCCCGGTCCGACCGTTCGCAGGTCGAACTCACGGCCGGGTCGCGCGCCTCCGGCTCCGCCGGCGGGATTACCGGTTCCGCTGGCGGCGGTGTCACGATCGCGGCCCAGCATCAACCGTACGACGGCGAATTCGACAGTGAATTCACCGGTGAGCTCGACAACGCCACGATAAGTTCGCAGGATTCGCAGGGCGAACCCGGCCGTGTCCATCGCGATGGCGGCGTCGACCGCGCGGATGCGCGCCGCAGTGGTTCCCGTGCCGGCAGCTCGACCGCGGCTGCGGCCGAAACCGATCCGACCGCCGAGTTTGCCGCGGACCTTGCCGACGGACGGGCGAACGACATGACAACGCCGTTGACGTTCAACGCGAGGACAGCCGGTTCCCACCGGCGTAAGCGCGGTCGATGACACCGGTATCGCGATGGTCTGCCGGCGTCCGGCCGTGCTCGGCCTCGGACGGTGGTGGGTGGACCTGTGATGAGCGGACCCGTCCGTCCGGAAATATCCGCTACCTGTGGTCGTGACGCTGCTCGGCGGAAGAAACCGACTGGACACCCAATGTCGTAGACACGGAGAGCAATATCTCATATACTCTTCGTATTCGCATGTCAACAAGCTTGTCCGGAATCCGGGCAGGGGGAGTGCTTCCATGAGGTTTCGCACGTTCGGAGTCGCGTTGCTCGTAGGGGGCGGGCTGGCGCTGGGCATGACGTTGGGCCCGGTGGTCGCCGCCCAGGCCAATCCGCCGGTCGACCGCCTCGGGCCGGTCGGCACGGCCACGATCAGCGCGACGTCGATACCTGTTGGTCAGTCGGTGCTCCTCGGCGGACGCGGTTTCGCGCCGGGTGGCATCGTCACCGTACGGGTGAACGGCAACACGGCCGGTACGGTCACAGCTGACGACCAGGGGAACTTCAGCCTGCAGCTGCCGTCTTTCACCGCGCCCGGCATCTATGCCCTTACCGGCTCGGGCCCGCGGCTCGTGCCGGTGACAGCGCCCGGGTCGGCGGCCGGCGCCGGTTCGATCGGAACGGCTCTCCCCGCAGGGGCGCAGGATGCCGCAGCCGTGTCCGACAAGGTGGCGCAGCGCACGGTGGCCGCGACCGTGACCGTGACCGATCCGTCCACTGATGGTGACCGCAGCGGCACAGGTGTCGGCATAGCCGTCGGCGGTTGGAGCGGCGACGGTGGTGCCAGCGCTGGTGCTACCGGCGAAGGCGGTGCCGGCGGCGGTATCGGCGTCGGCTTCGGTATAAGCGGTATCAACGGTGCCGGTGGTGACGGCGACACCGGCGGAGGCGGCGTCGGCGGTGGCGGTGGCGACACCGGCGGAGGCGGCGTCGGCGGTGGCGGTGGCGACACCGGCGGTGGTGGCGGCGGTGGTACTGGCGGTACTGGCGGTGGCGGCGGCTCCCTCGTGGGGCAGCCTGTGACCGGTGTGCAGCCCGGTGGCGGGAATGATCCCGGGGGCGTTGACCAGGAGGGTCCCCAAAAGGCTGACCAGGAGTATCCCGAGGCCGGTGGGCTGCCCTTCACCGGCGCCGAGACCGGCGCGATGGCTGCGATCGCCGTGGCTCTCGTAGGCGGTGGTGTGATCCTGCGGGTCGCGGCTCGTCGCCGCAGGTCGGGAGCGACACCCGAGGAGCTCTGACCGAGTGGGGCTTCCTGCACGCGGATGTGCCAGGTGGCTCTCATAGTGACCTGGGGACTTGGGGGCCCCGGCAGCGTGAAAGAAGCATGATTGCGCTGCCTTCGGCCTTCTTCCGCAGCCGATCTCGGCGGGCGCGGGCGGACCGACGATCGTGTCCTGTCCGGTCGGCTGGCTACGATGGG
>NZ_CAAAFO010000139.1:32118-49772 GCF_900634715.1 Candidatus Protofrankia californiensis | reverse complement strand
ACCGTCGTCTGCCGGGCAGGAAGGCTGGAATGAAGTCCGCTGAGATCGCGAGCCGTTGGCTCCGCTATTTTGCCGACCGGGGTCACACGGTTGTTCCGTCGGCTTCCCTCATTGCGGACGACCCCACCCTGCTGCTCGTGAACGCCGGGATGGTCCCGTTCAAGCCGTATTTCCTCGGCGAGGTCCGTCCGCCGTACACCCGTGCCGCCAGTATTCAGAAGTGTGTGCGGACCACCGACATCGAAGAGGTCGGCCGCACGACCCGGCACGGTTCCTTCTTCCAGATGTGCGGGAACTTCTCCTTCGGGGACTATTTCAAGGAGACCGTGATCCCGCTGGCGTGGGAACTGCTCACCACCTCCGTGGCGGACGGCGGATACGGCCTGGACGACAGCCGGCTGTGGGTGACCGTGTACCTCGACGACGACGAGACGGCCGACATCTGGCAGTCCAAGGTCGGCGTGCCCGCCGGGCGCATCCAGCGTCTGGGCATGGAGGACAACTTCTGGTCGATGGGCGTGCCGGGTCCGTGCGGGCCCTGTTCCGAAATCAACTACGACCGCGGGCCGGAATTCGGTGCCGAAGGCGGCCCCGCGGTGAACGGCGAGCGTTACCTGGAGATCTGGAATCTCGTCTTCATGCAGTACATCCGCGGGGAGGGTTCCTCGAAGAAGGATTACCCGATCCTCGGTGACCTGCCGTCGAAGAACATCGACACCGGGCTCGGGCTGGAGCGGCTCGCGGCCATCCTGCAGGGCGTCGACAACCTCTACGAGATCGACACCTCGCGGCTGGTCCTCGACCGGGCGTCCGCGCTGACCGGTGCCCGCTACGGTGCCGAGCACCGCTCGGACGTGTCGCTGCGGGTGGTCGCCGACCATGTGCGTACCTCGGTGATGCTCATCGGTGACGGTGTGCTTCCCAGCAACGAGGGACGCGGCTACGTGCTGCGCCGGATGATGCGCCGCGCGATCCGCAACATGCGCCTGCTCGGTGCCCATGACGCGACCATGCACGAGATGGTCGCGGCCACCATCGAGGCGATGGGCCCGCAGTATCCGGAGCTTGTCACCGACCGCGTCCGGATCGACTCGGTCGCCACCGCCGAGGAGGCGGCGTTCCTCCAGACGCTGCGCACCGGGACGTCCATCTTCGACCTGGCCGCGAGCGAGACGAAGAAGGCCGGCGGGAGCGTCCTTGCAGGTGCGCGGGTGTTCCAGCTCCACGACACCTACGGTTTCCCGGTCGACCTCACCCTGGAGATGGCGGCCGAAGCGGGCCTGACCGTCGACGAGGAGGGTTTTCGCCGGCTCATGGGGGAGCAGCGGCAACGCGCCAAGGCTGACGCCCGCGCCAAGAAGACCGGGCACGTCGACACTTCGGCGTACCGGGACGTGCTGGAGGCGGCCGGTCCGTCGGTGTTCACCGGATACGACAGCACCGTCGAGGAAGCGCGCGTACGTGGGTTGCTGGTCGGCGGCGTGCCGGCTCGCGAAGCCACCCAGGGTGACGATGTCGAGATCGTGCTCGACCGGACGCCGTTCTACGCCGAGGGCGGTGGTCAGCTCGCCGACGCCGGCGTCGTCCGGCTCGCCGACGGTACCGAAATCGAGATCTTCGATGTGCAGAAGCCACTGCCCGAGCTGATCGTCCACCGCGGCCGGGTGCGGACGGGGGGAGTCACCCCCGGCGCGGGCGTCCAGGCGGAGATCGATCCGGCCCGGCGAGCGGCGATCTCGCGCTCCCACAGCGCCACGCACCTGACTCACCAGGCCCTGCGGGACGCGCTCGGCCCGACTGCCGCGCAGGCCGGTTCGGAGAACTCCCCCGGCCGGTTCCGCTTCGACTTCTCCTCCGCGGCCGCAGTGCCGGTCTCGGTACTCGCCGACGTGGAGGAGACCATCAATCAGGTGCTGATCGAGGATCTCGACGTCCACGCCGAGGTCATGGACATCGACCAGGCACGCCGGACCGGCGCGATCGCCATGTTCGGCGAGAAGTACGGCGACCGGGTCCGGGTCGTCTCGATCGGTGACTACTCCCGCGAGCTCTGCGGTGGCACGCATGTGCGCCGTTCGGGGCAGCTCGGCCTGGTCAAGCTGCTGGGGGAGTCCTCGGTCGGGGCGGGAGTGCGGCGGGTGGAGGCCCTTGTCGGCCTGGACGCCTACCGCTACCTGGCCCGGGAGGCCGTGCTCGTCTCGCAGGTCACCGATGTGCTCAAGGCTCCGCGGGCCGACGTGCCCGAGCGGCTGTCCCAGGTGCTGGGCCGGCTTCGGGAGGTCGAGAAGGAGCTGGAGAAGCTGCGGGCCGCGGAGGTGCTGGCCGTGGCGGGCGATCTCGCCCAGGCCGCCGAGGACGTCGGTGGGGTTGCGCTGGTCGCCCATCGGGCTCCTGACGGTACCTCAGCGGACGACCTGCGCAAACTCGTCCTTGACATCCGCGGCCGGCTTCCGGTGGAGCGCCCGGTTGTCGTCGCGGTCGCGGCCGCGGTGAGCGGACGCCCGGTCATCGTGGTGGCCACGAGTGGCCCGGCGCGGGACCGAGGGGTCAGGGCCGGGGAGCTCGTCCGTGGCGCCGCGAAGATCCTCGGTGGTGGGGGTGGCGGCAAGGACGACCTTGCTCAGGGCGGTGGCGCCAACCCGGACGCGATCGCGGACGCGCTCGCCTCCGTCCGGCGAACAGTGGCGCAGCGGGCGGCTGCCTGAGGCGTCAGGCAGCCTGACACGCCCGGCTTGACGCGGCGGGCTGGCGGCGCCAGGTGCGGGACCGCTCGGCTTGCAACGTCCCGGCGGCGTCTCGCGGCCAACTATCCGCTTTGCGGCTGCCGGGCGTTTTGTCTCTTCTGAGCTAAAGGTCACACCCGGAAACTCGGATCGAGCCTCCTTCGTTCTTCAGGATGGTTCACATAGTTACTGCACGTGATGGGCCCTGCTGACGGCAGGACCCATCACCAACAGGACTCGGACTGGCGGTCGGATGCGGGCGGACAACGCCCATGGGTCGGCTTCGTTATAGGCACGGTCGTCTTTCGCGACCCCTGCGAAGCGTCTCCATCGCGACACCCTGTCCGGTGCCGATCCGACCCCGAGGAGCACGGTGTGGCAGTCCCACACGTCCCATCACCAGTACCTTCGTCGTCACAGCACAGCCACTCGCCGCCCGGCGCACCGGACGGTGCCGCTCGCGATCGGGCCCGCCAGCGCACGATCGCGGCCCTGCGGCCCGACCTGCAGGCGTCACTGGTGGTCTTCCTGGTCGCGATGCCCCTGTCGCTGGGTATTGCGGTCGCCTCCGGCGCGCCGATCGCCGCCGGTCTCATCGCCGCCGTGGTCGGTGGGATCGTCGCCGGCTCGTTGGGCGGTGCGCCGTTGCAGGTCAGCGGGCCCGCGGCGGGGCTGACGGTCATCGTCGCGGGCCTCATCTCCACCTTCGGATGGCAGGTCACCTGCGCGGTGACCGCTGCCGCGGGCGTGGTGCAGATCCTGCTCGGAGTGAGCCGCGTTGCTCGCGCAGCGCTCGCCGTCTCACCCGCGATCGTGCACGGCATGCTCGGTGGTATCGGGCTGACCATCGTCTTCGGGCAACTACACGTCGTGCTCGGCGGTAAGCCGGAAAGTCACGCCCTGGACAACATCGCGACTCTACCCGAACGGATCGTCAACAATCATGACGCCGCGACGCTGGTCGGCGCCGTTACGATTATGATCATTCTGTTGTGGCCCCAGCTGGTCAGGATGCTGCCCAGGCAGCTGCGAGCGATTCCCGCGCCGCTGGCCGCGGTTGCCTTCGGGACCACCATCGCTGCCGCGCTCCACTTCGACCTGCCCCGCGTCGATCTGCCCGGGGCGATCCTCGGCTCGGTGTCGCTACCGAAGTTTCCGGAAGGCAACTGGACCGGGATCGTCCTTGGTGTCTTCACCGTCGCCATCGTCGCGAGCGTCGAATCCCTGCTGTCAGCGGTTGCCGTGGAAAAACTCCCCGGTGCACGCCGTCCCGGGAAACGCCCGGTCAGCCTGGACCGTGAGCTGCTCGGTCAGGGATCGGCCAACATTCTGTCGGGCCTCGCCGGCGGACTACCCGTAACCGGCGTCATCGTCCGTAGCTCCACCAATGTCGCAGCCGGGGCGAGGACACGGGCATCGGCGATCCTGCACGGTGTGTGGGTGTTGCTGTTCGCCGTGTTCCTCGGTGGTGTGGTCGAGTGGATTCCCCTGTCCGCCCTGGCCGGTCTGCTGGTGGTTGTGGGGATCCGGTTGGTCGACATTTCCCATCTCCGCCATGTGCGTCGGCACGGTGAACTGCCCGTGTACGTCGTCACGCTGGTCGGTGTCGTCGCTCTCGACCTGCTTCAGGGCGTCGCGCTCGGCCTGGTCACCGCGCTCGGCCTGATCCTGCGCCGGGTGCTGTGGTCCAACATCTACCTCGTCCGTTCCGGTGAGGTATGGCGGGTGGAGGTCGAGGGAACTCTGAGTTTCGTGTCCCTGCCTCGACTGTCGCGGGTCCTCGGGAGGGTTCCCACGGGCGTGCCCGTGTTGATCGAGCTTGTGGTGGACTATCTCGACCACGCGGCATTCGACCATCTGCATGCCTGGTGTACCGAGCACGAGCGGGCCGGTGGGAGCGTGACGGTGGACGAGATCGGTCACGCCTGGTTCCGGCATTCCCAGAACGGCCAGGTCCAGCGGCGCCGTACCGTCATCCCGCACCTGCCCCGCTGGTTCGCCCCCTGGTCGCAGTGGCAGGAGCTGGCCGCCTCACACGGAGACGCCCACCGCGTCGACCCCGAGGAGACGGTCGGAACAGGTGCGGACGGGGCCGAGTCCGTGGACGGTCACGTGCATCCCGTCGGCACGATGCTGGTCGGTGTGGCCGAGTTCCACCGCCGGGCCGCTCCGCTGCTGCGTGGCACCCTCGGGGGACTCGCCGAGAATCAGCGCCCCAGCATGCTGTTCCTGACGTGCGCCGATTCCCGGGTGGTTCCGAACATCATCACCAGCAGTGGTCCGGGAGACCTCTTCACCATCCGTAACATCGGCAATCTCGTCCCGCTCGATTCGTCCGAGGAGACGGTCCACGGCGAGCGGGAGAGCGACCTGTCCGTGACGGCCGCGCTGGACTACGCCGTCAACTTCCTGAGAGTTCCCTCGATCGTGGTATGCGGGCACTCCGGGTGCGGCGCTATGCAGGCGCTGCTGTCCGGTCACATCGACAATGATCCGGACTCCGCGCTGGCAGGTTGGTTGACCCATGCCCGCGGGGCGTTGTCACGTATGCCGCTGCCCGGCACGGAGGCACTGCCCCCCCTGGAACAGCTGGGTCGGGCGAATGTCGTACAGCAGCTGGAACACCTGCGCGGCCACCCTGCCGTCCAGCGGGCACTGGAGCAGGGCCGTCTGGAACTCGTCGGCCTCTACTTCGACATCTCCGCCGCGTACACCTGGGTGCTCGACGAGGCGACGGGTTACTTCGTCGATCCGTCGGAGGCGTTGACCGCGGTCGCGCCGCATCGCCGCCGTGCACCCCGCAGGTGGGACACGTCGACCCCGACAGCCTCGACGACAGGCCCGGCCACGGTGCATCCGCCGTCGGCGCCCCACACCAGGGGTCCCGGCAAGACGCTCGGCGACGGTCATCGTGCCCGCCGCCGCCGCGGAACCCCGGCCTGAAGGCAGCGCCGACCGAGCATGGGCCGACCGAGCATGGGCCGACCGAGCATGGGCCGACCGAGCATGGGCCGACCGAGCATGCACAGTCCGTGGTTGTCAACAGGCTGGGATTCGTCATGAGCTGTCCACCCGAATAGATTCGGGATGCTGGCGTCCGCCAGGCTTGGAAGGGGGTCGGACGGCATGCGCATGGTGTTCTCCGATGCGGACGAGCTGGTCTTTCGTGATGCATGCGACCGGCTCGTCGGGCGGTTCGACGAATGGGCCGGTGAACGCGGCCTGGAGGTTGATCCGTTCGCGGTCGAGGTTGCCCTTGAGCACAAGTGGGCCATGGGCGACGGGATACTGAGCCGTTGGACGGTCGCGGACCTGCGCGAGCTCCTGCTGGGCTGGATGCCGCTGAAGATTGCAATGACGGAGGAGCAGTGGGCCACGGTCCTGCCCACACTGCGCGTGTTCTTCGACTTCCTCACCCGGACCGGGCTCGCCGACCCCCGGTGTGATCCGGGATTGCCCGCCGCGCTGGAAGAGCTGGCCGGCGAGTTCAACGCCGCGATGGGGGACGAGAGCCGATACGGCGTGGCCAAGCACTGGACGATGATGATGCTGCGCCGGGGCGTCGACATCGGGGACGAGGAGCAGGTGGGATGCTTCGTCACCGACGTGCAGGCGGGGGAGGTCTTCTACGACCCCGAGCAGGCTCTGCAGGCGGCCATCCTCACCGGGCAGGAACAGATGCGTCCCAGGCGCCGGCGCCTGGCAGCAGTCGCGCTACCCGCCGACGAGGAACTGGCCGCCGCGGCGGCGGGCAGCGAAGTGTTGCGGCGACTACGCGTCCTGCTGAGCTGGGTGGGGGACGGCCGCAGGCTCACCCAGACCGGCCGGATCACCCTCGCCGACGCCCGCGAGCTCGTGGAGCTGCTCGGGACCGGTGACGTGGTCGACCCGGTCGTCCACGATCGGGTGTACCGCACCAAGAGCAGCGAGGAGCTGTACGGCCTCAACGTCACCGTCGAGTGGGCAAAGGCCGCCCGGCTGGTGCGGACCGCCAAGGGCCGGCTGCTGCCGGTGAAGAAGAACGTAGCCACGCTGGACCGTCCGCTGGAACTGTGGGGCCTGGCGTTCGCGGCCTTTCCGCGGCTCGGCCCGGCCATCTGCTCGTCCGGATGGACGGAGTCCATGCTGCGGTACCAGTTCGACGAGGGCGCCTGCGCCGTCCTCACCGCCGCGTACACCCTGGGGGGCGACGTTGCGCTGGCCGACCTCCACGAGCTGGTCTGGGATCTGGCCAGCGAGAGATACGAGACCGACGAAGCCCCGCAGCAGCAGCATCGGAAAACCTGGCAGAAGCTGGTCGAGCACGACCTGCGGCGCATGTTGCAGTGGCTGGAGATACTGGGCGCACTCCGCATGATCGCCGGTGAGGCTGGTGGTACCGCCACCGGTGAGGCCGCTGGTGGCACGGCCGGCGGTGAAGCGGCGGACGCAACAACGGCCGACAGGGTGGCCGAGCTCACTGCGTTGGGGAGGTGGGGCACCCGCCGCATGCTCCAGGACGCCGGTTTCGAAACCCCGGTGATGGCCGACATCGCGGGGGAGGAGGCAGAGGTCGTCGTGCACGTGGCAGGGGCGGCAGCCTCCGAAGAAGACGCCGACGCCCTGCTGCGCGCCTGGTCGGACGCGCGTGGGGAACAACAGGCCATCACGGAGCTGACGGCCCTGCTGCGGCGTTCCGACGACGTCCAGCAGTGGGTTGTCACCCTCGACGCCCTGGCGGAGATGGGGGCAGCCGGAATCGAGGTGGTCATGGGGCTTCGCGATGACGACAGGCTCCGCCCGTACCCGACGTTGGTGCTGGCCCAGCACGGGGTCGTCGATCAGGCTGAGCTGGGGGACACCGATGTCGCCGTCATGCTCGCCGAACAGCTCGCCACCGTCCTTCTCGCCGGGGACGAACAGGTGGTCGACGTGTTCACGAGTATGGGTGACGCCGACGTGCAGCGGGCGGCGCTGGAAGACATGGGGCGCTGCGGGCATCCCAAGGCGCCGGCCGTGCTGACGGCGATCGCCCGTCACCATCAGGATCCGAAGGTTGCCCGGACGGCTCGTAAGGCCGCGTTGAGGGCACGGTGAAAAAGAGCACGGTGAAATCGAGGTAAAGCGCGGTGAAATCGAGGTAAGGCATGCGGCCTTGCGCGGGAAGGCCGCGGTCGGTGGGAGGGCCGTCTTTCGCGGGAAGGCCGCCGTCCGGGTGGGCCCTTGTACCGGTTTCGGGTGGGCCGTCGACTCTGACGAACGTCCCGGCCCGTCTCGATACTGGATGGCATGCGTATTGTGGTGTTCGGCAGCGGAGCGATAGGAACGCTGCACGCCTGGGCGCTGTCACGGGCTGGGCATGACGTCAGCATGCTGGTCCGCCCGGAACAGCTGACCCGTTGGTCCGACGGGATCGGTCTGCGGATTCTCGACGTGCGGGGCAGGCGCCGCCGGGAGGTCGCCGAGCGGTTCCGCCCTCGCGTTGTCACCGAGTTGCGCCCTACGGACGGTGTCAACCTGGTCGTGCTTGCGGTCCGGCACACCCAGACACCGGATGTCCTGCCGGCGCTGGCGCGCAACCTCGGTTCCGCGGTTGTGTTGTTTCTGAACAACAACTGGCGCGGCCTTGACTTCATAGACGCCTACCTGGGCAAGGATCAGTACGTGTTGGGCGCCCCGCGGGCCGGTGGCGGCATTATCGACAATGTCCTGGACGGCGCGCTCGAAGGCGGGATCATGCTCGGGTCGAGCGTGTCCGGGCACACGTTGTACAGCCCGGTGACCGACACCGCCGAGCAGAACCTGGGCCGTCTCGTGGCGCTGTTCGCGGAGGCCGGTTTCCGGCCGGAGATTCATCCCAACATGGAACACTGGCTGTGGGTGCATTTTGCGAGCATCAGCGCGTGGATATGCGGTACTGCCCGCGCCTGCGGCTTCGAATCATTCACGCGTAGTAATCGAGCGGTTTATGACGCCCTGCATGCCGGTCGTGAGGCCATGCAGATCTGTGCTGTGCGCGGGGCCGACGTGCGGACAGCACAGGATGCTCGACCGTTCCTGCTGCCACCGTCGACCATTACCCCGGCGGTCCGGCTCATGCTCCGCGGCGAGCTGCCCCAGCGAATCTCGGTGAATCACGGCCGGTATGCTCCGGTGGACCTGTACGAGATCTATGACGACCTCGTCCGTACGGGTGAGCGGCTCGACGTCCCCATGCCCTCTCTGCTGTCCTACCGGGGTGACGTGGAACGGATGGTGGAACTCGCCCCGAGCCTGTGACCAGCGAATTTTTCGCCGATTTTCCACAGTGGTTTCAGAGCCGGAAAACAGATTCTCAGCTCAGTAAATCAGATTCTCAGGTCACTACCGGGACCGGTTGGCGATGATGGCGGCGACGGGCGGGATGACCGCGGCGACGAGCATCATCGCCAGCGCCGCGGGTACCGACACGAACCGGATCACACTGCCCGCGAGCACGAACAGCGTGACACAGACGGCCATCATCGTCAGGTACCGGCGGCGGACCGCCCGGCTCGTCACGCCATCTGCCGTCCGGTCCGCCACGCCACCGGCCGGGCTGAGGGGCATGTGCTGGTCGTAGTCACGCCGCCGGTCGGTATCCCCCAGGACCTCATATGCCATGCTGACCAGGCGGAAGGCGCTTTCGGAACCGCCCGCATCCGGATGGGTGCGTCGCGCCGCCCGCCGGTAGGCGGTCACGATCTGGGCGTGGGAGGCGGTCGGTGGCACGCCCAAGACGTCGTAGAGTGATAGCGGCACCGCGAGTCATCCCATACCCGGTGGGTCAGGCGTTACCCAGCCAGGTCACTCAGCCGGGCTAGGTCACTCAGTCGGGCTACCCGGCCCCGTTACCCGGTCACCACCCGCCGCCACCCCGCCTCGCACCCGGTCCCGGAGGTCACATGGATCTGCAGCTTGCCGGGCGGGTCGTCCTCGTTACCGGAGGTTCCGACGGGCTGGGCGCGGCCGTCGCGCGCGCCCTCGTCGCCGAGCAGGCACGGGTCGCGATCTGCGCCCGGGACGAGGCCCGGCTCAAGCTCGCCGCGGACGAGCTGCGCGCCGCAGGTGGGGACGTCCTTGCCGTACCGGCGGACGTCACCGACGTCGCCGCGCTGGACCGCTTCGTCACGGCGGCACACAGCCAGTGGGGCCGGGTGGACGCGATCGTCAACAACGCCGGCAGGTCCGCAGCTGGGGAGCTGGTGTCCGTGACCGACCAGGAGTGGCAGGACGACCTGCAGCTCAAGGTGTTCGCGGCGATCCGGCTGTCCCGGCTGGTGTTCGACCATCTGCGCGCCTCGGACGCCGCGGCGGTGGTCAACGTGCTCGCGACGGCGGCGAAGGCGCCGCCGGCGGCTTCGATGCCGTCCTCGGTGTCACGGGCTGCCGGGATGGCGCTGACCAAGGCGCTCGCCGGCGAATGGGGTCCGCACGGGATCCGGGTCAACGCGCTGCTGGTCGGTCTGGTCGAAAGCGGCCAGTGGGAACGGCGGGCTACCGCCGCCGGCACGTCCACCCGGACGTTGTACGAACGGATGGCTCATGATGCGCGGATACCGTTGGGCCGCGTCGGCCGGGCGGAGGAGTTCGCCGACGTCGTGACCTTCCTGCTCTCGCCCCGCAGCTCCTATGTGACCGGAACCGCGCTCAACGTCGACGGTGGCCTGTCACCGGTGGTATGACGCCTGTCCGGTTTTCAGCCGGAGGCGATGAGCACGGCGGCGACGACCACACCAAGGGTGATCACAATCGCGCGTAGCGCGGTGGCCGGCAGCAGCCGGGCGACCCGCGCGCCGAGGATCCCCCCGGCGCAGGAGGTCAGCAGCAGGATCGCCGCAAACCCCCAGGAGACCTGCGCGCTCACGACGAACACGGCGATGCCCACCGCGTTGACCCCGAGCGAGAGCAGCGTCTTGGACGCGTTCGTGCGCTGGATGTCGTCCGGCATCAGGATGCCAAGGACGCCGAGCAGGAGCACACCGAGGCCCGCACCGAAGTAGGAGCCGTAGGCTCCGGCCAGGAACACCCCGGTGCGGGTCGGCCAGGTCACGGATCCGCCGGTTACGGCGGCACGGCGGCGGGTCACCCAGGTGGCCAGCCACGGTTGGACGCCAAGCAGGAGGCAGGCCACCAGCACCAGGTAGGGAACGACCACCCGGAAGGAGCCCGCGGGGGTGGTCAGCAGGATGACTGCCCCGCTCAGCCCGCCGAGCAGCGCCGGGACGGCCAGCGCCCGCAGCCGGGCGGTCTGGCCGGTCAGCTCCCGGCGGTAGCCGAACGCGCCGCCGGCATATCCGGTGATCAGCCCGACCGAGGAGGTGATGTTCGCGGTGAGGGCGGGCATCCCGGTGGCGAGCAGCGCCGGGAAGGCGATCAGGGTTCCCCCTCCGGCCACGGCGTTCACCGCTCCGGCCAGCAGGCCGGCAACCGCCACGAGCGCGGCGTCTGGCACTCCCATGGCGTCCAATATTCACCGGAGCGGCCCGGTGCGAGTAGACAGATGGAGTGGCTGGTTCCGAGACGTTGAGGATCACAGGCCGGGTGCTGGTCGGGCCCGAGGAGGTCCGGGACGGGCTGTGGGTCGTGGACGGGAAGATCACGTTTGAGCGTCCCACCGGTGCCCGTGCCACCGATGCGCACACGGTGTCGGGGTGGGTGCTGCCCGGTCTGGTGGACGCGCACTGCCACGTGGGGCTGGACGCCCACGGCGCGGTCGACCGGGACACCGCCGAGCGGCAGATCCGCACCGACCGGGACGCGGGCGCGTTGCTGATCCGGGATGCGGGCTCGCCCGCGGACACCCGGTGGGTGGACGAACGTGAGGACCTTCCCCGACTGGTCCGAGCCGGCCGTCACCTCGCCCGGACAAAACGGTACATCCGCAACTTCGCTCTGGAGATCGAGCCTGACGAGCTGGCCGCCAACGTCACCGAGCAGGCCCGCCGGGCCGACGGCTGGGTCAAGATCGTAGGAGACTGGATCGACCGGGACACCGGGGATCTTTCCGCCTGCTGGCCGCGGGAGGCCGTCCGGGCCGCGATCGCGGCGGCCCATGCCGCCGGCGCCCGGGTCACCGCGCACTGCTTCGCCGAGGACTCTCTCACCGACCTGGTCGAGGCCGGGATCGACTGCGTCGAGCATGCGAGTGGGCTCACCGACGAGACGATCCCCCTCTTCGCCGAGCGCGGCGTCGCCATCGTGCCGACATTGATCAACATCGCCACCTTCGACGGCATCGCCGCCGCGGCGCAGGAGAAGTTCCCCGCCTACAGCGCGCACATGCGGGCGTTGCACGCCCGCCGGTACGACACCGTCCGCTCCGCCTACGAGGCGGGAATCGCGATCTACGTCGGCACGGATGCCGGTGGGTCGCTGGCGCACGGTCTCGTCGCGGACGAGGTCGTCGAGTTGGTGCGGGCGGGACTGCCTCCGGTGGCGGCCCTGTCGGCGACAACCTGGGCCGCGCGTGCGTGGCTGGGCTTTGCCGGGCTGGCTGAGGGGGCGCCGGCGGATTTCGTCGTCTACGCCGAGGACCCGCGGGTGGACGTCCGGGTACTGGCCGCGCCGTTGCTGGTTGTCATGCGCGGCCGGGTGGTTGTACGTAACGGTCCTTGACCCGCTGTCACATAATGACGGTGTCGGGGTAGTGACAAAAAATTCGTTTCCGCGGTCGGCCCGTCGACGTGAGCAAAGCCCTGTCCTCGGGAACAACGTCGGGAAGAAGTCCGGAGCGAACCACGCCGAGCGGACGAGGCAGGAAACAAGGAGTTGTCTGATGCTCACACATGCCCGGTGGACGCACGTGGCCCTTCCTTCCAGCGACATCGACGCCTCGATCGACTTCTACACGACGATGACCCCGCTCGTGGTGGTCGCGACCCGCAAGGACGAGGCGGGCCGTAGCGCATGGCTGTCCAACGACCAGCAGTGGCAGGATCCGTTTGTGCTGGTCCTCGCCGAGTTCACCGCCGAGCGTGGGCACCGTCAGCCGACGATGACGCCGTTCGCGCATATCGGGATCGAGGTGGCGGACCGCGCTGAGGTGGACGCGGTCGCCGGCCGGGCGAGGGCCGCGGGATGCCTGCACTGGGAACCGCAGGACATGCCCGACCCGGTCGGCTACATCTGCGCGGTGACAGACCCGGACGGGAACGTGATCGAGTTCAGCCACAACCAGAGGGTGTTCCAGACCATCCGCGAGCTGTGGGGCCCGTCCGGCCGGCGCGGTACGTCGGGGTGGGCGAGCCCTCCCAGGGACGATTCTCACCCGCCGATCGCGCGCAATGGCGCCAGGTGAGCCTGCAGCGTTCGATCGCCCCCAAGAGTCAAAGGCAGCGCGATCATGCTTCTTTCGCGCTGCCGGAGGCCCAGCTCTCCCAGGCCACTAAGGTGAAGCGGGCGGGACGACAGATGGGGCAGGCGCGAGCATGGGAGCGTCCCGTACGAGGGCACATCGCATGAGCGCGCATCGCATGAGGGCACATGGTGAGATCGGGGCATAAGGAAAGGCACTATGGCGGGCGGTCGGGCTGGCTGCGTGCCGCGGTGCTGGGCGCGGACGACGGCCTGGTGTCAACAGCGAGCCTGATGCTCGGGGTGGCCGCGTCGTCGGCATCCCGGACGGCCGTACTGACCGCGGGTCTTGCCGGGCTTGTCGCCGGGGCGACGTCGATGGCTGCCGGGGAATTCGTCTCGGTGAGCTCCCAGAAGGACGCCGAGCTGGAGGATCTTTCCGTCGAGGCTGCGGAGCTCGCGACCGATCCCGACGCCGAGCTGGACGAGCTGACCGGTATCTACGTCCGGCGCGGTCTGAACCCCCGGCTCGCCCGGGAGGTGGCCGTGGAGTTCAGCCGTACCGATCCCCTTGCCGCGCATGCCCGGGATGAGCTCGGTCACTCGCCCGACAACGCCGCTCGTCCGGTGCAGGCCGCCGGGGCCTCGGCGCTGAGTTTCGCTGCGGGTGCCGCGCTCCCGCTGGTGGCGATGCTCGCCGGTTCCGGCACGGCCAGGGTCGTGCTGCTGATCGCGGTTACCGAGGTGGGGCTGGGTCTGCTCGGCGCCGTCGGCGCCGCACTCGGTGGCGCGAATCGGGTGCGGGCGGCGGTTCGCGTCGTTCTCGGTGGATCGGTTGCCATGGCCGTGACGGCCGCGGTCGGCGCACTCGTCGGCACCACCGTCGGATAATCCTGCGTCGGATAATCGCGTGGGCTGCCCCGAGCCGGTGACCCGCGTACCTTTCACGATCCCGCGGCCGAACCCAGCGCCGGGTCGGGCCTTCTCCACAAAACAAGCGAATTCTTCTGCCGTCGGAGTCCCCGGATCACTCCGTGCAGCCGGTCAATCCACTGCCGTACCCCGAAGCCGAGGTTTACCTTCGGTAGTCAGTTTGTGTCATGATCGGTGCGGGTAGGATGCCTGCGCGCATGCCGGGTATCGGCTGCGACGGGCTGGTACCCGGCAGGTTTTCGGAGGGGTCGAGATGGCAAGAGCAAGAATGCTGGTAGTCCTTCTCGTCGGTGTGCTGCTCGCGACCACGGGCGCAATTCTTGTCGCCGGCCAGGCGCAGGCGACACAAGGTTTCTGCGGTATTTCATGGGGTAGTCTGCCGAAGACCGCGGAGCCGTACAACCAGAACCCGCTGACCAACATACGAACCGGTAGAGATCGCTGCTGGGACCGTATGGTGCTGGATGTGAACGGGCCCGCCGCCGGCTATGACGTCCGCTATGTGGACAGCGTCCACGCCGACGGATCGGGCCGGCTCATACCGCTGAACGGTGGGGCGAAGCTCCAGGTCGTTCTGAAGGCTCCCGCCTACGATCAGACCTTCCAGTCCACCTATCCCGGGATCGTCGGTCAGAAGCTGCCCGGCGTGAATCTCGCCGGTTATCAGACCTTCCGGGACGCCAAGTTCGCCGGTAGTTTTGAAGGACAAACTACGATTGGGCTCGGAGTTCGTGCTCGGCTGCCCTTCCGGGTCTTCAAGCTGGACAACCGGGTGGTGCTCGATGTCGCACACTTCTGGTCGTAGGCAGGCCGGCGGGTTCGTAGGCAGGCCGGCAGGGCATGTGTCCAGGTTGGCGTGGATGCCGAGCACACGACTCGACCACCTGCGGTGACCGTGTCGGCAGATAGTTGATCGACACCTGTCGCCGCGATGTCCGATGCTCGCCCGGTGCGGGCGGTGGTGGTGGCTACTGGGAGTAGCGCTCCTCCAGGACGATGACGGGTTCGAGGCTGCCCCGGCTGCCGCGGGCACCTTCCCCGGTCCTTCCCGCGGAACCACCGCGCGGCCCGCCGATCGAGTAGTTGTCCGGTTGCGCGAAGTGATATGATCATCTAGTCTCCGTTCTCGGTGGAAGAAACTCGACCGAGAACGGAGGCGGGCCAGTTCGTGGTGGCCGGGAATGAGCACGTGATCCCGGGGTCGAGAGGCGGGAATTTCTCCAGTTTCGTCGTAGCTGATTTTATCTGGTCCGGTGGTCGCCGATCCGAGTTTTCCTGCATTATTTGGACGGTGACTGTCCTGGTTGTTCATCGTAGGCTTCCTACGCGGCTGTAAAGAGATGAATTATGTCGAAGAAGGCCGGTTCCATGACCGCTCCACCCGCCGGGGTCGTCACCAGAGTCGACGTCGACGAATTCGTAGAAAAACGCAGGTCAAGTGTCCGACGACGCCTGTTGGAGACTGCGGCCTGGCTGACGACGCCACTGTTGCCCGATGACTACCTCGGACTGGTCAATCCGTTATGGTCGACCCGGGAGCTGCGTGGCCGGGTCAAGGCCGTACAGGCAGAAACCAGAAACGCGACGACCCTCGTGATTCGTCCCGGCCCGGGCTGGAGGGGGCATCGGGCGGGTCAGTACGTCCGGATCGGGGTCGACATCGACGGCGTACGGCACTGGCGCAGCTACTCGCTCTCCTCTGCACCGGAACGCGCGGACGGGTACATCACGATCACGGTCAAAGCGGTGCCGGAGGGAGTTGTCTCCTCATACCTGGCACGCCGGGCCACACCGGGCATGACCGTCCGCCTGGCCCGGCCGGAGGGCGACTTCGTTCTGCCGCGGACGCTCTTCGGGTCACGGCTGCTGTTCCTCACCGCCGGCAGTGGGATCACGCCGGTGATGGGGATGCTGCGCAGCCTCGCCGCACGCGGCGAGATGCCGGACGTGGTTCTGGTGCACTCCGCGCCCACACGTGACGAGGTCATCTTCGGCATCGAGCTGCGGCAGATGGCAGTACGGTTCCCGAGCCTGCGACTGTTCGAGCGCCACACGCGCGTGGGCTGCACCGGTTCGCGCGGCCGGTTCACAACGGCGGAGCTGCCTGTGATCTGCCCCGACTGGTACGCACGGGAGGTCTGGGCCTGCGGACCCCCTGAGATGCTCGACGACGCCGAGGAGCACTGGCGACAGGCCGGGATCGCGAACCGGCTGCACCTTGAGCATTTCCGTCCCGCGGTGGTCTCGGGTGGAGGCGCCGGTGGACGGGTCCGCTTCGCCAGGAGCAGGCGGGAGGCAGACGCCGACGGCGGCACACCGCTGCTGGCCGTCGGTGAGGACGCGGGTGTCCTCGTCTCGAGCGGCTGCCGGATGGGCATCTGTTACAGCTGCGTGGCACGGCTGGCGTCGGGTCGTGTACGGGATCTGCGCACCGGAAGGGAGCACGGCGACGAGGGAGAACTTATCCAGATGTGCGTGTCGGCCGCGGCCGGCGATGTCGAGATCGACCTGTAGCGACCGAAGGCGGCGCGATCGTGGCTCTTCTCGCGCCGCCGGTGGCCCGAGGAGACCGGGGGCAGAAGTGATGACGACGATCGCGCGTCTCAGCGAGGGTGACATCGAGGAGTTCGGCCATGAGCTGGACCGGATCCGCGACGAGGTGATCGCGAGCCGGGGCGAGGACGATGCGCGCTACATCCGCCGGGTGATCGCGATCCAGCGGAGCCTGGAGGCGGGTGGCCGAACTGTACTGTTCGCCTCCCTCCTACCACCGGCCTGGGCGGCGGGCACCGCGATGCTGGCCACCGCCAAAATCCTGGATAACATGGAAATCGGTCATAACGTACTGCACGGGCAGTGGGACTGGATGCGCGATCCCGAGATCCACTCCACCACCTGGGAGTGGGACTCGGCCAGCCCCGCCGAGCAGTGGAAGCACTCGCACAACTACGTGCACCACACCTATACCAACGTTCTCGGCAAGGACCGCGACATCGGCTTCAGCGCCATGCGGGTCGTCCCGGAGCAGCCGTGGCATCCGATCTACCTCGCCCAGCCGCTCTACAACGCGGTACTTGCGGTGTTCTTCGAGTGGGGAATCGCGATCTACGACGCCGAGATCGAACGGGCGTTGCGCGGTGAGAAGAGCTGGGACGAGGTGTTGGGGCAGCTGCGGGGCGTCTGGCGCAAAGCGCGACGCCAGATAATCAAGGACTATGTAGCATTCCCGTTGCTCGCCGGACCCGCCTTTGTGCCCGTACTGCTCGGCAACCTCACGGCCAACGCGGCCCGTAACATCTGGGCGCATATGATTATCTTTTGCGGCCATTTCCCCGACGGGACCGAGGTCTTCACCGAGCAGCAGATCGAGGGGGAGACCCGCGGCGAGTGGTACCGGCGGCAGCTGCTGGGCTCGGCCAACATCGACGGCGGCCCGCTGCTCCACATCATGAGCGGCAACCTGAGCTTCCAGATCGAGCATCACCTGTTCCCCGACCTGCCGAGCAATCGGTACGCCGAGGTTGCGCCGCGGGTGCGTGCTCTGTGTGAACGGTTCGGGCTTGCCTACACCACCGGGCCACTGATGCGCCAAAGCACACGCGTGTGGAAGCGCATCTTCCGACTGGCGCTCCCCGGGCCGACGCCACGATCCGCGGACGCGGCCTCGTCGCGGCCCGAGCCCGTGTCCGCCGCGCCTGACCGTGG
>NZ_CAAAFO010000139.1:31095-31778 GCF_900634715.1 Candidatus Protofrankia californiensis | reverse complement strand
CCGGAAGCCCCTACCCACGCCGCGCCGCCGCGTACGCAGTCCCGCCGACCACACGAGGGCTCAGGAGCACGCCATCAGGTGAGCCGGTGAACGGGGTCCGACGTAAGCACCGAAGCACCATTGGATGATCTTAAAGCTCTGATCGGGCCCGGGCTGCGGGTCTGGCGCGATCTCGGGATGGAGACACGGTGCCGGCGAGCCGCCGGCGGATCAGGGATCAGGTAGCAGGTACGAAAGGCCGCTGTGGGGAAAGGAGGTGGCTATGACGGCAGGCGCTTGGGGATCCCGCAAGGTCATGGTGGATCGCTCGGAGGGGTTCGGCGAGCGACTGCTGGGTGTGCTGCTGGACCGCGCTCACGAGATGCCGCCGCAGCTGATCGCCCCGCTGGTCGCGGAGGAGGTGAGCAGGATCGGTGGCCGGGACGTCTCGATCCTCCTGCAGGACTACGAGCAGTTGATGCTGACGCCGCTGCCGGGCAGGAGACTCATGATCGGGGAGCCCGAGTCGATCGACGACTCCCCGGCCGGGCGCGCTTTCCTCCGTACGATGATCGTCGAACAGCCGCAGGCCGACGGCGTACGGATGTTCCTGCCGCTACTGGACGGGAGCGACGAAGTGGGGGTGCTGGCCCTCACCCTCGACACCGTCGATGACGATGACCGGCGCCTGCTGCGGCGACTCT
>NZ_CAAAFO010000139.1:30200-31010 GCF_900634715.1 Candidatus Protofrankia californiensis | reverse complement strand
CCGGCCTGGTCGCCGACATGCTGGTCACCAAGAACAGCTACACCGACCAGTTCTTCCAGGCCCGCCGCCGCCGACCGATGAGCGTGGCCGCGGAGATCCAGTGGTCGCTGCTGCCCCCGCTGACCATGGTTACCCCGCAGGTCGCGGTAGCCGGCATCCTCGAGCCCGCCTACGACATCGCCGGCGACAGCTTCGACTACGCCCTCAACGACGACATCCTGCACGTGGCCATCATCGACGCAATGGGCCACAACCTGGATGCCGCCGTGCTGGCGACGGTCGCCATCGGCGCCTACCGGCACGCCAGGCGTGCCGACGTCGGGCTCGCCGACCTGTACATGTTCATGGACGAGGCCATCGACAAACAGTTCGGGCCCGATCACTTCGTCACAGCCCAAATGGTGCGCCTGAATGTCGGAACGGGTCACCTGCAGTGGGTCAACGCCGGCCACCCGGCACCGCTACTGATCCGTGACCACCGGGTCATCCAGGCGCTGGAGAGCCCGGGAACCCTGCCCGTCGGCTTCGGTGGTGACATCCCGCAGATCAGCGAGCAGGCGCTCCGGCGCGGTGACCGGGTGCTGTTCTTCACCGACGGTCTCATCGAGGAGCATGCAACCGGCGGGGAGCAGTTCGGCGAGGAACGCATGATCAATTTTGTTGAGCGCGCCCTGGGTAGAAACGTGCAGGAGATGGCGCGGAGTCTGTCCCGTACCCTGATGCAGGAACGGGGCGGGATCACCACCGACGACGCGACCCTCTTCCTGGTCGAGTGGCGCGGGGGCAGCGCCGACCATCTCACCAACCTGG
>NZ_CAAAFO010000139.1:22527-29585 GCF_900634715.1 Candidatus Protofrankia californiensis | reverse complement strand
CCAGGTTGGACGGCGCAACCATGCTGATGCGCGGCTAAGGTTCAGCTATGGCGCGACGGACGCAACGGGAACGGCAGGCACAGCGGGAGCGGCAGGCACTGTGTGACCTTCTGCTTGAGCTTGGCCCGGACCAGCCGACGCTGTGCACCGGTTGGACGACCCGTGATCTGGCCGCTCATCTGGTCGCACGGGACCGCAAGCCGCGGGCGTTGCCCGGGCTCGCGGTGTCACGACTGCACGGCATCACCGAGCGTGTCGAACGAGCCACCAGGGATGCCCACTCCTATGAAGATCTCGTCGTGTTGATCCGCGCGGGCGTGCCGGTGTGGCATCCGGCCCGCATCCCCGCGGTGGACGAGCTGATCAACCATGCCGAGTACTTCATCCACCACGAGGATGTCCGCCGTGCGCAGCCGGACTGGAAGCCGCGGGATCTCGACGCTGCCGCGCGGGACAAACTGTGGCGGCCGTTGAGACTGGTCGGCAGGCGAGGTTTCCGCAAGTCCCCGGTCGGTGTTGTGGCGGAGCGCACCGACGGGGTAGGGCGGCTGGTGCTGCGATCCGGCACCGGGCAGGTCGTCCTCGCCGGTGCGGCCCCCGAGTTGCTGCTCTACGCTTTCAACCGGCGGGAGCAGGCAGTCGTCGACGTCCGTGGTGACCAAGCGGCTGTGGCCGACTTCCTGGCGGCACCCGCCGGGCTGTAGAGGCTTCACCCAGGGAAAGTACGCGGCGATGCTCACCTGGATCAGCCGGCGCGAGCACGACGATATCGATCTCTATTTGAGTCCTGCTCGCCGGGTCCGTCACGGCATCGGCCCCGACTGCCACCGGCAGTCGGCAGAAATTATTCTTGCGCCAGCCTCCAGACCGCTCTGGGATCTCGTCGACTTTTTCCGACCCATAAAATTAGATTTTCCTTCTCGAGGGCTTGCAGGCGTCGGAAAGAGCGGCATCGACCCTGTTGGAGCTCACGGAGAGCTACTCTAATATCTTGAAAATAGGGTTGAGAGTAGGCGTTGGAGTAGGTGCTCCTTAGGTATGTTTCCGCTGGTCGGAGTGCTGATCGTGCGGGAGGCGGGCGTTAGAGTACGCATGGGCTGGCGCTACCAGACCACGCGCGGCCAACCGCTTCGCAGGATGGTGAATCGTGAGTTGGCCTCGGTCTCTTTCTCACCACGGCGCCGGTGAGCGTGGTGACGCGACCCAGGCCCTGGTCCGCGGGAGGTTGCGGAGCGGGCGGTCACGGAATGCGGATCATCAGTGGTGAAGTGACTGAGAGTCAGGACGCGGCGGTGGGGCTCTCGGTAGAGGGGATCTCCCGCGTGGTCGAGCGGGTGGCGAGGGAGTCGGCGATGGCGGCGAATTCGGCGAGGGCGGCCTGGAGGTCCTCGACGATCTCGCGGGCGATGACCTCGGGTGGCAGGAGGCTGTCGGTGTCGTCGAGGCTGGGGTCCTTCAGCCAGGTGATGTCGAGGTTGGCCTTGTCCCGGGCGGTGAGTTCCGTATAGCTGAACGGTCGGAACCGTTCGGTTTCCACCCGGTTCGCGCGGGGTTCGCCCGGCCGGTAGCAGGCGACGAAGTCGTCGAGATGCTCGCGGCGCAGCGGGTTCTGCTTGAGCGTGAAGTGCTCGCCGGTACGGAAGTCGTACACCCACAGGTTCGACGTCCAGGGTTTGCCCGGCCGTGCCTCCCGCTTGTCGAAGAACAGCACGTTGGCCTTGACCCCGCCGGCGTAGAAGATGCCGGTCGGCAGGCGCAGCAGGGTGTGGACGTCGAACTGGGTCAGCAGCCGCCGCCGCACGGTTTCCCCGGCGCCGCCCTCGAACAGCACGTTGTCGGGGACGACGACCGCGGCCCGCCCGTTCATACCGAGCGCGGTGGCGATGTGCTGGACGAAATTGAGCTGTTTGTTCGTGGTCGTCACCCAGAAATCCTGGCGGTTGTAGGAGATGTCGTCCCGGCCGGTACGACCGTCGTCCGCGATGACCGTGATGGACGACTTCTTGCCGAACGGCGGATTCGCCAGGATCACGCTCGGATGCAGGCCGGACTGTCGGGCGAGCGCGTCGGCCACCTCGATCGGGGACGGCCCGTTCGGCTGGCCGATTCCGTGCAGCAACATGTTCATGGCGGCGAGCCGGGCGGTGCCGTCGACCAGTTCCGTGCCGGTGATGGCGGTGCGGCCCAGCTCCCGGCGTTGTTCCGGGGTCAACTCGGAGCCATGATGGGCCTGGATGTGCTCGTACGCGGCGAGGAGGAAACCGCCGGTGCCGCAGGCCGGGTCGTGCACGGTGTCGTCCGGCCCCGGCCGTAGGCAGTCGACCATCGCGGTGATGAGCGCCCGTGGGGTGAAGTACTGGCCGGCGCCGGACTTGATGTCCTCCGCGCTTTTTGCCAGCAGTTCCTCGTAGGCGTCGCCTTTCACGTCGACCCCGGAGGCCGACCATTTCTCCTTGCCGATGAGGTCGACGACCAGCTTCTTCAGCTTCGCCGGATCCTGAATCTTGTTCTGGGCCTTGCGGAAGATGACGCCGAGAGTGCCGCTCTCCCGGGACAGCTCGTCCAGGGTGTTGCGGTACTCCTTTTCCAGGGTTTCGCCGTCGTAGTCGAGCAGAGCCTGCCAGCGGTTGGCGACATGCGCGAGAGCCGTGTCGGGGTTGAGCGGACGGTTCGCCCGCTCATGCGCCATCTTCAGGAACAGCAGATAGGTCAGCTGCTCGACATAGTCGATCGTGGACACGCCGTCGTCCCGCAGGACGTCACAGTAGTTCCACAGCTTGGCGACCAGCCGCCGCGACTCGGCACTCACAGCAGCACATCCTCGCTGGTCGGCTTCCTGGCCCGATCTCTGCCCCGCGGAACACCTGTGCCCCGCGGAACACTCGCCCCGGCGGCTGCCCGCTCCGTCCGGATCCGCTCCAACAACACCGGCGCCGGCTCGTCCCCCGGATCCTGCTCCACCAACCGCCCCGCAAAAGCCTCCGCCAACAGCGATTTTCTGAGCGATGTTGTACGGACTTGGCTCTGGGAACATACAGCTTCGAGCCTTGCGGCTTGTTCAAGATTATCTTGGATCTGGCGTGCGACTATTGCCTGCTGGTCTATTGGCGGAATCGGAATGGAGATTCGCATGAGATTTTGCTGGGAGATGTTGCGCATCGAATCTTTGGTTCCTGTTGCCAGGGCTGAGATTTGCTTTCGCGTGATTGTCGATGCCAGAACCTGGAGCAGCCATTCACGATCGATACCCGGTGCCGGTTTCAGCCTGAGGCTTTTATCGCTCAGGAGTAGTTGTGGCCGGCAGTTGCGGACAATCACTGGGGCGCCTACATATTCTGCTGTATTTGCGCGACTTACCAGAATATCCCCAGGGGTAATCTCATGGCGAGGATCAACCTCGCGGCCCGGCGGCAGGGCCTTGTTCTCATATGGTCGAAACTCGCCCCAAGTCATGGCGCTGACCTTGATGACGCCCCATTCGGTCGCGTCTGCTGGCCGTGGTTGACAATTGAATGATTTTCCAGCCTCGATTTTGCTCACGACGCTGGACAGCGGCCCCCAGCGCCAGTGGGATGGAAGAGGGCATCCCACTGCTGGTTCGGATCCGGTAGCGGTGAAACCGCGAATCGAACGTCGGAAAACGTCTATCTTCTTATCAATCTTGGTGAGCAGATCGACGCATGCATCGACCTGTCCGAGGTATTCGTCGAGGGCGACGACGATGCGGCGCTGCTCGGCCAGTGGTGGAAGCATGATCGGCCATCCTGCGAGCCGGGCTACACCGATATGGTGAATTCCAACACCCCTTGAGTGTTCGACAAAGGCGCCGCGTTGCGCTTCGTGTCGTAGCAGCAGGAGGAGAAACTTTGGATCAGCGCCGTAGCTGCGTACTCGGATCAAGGTATTTTGTAGGCAGCAGTCCTCTATTTCGTTATTCCAGAGCGCTGGCTTGCCGACTTCCCCGGGACTCCCCGACGCTTCACTCAGGACGATGTCTCCTGGGAGAAGGCGGTAAGTATCGAGCTCGTCATCGGTGAAGTTCATCTGCTTGATGTCGTCGAGTTTGAGACCGTTCCAGCCAACGTTCGCGGCACGGAGATAGGGGCGCATATGGAGACCATTATGGTTCTTCGGTGACCGCTGGCGGCCAAGCCGTACTTCCGCGATTTCGTCGAGGCGGACGTGTGCCCAGCCGGGGGGAAGAGGGGTCATGCGGTGAGGCCGTGGGTGAGGTCGGTGATGAGGGGCAGGGCGTGGTCCTCGCCGAAGACGGTGAGGAAGCCGTCGGTGCCGCCGCGTTCGGTGAACGGGGGGCCGTCCAGGTCGGTCACTGCGAACGCGGCCGATGTCACGACGATGTCCCTGATCCTCTCCAGCCACCACCACTCGTCCGCGGTGAACTCCCGCCTGCTCGCCTGCCGCTGGCGCGCGATCCAGCCCTCGAAGCGTTCATGCACCATAGCCCGGTGCGGACGGGGCGTTTCGTCCACGCCCAGCTCGAAGCGGATCAGCCCGATCAGGTCCAACGCACCGTACTTCACCTCCGGTACCCCGGCTGCGATCTCGAGCTGGGCGTAGGCGTCCCACAGCCGTTCCGGCGTCCACTGGTGGGGTGGCCGGGCGATCCGCCCGGCGAGTTCCTTGAGCGCCGCGTACACCGGCTGCTGGCCGGTGCCGCGCTCGTACCCGAGCTGGATCGCAGTGATCTCCTCGTGATGTTCCCGGAGGTAGGCCCGCCAGGATTCCACGGTGCGCTGCGCCAGCTTCCTGCGGTCGACGCCGGCCGCCTCCAACAACCTGTCGGGATTGACCTCGTCGTAGGTGATGTCGTGGGCGCGGCGGATCTCCAGCAGACGGGCACGCAGCCCTGGATTTGCCGCCAGGGGACGGACGGCATCCTCCACCAGCGCCCGTTCGGCGGGCGGACCGGCCTGGCGCGCGGCGTCCAGTGCGTCCACATCGGCACAGCGGGCAAGGCTCGACACGATGGACGCGAGCGGCGCTCCGGCGAGATGTTCCAGCTCGGCCCGCTCGTCCGGGGTGATCTGCTGGCCGAGGCGGGCCAGCCGGGAGGCGAGCGTCGACGCCTCCTCGGCATTGATCGTCAACGTCCCGGTCTTGCGGAGCAGCTGCTCCAGACTGATCTGCCGCTCGGTGTGCTGTCCGAGCGGGGCCGCGTCCACCCGGTCGCTGTCGAGCACTCCGACCGCGTCCACCAGCACGAACCGGTCCTTGGCGGGCGAGTCCGGGGTCACCGCCTGAAAGTCGTCGGCGTCGATCGTCCGGGAACCCCGGCCTTTCATCTGCTCGAAGAGCACCGCGCTCTTCGGGTTGCGCAGGAACAGCAGGCACTCCAGCGGCCGGACGTCCGTCCCGGTCGCGATCATGTCGACGGTGACGACTATCCGCAGCTCGGCGCTGTTGCGAAAAGATTTCAGCAGGCTGTCGGTGTCCCGCACCGAGTAGGTGATTTTGGCGGCGAACTCGTTGCCCTGGCCGAAGACCTCCCGGACCTTCATCACGATGTCCTCGGCGTGGTTGTCGTCCTTCGCGAAAATCAGTGTCTTGGGGACGTGCGTCCGGCCTGGGAAAATCTCCGTGAACAGTCGTTCCCTGAATGTCCGCAGCACCATTTCGATCTGGTTCGGGCTGACGACCGATCTGCCGAGCTGCTCCGGCGTCCAGGAGAAGTCGTCGTCGAGTTCCTCGTAGCGTTGACGGCGGGTGCGCCGGTCCCGTTTCGGGACGGTGATCCCGGCATCTATGGTCGCGCCCTGCGTCGTCAGCTCGGTGCGGATGCGGTAGACGTCGAAGTCGACGTTCACCCCGTCGGCTACCGCCTGCGGATAGGTGTACTCGCTGACCAGGTTCTGGTGGAAGAAACCGAACGTCTGCTTCACCGGGGTCGCGGTCAGACCCAGCAGGTAGGCGTCGAAATACTCCAGCACCGCCCGCCAGCGCCCGTAGATCGACCGGTGGCATTCGTCCACAATGATCAGGTCGAATGTCTCCGGCGGGATGTCCGGGCTGTAGGCGATCTCGATCGGCTCGGCGTCGCCGTCGGCGTTCTCGGAGGTGTCCGCGTCGAACGCCTGGTCGTCGACGGCTGGGTCGGGCAGGGTCTGGCCGCGCAGCATCGCATACAGCCGCTGAACCGTGGAGATCACCACATGTGTCGACCCGAGCAGCCCGGCCCCGGTCAGCGGCTCCACGTTGTACAGCTCGGTGAACTTGCGGCCGTCGTCGGCGGTGACGTAGGTGGAGAACTCCTCCCGAGCCTGCCGGCCGAGATTGTTACGGTCCACCAGGAACAGGATGCGATGCGCTTTCGCGTGCGCGAGCAGACGGTACGCCGAGGTGACCGCCGCATACGTCTTTCCCGCCCCGGTGGCCATCTGGATCAGAGCGCGCGGCCGGTCCTGCGCCAACGACTTCTCCAGTCCGCGAACGGCGTCGAGCTGTGCCGGCCGGAGATTCCCCGCCGCCAGCGGCGGCAGGTGCTGTAAACGGTGGCGGAGGGTCGGATGGACGGCGTTGTCGTCGGCTTCCCGCATCCACCGGGCCAGCGTCTCCGGCCGGTGAAAGGAGAACACCGACCGGGCGCGGCCCCCGCGCGGGTCGAGGGTGTTCGTGAAATGTGTTTCGGCCGCGGTCGTCTCGTACCGGAACGGCAGCGGCCACGTCCACGCCTGGTCCTGCTGCTCCCTGGTCAGCGACCGGGCGTACCGGCCGGACTGCCACTCCACCGGCGTGAGGACGGTGCCCTCCCGCTTCGCCTCGACCACGCCGACGATCTTCCGGTCGACGTACAGCAGGTAGTCGGCGGGGCCACTGGCGGTTCGGGCCTCGCGGACGGCGACACCTGCCCGGTCGAACAGGTTGATCCGGGAAGGGTCCTGCACCGACCAGCCGGCCGCCGCCAGCATCCGGTCGACCTCGTGCCGTACCTCCAGCTCGGTACGAGGCTCCTGGGCGGCGGCGTGGGCCCGGGCGACGAACGACTCCCGCTCGGCCGCGGACACCTTCCTGGCCGGCCGCCTGCCTTCGGTCGGGCGCCC
>NZ_CAAAFO010000139.1:17737-22327 GCF_900634715.1 Candidatus Protofrankia californiensis | reverse complement strand
GGCCTGCGCACCCTGTTCCACAACCTGTTCCGCCAGGACGCTGCGCAGACTTTCCGCATCAGCCAGCGCGCGGGTGAGCGCATCCTCAGCCTCGCGCCGGGCCTGGCGTTCGGCGTCCAGTCGGCTGCCGCCGTCCAGGCGCAGCTTCGCCTCGGCGAGCTTGTTGCGGTACTCGGCCAGCTCGTCGCGCAGCGCCGCCAGCTCGGCGTTGTCAGCCGCGGACGCGGCAGCCGGCTGCAGGCTGCCGTCGGGCTCCGGCGGCGGGACGAAGGCGATGACCGTACGGTCGTCGGTCAGCAGCCGGTGGAACCACACGCCCAGCTCGAAGCAGGCGCGGACAGCACGCACCGCCGTCCGGACGGAGCCGTAGTGGCCGTGAACAGCCCGATTACCCTCAGTGCGGACGGTATCGAAAGCTGTGCGGATGCGCCTGTCGAGTACCCCGGCGCGGGCGAGCGCGGCGAGGCGGTCGACCTGCTTGTCGCCGCGTACCGGCAGCCCGGCCCTGCTGACCAGGGCTTTTGCCAACGCTTCGCCGAACTGGCGGGCCTTGACCAGCGCGGCGTTCGGGTCGGAGTGGGCGTACGACTCCGCGCCCGCGCCGTAGAAGACCAGTAGCGGTTCGTGGGGGAGCAGCAGGCCGAAGTTCGCCGAGCGGCGTGCCAGCTCCTCGATGCGCGCGTCCATCAGCCTGTCAGCCCCGCCCCCACTGGTGACTGTGTAGTCCCAGAATGTAGCCCCACGTCGGAATCTGACGGGCGAAGCCCTCCCTGAACGGGTGGAGCGCGTTCAGCACAGTCCATCGCTGTCGCCCGCTCAGCACACCTCGACCAGAGCGAGGTCCGTCCTGGTGAAGTCGTTTGGTCGGCGGTGAGGAACCGCTGCAGGCGTTCACCGCGGTCGCTCTTGGTGCTGGCAGCCGTGATGCGGGCTCGGCGTTCCTGCAAGGCGATGTCGCTACCGGGGTGCGGGCCGCGCCGCGGCCTCGACCAGTTTCAGGACGGTTTCCTCCGGGACGGGGGTCCAGTCCCAGACGTCCACGCCCACGTTGATCTGCCGGTCGTGGACCTGCCAGGCGTCGTGCACGTGCCCGCACAGCAACGGTCGGCCGTCGTCCTCGGGACGGCGGTCGGCGTAGCGGTCCTGGGCCGTGTGGTCACCGTGGTAGGGAAAGTGCGCCAGCGTGACGAGGTGGTCGCCGATGCGGTGGTCCCGCACGACTCCGGAGGAGTGGACGTGAGCAAAACCCGCATCGACGTAACGCTGGACCTGGCCGGCGTGCCGGCGGTGCCCGGACCAGCATGAGTCGTGATTTCCCGCGACCAGGATCTTGTGACCGTTCAGCTCGGCGACCGGGGCGAGTTTCGCCGGCGTGAGGGAGACGTCCCCGAGCACCCACACCGTGTCCTCGGATGCCACGACGGCATTCCACCGTTGCACGAGGCCGGCGTTCATCGTCTCGACGTCAGGCCAGGGGCGGGAGGCGTAGGTCAGAATGTTCGTGTGGCCGAAGTGGAGATCAGCCGTGTACCACGTTGTCACAGCTTTCCTCTTCCATGCTGTTTGTATTATCGGAGTCAATTCCCTTGTTCCGGGACCGGCGGTTTCCCCGGGTCGTCCGTCCGCCGGCCGTACGCTGTGGGCAACCGGCGTTTTCGCCGGGCATCGGTCGATCATAGCGAACGCCGGTCGGCGTGACCACGGGTTGTCCGGCAACGCGTGACGGGCCGCCGGCGGTCGTCCGAGATTTCAGGACGCGGCCGACGCTTCGTCAGCGGCGATTACTTTGCGCAGCGCAATTGGCGGTGGACCGCACAGCTCGGTCAGTCGCGTGATCCGGGCCCTGTGCTCACGCCGTTGCGCCCGGGTGAGCACGGTCTTCAGCCGGGCAGCGGCGGCAAGCGCGACAACGGCGGCGTCGTACGGGTCGACGTGCGCCGGCGGGACGCTGCCGCGGGCCACCCGGCCGGCATTGTCGCGCAGCTCCCTGACGACACGCGGATCCCGTACGGTGATTGTGTCCGCCGGGAACAGGTGGAGTATCCGGTGTGGCTCCACGCGAATCCAACCGGCCGTCTCCAGCTGATCCCGCACGGCTCGCACGGCCGGGCGGCTGTTCTTACGGACCCAGTATTTCCACGAACGCGGCCGTGACGATCCGGCGACCTGCTTCAGGACGTCTTCGAGCAGCGGATCCATAGCCCGGGTGCGACCCGTCGCCGGAACCGGTTGAATCATCCGAGCCGCTGTCGGAGTGGTCGTCCGGGTCGTAGGTGGGTTCTTCACCTGCACCTTGCCCTTCACGTCGGCGAGGTGGCCGGCGAGGAACAGGTCGGTGAGTGCCGCGGCGCGCAGCAGGTAGCCGAGGTACGCGCGACCGGTCGGCCGCTGCCTGTCGAGATCATAGGAAACCAGGTAGAGCCGTGCCGGCAGGGATTCGGGGAGTTCCACTGGTCCGTCCTTCGTCTGGTCCGTCCTTCGCCGGTCGCGCCGTGAGTACCCCGGATTTCGGTGTGGATTGTTGGCGTCCGGTGCCGGTTTCAGGAATCGATTCCGTGATCGGGGGATTCGGGTTGGTCGGAGCCGGGTCCGCCGGCGAAATTCGGTCCGGAATTCGGTTCGGGACTCAGTTCGGAACCGGGCTTGGGCCCGTTGCCGGGAGCTGGGTCGGGCTTCGAGGGTCGCCCGCGGCGCGGTATGCGCCCGACGTTTCCGGGCAGCCGTCCGGCGTCCGACAGCGCCCGGCGCAGCAGGAACTCGATCTGGGCGTTGGTGCTGCGTAGCTCGGCGGTGGCCCATCGGGCGAGCGCGTCGTGTACGGCAGGGTCCAGCCGCAGCAGGATCTTCTTCCGTTCCGTCACGTGCTCCCGCCACCAGTCATTCGAACATCAGCTCTTAGTGATCTGAGGGCCTAGGCCTCCGGCGGCGCGAAAGAAACATCATCGCGCCGCCTGTGGCCCCTACGCCTGTGGCCCCTAGTGGTAGAGCGAGCCTGCGTTCACCACCGGCTGGGTGGATTGTTCGCTGCACAGCACGACCAGCAGGTTGCTGACCATGGCCGCCTTGCGTTCCTCGTCCAGCTCCACGACGTCCTGCGCCTCGAGGCGGGCGAGAGCGAGCTCGACCATGCCGACCGCCCCTTCGACGATTCGCTGACGGGCGGCCACCACGGCGCCGGCCTGCTGGCGGCGCAGCATGGCCTGGGCGATCTCGGGGGCGTAGGCCAGGCGGGTGATGCGCGACTCGACGATCCGCACCCCGGCGGATGCCACCCTCACGGCGATCTCACCGGAGAGCCTTCCCGTGATCTCGTCGGCGTTGTCCCGCAGCGAGAGAGTGGCGTCACCGTGGTTGTCGTACGGATAGCTGGTGGCGATGTGCCGCACCGCGGTTTCGGTCTGGATGCTGACGAACTCGATGAAATCCTCTACCTCGTAGACGGCTCGTGCGGTGTCCTGTACCTGCCAGACCACCACGGCCGCGATCTCGATCGGGTTGCCGTCCGCGTCATTGACCTTGATCGGCGGGGTCTCGTGGTTACGGATCCTGGTCGAGACCTTGCGCCGTCTGGACAGCGGGTTCACCCAGCGCAGACCGGTCGTGCGGATCGTCCCGGTGTAACGGCCGAACAGTGACACCACGCGCGCCTTACCGGGTGAGACCGCGGTCAGGCCGCCCAGCGCCACCAGGCCGCCGAGGACGAGCAGGCTGCCGATCACGATCAGGATCGCGCCCGGGGCGGGATCGGCGTCGGAGCCGGCCAGCAGGCCCCCGCCCGTGATGACGCCGGGCCCGAGAAGTAACACCGCCGCGAGGCTCAGACCGAGCGCGGCCCAGCCGGACACCCCGTTCCTGGTCAGCTCCCGGATCTGCGGCGCGGGCGTCTCCGCGCCCGCCTCGGAACCATAAGTGACCATGACCGATCCCCCTCGTAATACGTCCACCGCCGGACGTGAACACTATCATAGTGATATCACTTTTTGCGGTCGCCAGAGGCCCTGAATGTGGGGACGGCGGGAAGTGACACCCGGCAGCGTCGAAGGAGGAGTTCGTGCGGTACGGAGTCCCGGAGATCGACATTGCGCCACGATCCGTCCCGGTCTGCGGTCTGCGGGGTGCCGCATGCGCGGCAGCATCTGTCAGTGCGTGCGGCACCCCGGAGTCGTGCAAGGGGGAGTCGTGCGGGCGGTGGATCTCAGCGGTTGGTCAGCGGCCTGTGCTGCTGCGGCGGCGCAACGTGGGGTCGGTCAGGGACGGCGGCTGGTAGCCGGCGTCCTCGGGATTGATCGTTGTTCCCGGCGGCACGATCTCGTCGATACGGTCCAGCACGTCCGGTGAGAGCGTCACCTTGACGGCCTCGAGCTGTGACTCGAGCTGCTCGAGGGTCCGCGGGCCGATGATCGCCGAGGTGATGGCGGGGTGCTCGAGGACGAAGGCGAGGGCCAGGTGGACGAGGGACAGCCCCGCCTCCTGAGCGAGCAGGGTCAGCTGCTCGACCGCCTCGAGCTTGGCGATGTTCACGGGTCGGGCCAGGTCGAACCGGCCCGGGACGCGGGCGCTGCGGCTCGACACCGGCACTTCGGCGCCTTT
>NZ_CAAAFO010000139.1:7215-17621 GCF_900634715.1 Candidatus Protofrankia californiensis | reverse complement strand
TTGCCCTTCGACGATGTCCGACGGCTCGAAGGTCGACGTCCCGATATAGCGGATCTTGCCCTGGTGGACGAGGTCGCTGAGAGCGCCGAGGGTCTCGTCGAAGTCGGTGCCCGGTTCGGGGCGATGGACCTGGTAAAGGTCGATCCAGTCGGTCTGCAGCCGGCGCAGGCTGTTCTCGACCTCGCGGGCGATCCACCGCCGGGAGTTGCCGCGGTGGTTGGGGTTGTCGCTCATGGCCGCGTGGAACTTCGTCGCGAGCACCACCTCGTCGCGGAGACCACCGGCGAGGGCCTTGCCGACGATCTCCTCGGATTCACCCTGCGAGTAGATGTCCGCGGTATCGACGACGTTGATGCCCGCGTCCAGCGCACGGTGAATGATCGCGATACTCTCGTCATGGTCGAGATTTCCCCAGGCGCCGAACATCATGGCCCCGAGCGTCAGTGGACTGACCTGGACCCCGGTCCGTCCGAAGGCGCGAAGTGTCACTGGTGCCACTCTCCTTTGAAATCGAGTGAGATCGGGACGGCTGAGATCGAGACGGTGCGGCACCGGCCCTCGCGGCACCGGCTCCGGTGTCCTACGGACGCGGCAGCCCCCACCCCATCTGCAGCCAACCGGTCGGGTAGGTCGGTAATTCCTGGCCTGCCCGACCGCGATCAGAGGGTCAGCTGGTCCATCGCGCGGAAGATCCGCTCCACCGACACCGGGTACGCCGTGCGCAGGGTCTGGGCGAACAGACCGACGCGCAGTTCCTCGATCATCCAGCGGATCCGCTGGAGTTCCTCGCCGTGCGGGCTGCCCGGCGGCGTCCGGTCGAGCATCCGCTGGTATTCCAGCGTCACCTGCTCGACCTGGCGCATGCGTTCCCGGTCACGCTCCGGATCGAGCGGGAGTTTCTCCAGCCGACGCTCGATCGCGCTGAGATAGCGGGCGACGTCGGGTAGCCGCTGCCAGCCGCTGGCGCTGACGAAGCCCTGATACACCAGCCCCGACAGCTGGGAGCGGATGTCGCTCAACGCCGGTACCAGCGCGAGGCCGGCGGTTGTCTTCAGTCGTCGTTCCGCTGTCCGTGATTGGGATTGCGGTTGCCGTTCGGCCAGCTGTCCGGAGACCGTGTGCGCCGTGGCGAGGATGCGCTCCACCTTTGTCACCACGTCGAGCGCGGTCTCGTCCAGATCGGCGTGGACGATTCCACGCAGCTTGGCGAACCCGTCGGGATCCCACACAGGCCCGCCGCACTGCGAAATCAGCTTGTCGGCGGCGCAGGCGACGCAGTCGTCGAGCAGATCCGCGACGTCGCGGTACGGGTGATGGCTGAGCGTCAGTTTGGCCTTGTTGTTCAGGCGCGCGTTGATCTGTTTGATCGGGGACGGCGCGTTCAGCAGCAGCAGGCGCCGGGTACCAAGCCACATGGCGTGCCGCGCTTCGGTCTCGGTGGCGAACACGCGGATCGCCACGCTGTGCGTCTGGTCCACCAGCGCGGGATACGCCCGTACCGGCCGGCCCGGTCGCTGCTGTTCCACGATCTGCGCGAGCGGCCCGAAGTCCCAGGTCAGCAGGCCCTCGCGTTCGACACCGTCGGCCACGACGCAGACCGCCTCGCGCATCGTCGGCGCCAGCTGGCGGGTGAGCGCGGCCAGGTCCTTGCCTTCGGCGAGGGTGTCCTGCTCCTCGTCCACCACCCGAAAGGTGATCTTCAGATGGTCGGGTACCCGGTCGAGCTGCCAGGACTCCCGCGGCACCGCCACGCCGGTGAGATGGTCGAGTTCGCGTTCCAGCACGGCGAGTAGCGGTCCGTCCGCCGGGGTCACCGTCTCCAGCACCCGCGCGGCGTAGTCGGGCGCGGGCACGAAGCTGCGCCGCACCTGTTTGGGCAGCGAGCGGATCAGCGCGGTCACCAGTTCCGCCCGCAGGCCCGGCACCTGCCAGTCGAAGCCCTCACCGGTCACCTGGTTGAGCAGGGGCAGCGGGATGCGCACGGTCACACCGTCGGCGTCCGTGCCGGGTTCGAACTGGTAGGACAGCGCCAGCGCAAGCTCTCCGTGCTGCCAGACGTCGGGGTAGTCGCGCTCGTCGACACCGTCCGCGCCGGTTTTGACGAGCATGGAGGCGGAGAACGCGAGCAGGTCCGGCCGGGACCGGCGGGCCTTCTTCCACCAGCTGTCGAAATGACGGCCGGAGACGACGTCGGCCGGGATCCGCTGGTCGTAGAAATCGAACAGGGTTTCGTCGTCGACGAGGATGTCGCGCCGGCGCGCCCGGTGTTCGAGTTCCTCGACGTCGTCGAGCAGCCTGCGGTTGTCGTGGAAGAACGCGTGGTGCGTCTGCCAGTCGCCCTCCACCAGGGCGTGGCGGATGAACAGATCCCGGCACAGGGCGGGGTCGACCGCGGAATAGTTCACCCGGCGGGAGGCCACCAGCGGCAGCCCGTACAGCGTCACCTTCTCGAAGGCGACCACGGCGGCCCGGTTCTTCTCCCAGTGCGGTTCACTGTAGGTGCGCTTCACCAGGTGCGGCGCGAGCACCTCGGCCCATTCCGGTTCGATACGCGCGACGGTCCGCGCCCACAATCGGGACGTTTCGACGAGCTCGGCGGCCACCAGCCAGCGCGGCGGCTTCCTGAACAGCGCCGACCCCGGGAAGACCGCGAACCGGGTGTTTCGCGCCCCCTGGTACTCCTGCTTGTCGGCATCCTTGAGGCCGATGCGGGACAGCAGGCCGGCGAGCAGCGACACGTGAATGTTCCGCGGGTCACCCGGTGTGCTGTTGACGGATATCCCGAGACTTTTCACGACCTGGTGCAACTGGCTGTAGACGTCCTGCCACTCCCGTACCCGCAGGTAGTTCAGGAAGTCGGCCCGGCACAGCTTGCGGAACTGGTTGCCCGACAACTGCTTCTGCTGTTCCCGCAGGTATTCCCACAGGTTGAGATAGGTGAGGAAGTCGGACTGCTTGTCGGTGAAGCGCCCGTGTTTCTCCGCGGCGGCCTGCTGGGCGTCGACGGGACGTTCCCGCGGATCCTGGATGGACAGCGCGGCCGTGATGACCATGACCTCGCGGACGCACCCGTTGCCGTCGGCCGCCAGCACCATGCGAGCCAGCCGGGGGTCGAGGGGCAGCTGCGCCAGTTTGCGTCCCAGCGGTGTCAGCCACGTACGCCCATCGGTGCGCGCGGGTCCGGCGGCCCGACCGGTTCCGCCAGCCCCGCCGCCAGCGCCGTTCTCACCGTTCTCGTCGGCATCATCCTTCCCGGCCGCCCTACCGTTCCCGTCAGCCCTACCGTTCCCGGCCGCCTTACCGGTTTTGCCGGTCTTTCCCGGCGGTCCCGTCTCGAAGGCGCCGAGCTCCTGCAGCAGGAGCACACCGTCGGAGACACTGCGCGAGTCGGGGGGGTCGATGAAGGGAAAGTCCCCTATGTCGCCCAGACCCAGTGCGGTCATCTGCAGGATGACCGAGGCGAGGTTGGTACGCAGGATCTCCGGATCGGTGAATTCCGGGCGCGCGGTGAAGTCGTCCTCGGAGTACAGCCGGATGCAGATACCGTCGGCGACCCGCCCGCAACGTCCCTTACGCTGGTTCGCGGACGCCTGCGAGACAGCCTCGATCGGCAGCCGCTGGACCTTTGTCCGGTTGCTGTAACGGGAAATGCGCGCCAGACCCGGGTCGACCACGTACCTGATGCCCGGAACCGTCAACGACGTCTCCGCGACGTTGGTGGCGAGCACGATCCGGCGTCCGGTGTGGGGCTGGAACACCCGGTGCTGTTCGGCGGCTGACAGCCGCGCGTACAACGGCACGATCTCGGTGCCCGGCAGTTGCTTCTTCGCCAGGACGTCGGCGGTGTCCCGGATCTCCCGCTCACCGCTGAGGAAAACCAGGATGTCGCCGGGCCCCGCCGCACACAGCTCGTCCACCGCGGATGTGATCGCTTCCGGCAGGTCGCGTTCGATCACCGTGCCCGGAGTGCTGTCGGTGCCGGTCCCGGTGCCTGTCTCAAGACCGGTGTCGGTGTCGGTGCCGGTTTCGAGATCGGTGCCGGCTTCCACGACCAGCGGCCGGTAGCGGACCTCCACCGGAAAGGTGCGGCCGGTGACCTCGATCACCGGCGTGTCCCCGAAATGGCGGGAGAAGCGCTGCGGGTCGATCGTCGCCGAGGTGATGATCACCTTCAGGTCGGGCCGGCGTGGCAGGAGCTGTCGCAGGTAGCCGAGGATGAAGTCGATGTTGAGGCTGCGTTCGTGGGCCTCGTCGATGATCAGCGTGTCGTACTGGCACAGCAGCCGATCGGTCTGGATCTCGGCCAGCAGGATGCCGTCCGTCATCAGCTTGATCAGGCTGTTGCCGCCGACCTCGTCGGTGAACCGCACCTTGTAGCCGACGGCGGCGCCCGGCCGGCCGTCCGCACCGTCGAGTTCCTGGGCGATGCGTTCGGCCACCGCGCGTGCGGCCAGGCGTCGCGGCTGGGTGTGACCGATCAGCCCGCGCACACCCCGGCCGAGCTCCAGGCAGATCTTCGGCAGCTGCGTCGTCTTGCCGGAACCGGTCTCGCCGGCGAGGATCACGACCTGGTGGTCACGGATCGCGGTGAGGATCTCGTCCTTCTTCTGGCTGACCGGCAGGTCCGGGGGATAGGTGATCTGCGGCACGGTCGCGAGCCGCCGCTGTACGCGCAGCGCGGCTGCCTCGACATCGGCGGCGATCTCGGCGACCACCGCCGCACGAGCCTGGGGGTTGCGTATCCTGCGCGCGCCGTCGACACGGCGTTGCAGGTGGCGCTGGTCACGAACCATCAGATCGGGCAGGCGTTCGGCCAGGTCAGCGAGCGGAGGCATCAGAAGGCAGCGTCCAACAGAGTACGGAGAGCGGGCAAGGGGGCACGGGTACCAGCCGGAAGGTCAAGCGTCCGCCGGCCGCCGGGCATTCCCGGTGTCATGACCTACTAAATCAGGCCCGGACCAGAACCGAATCAGGACGAAGGTCCGCCGCGCCCACGGGTCCGCGGATCGGTGGAGTCGAGCAGGTGGAGGAGGTCGTCGACGTCGTCGGGGGACAGATGCTCGGCGAGGATGGAGCGGAAGGGCTCGGCGGTCTCAAGCGGTCAGTGCGTCAGCCTGCGCTCATGCGAAGGCGGCGTCGAGCGCGGTCAGCGAATGCCGTACACGTCACCTCGGAGCCGGACGGCGAGTACATAGACGGTATGATTTTCCTCTTCGATGCGGTAAACGACCCGGTAGGTGCCCAGATGCGCCGACAGTATTCCGTCGTACGGGTCGTTCAGCGCACCGCCGAGTCGCCGCGGATTGATCGGAAGCCTTTTGGTGATGAAGGTGCAGGCCGCCCACGCGACGTTCTCGGGTAATTCCTTCTCCAACGCTCGTCGAGCCGGACCGGCAATTTTGGTCTGCCAGGTCCGGGATTCTGTCACGCCTCGGCCGCCCGCCGGGCGAGCATGGTCTCGCGGAGGTCCTCGGCGTCGACTGTCCGGCCGGCGGCAATGTCGGCTTCCGCCTCGCGGATGTCGCTGACCGCCTGCGGGTCGGAGAGGATCGCGATCGTCTCCCGGAGCGCGGCGAGCTCGGCATAGGACACCAGAGCGGCCGCGGGCTCGCCATTACGTGTGATCTCCACGGTGTCGTGGGTTGCGGCCACCGCGGCGACAAGCTCCGACAGGTGCGCCTTGGCATCGGTAACCGTCATGATCCGTGTCATGGTTCGAATTCTAGGCCGATTGATCGTCCAAGGTCTGGATCGCGAACGTGCGCTTCGCATCGACAGCACCCACCGTGGTCGCTGCCTCACCATGTCACCGGTGGGATGTGGGACCTGCTGTGTGGTTGTCGAGCATCTGTACCGGATCGGCGAAGCCGATCCGCCGAGGTCCGCAAGGCCCGAGTTCCCGGACCACCCGGGGGGAACAAAGTAAGACGGCCCGGCGTGGGTAGGACCTCGGGCGATGGATATACGCGGGACAACGGATGTCACTGCTCGCACCGACTCGTTCGGGCTGCCGCCGGTTGCCAGCGCGGTCCTCGACCGGCGGGGCACGGTGGTCAGGTGGAGCCGGGCTGCCGAGCTGATGATCGGCCATGCCGCCGGGGACGTGCTCGGCCGTCCGGCCATGTCCCTGCTCCACCGGTCGGCGGATGCTGCGGCGGTACGTGCCGAGGTCGAGCGATGCCGTGCCGACAGCAGTTGGGACGGGCGGCTGCCCGCCGTCCACGCGGACGGTCACCGCGTGGACCTGCATGCGCGAATCTTCCCCATGCTCGACTCGAGCAACGGTTCGAGCTGGCTCGTGCTCGCTTCCGACGATGCCCAGATGTCCTGGTGGATGGCGGATCAGTCGATGCTGGGAGGCATGCTCGCCCAGTCGCCGATCGGCATGGCCCTGCTGGACGAAGAGCTGCGGTACATGTGGCTGAACAACGCGCTGGCGCGTTCCGGCGGCGTGCCCCGGGACAAGCGCCTCGGCCGGCGGCTGAGTGAGCTGCTGCCGGGCCTGCCTGCCGAGCAGCTCGAAGAACGGATGCGCGAGGTACTCAAGACCGGGGTACCGGTGATGAATTTCGAGTACCGCGGCCGGACCGCCGCTGATCCCTATCGGGAGCATGCCTATTCCACGTCCTTTTTCCGGCTGGACGACTCGGCCGGGCGGGTCCTGGGGGTGTGTTACATCGTCGTCGACGTCACCGACCGCTGGCGTGCGCAGCAGCGGCTGGCGCTGCTCAACGACGCCAGCGCACGCATCGGCAGCAGCCTCGACGTCATGCGTATCGCTCAGGACCTGGCGGACGTGGCGGTGCCGCGCCTCGCCGACTTCGTCGTCGTCGATCTGCTGGAGTCGGTCCTGCGGGGTGAGGAACCGGCGCAACCCGTCACCGACACGTCCCGTATTCGACGGGCGGGGCAGCAGTCGGTGACACCGGGATGCCCGGAGTCGATCGCGAAAACCGGGGATGTCGTCCAGCCGTCGTTTCTCGCCGCTCGCTGCCTGATCGACGGCAAGTCCATTCTGGAACCGGTGCTGGATTTCGTGACAAATCCGTGGATCACGCAGGACAAGCTCCGTCTCGCGAAGATCCGTGAGTTCGGGCTCCGCTCGCTGATGGTGGTTCCGATCCGTACGCGCGGCGTCATCATGGGGGTGGCCACGTTCGTCCGGCAGGCGCGTCCGGATCCGTTCGAGGAGGACGACCTGCTGATCGCGGAGGAATTCGTCTCCCGGGCCGCGGTGTGGGTCGACAACGCCCGCCGCTACACCCGGGAACACGTCGCGGCCCTGGCCCTGCAGCGCAGCCTCCTGCCGCACAGCCTGCCCGGACAGACCGCCGTGGAGGTGGCGTCACACTACCGGCCCGCGGACGAGAGCGCGGGCGTGGGGGGGGACTGGTTCGACGTGATCCCGCTGTCGGGTGCCCGCGTGGGCCTGGTCGTCGGGGACGTCGTGGGCCACGGGCTGCACGCGGCGGCGACCATGGGGCGGCTGCGCACCGCCGTGCACACCCTGGCGGGTCTCGATCTTCCTCCCGACGAGTTGCTGGCGCACCTGGATGATCTGGTCATCCGGCTCGCCGACGAGGAGGAGAGCGCCGCGGGCAACGCCGGCGCCGCCGTGCTTGGAGCCACCTGCATCTTCGCGGTGTACGACCCGGTCAGCCGGCGCTGCACGCTGGCCCGGGCCGGCCATCCCCCGCCCGCGGTCGTCAGTCCCGGTGGGACGGTGGACTTCCTCGACCTGCCCGGGGGCCCGCCGCTGGGCCTGGGCGGCCTGCCGTTCGAGTCCGTCGAGCTGGAACTGGTGGAGGGCAGCCTGCTGGCCCTGTACACCGACGGTCTGGTCGAGGGCCGTGACAACGACGTCGACGCCGGGCTCAGCCGGCTGCGCGTGGCGCTGGGCCGCGCGGACCGGCCGTTGGAGGAGATCCGGGACAGGGTGATCCAGGCTCTGCTGCCCGACCGTCCCGAGGACGACGTCGCCTTCCTGCTCGCGCGTACCCATGCCCTGCGGGCGGAGCGGGTCGCCTCCTGGGACCTGCCCGTCGATCCGGCCGTGGTGGCGCTTGCCCGCGCCTACGCGGCACGGCAGCTGGTCACATGGGGCTGTGACGAGGAGGTGCTGACCACTGAACTCATCGTCAGCGAGCTGGTCACGAACGCGATCCGATACGCCACCGAACCGATCCGGCTGCGCCTCATCCGTGACCGCACGCTGATCTGCGAGGTGTCCGACGGCAGCAGCACGTCTCCGCGCCTGCGGCACTCCCGTACCACCGACGAAGGGGGTCGGGGCCTGTTCCTCGTGGCGCAGTTCACCCAACGGTGGGGTGCCAGATACACACCCAGAGGCAAGACCATATGGGCTGAGCAGCCCCTGCATTCGCTCGGCATGGGCCTTCCGAGCCGGGACGACGGCTGGGACGCTCCCGTCTAGAGGATGGGTTGTGGTCTGTGGCCCCTGTCCCGGGCTCTGTCGCGCGGCCCGCCTGACGGGTTATCGTCCGTTTCCGTGTGCGATTCACCGCAGCTCGTGGGTTCTTCCGACATCGCAGCCGCACTGGGCGTGACCCGTCAGGCCGTCGACCATCGTCTACGGACCGACCCTCGCGCGCCTGCTCCGGCTGCGGTGGTGAACCGTACCGCGACCTGGGGCGGCACCCGTGTCTGGTGGCGCGCCGACATCGACCGCTGGCTCGGCGGAGTCGACCCCGACCGGTGGGTGAACAACCCGGGGCGGCGCCGGTGAATCCTGGCGCATCCTGCCTGCGGACGGGGCCGTCCTAGGAGAACCCGCCGGCGGCGACGCTGAGCGCGGCGGTGACGAAGAGGACCTGAAGCACGGCGCGAGGCAGCAGGGGCGTGACCGGCTTTCCACCGAGGGCCAGGCCGCGGCGGGCGGCCGAGTGGTTGGCCGGGAACATCGCCACCATGAGCAGCGCGAGGCCCGCGGCCGCCAGGGGGGCGGTGGCCGGTATCAGCAGTCCCGCGGCGCCGGCCAGCTCGAGCACTCCGGTGACGGCGACCAGAAGATCGGGTCTGGGCAGGGCGGGAGGGACCATCGCGACCAGATCCGCGCGCCGTGTGCCGGCGAAGTGCGCCAGACCCGTGAGCACGAACATGAGCGCCAGCCCGACGCGCAACGCGGGGTACCAGCCGTCCAGGGCGTCCACAACACCCCAGCCGATCAGGCGGGCAAGAACGAAGCCGACGACCACAGCGATCAGGGGTGCCATAGCGGACCTCCAGCACAAGGAACTTGTCAGTGACTAGATTGCGAGCCTGAGCTGTATCTTGTCAACGACAAGTTATGATGAAGATCATGTCTGGTAAGCCCTACCACCATGGGGATCTGCGCAGGGTGCTGTTGACGGCGGCCGTGCAGGCGCTGACGGAGGCCGGGCCGGCGAAGCTGAGCCTGCGTGACCTGGCCCGCCGCGCGGGTGTCTCCCACGCCGCACCCGTCCATCACTTCCGGGACAAGGCGGGGTTGCTCACAGCTGTCGCGACCGAGGGCTTCGACCTGCTCGCCGACGCACTCGTCGCGGCTGGGGAGCGCACCGGGGACCTGTTGGAGATCGGTGTGGCGTATGTCCGTTTCGCGGTCGACCACCGTGCCTACTTCGAGGTGATGTTTCGTCCGGAGCTCTACCACCCGGCGGACCCGCAGCTCCTGCAGGCGCGACAACGCGCTGGTGACTCCCTGCGATCAGGGCTTGCCATGCTGCCCGGCGCCACTACGGGAGACATGCCCCGCCAGGCAGGACTGGCGGCCTGGTCGATCGCGCACGGCTTCGCGACCCTGTGGCTCGGCGGTGCTCTCCCGGAAGAGGTGGGGTATGACCTCGAGGCGGCAGCCCGGCCCGTGCTGCGCCTGCTGTTCGAAACGGGCTGACCCGACACCCGCGCCGGTTGCGGGTGGGAGCGACCGGGTGGGGCAGCGGCGGTGTGGACGCATGCCAGCCGCGGTCAGCCGAGGGCCGCCGTGAGTCGACGGGCCTTGGACAGGACCAGGTCGGGCAGGGGAGCGTAGCCGATCGTCCGGGTGCTCAACTGCCCCTGGGTAAGGGTGTAGGCGAGGTAGCTGCGCAGGAGCTCGGCGTTGCCGTTCCCCTGCACGCAGACGATCGTGTATGTGACCGCGGATGCCGGGTAGGCGAGTGGATCGTCCGGCGTGTAGTTGATCGGGAGTCGAAGGTCCCCGTAGTCAGGTTGTCTCGGTGCGGAGGCGGCCGAGGCCAGCGCCGCGGCGACGCTGATGCCGTTGGCCTTGACGTATATACCGGAGGTGGTCCGCAGCGCCGCCGTCGGCAGGCCCTGCTCGGCGGCGAAGGACAGTTCCACGTAGGTGATGCTGCCCGGGTCGCGCATGACGCTGGCCGTCACCGCGTCCGAGCCTTTGGCGGCGG
>NZ_CAAAFO010000139.1:2625-6833 GCF_900634715.1 Candidatus Protofrankia californiensis | reverse complement strand
CCCGCCGCCGCACTGAGGTACCGGGAGAAGACGTCGGTCGATCCTGAGGAGTCCTGGCGGTGTACGGGGTGTATCGGCATCACGGGGAGGGCGGTGCCAGGATTGTCCGCCGCTATCCGCCGGTCGTTCCAACTGGTTATCTCGCCCTGGAAGATGCCCGCGGTCGTCGACGGCGACAGGCGCAGGGTATTCACGTCCGACAGATTATAGACGAACACGAGAGCGCCGCCCGCGGCGGGAATGTGCAACGCCCGGCCGGGCGGGGCTGAACCGGCCGCCGTGCTCGCTCCCGGCGTGGTGCAGCGTTTGTTGGCCTTTTGTTGTTCCTGTTCTGTCATGACGGCGTCGGAACCGGCGAAATCCACGCTGCCGGCGATGAACCGTTGAATGCCCTCGCCCGATCCGATCGAGTCGTACGTCACATGGGCGTCGTAGCAGCGGGTGGTGAAGTCATTGATCCACCGAGCTTGGAGGTTCTTCTGGAAGGTGGCGCCCGCACCTGTCAGCTTCCCCGTGGCGCACTGCGAGTCCGGGCTGATGTCGGCGGCATTGTCCGGCCCGCCTGCTGAGCAGGCTGCCAGGCTCAGGCAGACCACGACGAGAAACTGAGCGACTATCACCCGTAGCGGCGACCGTCGTCTGGACGTGGGCAGGCGACGCTGCGTGCGCCGCGTTGTGGACACGTCCCGCCCCCCGGCTTTCATTCTCCTGTTATATGGGATACGCGAATGTGGATGGTTGCAGCGGTCTGGAAACCTGACGTCGCCGTCCGCGTGGACAGCCGGCAAATTGGAAGTGAACGCGGGTGAAGCGCAGCGGAGCACACGTGACTGAGTGGGGAACTGTCGTCGGGAGCGGTTATTGTTCGCGGCATGCGGCGCACATCATCCCACTGCGTCCGACCCGCTCACCATACTCAAGGGATCCACACCGACGGGACTCGCCACGCTCATCAGTGGGCCGGTCGGCTTTCGTATCGAATACTGGCTGTCCCACTGGTTACCGTGCTGGTGGCTTTGGGTGGTTTGCTGGTAGGCAACCTGCGATCGAAACCGGCCGATACGGCGTGTTCGGCGGATCGGCTCCTCGTGGTCGCTTCCGGCGACATCGCCGAGGCGGTCTCCACCCTCGCCAGCCGCTACGCCGCCGGTCCCGGCCGGGGGTGCACGACCATCCGGGTCCAGGCGCGTGAGCCGGCGACCGTGGCCGTGGCCCTGGCCGCCGGGTGGGACAGCGTACGTTACGGGCTGCGCCCGGATGTGTGGATTCCCGACAGTTCGCTGTGGTCGCGGCTTCTGGACACCGCGCCGCCAGGTGCCGCCCGCTCCGGTGGCGGGCCCGGTGGCGTTGCCGCGCGCACCGGACCACCGCTGGCCTACTCGCCGCTGGTCCTCGCCCTGCCTGCCCGCATGGTCGATGCTCTCCACTGGTCGCAGCATCCGCCCAGTTGGGCGGATGTTCTGCACGTGCTGGGCGAGGATCGGGGGTGGGCTGCCTTCGGACACCCGGAGTGGGGGTCGATACGGCTCGCGGTTGCCGACCCGGCCCGTTCCACCCCCGCGCTTGAGGCGCTCATCGCCTGGACGGGCGCCGCCCGTGGCCCCGGCCAGGAGGACTACCTGCCCGCTGCCGCGGTGAACCAGCCGTTGGTGGTGAGCGCCCTGCGGAAGCTACGCTCACGAGTCAGCCGGACAGGATCGGACACCGTGTCGTTGCTCCAGAGCCTGCCGAGGGCAGGGGAGACGGATCAGTCCTCCGCCGCGGTCGACCACCCGTCGATGTTCGTCATGAGCGAGCAGGAGGTCTGGCGGTACAACCAGGGCAAACCGGCGATCCCGCTGACCGCCGTCTACCCTGCGGACGGAACACCCGTGTCGGACCATCCATACCTGCTGTTGCACCCGGGGGACACTCCGGCCGGGTCGCGCGCGGCCGCCGCGGGCTTTCTCCGCTTTCTGCGCGAGCCGGACTCGCAGACATGGCTGGTCAGCCAGGCGTTCCGCTCGGGTCTGGGGACCGAGGGTGCTCCGTTCGTCCCCGCCAACGGCCTGCGACCGGACGGCGTCACCGACCTCCTGCCGGCGACGGGCGGTGCCACCCTCAGCCGGCTCACCCAGGTCTGGAACTCCATGCCGGCATCCTCTCGATGATCGGATGCGACGGCCATGCCGCGCGGACCGATAGGCGCACCGATAGGCGGGCCGATGTGAGGCGCGGATCGATGTGAGGTTGGTGCGAGGTCGGGACGGCCGGCTGTTCCAGCAAAAAAAGATCTTGTTGTGGATGTATATTGCTACGCTTGTTCCATGGCCATCAGCACGCGTGCAGCGTCTGTCGCGGACCTCGCCTTCCTCCTGTCACAGGCAAGCCACGCGCTGACCACCGAGCTGACAGCCGGCCTCGCTGCGCTCGGCATCTCACCGCGCGGCCATTTCGTCCTGTCCAGGGCGATGTCGTGTGATCTGACCCAGAGCCAGGTGGCCGAACTGTGCGCCCTCGACAAGACCACGATGGTCGTGACGATCGACGAGCTTGAGAAGGCGGGGTTCGTGCAGCGACGGCCGTCGAGCACGGACCGCCGGGCCCGCATCGTCTGGGTCACCGAGGAGGGCAAGCGGACGGTCGCCCAGGCCCACGAGATCGTGGCCCGCATCTACGACGACGTGCTCGCGGCACTCCCGGCCCGTGAGCGTGACGCCTTCATCGACGGGCTGGTGCGGCTCGTCCAGGGCCGGCTGTCCACGCCGGTGCACTGTGAGCGGCCCGTACGGCGGCGCACGCCCCGAGCCCATTAGTTCCGAAAGAAATCTTCCTGAACAAAACTATCTGGTACGGTCGCACCTGATACTCACGAGCCCAGCGGGCCTCCGGCAGTGCGATCATGCTTCTTGCGCGTTGCCTTTGGCCCAAGTCCCCGGGTCACCAGCGGCCGAAGGCGGCGCGATCATGTTCTTTTCGCGCTGCCGGAGGCCCAGGTCCCGCGTCGTTTAGGAGGCGACCACATGACCGAGCCTGTTGCATCGGCCACCCGGGCCGGCGATTCCCGCTGGCCGGCGCTCGTCGTCCTCTGTATCGGGATGCTAATGATCATTCTGGACGGGACGATCGTGAACGTGGCGTTGCCCGCCATCCAGAACGATCTTGACTTCTCCCAGTCAAGCCTGGCCTGGGTCGTCAACGCCTACCTGATCGCTTTCGCCGGCCTGTTGCTCCTGGCCGGCCGGCTCGGCGACCTGATCGGCCGCAAGCGCGTCTTCATGGCCGGCCTGAGCGTGTTCACCGTGGCATCCCTGCTGTGCGGCGTGTCCGGGAGTCAAGAGATGCTGATCATTGCGCGGTTCGCCCAGGGTGTCGGTGGTGCCATGGCCTCCGCCGTGATCCTGGGCATGATCGTGACGATGTTCCCGGAGCCGCGGGAGCAGGCCAGGGCGATCGGCGTCTACAGCTTCGTCGCCTCCGCCGGTGCCTCGATCGGCCTGCTCGCCGGCGGTGTCCTCACCCAGGCCATCAGCTGGCACTGGATCTTCTTCGTCAACGTCCCCTTGGGGATCGTGACCGCCGCGCTGGCCGCCCGCCTGCTCGAGGCCGAACGCGGGATCGGGCTGCGCGCGGGAGCCGACATCGCGGGCGCCTTCCTCGTCACCTCGGCGCTGATGCTCGGTGTCTACACGATTGTCGCGGCGGCCGACCACGGTTGGGCCTCCGCACACACGCTCGGTTTCGGTGCTGTCGCGGTCGCCCTGCTCACCGGGTTCGTCGTGCGGCAGGCGAACGCGAGCAACCCGCTCCTGCCGCTGCGCATCTTCCGGTCACGCAACGTCGTCGGGGCCAACCTCGTCCAGATCCTGATGGTGGCCGGCATGTTCGGGATGTTCTTCCTGGGTGCCCTGTATCTGCAGCGGGTGCTCGGCTACGACGAGGTACAGACAGGCTTGGCGTTCCTGCCGGTCTCGTTGGGGATCGGGCTGCTCTCGCTCGGTTTCTCCACACAGCTGAACGCCCGTTTCGGCGAGCGTGCCGTGCTGCTGCCGGGCCTGGTTCTCAGCGCGGCCGGGCTCGTCCTGGTCACCCGCGCACCTGTGGACGGTAGCTATGTCGCGGACGTCCTTCCGGCGATGCTGCTGCTCGGCGTCGGTGCGGGACTGTCCTTCCCGGCGCTGACGACACTGGCCATGTCCGCTGCCACGCCCGCCGACTCCGGACTCGCC
>NZ_CAAAFO010000139.1:0-2268 GCF_900634715.1 Candidatus Protofrankia californiensis | reverse complement strand
GCGGCGGCGGCCACGGCCGGGGTGAGGCCTGGGTGGTCAAGTGGAGGCAGGAGCGCCCCGGGCTGGGTGTGTGCGGTCAGCGCTTCCACGGCGGCCAGGCGCGCCGCGGGGGTGATCTGCTGTTGGGTGGCGATCGCCGCGGTGAGCAGGCCGGGGAGGGCGTGCAGGGGACGGGGAGCCGTCGTGGCGGCGGCGAGGGGCGGTGGGGTCTCGGGGCGGGTCCGTAGCAGGGGGACGCCTGCTGGCGGGGCCATCAGCCCGATCAGGTCGACGATCAGGTCGATGTCGTCCGCGAGCTGGTGCAGTGGCGCGGTGCCGTAGGAGACGGGGTCGTAGAGCGTGAGGTCGCCGATGCCGGCGGCGATCAGCAGGCCGGCCAGGTCCCCGCCGCGGGCCGGATCCACCAGGACGACGCGAGCGCGACGTGGTTCGACAGCACGCAGGCGCAGAGCGTTGACGGCCGCGGCGGTGGCGGCGACGGCGAGGCCGTCGTTGACGGTGTCCAACAGCAGGTGGGGGACGGTTTCCAGGGCGGTGCGGGCGGTGTTGACATGCTGGATGTGAGTGTGGACCAGGATGGTGGCAGCAAAGCCGGGGGCAAGCATGCGCACGGCCGCGGCGAGGTCGTCCGGATCGTGGGTGGCGATGGGCAGCGGGAAGATGTCGAGGCCGGTGGCCCGGTGCAGATGGACCGCCTGGGATTCCAGCGCGGGGAGGGCGGTCTCGGCCCGTAGCGGTTCGAAGTCCAGCACGGCGCTGGCGTCGGTCACCAGGGCGACCCGGCGTGACCGGCCGGTATAGCGGTCGGTGTGCAGCGGGTGCGCGGCCAGGTAGGTGATCACGCGGCGGTCCGCGTCGGCGTCGAGCAGCGCGACGTCGTGGCCGGTGGTGGTGACCGCGCAGACCCGTTGGGCGAGCTTGCCGGTGGACGCGGCGAGGAAGACCAGGTCCTCGGTGTGCAGGAGGTCGGTGCCCAGGCGGTGGCGCAGTATCCTGCCAAGCCACTTCAGAGTGTCCGCGCTGTCGGCGTCCAGGGTGATGCGATGTACTTCGCTGGCGTCCGGTTCGTCCGCCTGGCAGGTGACGGTCCCCTGCGCGTCGGCGATGACCGCCTGGACCATGGTCAGTGCCCGGGACGGTACCCGGATCTGGATGCTGTACGCGGGATTGGCCCCGGGCAGGCTCGGGGTCAGCATGTCGCCTCCGCCTGGGGTTCGCCGGTGGACGGCCGCCACCACACCGCTTTGCCGGCTGCCCACACTCCTGTGATCATCGTGGCATGGCGGAGCTGGCCTCGGCTTCACGCAACTCCGCCAGCAGCTCCTCGCGCCCGGCCAGCATCTCGGTGAGGATCCGCCGCGCGGCCCGCATCAGTTCGGCCACGTCGCCTCCAGCCAGCGCGTACACCACCGTCGAGCCGTCCCGGGCCGCGGTGACGATCCCGGACCTGCGCAACACCGCCAGCTGCTGGGAGAGGTTCGAAGGTTCCACCTCGATGGCCGCCAGCAGCTCCCGCACCGGGGTCGGCCCGTCCGCCAGCAGCTCAAGCACCCGTATTCGCACCGGATGCCCCAGCATGCGGAAGAACTCCGCTTTCGCCTGGTAAAGCGGAACCTGTACCCCCACCGGACTCCCTTCAAGCCCGTCACCGCACCGGCCCGCAGACGCCGCGCCCTGGCGGGGAGCCCGTTACGGGCTCCCCGGCGCAGTCCTGTGGACCCACCGGCCCGCAACGAGCCGCCGGCCGGCGACGGACTACCCGAGACGGTCGTACAGGGGGCTGCCGCTCCCCGTACAACCCTGAGCCGTACGTCACGGGACGCCATATCGCAATTGAAGAACTGTGCAAGTGTACCGCCGGAGAGCGTCATCGGGCGCCATCGGCACCGAGTTCAGCCACCGCACCGAGTTCACCGGATACAGCCTGCGCCGGACATGCAGTTCGCCGAGCGTACGCTGTGAGCTCCAGCCCACCGGTTGGCCGGGGCGCAGCGGCCGGCCGGCGTGTCGTGCGTCCCCGCCGGCCGGACCCCGTCGCTCACCGACCGGACCGACCCGCCGGCCCACCCGCGGACACGTTCAGCCGTTCCGGTGTGTTTCGGAGGCCGTCGTTCGATTGATTCTATTGATCCATTAGAAATGGCAATCGGGCGGCACCGGGCAGCGGTTTCGTCGGGTTTCCTTTCGGTGTCCTTTGCGATCGATTTGTAATCCGTTCACCGACTGGACAGCATGTGCTGCTGAAATTCGAGGGAGCGTAACCGGGGT
>NZ_CAAAFO010000138.1:16594-20727 GCF_900634715.1 Candidatus Protofrankia californiensis | reverse complement strand
CCCGCTTCCACCCCCTGAAAACAACGGACCCGCCGACAGCCATTCGAAGAAACGAGATCGTATCTCTGTCGTGTAGATCGCCTGCCCGCCGGGTTGCTTTCAAGGTGGGTCCGTCGCCGGAAGCAGAGCAACCGGCTCGGTTCAATGGGAGGCCCAGACGTGCCGGACCCGGGCGAGCACCGCGTCTCGAGAGTTCTCCTGACTTCACCACTCCTACCCGACCCCGGGCAGGGAGACTCCGGGCAGCTGGGCGGAGAAGCTGAAAGGTTTCCCCTGTCGCCGGTGCAGCGCGCGATGCTGCTGCACAGCATCAGCGCTCCCGGCGAAGGCGTCTACATTCTACAGAAGCTGCTCACCCTGCATGAGAAGATGAATCAGGCGGTGTTCGAGCAGGCGTTGCGAGAGCTCTTCGACTGGCATCCGGCGCTGCGGACCACCCTCCATGCGGAGCATCCGGACGGCCCGATCCAGGTCGTACACGAAAACGTCCACGTCACATTGCACAAGCAGGACTGGCGGCAGCTGGACGCGGCCGTGCAGCAGCGCGGCCTGCGCCAGTACCTCGTGGAGGACAGACGCCGGCCCTTTGACTTCGCGGCCGGCCCACCGATGCGCTTCGCCGTATTCCGCACCGGGGACGACGAGTACGAGTTCATCTGGACGACCCATCACGCGCTGATGGACGGCCGGTCTCTGCTCATGGTGCTCATCGAGCTGTTCGCGGTGTACGACGAGCTTCTCGTCGGGCGCCGGGCCACGTTTGCCCAGCGGCGCCCGTACAGGGACTACATCGACTGGCTGGCCGAGCAGGACGTTGCGGTGGCGGAGTCGTTCTGGCGCGCCGATCTCGCGGGTCTGACCGAACCCACCCCGCTCGTCGTCGACACGGTCCGCGCTCTCGGCCCCGGTGAAGAGGTCCTGGCGGCGACCCGGACGGAGCTTTCCGAGGACGTGACGGCGGTACTGAAGCTGCTGGCCCGTGAGCATCAGGTCACCGCGAACAACTTCGTCCAGGCCGCATGGGCGGTCCTTCTTCGGCAGCTCAGCGGTCGTGATGACGTGGTGTTCGGTACGACACGGGCGGGCCGTGGGTTTCTCGAGGGTGCCGCAGAGATGCTCGGTCTCTTTCTCAACACGGTTCCGTTCCGGGTCACCGCACCGAGCGCGACGAGCGTGGTCGAACTCCTCGGGCGGCTGCGGCGGCACCAGCTGGCGCTGCGCGGTTTCGAGCACACGTCGCCAACCCGCATCCACGCGTGGAGCGACATACCGGCCGAGCTGCCGCTGTTCGACAGCGTGGTCGTTTTCGACAACTACCTGCCGGCAACAGTGCTGCGGTCGCTGGGAGGTGCCTGGGAGCACCGGGACTTCCGGCTGGAAGAGCAGACGAACTACCCACTCACCCTCGATGCCAACCTCGACGACCGCCTCATCCTCAAGCTCGGCTACGACCGGCGCCGCTTCGAGAACCAGGACGTGGTGAGGATGCTCGCGCACACGCGTCGGCTGCTGGAGGCGATGGTGTCCGCTCCGCATGCCTCACTTGCCGCACTCCCGCAACTTGCACTGGGGGAACTGGTCGGTCAACGCAGCGCCCCGGGTGGGGACGGGCCTGCTGGCGCGGTCCTGCTGCGGCAGGCAGCAAGATCGGCCCAGGCCCGGAGCCACGCCCATACCCAGGAGCAGGACGAGGACGAGGCGTATGAGAAATATCAGGCATACGAGGCGTACTGGGTGCAACGTCTGCTCGCCGCGGAGCCGCTCGACCTGCCTTACCGTGATCCGGCCGCGGGCCTGCCCGAGCGCTATCGGGACGTCCGCATTCCCGTCCCAGCCGGTCTTCTGGGCAGTGGGCGGGTCAGTGACGGCTCGCGTCGCGGCGGATCCGAGTGGCTGCTCACGGCTCTGCTGTCCTTCCTGGCACGCCTGGCCGGCGAGGACGGGCTTGACGTCGACCTGCGGTGGGAGGGCAATCCCGGTGGCTCGGGTGGCTCGGGTGGTGCCGGTGAGGTGTTCGCACACCATCTGCCGTTCGACGTGCCCCCTCTCGGTGAGAACCGAAGTTTTGCCGACCTTCGGGCAGCGGTGGCCCGGCAGCTCGACCTGCTCGGCAGCCGGGGTACGTACCTGCGCGACGTGTGGATTCGCAACGGGAAGCTGCGCACGCACGCCCCCTGGGTCGAATGTGGCATGCCGGTTGCCGTCGAGCTGGTAGAGAATCTCGATGAGGTGCCCAGGCCCCGGCCCGCGACCGTCCTGCTCGTCCAGATCCCGCGCGGGGCGGATGAATATCGCTGGCTGGTCGCTGAGGACGTCCTGCAACCCGGTGCCGCCGACGCGATGCGCGCGATGTTCGTCGCGTTCCTTGAGGCCCTGGCGGGCCAAAGGCGGTACGATCATGCTTCTCCCGCGCCGCCGGAGGTCCAGGTCCCTGGGGCGTTGACCGGTCCCGCAGCAGCCGATCCGACCCGGATCCCGCTGGTGTCCCCTGACGACAGGCAACGCGTACTTGTCACCTGGAACGACACCGACACCGACTACCCGCGCGACAGGTGTGCGCACCAGTTGTTCATGCGGCAGGCGCGTCACCGGCCCGAGGCGCCAGCCGTCATTTTCTCCGATCGGATGCTCACCTACGGTGAACTCGACCGGCGGTCGACGCAGCTCGCTGCCTTCCTCGGCCGCCAGGGCATCGGTCCCGGCGGCCTGGTGGGCATCTACCTGGAACGGTCCGAAGAGATCGTTGTCGCCGTACTCGGCGTGATGAAGTCCGGAGCGGCGTTCGTGCCACTGGACCCGGTGTATCCACCCGAGCGCATCGCCCACATGCTCACCAGCTCGCGGTTGCCGCTCCTGCTCACCCAGACCAGTTTGGAGCCCGACGTCCAGGGCTGCCCGGCGACCGTCGTCACGCTCGACCGGAGCTGGGAGGTGATCGCAACCCCCGGCGGCAGCGCGGGTGAGACGGGTGAGGAGAGTACGGGTGAGGAGAGTTACGACCGGGCGTCACCCGAAGGCCGAGCATATGTGATCTACACGTCGGGGTCGACCGGCCGGCCCAAGGGCGTCCAGGTCGGTCACGGCGCCCTGACGAACCTCCTGTGCTCGATGGCGCGGACCCCGGGTTTCACCGAGGATGACCGGCTCCTGGCGGTGACAACGGTCTGCTTCGACATCGCCTACCTCGAGCTTCTCCTGCCGCTGGTGACGGGCGGGCAGGTCGAGGTGGCACCCGCCGATGTCACCGGTGACGGGTTGGAGCTGTGGAGCCGGATCGAGCGCAGCCGCCCGACGGTGATGCAGGCGACCCCGGCGACCTGGCGGATGCTGATCGACGCCGGCTGGGACGGTGATCGCAGCCTCACGGTTCTGTGCGGGGGCGAGCCGCTGGCGGGCGACCTCGCGGACAGCCTCCTCGCGCGCGCCGCACGGGTGTGGAACCTGTACGGGCCGACAGAGACGACCATCTGGTCCTCGGTCGACCTGGTGGAGCCCGGCGGGCCGGTCACGATCGGACGACCGATCGCCAACACCCGGTTCTACGTTCTCGACAGGTGGCAGCAGCCGGTGCCGCCCGGTCTGCCCGGCGAGCTGTACATCGGTGGCGACGGCGTGGCCGCGGGCTATCTCGGGGAGCCGGAGCTCACGCGCGCACGATTCGTCCGCAACCCGTTCGTCCGGGACGCGTCAACGGTCGTGTACCGGACCGGTGACGTGGTGCGCCACCTGCACGATGGCCGGCTTGTGTACCTCCACAGGGCCGACCACCAGGTCAAGCTGCATGGATACCGCATCGAACCCGGTGAGATCGAAACAGCGCTGCGTGCGCACCCCGGGGTCGGCGATGTGGTGGTCTGCCTGCGCGAGGACACGCCCGGCAAGCGGAAGCTGGTCGCGTATGTCGTCCCGACCGAGCCCGGCGCCGGCCCGCCGCCGGAGGAACTCCGCCGGTACCTGAAGGCACGACTACCCCTCTACATGGTCCCGGGGATGTTCATGACCATGACGCGCCTGCCGCTGACAGCGAACGGAAAGGTCGATCGTCGGTCGTTGCCCCCGCCGGCCGAGGCGTCCGTGACCGGTTTCGGTGCGGGCCGGGTCTCGTCCCCCACCGAAGCCGAGGCTGCTGCGCC
>NZ_CAAAFO010000138.1:12638-16258 GCF_900634715.1 Candidatus Protofrankia californiensis | reverse complement strand
GGCGCAGCGTCCTGGACGTCGAGCAGGTCGGGATCGATGAGAACTTCTTCGACGCCGGTGGTAACTCGCTGCTGCTCATGCACGTCCTGATACGGCTGCGGGCGGAACTGTCCGAGTCGCTTACCCGCGTTGACCTGTTCACCTATCCGACTGTGCGTGGGCTGGCGTCCTACCTGTCCGCATCGGCTGCGGGCCGGTCCGGCGACAGCCGCGACACCGGTGCCTCAGGCGATACCGGTGCCTCAGGTGATGCCTCCGCTGATGACGGTGCCGGCGGGACGTACCCGGCCGAACGATCCGGTCGGCGTGACCGCACGGCGCTCGCGGAGCTGCGACACAGACGCCTTGAGCTCAGGTTGCGACGGCCCCCGGGCACCTGATGTGGCCGGGGCCACCCGATGTGGGCCTGGTGGCGAGATAGGCGAGGTATTCGAGAACTCGGCTGGGAAGGTGAGGAATGGTCCGCTGCAAGGTCTGTTCGCTGAATGCCGGCCATCCCGGTATTTCGATCGACGACGACGGGGTGTGCAATCTGTGCCGGCTCGACGTCGCGGTCGAGCTGGTCGAGAACTTCACGTACGTGTCCAGGGTGTACGAGGAATTCACGAACAGCGGGCCCAACCAGCGTGGGCCGCATGACTGCCTCCTGATGTACAGCGGTGGCAAGGACAGCACCTACATGCTGGACAAGTTCGTGAACGAATACCACAAGCGGGTGCTTTCCTACACCTTCGACCTGCCGTTCGAGAGCGTCCATGCCGCCGCGAACATCTCTCTCGTCCGGGAGAAGATTCCGGCCACCTTCGTCATCGACACCGACGAACGGATAAAAGACGTGATGCGGGAGGTTTTCAACCGGCCGACCCCGGCGAAGCCGGGCAAGTACCTGGACGAGAAGCTGCCGTGCGTCTCGTGCCGGTCGTTCTTCGTCATCCGGGCGATCCTGTACGCGTGGCAGCACGACATCCCGTACATCATCCTGTGTGCCGACCCGCAGCAGATACTCACCATGGAGTCGAACGTCCGGAAGATCGTGAAGAGCTTCTACCGGACATTCGGCCGGACCCTGACCGACGAGTACTTCCAGGGCGAGCTGGAACGGCTGCTGTTCGCCCCGGAGAGCGAGCTGCCTAAGATCGTTTTTCCGTTCGTCGCCCTACGGGACGAGTACGACCCCGACCGGATCGTCGCGGAACTGAAGGAGAAGGGTCTCTACCGGTCCTCACCGTACGAGACCCATTGCACGCTCTTCCCGCTGCTCAACTACTATTCGTTCAAGAACTGGGACTGCATGTTCTACAAGCTGAACGCGTCGAGCTACCTGCGGGCGGTCAGCCGGAACAAGGACTACGACCGGTCCACCTACAGTGTCAGGTTTCCCCGGTCGGTCGACGTCACCGAGCTCGAGGACCGGCTCAGGGCGATCGTCTTCGAGATCGCGACGGGGGAGGGGGATCCCGACGCGCACGAAGATGCGCTCGTCGACCTGTTCAAGCGGCTGGACGCCACCGAGGACGCCGCCCGGTACGTCGCCCGCAGCTTTCTCGACATGCGGACCGTGGCCGCGGACATGGGCATCCGAATCGACTAGCCGGCCGAAGGGCGCGCGATGGTTGTTTTCTTCGCGTGTCCGGAGGCCCCGAGCGGAAGAGAGCCGATGGAACAACAGGACGACGTCCGGGATTCCGACATCGCGATCGTCGGGATGGCCTGCCGTTTTCCCGGTGCCGACACCCTCGAGGAGTTCTGGCGGAACCTGTGTGCGGGGCGCGAGACCACCACCTTCTTCACCGACGGCGAGTTGCTGGCGGCCGGGGCGAGCCCCGAACTGGTGGCGGACCCACGCTATGTGAAGGCCGGGCAGATCCTCCCCGACGTCGAGATGTTCGACGCCGAGATCTTCGGTATCACGCACGAGGAGGCCGAGCTCCTGGACCCGCAGCAGCGGCACTTCCTCGAATGCTCACTTGCGGCACTTGAACACGCCGGTTACGACCCGGACACCTACCCGGGTGTGACAGGTGTCTACGCCGGTGCCGGGTTGAACACCTACCTCCTGCACAATCTGTCGGAACGCTTCCGGTCGGGGACGACGCTGGAGCGCTACCGGCTGATGCTGGCCAACGACAAGGATTTCCTGACGACGCGTGTGGCCTACAAGCTGAACCTGCGCGGACCGGCCGTGAGTGTGAACACCGCATGCTCCACCTCGCTCGTGGCCGTGCACATGGCCTGCGTGAGTCTGCTGGGCGGAGAGTGCGATCTGGCGCTGGCCGGTGCCGCCCACGTCCGGGTGCCACAGGTCGAGGGCTACCTCTTCCAGGAGGGGATGATCCTGTCGCCGGACGGTCGTTGCCGGGCCTTCGACGCCGGGGCGCAGGGCACGATCGTCGGTAGCGGCGTCGGGGTCGTCGTCCTGCGGCGGTTGACCGACGCACTCGCCGACGGTGACTGGATCCACGCGGTGATCAAGGGTACCGCGATCAACAACGACGGCGACGCAAAGACCGGCTACACGGCCCCGAGCGTGCCCGGCCAGGCCGCCGTCATCGCCGAGGCACAGGCTCTCGCCGGCTGCGGCGCCGACACGATTTCCTACGTCGAGGCCCACGGCACGGGAACGCCGCTCGGGGACCCGATCGAAATCGCCGCCCTCACCCGGGTGTTCACGCCGCGGGCCGCGGCAAGTGGTCGGTGCGCGATCGGTTCGGTCAAGACGAACATCGGTCATCTCGACGCCGCGTCCGGGATGGCAGGGCTGATCAAGACGTCGTTGATGCTGCGGCACAGGCGCCTTGTGCCGAGCCTGCACTTCGAAAAGCCGAACCCCGACATCGACTTCGACAGCGGCCCATTCTCCGTCACCACGCAGCTACAGCAATGGCCGGAGTCGGGTGCGACCCCGCGGCGCGCCGGCGTGAGCTCGTTCGGTATCGGTGGGACCAACGCCCATGTGATCCTCGAGGAAGCCCCGGTGCGCGAGCCCGTCGCCGCACCGCCGGACGGCTGTCAGCTCCTGGTGACCTCTGCGGGTTCCGCCGCGGCGCTCGAGGAGGCGACGGAGGAACTTGCCCGCCATCTGGCCGCGCATCGCGACACGCTCGACCTCGCCGACGTGGCCCACACCCTTGCGGTGGGGCGCCGGGCACACGCGTACCGACGGGCACTGGTGTGCTGGGACGTCCATGACGCCGCCCTGACGCTCATGCTCGGGGAACCGGGCCGCGTCGTCACCGGCCAGGTAACGAGCGGTACCTGTGAGGTGGTCTTCGTTTTCGCCCACCGCCTGCTGCAGGGCGGCAGCCGCCTAGTAGAGCTCTGCGACGCGGTCCCGGCGTTCCGCGGCGCGGTCGACCGCTGTGCCGCGGAACTGGGGACCCGGCCTGGATCCGACGCGACGTCGTTGCTGCGGCGCGGCGATGCCGTTGCCGCATTCGTCGGGCAGTACGCTGCCGCCGAGCTGTGGATGGCCTACGGTGTGCGCCCGGGTGCGCTGGTCGGGTTCGGCTCGGGTGACCTGGTCGCCGCATGCCTCGGGGGTGTCCTCCCGTTGCCGGCGGCGCTCGGTCTGGCCTGGGCTCATGCACACGGCGAGCCGGTTCCCGACGTTGCGCCGGCCG
>NZ_CAAAFO010000138.1:7629-12499 GCF_900634715.1 Candidatus Protofrankia californiensis | reverse complement strand
GGCAGGCGTGGCTCCAGACCGCGGGACGCCTGTGGACCAGCGGCGTCGACCTTGACTGGCCGGCGTTCCACGCCGATCATCTGCGTCGGCGCGTGCCGCTGCCCACCTACCCGTTCCAGCGCAGGCGCTACTGGGTCGAGCCGGAGCAGCGGGTGGGTCCGGCCGGCGGCGCGGGCCAGGGCGCCGCGCCGAAAGAGCCGAAAGAGCAGACGCTGCGCCACCGGCTCGAGGCGGCCGAGGGCCGCGAGAGACACCCGGTCCTCATCGAGTTCATCCAGCGTGCGGTCGCCGAGATGCTCGGGTTGGACGACCCACAGGCCGTGGACCCGGACCAGAGCCTCTTCGACGTCGGGCTGGATTCCCTGAACCTGATCGAGGTTGCGGCAAAGCTGAGCGCGGAGCTGGAGCAGGACGTCCGCGCCTCGGTGTTCGCCGAGCATCCGACCATTCGGGCATACGTGGAGAATTTTGCCGCGGAGCTGGCTCCGGGCGGCGCGGCAACGCTTCTCGACGTGTTCGGCAACTGACGAGCCCGGCCGTGGCCGTGGCGCTCCTGACGCAGCGCCGGTGCTCCGGTGCCGATGCCATGTCACACCGGCGCCGGTGATCCGGCTCCGGTGCGACATGGCTCGTCGTGCGTCTACGCGTGCTGCCCGTTGGGATGCGGCTCGAACGCCTGCCCGTTCCGGCGCTCGGGCATCACGTTCCGCAGACGGTCGGCGTCGGCATCGTCGAGGGCGAGGTGCCGGCGTGCCGCCTGCATGCTGACCAGTTGGTAGCTGGCCGTGGCCGTGGCCATCGTGTCGCCGTCCAGACTGAGGATTTCGGCGGTGGCATGGGTGAGCCGGTTGCCCGGCTTCCCCTCGTCCTGGGTTCGCAGCCGGGCGACGCAGTCATATGTCGTCCCGATGAGCAGCGGCAGGATGTAGCGCACCTTCATGGTGGTGGTGAACGCCGTCAGGCCGGTCCGCAGCACGATCAGGTTGCCCATGATCTCGTCGCACACCACCCCGGTCAGGCCGCCGTGCACGACCCCCGGGTACGACTCGTGTGCCCGTCCGAAGCGGAAGCGGGCCTGCATCCCCTCCGGATGGGTCCGGAACTGCAGCTGAAGCCCCTGCTCGTTGTGTGGAGAACAGCCGAAACAGCGATAGTCCGACACCACTGACCAGGGAACCGCGATCGCCTCGCCGGGATGTTCGTCGGCGGGAAACTCCCCCGGGGGGCGGCTGTCATGAGGGGCCGTCGTGTGGGGGAGTGTCATGCCGGCACCTCGGTCGTGGCCCGCTGGATGCCGGAGTTCCCGGAGTTCCCGGCGTGACGGGAGATGTCGAAAACGAGCACGTTCTGGCTGGTGTCGGCGGTTGGCATCCCGCAGTCTCCCTGCTCTCGTCGACCCGATTGCCTTTTTCTAGTCAAAGCCGGGGAACAGAGTACCAGGAGTCGTCCGACGCTATCGGTCGATTGTATGTTCGGATGGGCGGCCGCGGCGCTCCGGCGTCGGCCGGCAGCTGCGATTCATTGTGCCCTTCGGTGCAATTGGACAAGAATTAACCCCGTCGTCGTTCGTGATTTCTCGCGTTTTCTGTGAGAACCCGGGTTCGTACACGCCCGCGGTTGGAACGTGGCAGCGGTGTTTTGCGCAGGAGAGATCAGGGAGCGGCCTGTCGTCCCGGTGTCGCTACTGTCCGTCACAGTATGATCCATTCAGGGTGTCCGGGAGGTGCTTCCGAGGGGAGCTACCCCGCCCTGCTGTCGGCCTCCGCCGTGGTGCTCGCCTCCTTCGGGTCGATCGGTTGCCGGCCGATCGCTCCGAGTGGGGGCAGGTCGAGCAGGAAATCCGCCAGGCCGGTGGCAAGGCCGTGTACGTCAAGGCCGACGTCCGGGTACCGGCGCAGGTGTAGTCCTTTGTCGACCGGGTCGCCGCGACGTAAGGAGGTCTCGACATCGCCTTCAACAACGCCGGCGTCGAGTTCTCCAAGCCGCTCCACGAAACCGGCGTCGAAGAATGGGACGACATCGCCGCTACGAACAGCCGAGGGGTGTTCCTGGCGATCAAATACGAGATCCCGCACATGCTCAGGACCGGGCGTGGCGTGATCGTCTGCATGTCCTCGTCCGGGGCCGAGGGAGCCTGCCTTGGGCACGCGGGCTACACTGCCAGTCCGCCGACTGTCGTGCCCCGGAGGCCGTGCACAATACACAGGCAGGTCAGCTCCCCGGACACGCTGCAATTGCTGTTGAGAGCGAACTGCTGTTGAGTTGAGAGCGCGCCTGGGCTTCTCGGAAGTCAGCACGGGCATGAGTAGATCATCATTCAAGAACACCGGAGTGTGGAACCGCTATGAGTCGCTGGACCGCCGACGATATTCCCGATCAGGCTGGCAGGACCTTCATCGTGACCGGGGCCAACAGCGGGCTTGGTTACATCACCACCCGAGAGCTGGCCCGCCGTGGTGCCCACGTCGTCATGGCCGTCCGCAACGAAGCCAGGGGTGAGGAGGCACTGGAGAAACTGCGTGTGGGGCAACCGGAGGCACGTCTGGAGGTGCGCCGTCTCGACCTTTCGGACCTGGACTCGGTCAGCACCTTTGCCAAGGGTGTCATCGCGGACGGGATACCCGTCGACGTACTGGTGAACAATGCGGGGATCATGATGCCGCCGCGATCGCTCACCGCACAGGGCTTCGAGGTGCAGTTCGGCGTCAATCACCTCGCGCACTTCGCACTCACCGGGCTGCTCCTGGACGTATTGGCGGCCGGTAGTGGCGGGCGTGTCGTCACAGTCAGTTCCGCCCTGCACAAAAAAGGCTCCATCCACTGGGACAACCTCAACGGCGAACGCAGGTATTTCCCGGTCACGTTCTACACCCAGTCAAAGTTCGCCAACATCCTCTTCGGGCTGGAACTGGACCGCCGGCTGCGGGCGAGCGCGGCGCCGGTACGAAGCCTCATGGCCCACCCGGGCTATGCGGCTACGAACCTGCAGTCCGCCGGGCCGACCGGACTGCTGAACCTGGTACTGAAAATCACCAACCGGTTCATCGCCAAGGATGCCGGGACAGGGGCACTGAGCCAGTTGTATGCGGCCACTCATCCGGACGCCGAAGGCGGCCAGTTCATCGGTCCCGGTGAACGCGGTGAATCCAAGGGTTATCCCACGGTTGTCCAACCCGTCAAAACAGCCCTGGACCCTGACGCCGCCGAACGGCTCTGGGGTCTCTCCGAAGAACTCACCGGAGTCCGGTATCATTTCGTTCCCGCTACATGATCTTTGCTTGGAACGGGTCCGGAGGGCCAAAGGCGGCGCGATCATGCTTCTGGCGTCCGGGGTCCGGAAGCAGGTCCGGCAGGTCCGGCAGGTCCGGAAGGCCCAGGCCTGCGGGACCTGAGCGGATCCGATGGCTCTACGTCGTCCGATGCCTGATGTCGAAAGGTCGAAAGCAGCGGTGGTGACGCGTCGGCCAGCAGCTCCGTGTCCACAAGGGCGAGACAGGGGCGGGTGCATGCGGGCCGACGCGCATCGGTCGGGCCCTTTGGCCGAAGGTTCACACTGAGTTCCCGCTCGGTGTGAACCAAGTTGTTTGCGTCGTGGCTCGGCTCGGGACGCTGTCTCCCGGCTCGGGTGGGAGGCGCGCCTGCGGACGATCAGCAGTCCGCCCCGCCGCCGGCCCCTCCCGCCGGCGGCCCCTCCACCGGTGGTTCGCCCTCTTGCGGTTCGTCATGGCGTCCGATATGTTCTTCTCGAATCGAGAAAATCTCTAGTTGAGAAGAACTGGTGTCGGCATGCCGGTGCCCAGGAGGGAGCGGTTGATGGACCCGGTGGAGTCCCGGTTCTCGCCGGCGGCCGGCGTGCCAGGTGGCTGCCGGCCGGGAGCCGTCCCGGTGGAGGGGCCAGGGGGTGTTCCAGCGGAGGAGGGGCGCTGGCTCGCCTCGTACGACCCTCGTGTCTATGATCTGATTGCGGTTACCGTCGACGTCGTTGCGTTGACGATCCGTAATCGAACGAATGTGCTGGAAGCCGGTGGCCGGGTGGACCGGCGCGTTCTGCACGTCCTGCTGGTGCGTCGTGGCGAAATGCCGTATGCGGGTCGCTGGTCCCTGCCCGGAGGTTTCGTCCGTACGCGCATCGCCTCGGACGGCACCCGTCACGAGGAGGACCTCCCGCAGGCCGCCGTCCGTGAACTGGCGGAGGAGACCGGGCTCGCCGCGTCTGGCGACACCGTCGCCACCCCGTACGAGCTGGGGCGGGTCCACCTCGAGCAGCTCGGCACATACGGTGCACCCGGGCGCGACCCGCGCATGCGTGTGGTCTCCGTCGCCTACCTGGTCTTCGCGCCGGACCTGCCCGATCCCACCGCCGGCGGTGACGCCCGTGCGGCCGCCTGGGTCCCCGCCGACGCGGTCGACACGATCGACCCGCACGGACTGGCGTTCGACCACGCCCGCATCCTCGCCGACGGCTTCGAGCGAGCCCGATCCAAACTTGAGTACACGCCGCTGGCAACTGCGTTCGCCGGCGAGCAGTTCACCGTCACCGAACTCCGCGAGGTCTACGAGGCCGTGTGGGGAGAGTCCCTGCACCCCGGAAATTTCCACCGGAAGGTGCTGTCCACCCCCGGTTTCGTCGAGGACACCGGTGCCGCCACCGTCCGCGGCGGGGCCCGTGGCGGACGCCGCGCCCGGCTTTACCGCGCCAGCACCGCCCGCCTGCTGCACCCGGCGCTGCTGCGCCCCGCACGGGAGCAGGGCGCATGACAAACACGACAGGCATGACAGCAGGCGCCACAGGCATGACCCACACGCCGGACGCGCCGGGCCCGGTGCCGCCGCCCGTCCCGACCACGATCGACGAAGCCGTGGAATTCAT
>NZ_CAAAFO010000138.1:3364-7265 GCF_900634715.1 Candidatus Protofrankia californiensis | reverse complement strand
TCCATCCTGACGCGGTCCCGGCTGACCGGCGCCCCGACGCCCAGGCCGCCTTCACCCGCCTGGGCCACCTGTGGGAGCGGTACCAGCGGGAGATCGCCGGGGAGACAGCGGGCCGGCGGGCCGTCGTCACGACCAGGAAGCACGTCTACTCGGTCGGCAAGGTCCACGCCCGCGGTGATATCGCGACCCTGAGCGAGGTCACGTACGCCGGCGCCGACCCTGGCACCGGCGGCACCGAGGTCTGTGCGCTGCTGAAGATCCCGCGGTCGGTTGCCGACAACGACCTGATGGAGCGCGAGGTGACAGCGCTGCGACGGCTGGCGCGCGAGGGCGAGGACCGGTTCGCCGCATACGTGCCCCGCCTCGTCGAGACCTTCCGGCATCGCGACGGCGTCGGCGGTGGGCTACGCCGGGCGAACGTCATCGAGCGTGTCCACGGTTTCCGCTCGCTGGCCGAGGTGCGCGCCGTGTGCCCGGACGGGCTCGATGCCCGTGACGTCGCGTGGATGTGGCGGCGGCTGCTCGCCGCCCTCGGGTACGCGCACAGAGCCGGGGTCGTGCACGGCGCCGTCGTACCCGACCATGTGCTCATCCACCCGTATGACCACGGCCTGGTCCTCGTGGACTGGTGCTACTCGGTCGTCACCGGCACGGACGGTTCGGGCGGCGCGGCCGGGCATGTGCCGGCGATGCATGTGCCGGCGATGGTTGACCGCTTCGTCGACATGTATCCGCCGGAGGTCGCGGCCAGGCGGCCTCCGGACGCGGCCACCGACATCTACCTGGCGACGATGTGCATGACGTACCTGCTGCGCGACGACGCTCCCAGGCCGATCCTGCGGTTCGCCCGAGGGTGCACTCTGCCTGGTCAGTCCCGGCGGCCGCACGATGCCTGGCGCCTGCTCGGCGAGCTCGACGAACTGCTGGAGCGGCTCTACGGCCCGCGCCGCTTCCGGCCGCTGCGGATCCCGACCCCAGACAACGCCGACGAGCATTCCTGAGCGAGCCCGGTCATCCACTGACACCACCGCATTGTTTTATGTCGCCGAATTACCCTGTATCGCCGTCCTGTCCCTGTCCTCGGCCACATTTTTTCGGCCTCATTGTTTTCAGTCTCATTGCCTTCGTCTCCTTGTTTTCAGCCCTCGGGTTCGGCGCACGACCGAACCCCGAACCCCGAACTCGAACCGGAGGAATCCCATGGGCAGTGGATCCTGGTCCACCGACGTCTACGACGCGGCCTCGAGCTATCGACGGCGTACCGGCCGCAGCGCGTTCCACTACGGCGACAGCGTCCGCCACAGCAGCCCGCGCGGCAGTTGGAAAGCCCATCCCGACCTCGACCCGCACAGCGTCGGGACGCGCGAGAGCCATGACAGCGACGAGCATCCGACGTCGCTGGCCATCGGCGTCCTGTTCGACGTGACCGGTTCGATGGGGCAGGTGCCGCGTACCCTGCAAACCAAGCTGCCCGAACTGCTCGGCCTGCTCATCCGCAAGGGATACGTCGACGACCCACAGATCCTCTTCGGCGCGATCGGCGACGCCACCTGCGACCGGGTGCCCCTGCAGGTCGGTCAGTTCGAGTCCGACAACCGGATGGACGACCATCTCGGCAACATCTTCATCGAAGGCGGTGGCGGCGGGCAGAAGACCGAGTCCTACGAGCTGGCCCTGTACTTCATGGCCCGGCACACCTCGATCGACTGCTACGACAAGCGTGGCAAGCGGGGCTACCTCTTCGTCATCGGTGACGAGCTGCCCTACCGGCGGGTCAAGTGCCGGGAGGTCGCCTCGGTCATCGGCGACGATCTGGGTGAGGACATCCCGGTCGAGCGCATCGTCGCCGAGCTACAGCGTATGTACGAGGTGTACTACATCCTGCCGCAGGGAGCCTCGTACGCCGGGGACACCGAGGTGCTCGCTGCCTGGCGCGGTCTGCTGCGACAGAACGTCATCGAGCTGGACGACCTCGATGCCGTGTGCGAGACGATCGCGCTCACCATCGGTCTGGCCGAGGACGCGATCGACCTGGACGAGGGACTGGAGCACCTGCGCGAGACCGACGCGGACGCACCGGTCGGCGCCGTCGGCAAGGCCCTTGCCGCGTACGCGCACGACCGTGCAGCGGTGGTCGTCTCCGACGGCCTGCCGGGCCTCGACGACGGTTCAAAGGGGATCGCCCGGTTGTAGGTTGCTCGCTCCGTTGTAGTTTGCTCGCGCCCGTCCGCAACCGTGACCTCGCGCCCATCCGCAACCATTCCCCAACCATGACGTGGAGAGACGAACACCGCCGTGCCACACCGCCACACCATCGTCGTCGACCTCGGGTTCGGTGACGCGGGCAAGGGAACGGTCGTCGACCACCTGTGCGCGCGAGCGTCCGTGCGGGGCCGACCTGTGCGCGCTGTGATCCGGTTCAACGGCGGTGCCCAGGCCGCCCACAACGTCGTCACCGACGACGGCCGTCACCACACCTTCGCGCAGATCGGCTCGGGAGCGTTCACCGCGGGCACCGCCACCCACCTGTCCCGTCACATGCTCGTCGATCCGCTCGCGCTGGCCGCCGAGGCCGACCATCTCGAGGCTGCCGGCGTGCCCGGCCCGCTCGCCCGCCTGACCGTCCACCGTGATGCCCTGATCACCACCCCTTACCACGTGGCAGCGAACCGCATCCGCGAACGGGCCAGGGTTCCCGCCCGTCACGGGTCGTGCGGCATGGGCATCGGTGAGACCGTCGCCTACGCACTGGCCCACCCCGATGACAGCCCCCGGGCCGGGGACTGCCTCGCCCCCGCCCGGCTGCGTCGCCTCCTCACCGCGCTCCGTGACCGCCTGACCGACGAGCTGGGCCCGCTGGCCGCGCCAGCGGTCGACGACTGCGCGGCGGCCTTCCGCGCCTTCTCCGATGTCGTCGACCTCGTTGACGACTCGTACGTCCGCATGTTGCTGCGCGGCGGGCCCGTGGTGTTCGAGGGGGCCCAAGGCGTGCTCCTCGACGAGTGGCACGGCTTCCATCCCTACACCACCTGGTCCACGACCACCCCGGCGAACGCCGACAAGCTGCTCGCGGACGCGGGGATGGCGGGGGAGGCGCTGCGGCTGGGAGTGATCCGCACCTACACCACCCGGCACGGCACCGGCCCCCTGGTCACTGAGGACGCGGGGTTGACCGCCGCGCTGCCCGACGTCCACAACGGCACCGGCCCCTGGCAGGGCGCTTTCCGTGTGGGTCACTTCGACACGGTGGCGCACCGTTACGCCGCCGATGTCGTCGGCGGGGTGGACGCCATTGCGCTGACCCACCTCGACGTGGCCGCCCGGCACCGTCTCGCAGCCTGTCACGCCTACGAGATCGACGGCGTGACGGTCACCCGGCTGGCACCGGAACCATCCGACGACCGGGTGCTTCGGCAGGTCGGGGAGGCCCAGGTGCCCGGATCACCAGGGGGCCAAAGGCGGCACGATCATGCTTTTTTCGCGCCGCCGGAGGCCCAGGTTCCCGGGACATTGGTGGGTCAGGCGAGGCTGACCAGCCGGTTGGCGAGGGCACGGCCCGTCCTTGAGCCCGTCCCGGATGCTGCCGCCTGGCCGCGACTTGTGCAGGAGGCCCTCGGCGCCCCGGTGACCCTGCTCTCCTACGGGCCGCGCAGCCGTGACAAGCGCTCGCGATCGGTGGCGGGGATGCGGGGACGATGACCGGGTTATGCCGGTTACGCCGTCGTGCCGGATCGTATAGGGCGGCGGTGTGTGCGGCGGTGAACCCGTTCGACCACGCCGGCGAGCCGAACGCATCCCGCTGTAGAAGACTGCGAAGCGCACGTCGTCCGTGCGCTGAGGGGGTGGAGCGGTTGCAGCCGGGAACGCGTTGGATGAGCCTGAGGTGCGTCCCGGTGCAAGG
>NZ_CAAAFO010000138.1:0-3013 GCF_900634715.1 Candidatus Protofrankia californiensis | reverse complement strand
TCGTAGCTGGTCTGATTCATCCGGTCTGGTCATCGTGTAGGTGCCGTCGGCGGGCCGTCGAGGCGCGCCTGCGCGCAGGCGTCGGCGCGTTCGGTGCGGAAGGGAAAAAGAGATCATGGGGCAGCCAGTAGTCCACTTCGAGATCGTCGGTAAGGACGCCGAAAAGCTGAAGAGCTACTATTCCGGCCTGTTCGGGTGGGAGATCAACTCTGACAACCCGATGAATTACGGGACCGTGCAGCGCGAGGGCAATGTCAATGCCGAAGGCATCGGAATCGGCGGCGGCATCGGATCGGGTCCGCAGGGGTACCCCGGCCATGTCACGTTCTACGTCGAGGTGCCCGACGTGGAGGCCGCGCTCGCGAAGGCCGAGAGCCTGGGAGGGTCGCGGGTAATGGGGCCGGAGAAGGTGATGGAAGGGGTCGAGCTAGGACTTTTCAACGATCCCGAGGGTCACCTGGTCGGTGTCGTGAAGTCCGCGTCCTAGCAGTCCCGGTGTGCTTCAGGGCCCCGCTTCACGCGGGGCCCTTCTCGCCTGCACCCGCGAACATGGCGAGAGCTCATGCGCCGCAGACACCCCGACCTGGCTGCGTGGCACGGTCACCAGGATGGAGATGCGGTACATCCCACCATCAACCCGCATCCCCGGGCGCGTTACCGTGACCAGTCGCCGACAGGACCAGCTGATCTTCTCTGTGGAGCCGGACAGCCGATCCGGACAGCGATATGGAGCCCCCTGCGGGGGCACTGCACCGCGTATGAGCGATCCTTCCCAGGATCGGCATGTCCCCGGCTACGGCGCCCGGTATCAGCGGTCCGCCGGTGCTTCCGCCTTCCAACGCTTGCGTACCTCGTCGGTGATCTCGCCGATCTCGGCGGCCGGCTGCCCGATGCGGATGTGGTTGCCGAAGGGATCGCGCAGCGCGCAGTCGATGCCGTAGGGCTGCTCGGTCGGCTCCTGGGTGAACTCGGCGCCGCGGGTCTTGAGCTCCTCGTAGGTCTTTCGGCAGTCGTCGGTCCTCAGGATGAAGCCGAGGCCCATCGCGCCCTTGGTCACCAGGTCGCGTACCTGCGCGGCGGTCTGTTCGCTCATGGCGGGCGGGCCGGGTTTCTCCAGCAGGATCTCGCGCTCGGGCTGGCCGGGGACGCTGACGGTCAGCCAGCGCATGAAGCCGAGATCCACGTCAGTGGTGACCTCCAGCCCGAGCTTGCCGACATAGAAGTCCAAAGCTTGGTCCTGGTCGAGAACGTAGACGGATGAGTGTGTGATGGCGTTGAACATGCCGGCAACGCTACGTAAGTCCACCCCGGTCCGCTTCTCCGAAACTGCTCGGTCGCAGCCATGCCATCCCGAAACAGGTCGGCACCGGTACCGGCCCGGCTCGCCGACGGTACGACGACGGCGACTCGCCGACGACGGCGTGGAACGTCCGGCTGAAGGTGCCGAGGCTTGTGAAGCCGACGTCGAAGCAGACGTCCGTCACGCTCCGATCGGTCTCTCGCAGGAGCGCCATCGCCCGCTCGACGCGACGTCGCTGCAGGTAGCGGTGTGGCGTCTCGCCGAAGGTTGTGCGAAAAGCCCGGATGAAGTGCGCCGGCGAGACGAATGCGATCCGCGCCAGCGCGGGGATGTCGAGCGGCTTCGCGTAGTCGCGGTCCATGGCGTCACGCGCCCGTAGCATCCGACGGTTGCTGTCCTCGACCGACCGGTTCACGGGCTGCCGCTGTTCACAGGCTGCCGCTGCATGCCGGCACTCTATCGGCGTCCAGGCTGTGGCTACTCATGGTGATTTAATCACCGTAGAAAGACATAGCAGGCGACGACGAGCGCCGTTGTCGCGGCCGCGGTGAGCGGCAACGCGAATGGCCAGGGTGCCGTGGTCGCCGCCAGAATCACGCCCACGGCCACCGGAAAGCCCGCGTCGTAGCGGGCACCCCGGCGGTGCGGTCGCACGTGCAGCAACCACACGCTGAGCAGGTACACCGCGACCGGAACGGTCACGGCCCCGTTTGCGACGCCGGAGCCGATATGCACCTGTGCGTCGCGTAGTCGACGGCAAGCGCGAGGCCCGCGCCGACCGCCGCCGCGGAGGAGAAGATCAAATAGTGGCCGTAGTCCCACAGGAAGGCGTTCCGGTTGGTGTCGGAGAGAAACCGGTGCGCCGGGTGGTCGAAGTACAGCCACCACATCGAGAACACGACGAACAGCGCGGACACGGCGAGCGCTGTCAGGCCGTCGGACGCGTCGTCGGCATGTTCCGCATCGAGGCCGTCCTGTACCGCGGCCGTTGCGGCCAGGATCGTCTCCCCGAGCACAATGATCGTGAACAGGCCGTACCGTTCGGCGATGTGATGTGGATGCCAGGTGGTCGCGTGCGCCCGTTCGGCCCACACCGGCACGCTGAGCTCGGCGGCAACCATCAGAAGGAAACCCGGCAGGTAAACGCTTTCGGACAGCACCAGGAGGATAACCCAGCCTGCCCAGCAGGTGGTGATCCAGACCGTGAAGCGCAGCGCGGTGGTCCGTCCAGCGCTGTCGGAATGCGCGGCGCGCCACCATCGGCCGGAGCCAGGAGCCCGCGGCACGGTTTGAAGCGTCCTGGTTGTACGTGATATTGGCCCGGTCGTGCATGATGTTGTGACCTCCTCGGCTGCTGAGGGGACAACCTTCTGGCAACCGACGCACGCCGGGCGATGTCCCGGCTGAACGATCGGCATTCCGGCGGGGCCTGTCCATGAAGGTCCGTCATGCCTTGACTCCGCTGGATGCAGGCTCCCCGAACTCGCCTGACGGTCGTCGGTCGACCCGTTCGAGTCGATATCGGGGGATCGACGGCCTCATCCGGGCCCGATGATCTCTCCTCGTTGCATGGTGGCGATATGCTCAGCCGGTCGGCGTGCCATCCACCAACATGGCGGTGAGCGCGACCGGTGCGATGGTCACGGGGCGGTAGCTCAGTCGGTTAGAGCAGCGGACTCATAATCCGTCGGTCGTGGGTTCGAGTCCCACCCG
>NZ_CAAAFO010000137.1 GCF_900634715.1 Candidatus Protofrankia californiensis | reverse complement strand
CGGTCTTCTAGTAGCGAGACAGGCGCAGTACAAGACGTGATTGGACCGACTGATCCAATCTTAAGTACCTGCCCATTGACATGTACTCTATGGTGACATACATTGCTCAGCGACGATAAAGGCGACGTCAAGGCTTGTTTACAGATGGCCACATTGGGGGGTTTGGTACATGACTTACATGTGGTTTCAGGTCGTCGATCGAATTTCTCGTGGAGGTCGCACGGGCAAAGCCTAAGGCGGGCGCGGTCGACGCGGACATCGGGTGGAAGTTCCTCGCATACGGAGAGCACGCATCTTGTGTCGAGCGTGCCGAGAAGGCGAGAGACCACGGCCGAGCTCTTGAGGGCGGCATGGCGCACTCATCGGCCCGGCCTGCCGGTGCCGCCCGGATCTCGCAGAGGCACGAGGTGGTGCCAATTTTCCGGCCGCAGTGACGTGGAGTGGAAGGTAGGAAGACAAGAATGACCTCATCCGCACCGGCGGCCCTGGTCGAGCGCCAGGGCCATGTCATGATGATCACGCTGAACCGGCCGCGGGCGATGAACGCGGTCAACGCCGAGCTGAGCGGGCTGGTGGGCGAGGCGCTGGAGACCGCGGAGCATGACCGGGACGTGCGGGTCGTGGTGCTGACCGGCGCGGGTGACCGCGCGTTCTGCGCGGGCGCGGACCTCAAGGCTCTCGGACAGGGCCTGTCGCTGGCCGCGCCCGGGCACGAGGAGTGGGGGTTCGCCGGTTACGCCCAGCATCCGATCAGCAAGCCGACCATTGCCGCGGTCAACGGTTTCGCGCTGGGTGGGGGCTCGGAGCTGGCGCTGGCTAGCGACCTGGTGGTGGCCGCGGAATCGGCGACCTTCGGGCTGCCAGAGGTCACCCGTGGGCTGTTCGCGGCGGCAGGCGGGCTCTTCCGGCTGCCGGAGCAGATCCCACACAAGATCGCTATAGAGGTGATCTTCACGGGTGAGTCGATCGCCGCTCAGCGCGCCCTGGCCCTGGGCTTGGTCAACCGGGTCGTGCCGGCCGACGCTGTGTTGAAGACGGCTCTGGAGTTGGCCGAGCAGATCGCCGCGCGTGCCCCGCTGGCCGTGCAGGCGAGCAAGCGGGTGGCGTTGGGGATCGACGGTGGCGTGGTCCTCGCGGAGGACCACGCCTGGATGCGCAACGCGCGGGAGATGCGCAGCGTGTTCCACAGTGAGGACGCGCAGGAAGGCACCCGCGCGTTCGCAGAGAAGCGCGCGCCGGTGTGGCAGGCACGCTGACTCCGTAAGAGAGCCTCCCATCACCGCCTCGGCGGCTGCAGGTTCTCTGCGCTCGGCGGACGTCCATTCAGCCAGCCACGGCATCCCGCTCGTGGCCGAACTGATCAACCGGATCGTCACCGAGGCATCTCAGCTCGTCACCGGCCAGCTCGCCGGTGTCCTCAACTAGCGGGAACATTCCCGGGAAAGGCAGTCATATGGACATCAGCAACGCCGTCGTACTGGTGACCGGCGGCGCGTCGGGTCTCGGCCTGGCCACCGTGCGGGAGCTGCACGCGCAGGGCGCCAAGATCGTCATCGTCGACCTGCCCACCTCGCAGGGCAAAACCATCGTCAAGAAGCTTGGCGACCGGGTCGTCTTCGCTCCGGCGGACGTGACCAGCGAGACCGAGGTCGCGGCCGCGGTGGACGCGGCGCAGCGACTGGGCACCCTGCGGATCGCGGTGAACTGTGCCGGCATCGCCAACGCGATCAAGACCGTCGGCAAACAGAGTGCGTTCCCGCTGGCCGACTTCGCCAAGGTCATCAACGTAAACCTAGTCGGCACGTTCAACGTGATCCGGCTGGCCGCCGAGCGCATCGCCCAGACCTCGCCGGTTGGCGAGGAGCGCGGCGTGATCGTCAACACCGCCTCGGTCGCTGCGTTCGACGGCCAGATCGGCCAGGCCGCCTACTCCGCGTCCAAGGGCGGCATCGTGGGCATGACCCTGCCGATCGCCCGCGACCTAGCCGGCCTGCAGATCCGGGTGGTCACCATCGCCCCTGGCCTGTTCCACACGCCGCTATTCGACAGCCTGCCCGAGGACGCGATCACGTCGCTGGGCAAGCAGGTGCCGCACCCCTCGCGGCTCGGCAACCCGCCCGAGTACGCCGCGCTGGTCCGGCACATCGTGGAGAACCCGATGCTCAACGGCGAAACCATCCGGCTGGACGGCGCCGTCCGCATGGCGCCCCGCTGACTGGGCGTGGGGCAGCGCAGCGACCAGCACCCGCGCGCTGCCGCACCCCCATCTATCAGGCCGGTCAGGCCGGACATCACAATCCGCGGCCGATGTTCCTTGAACTCGGACGTCGCGTCCAGACGTTCATGAAGGTCTCGGGCGGTGAGTTACGTGCGCAGGTGGCACTGTTGCATTGGCGAAGTCCGCCGTCTCGGCTGCCGATCAGTCATGATCGAGTGATGCACCGACGTCGTGTCCGTCCGCCGGTTCCGACGTCGGAGTTCACCGGGTTCCGGTTCCCACCGGAAGTGATCGTGCTGGCAGTCCGCTGGTATCTCCGCTACACCCTGTCGTACCGGGAAATCGAGGAGCTCCTCGCGGAACGCGGACTGGTCGTCGATCATGTGGCCGTCTACCGGTGGGTGCAGCGGTTCACCCCGCTGCTGATCGACGCGGCTCGGCCCTGCCGGCACACCCCCGGGGATCGGTGGTGTGTCGACGAGACGTAGTGCGCCACGATGCGCTTGATCGTATCCCCAGCGTAGCTGGGAGGAACTCGGAGGGAGGTTCCTGGGTCTGATGGCTACCTGAGGCCGAAAGGCTAGAGGGGACAGGAGCATGCCAGGAAACCAGCGGTCGTGCCCAGGGGTA
>NZ_CAAAFO010000136.1 GCF_900634715.1 Candidatus Protofrankia californiensis | reverse complement strand
ACGCCGCCGAGCGGATCCGGGCCATCGAGGACGCCGTCCTGTTCAAAGTCAAGGTTGGCCGGTGGCGTGGCGCCGTCTTCGCCGACGAGCCCACCGCCGAGGTCCGCGATTGGCTGGTCGCGGCCGGCATCCGCGAGTAGGGCTCGCCCGACGACTTCTACACAGCCCTGCACACCCAGGCCCGCGCGGCCCGGCAGCGTTACAACGCCGAGCACGACAAGCCGCTGACCACCGACACCACACGCGCCACCTACTGCCCGGGCCGGACGACCACGACCGCTACCTCCTGGAAGCCGGGACCAGGCTGGCGCTGCGCCTCGACACCGTCATCCGGGACCTCGTCCGCGGCTCCCTGCGCGACGGCCACGAACACGCCGCCGACTTCCCCGGCTTCCGGCTCGGAGTCTTCGTCCGCGCCGACGACGGCCACGAAACCTACGTCGCCATCCGGATCACCGGCTCCATCCCCACCAACCTCACCGCCATGATCCTCGCCCGCGTACCAGGCTGCGCCGCCGACGGCTGGTTCCCCGAATACGCCCTCCCCGAACGCCACCTCCTCCCCGCCGAACAGGCCTGGTCCAACCTCATGGACCCCAAAACCGCCGCCCAGCTCCTCGACAACCAGGACTGACACCGCCAGGCGTGCTGGGCGCCGGACGGAGGCCTGCTCGCCCCAGGAATCGCCCCTCGCCAGCGCCACGTCCCGACCACCCCGCGCCCTGGTTTCCTGACGGACGACCACGATCGAACGAGTCGGACCCGATCACCAGCCGAGCCATCAGCCTGGACAGGTCGCCGACGACTGCGGGTCTCCGCAGCGCCGGCTGCGCCACTGTGGCTCCAGATGCCGGCGACCAACCGCTCCAGGGCGGGGCCCACGCGCTCTTCGTAGTCGGCGACCAGCCACAGGCTGCCGCCGTCGGGATGGCGCGGCACCGACCAGGTGCGCGCACACGGTGCGAGATCCCGGATCAGCTCTCAGGGACGCCTGACGTGGACCACTCGTTGGCGAAGTGCTCCATCTGCTGGAGAACCAGATTGATGGCTTCCGGGGCCTGGTCCGGCAGGTAGTTGTGGCGGGCCAGAAGGCGCTTGCTGGTGGAGCGGAGCCGGGCGCGGACCGACTCGCGGGCGATCCAGTCCGGCTTGAGCTGCCTGCGAACCTCGACGACCAGCTCGCGGGCGATGCCGGCCAGGACCTCATCACCCATCACCGAGCGCGCCGTGCCATGGTCAGCCACCGCGTCGTAGAAGGCGCGCTCCCGCCAGTTCAGAGGCGGATCGAACCGCTCGCCGCGGCGGGCGTCCTCCGCAACCTCCTTGGCCATCTCGACGATCTTGGCGATGATCTCCACGCTCGTGTACGCCGGGGGGCGGACTCGGCGCCCGGATACAGTACATGTGGCACGGTCGCGACCTGGAGGGCGAACTCGGGCCCGGCTGCCTCGGGTGCGGTTTATTCATGGAGGGCTCGGGTCATGCGTCTTCATGTGGGATGCGCGATGTGGACTCACAAGTCATGGCAAGGGCGCTTTCTGGCGCATCCGCTCCCGTCTCACCAACGCCTGCGGAACTACGCCAGCTGGTGCAACGCGGTCGAAGGGAATACAACGTTCTATGCGACTCCGGCCAGGAGCACCGTGGCCTCGTGGGCGCAGCAGACCGACTCCGACTTCCGATTCGTGATCAAGCTACCAAAGATCATCACACACGAACGTCGTCTTACGGACGTCGACGAAGCGCTTCACGCCTTCCTGGAAGCGATCGAGCCACTCGGCCCACGGGCCCATGCCCTCTGGATACAGCTACCAGGATCGTTTACCCCCGCCGACATCCCCGCGCTTGCCCGCTTTCTGCGCCGGCTCACCAGGTCCCACCGGTACGCTGTGGAGGTCCGCCACCCCGCATTCTTCAACGACCCTCGCGCAGCGCGACTTCTCGAAGGAGCACTTGCCACCGCGGCCGCCGAATGGATTCCATTCGACACCACCGCATTCTTTCAAAGCCCTCCAAATAGCGACGCTGAACGAGACGCATGGACCAAGAAGCCGCGCGTGCCGCTCCGATCGCTCGCGTTGACCGACCGGCCGATCGTCCGTTACCTCGGCCGCGACGCCTCCGCGCGGACGATCGAAGGCTGGCAGCGTTGGATTGACATTGCCGTCGAGTGGCTGCGCGAGGGCCGATCACCCACCGTGTTTATTCACACCCCAGACAACGCCGACGCGCCACTACTCGCCCGCTGCTTCCACGACGACGTACGGGTACGCATGCCCGAACTCGATGCACTGCCTCAGCCGATACCGACCGAGCCCCTGACCCTCTTCTGATGCGATGAAGGAGCGGGGCCCCGCTTCTCGTGACTCCCCGGGCTGATCCTGTCGGCAACGATGCCGAGCAGCTCGCCGAGGTGCTGGGCCGGGCTGGGGAGGCGCGGCCGTGCCCACCGTCATGGTGTCTGTGGTGACCTGGCACTGTGAATGTCATGGCTGAGCAGACCCCGGCAGCTGTTTCTGGTAGCTCGATGTCCCGGCAGCGGGAGCAGGCGCTGGTGGAGGCGATGCTGCGCTATCAGGTGCAGATCGATCCCGACGAGCTCGGACCCGTCCTCGATCTTGCCGCGGTTGGGATCGTCAACAGTGCCTGGCGCAACAGCCCGGTCGAGGACTGGCACAGCCAAGGGCGGCTGCATGACGGTGACATGTTGCGGATCAACGCGCACAGCAGCTGGCGGGTGCGGGAAATCATCCGGCGCTGGCGCAACGACCTGGGGCTCGGCCCGCAGTTTCGGGTAGAGCTGTGCGATGCGTTTGACAGTGGTACGACTGACTGGCTCGCTGTCCGGATCTGGCGATGGCTGGTGAACCCTGCCAGGCGCCTGCCGACTGGGTGGACGCTGGCCGAGCTCGCCGGGAGCGACCTGGACGAGTACCGCGACCATGCCGATGGGGCTATGGGCGGCTTCGCGGCGACGGCCGAGGAGTACGGGGTGCGCTACGCGTTCTGGCGTGCGGCGGTTCACGGCGGACTGGCCTGCCGACACTGGTGGGGAACACCGGCATGGCCTGGTCTGGTCGACCGGTTCATGCGCGCTCTCGACACCCCTGACGATCCGCACTGGCGGGACGGCACGCGATGGCAGGCGATTGTGGGAGCAGCGCCGCTGCGGGCTGCCGACCGCACCGGTCTGCGGCGCCTGCTGATGCGTCGGCCGTGGACTCTCGATTCCCAGACTGCGCAATGGGTCGTTGACGCCGGCATAGGCTATCTCCGCGGTCAGTTGCCTCAGCTGCCCGCCGACGTCCATGACGCACTCCCGCAATAGCGTTCCTCCCCGATTTCACGCGTAGTTGTCTCCCCAGGAAAGTACCGGGTGCATGCCGATGGCTATAGTCGACGCGTACCCTGATCATTTTCCTTTAGTCACAAGGTTATGTGCTGGCTGGCGCGGGGGCAGGTGTTTCGGGACTGTGGAGACTTTGGGCTTCCGTGCGCAGGGCGGCCACGATCTCCCGTGCTGGGCCGGCGCCGATCGCGAGCCGGCGTCGCAGCGTTTCCGCAGAGATCGGCTGTCCGACCGCCTGCCAGTGCGCGGCATCCTCTGCCCGGGCCCGTCCCAGCAGCACCTCACGCCGACGTGCATGATCCGCTGACCCGCGATGTCCGACTGGTGAATGATGATCTCGCCCGGTGTCCGGGACGGGCCGCTGGCGCTGGGCGGGAACGGCCGTCATGGGTCCGGTGGGCCGGGCTGGTGCGGCTTCCCGCAGGGCGCGGAGCAGATCCGGACCGAATATGGGACCAGCCGATCAGCAGCAGCGGACCGACGGCATCGAAGGCGGCTTTGCCGTACTCGCCGGTGATCAGGGGTTCCGCGACGTTCAACGCCAGCGTTACCATGCTGGAGAAGATGAGCAGACGTCGCGCTGACTTCAGCACGCCGTCCGGCCCGCCGTGCAGGGCCATGTGCCGCGTGCCGAGCAAGACACCCACGACGGACAGGTCGACAGCCTGGGCGACCAAGGGCGCCACTCAGATCGGGACTCCGAGACGCAGCCTGAGCGCGAGTACGTTGCCGAACGTCAGGCCGACCACGATCCCCATCACGGCGGTGACAAGGTTCACAGCCGGCGCGGGTCCTACCAGGTCCGCGGAACGTATGTTCGATCCCTGCTCTGTCGCAATCGTCTCAGCGTTCACTGGACATCGTCCCTGGTCGGCAGCCGTGTGGCGACCGGGCGGACGGTGATTTCAGGACCTTCAACCAAGATCGAACGGTTCTGTGCGCCACGAACGCGGAGAGTGAGGCCAAGGTGAGGTAGGTGGTCTTGCTCGACGCGGTGCTGCGTAGATGATGAGGGTTTTGTGGCCCCTCGGAGCCGCCCGGTGGGGGGTGGCTTCAAACCGCCCCAAGCTGCATTACTGATGTTTAACGTGTGGAGTCACAGCATCACAAGCCTTCCCATGCCAGCCCGGTTCCGGCGAGGAACCCGACGATCAGACCGGGCCGGTACTGCATCCGTTTCAACCCCTGCTTGACCGTCCGGTGTACCTGGTCGATGTCACGGGCGGCCAGGTTCGCCAGCACCGTGCGTTTCAGATGCGACCAGACGCCCTCCACCGGATTGATCTCAGGCGCGTAGGTCGGCAGCAGCACGACACTCACCCAGTCAGCGTGCGCGGCCAGGAAGCCGATCATCTCCGCCTGCACGTGAATGTTGAGACGGTCCCAGACCAGGACCAGACGGCCCCCGTCCAGCTGGGCGTGCGCAGCAGCCAGCAGATCCCGGCAGTCGGCCCAGCCCAGCCCCTTGCGCTCACCGGGACGCCCGTGGTGGACACGGGTCCGGTAGAACAGCCGGGCCCGCCGGCCGGGTTTGTAGCAGACCATCCCGATCACGCTCACTCGGCCCGAACCCCGCCCCGGCACCCGGATGATCGGGGTGACCCCGCGCCGCCCCCAGGTCCGGGCGCGTGGCGGCCTCAGTCCCTGCCCTGTCTCATCGACGAAACAGATCCAGGCGTCCCGGGCCGCCGCGGTGCTTTTACCTGCGACCACACCTGCGCCTTCCACACCTCAACCGCACCGTCATCGCGTTCACTCGCCCGACGGGCGGGCAGCTGACACGACCAGCCATACCGATCCAGCAGCGTCCACACCCCGGCCAGGGTGTACATCTGCCCGAACGTGCGCGCGATGACCTGCCGGACCCGGGCCAACGTCCACCGCTGATCCTCCCATCCGCACGCCTGCGGACCACGACGCAAGATCGCCTCCAACCGGGCGATGTCCACCGGGCCCAGCCGGCACCGTGACGCCGGCCCCCGGGAACGCAGCGCCGCCGTACCTCCCAATTCCCAGGCGTGATACCAGCGGCTCGCGGTCTTACGCGTTACCCGGAACTCCTCAGCCACCTCCACCTGGGCCCATCCCTGGGCGAACCGGTCAGCCGCGGCCATCCGGACCTGTTCACGTTTCTCCTGCTCGGCGGCGGTCAGCCCACCACCAGTCGCGTACCTCATACCTACGGGCTACCCGACCGCCTACAGCCGCCACCGATCATCAGTGACTTCACGCATTAAAGATCAGTA
>NZ_CAAAFO010000135.1:8064-8931 GCF_900634715.1 Candidatus Protofrankia californiensis | reverse complement strand
CCTCGACGAGTTCCGCCGGGTCGCCGACAAGCTGACATTCAATTCTCCGGCGATCCCGATCGTGTCCGACCTGACCGGCCGGTTCGTTACCGAGGAGGTCCGCACGTCGGAATACTGGGTGAAGCAGGTTCACGACACCGTGCGTTTCCATGATATGGTGGCCGCGCTCGAGGCCGAGCAGGTGACCGTGTTCGTGGAACTGGGCCCTGACGCGGTGCTGTCGTCGACGGTGCCGGATCGTCTCAGTTCTTCGGAGTCGACTCCGGCTCTGAATTCGGCTCCGACTCCGGTCTCGGCTCCGGCGACGGTGGTCGTGCCCGTCCTGGACGGGAAGCGCCCCGAGACGGACACGGCAATGACTGCCTTGGCGCACCTTCACGTCCACGGGGTGACACCACGCTGGTCTGCGGTCTTCGAGCCATGGCTGACCCGGCGAATCGACCTCCCCACCTACCCGTTCCAGCGGCAGCGGTACTGGCTGGACAGCTCCCGCAGCATCGGCGGACGCGAGGACACAGCCCTGGCGCAAGTCCCGTGAAAACTCCGTTGTTCGGGCTGCGCCGGGTCGGCGAGCAGTTCGGCCAGCGGCTCCTCGCCCGTCTCGCTTCCTCGACGCCGGCCCCCTGACGCGGGATCGCATCGAGGTCGTCCTGTTGGCGACCCTGCCCATGGACGAGGAGAGCCAGCCGCTCTACCTCGTCTACAACCAGTACTTCGCGCTTGACCTGGCCGCCGCCGTGCCGCCGCCCCGGTACGCTCCTCGATGATCGTCTCGGTCACCTGCTGTCTCCTCCGCCCGGCCATTCGTCCAGGCTGTCGGCTATGAAGAGCGCAAAATAGTGGGCGCAGGTGATCGTTACCTGCAAA
>NZ_CAAAFO010000135.1:6613-7623 GCF_900634715.1 Candidatus Protofrankia californiensis | reverse complement strand
GCGGCGAGCGATCGCCCGGCCGAAGCCGAGCGGCTGGCCGTCCGATTCGCGAACCAGCCTGATATGCGCGACGCGTTTGCCCGGTGTCTGGCCGCTGCTGCCCTCGAGATAGCTCATGAAGAGCATGATCGCGATGCTGAGGACGAAACCGAGCCCGCGGACCGCGGGGGACGAGGCGGCAGACGGGATCGCGAAGACAAGCCAGAAGATCAGCCAGTCGATGACGGCACCCCCGACCCGGGAGCCCCAGGAGGCGTAATACGGCCGTACGGGGGCGCCATACGGGGGCGGCGGTTGATAACCGTAGCCGTGCGGATACGAGTAACCGGGTGGCTGCGGATATCCGCCCCCGGGCTGTTGTCCTCGTGGCCCGCTGCCCAGGCTGCCGGGAGCCGCGGGCGCGTACGGGGCCGGTGGGGCTGCGTACGGGGCCGGTGGGAGGTATGGAGGCGGCGGGACATGGTGTGTGCCGCCCCCGGGTGCGTACCCCGGAAACGGCACCTCGGCCCCACGGCCAGGCGAGCCAGGCGGAAGGAAAGGTGGGACGGGTGGTTGGCCGACGTCGGCGGCCGGTACGACGCCCGGGCCGCTCGGGAACGGCGGCGCTGCGGCGGATGCCGGCTGCTGGACGGCGGCATGGAGGTCGTCGTCGAGGCGGAGCCCGATGCCGGCGCGGGCGGTCCAGCCCGGACCGTACACGGCGGCGGCGCGGGCCAGCTCCAGGGCGAAGGTGTGGGCGGACGGCTGACGGGCGGCCGGATCCTTGGCCAGAGCCCGCATGATGACGGCGGCCACCGGCGCGGGCACGCCGGCCGGCGGGGTGGGAACGGTGTAAAGGTGGTGCTGGGCGAGCAGGGTCGGCGGCAGGGTCGGATCGAACGGCAGCGCACCGGTGAGCAGCTCATAGAGCATCACTCCCAGGGCGTACAAGTCGGTGGCCGGGCCCAGCCGTCTGGCGAGGAGCTGTTCGGGGGCCATGTACCGGGGGGTGCCGATAACCGCGCTGGCGG
>NZ_CAAAFO010000135.1:0-5916 GCF_900634715.1 Candidatus Protofrankia californiensis | reverse complement strand
CTGCGCCTCGTTGATAATCATGATGTGGGAGCTGTCATGTGTCGACCACGGCGTCCACCGTTGAGCATGCCGAATCCCCCAATATCCCCTGTACGACGCGTGATCCTAGCGCCGTCCGCCACGCCCGCCTGACTCGCCTGACTCAACCCGGCCAACCGCCGCCTACACCGCGACCGGAGCACCGCCGGCCCACGATCACCCGGCGCTCACAGGCCGGCTCGCCCTCACCAGCCGACTGCCCACCAGGGATCTGTTCTGTACGGACAGCATCAGTACGCTGCGTGATGATTTGTTGATCTCGCCAAGTTGGCGGAACACAGCGGTAAACACCGTCCTGGTGACGGGCCTGCGGCCCGTTCCTTCATCGGGACAAACCGAAACGCGACAACTCGTCATCCTTGAGTTCGCGGAGCCGATAGCGACCAGGTGTCTCGTATTGTTCGGCCTGCGCGAGCAGACCGTCCGACGTCGTGGGCCACAGCCGGATGCAGCCGGTCTCGTCCGCGGTGACCACGAGGGAGCCGTCCGGGGAGATGCTTGCCGCCGTGAGATGGCGCAGATGGGTGAACTTGCACAGTTCGATGCCGTTGACGGCATCCCACACCCGGGCGGTGCGATCCCGGCTCGCCGTGAGCAGCAGACCGGATGCCGAGAACTCCGCGACGAAGACCCCCTGGTCATGCTTCATCCGCGCGACCGGCTTGGCCACGTCGCTGATTTTGCCGTCTTCGCCCACGATGTCCACGCGCACGTGACCGAGGTTGTCCGCCGACACGAGATACGCGCCATCCGGACTGAAGGCGACCACCCGCACCGAGTCACCCTGGTAGCTCCAGCCGCACCGTGTCCCGTCCTTCAGCGACCAGACGCTGACGTCGCCGTCCGCGTCGCCGGTGGCGATCAGGCCGCCGCGGGGGCTGAATGCGACAGCGGTGAAGGGGTTGTTGAGCTCGACGGGATATTTCATGTCACATCCAGATGCGACGTTTCGGAGGAGGACCTTTTTCGAAGCGCCGGTCATACCGGTGGCCAAGACGCGACCGTCAGGGCTGAATGCGATCGGATGCACGCCACCCGGTAGAAATCTGGGGCGGTCTCGGCCGTCCAGCCGGCGAAGCGCGACCTTCGAGTCGTGTGATGTCGCGACGAGGGTCTGGTTCGGACTGACGGCGACGGCTGCCACGCGTGCGCCATGGTGCCATAGGGCGGTCTGACGCATGGCTTCGAGATCCCACAGGGCGACCACGCCGTCCGAGTCGCCGACCACGATCCGGTTGTCCCCACAGAATGCCACGGATTCGACGTATGTCCCGTGGGAGATCCGCCGAGCGGCTCCGCCCAGGGTGAGGTCCCACTGCCGGGCGAGGTGGAACGCGTCGGCACTCCACAACGTCGTGTCGTCAGCGCTGAAAGCCAGCGCGTGGGCATTTTCCTCGATCCGCGCTTGTTCCCGCCCGGATTCGACGTCCCAGAGCCGTGTCCAGCCGTCCCGTCCGACGGTCGCCACCGTTCTGCCGTCATGGCTGAACGCGATCAGATCGACGTTCTCCTCGTAGGGCAGCCGGCTGATCTCCTTGCCGGTCGCCGTCTCCCAGATCCGGGTCGTCGATGTCCTACCGATTGTCATCGTCGCGGCGAAGCGCCCGTCCGGGCTGAGCGCCCTCGTTCGGACCGACTCCCGGTCGGGATGGACGATGGTGACGGCTCTCCCGCCGAGGAGGACATTCTGGAAGAAATATTCCTCGCCATCGCGGAGCAGAGCCACTGACAGGTCGGCGCTGACAGCGACGAAATCTCCCGGACAGCTGGTCTCCCGAATTATTCCGCCGGTCTCCATGTCTCTGAAGACGCACCTTTTTCTGTTGATGGTGAGCAGGGTTCTCCCGTCGAGGCCAACGGGCTCGTCGTTTTCAGGCAGGGTGACCTGCCAGGAATCCCAGTCGTCGGTCCGGACGCAGAACAGCCCATTTCCCGTCTGTGTCACGATCATCGACCCGTCACGGCTTATTATCGGTGTACCGTCGCGGGGATAAATCTGGCATGCACCATCAGCGGTGCGGCAGACGAACAGTTTTTCAGTGCTGGTCGCGGCCACGACCGAGCCGTCGGCGGCGAAGGATGCTTCCGTGAACATAATATCGTCGTCAACAGCCCGTAGCCGCAGGAGAGGGGGAGTGCGGGCCAGTACCTGCCGCAGCGCCCGGTCACCCTCCGGGGTGGCAGCCGTGTGTAGCGATTCGATGCCCCCCAGGAGGGCAGCCTGCAGGGACAGGCTGCTGTTTACCGTCATGTCGGTGACGGCCGCCGCGAGGGCCCGCGCTCGGGATTCGGCCGCGCTGCGTCTGGCCCATTCGCGTTCGCGTTCCACACGAGCGTGTTCCTCCGCGCTGTAGTGGACGAACGCCGCCACTTCCGCACTGATCTCGTGCTTTCGCTCGGCGACCCATGCCTCCGCCTTCGACAGCAGCGCGCCGGTCAGCGGCTCGTGGTCCTTCATCCGGCCGATGACCTGGTCGCGTAGGCGTATGTACTCGGCGTTGTCGGTCAGCCAGGCGCCAAGCGGTGGCCAGGCGGACAGCAACGCCTCGTGCGCGATGTCGAGCCATACCTCGGCGGGTTCCTCCGCTGCCCCGGCCGTGCTGTCCGTGACCAGCAGACGAGCCTCCACGAAGCACATCAGGGCCTGCTGGGCGCGCTCGTCGAAGTCGCGGATACGTACCCGTCGCCGGATACGTCGGCCGTTCTCGTCGATCGAGACAAGCCGTGCGACCGCTGTGAGCACCTTGTTCTCGGTCAGACGCGATTTCTTCACGGCCTGGTCCAGCGCCTTCTTCGCCTGATCGGCGAGAATCTGCTGCACCCCGCCCATGGCCGTGTATGTCTCGAGTGAGATCTGGCTGGCTCGGCCGCGCCCTTCGGTCAGGCGTTCGAGAGTGAACGCGAGCAGCGGCAGGGCGGCACCCGAGCCCGTGTCCGATACCAGCGCGTCGACGAGTTCGCGGGCGAAATACAGCGCGCCCCGCTGGGCGGGTTTCTCGATCACCTCGCGCAGGCCCGGTGGGTCGAGCAGACCCACGGCGTACGTGTCGAAGCGGGTGCCCGCGAACCCCGGGGCGAGTATCAGCTCGTCCAGGAACTCCGAGCGTATGGTCATCGCGACGGTCAGCGAACTAGTGAGTAGGGCCTGCCGCACAGCGGTCAGGAAGGCCGTGTTCTGAGGCTGCGACTCCCCGCGCAGCAGTTCCTCCGCCTGGTCCACCGTCAGCAGCACCCGCCCCTCCCCACCGGGACGGACAAGCAGCAGATCATCGACGATCCGCGACAGCCCGTCCTCGTCGGCGAGCCGTTCCTGTAGGTCCAAAGGGGTCAGCCGAAGAGCGCTCATGGGCAGGTCGTAGTTGACGGCATATGCGCTGATCTTCTGGGACAGCGCCCGAATGGGATCATCCCGTGGCACCAGCGGGGGAAGGAGCACAAATTCCGGCGACGACCGATCCAACTCGGGCAGTACCCCGGCGTTCACGAGCGACGACTTGCCGCAGCCGGACGGGCCGACGACAACCACCACGTCGGGCTCGCCCCGGCGTGGCGGTCGACGCAACAGCCCGGTGAGGTTACGGACGTCCGGGTCCCGCCCGAAGAAATAGTCAGCGTTGGCCGAAGTGAACGACTGCAGGCCCGGAAAGGGATGGACGCCGGTCGTAGCGGGAGCGAGCGGTGCGAGTCGCTGAAGGACGCCACCCTTCGCCTCGGCGAAGTCAACCTCCTGATAACGCTTCAGGTAATCATGGCGCTTCCCTTGTTCCAGCATGATCGGAAGTGCGATTCTGCCGTACTCGACGGCCAGCGCCATCTCGATGTGGCACCACTGCGATGTGTGAAAATGCCCGCTCAGCAGGAAGACGACCGCGTCGCACTGCCGCAGCTTCTCACGGATCCAGTCGGACCAGTCGGCGCCCGCCGGTACGCCGTACCGGCGGTCATGGGCGAGGAACGGCTCATGCCCGGCGTCGGCAAGCCACCTGCTGACCTCACCCGCCTTCTCGTAATCCTCGCTGGCGTGACTGATGAAGACCTGCACCTTCGACGTTCCCCCGTCCGGTTGTACCCGCACGCCGCCTATCCCTCGGTGTCGAGCCGCGACCCAAGCAGTCCGAAGCCATACATTACCGGCTCGGTTCAGCAGCGCTGTCCACAGCAGCGACAGGGGCCATGCCGCTTTCCAGTTGGGTCGTATCATCGCTCTCGCGAAGGCGATGTCTATCCTGCTGTGTACCTGACCGGACGGGTCAGGTACACAGCACTGGTCAACGGCCAGGACATCACCCGGGTCACCGAGAGCATCGGCGGCATCGAGGACGCAGCCCTCGATGCCGAGTCGGACCTGGCCGGCCTCCAGACCTCGGGTCTCGACAGCGCGCTTCCCATCCTGGAAGCGGTGGCAGCGGACGGGCCGGACTGGATCACCCGGGAGCTGGAACGACGCGAACGTTGGTCGCACGACTGGGACTGGTACGAATAGGTCGCGTCCGGTGCTGCGGGGTACGGAGGGCTTCCGGGTTTTGGATGGCTGGGTTTCGGCGCGTGGGCCGGACGGCATAGGCAGGGCGCCCGCCGAGACGTACCTCGGCCGTGGGCATGACGTCGTTGTCGTCGGCCGTGACGAGACGAAGGGGCAGGAGTTCCTCGACATTACGGGCGGCATCGGCGCCGGCGCCGGGGCGTACTTCGTGCGGGCGGAGAAGTGTCCCCGGAGCCGACCCGCGGGCTTCGCAGGCTGTATGTCGCCCTTACCCGCGCGGTCACCTCCCTCACCATCGTGCACCCCGGTGATCTGCCCGCGGCGCTCGGACCGCAGTCATGAGCCCTCCCGCCGTCCGGTCTCCGCACCGGAGCTCATCGGTTTTTCGGTTCCCGCCCGAAGTTTCCGCTCTGCGTGGACGGCGCGGCCGAGCACCAGTTCGGCGAGGAGCGGCGGGGAGCTGTCCCGGACATGCCCTCGAATCCAGTTCCCGAGTGTCGTCAACCTTGGGTTGACGGATGGGAATCGTCAACCAATGATTGACGCATGACGACTCCAATCCGGCTCGACGACCTGATCGAGGCCATCAAGAAGGTGCACTCCGACGTGCTCGACCAGCTTTCCGACGCGGTCATCGCCGCCGATCACCTCGGCGACGTGGCGGACCATCTGATCGGCCACTTCGTCGACCAGGCACGACGCTCGGGCGCGTCCTGGACGGACATCGGCAGGAGTATGGGGGTCACCAAGCAGGCAGCGCAGAAGCGTTTCGTTCCGAAGGGTCCCGGCGAACCGTCGGATCTCGACCCCAGCCAGGGATTCAGCCGGTTCACCGAGCGGGCGAGAAACGCCGTGATGGCGGCGCAGAACGAAGCCCGTGCGGCGGACAACGACGAGATCCGCCCTGAGCACCTGGTGCTGGGGCTCCTGAGCGAGCCGGACGCACTCGCCGCAGAGTCGATCGTCGCGCAGGGCGTGCCGCTGGAAACCGTCCGGCGGACCGTAACCGCGACGCTGCCGCCTCCGGCCGAGCAGGTGCCCGGCATCGTCCCATTCGATGCACGGGCGAAAAAGGCGCTGGAACTCACATTCCGGGAGGCCCTGCGGATGGGCCACAACTACATCGGGACCGAGCACATCCTGCTCGCCCTGCTGGAACTCGAAGACGGCACGGGCGTGCTCGTCGGCCTCGGCGTCGACAAGGCGACCGCCGCAGCCCACATCACCGCCGCCGTGGCCGGGAAAACGCCTTGACCTGAAGTCGGGTTCAGTTCGTAGTGTCCCTATGCGTCGGCGGGGTGGCGGTCGTTCGTTGCTCGTGCGGCCATCGGCCCACCGGCTGGTCCGGCTGGTCCCGGAACGGGGACGGGACGGGCGGCAGAGCTGACACCGCT
>NZ_CAAAFO010000134.1:37510-38120 GCF_900634715.1 Candidatus Protofrankia californiensis | reverse complement strand
GCCTTTGCGTTGATCTGTCGGCTGGCGTGGCGGCGACCTCTGGACCGCTGGCCGGGCGGGCAGTGACCTGATAGGAGCCTGATCGCAGCAGGGTCTCATCGCAGTCCTGTCCGCCCGCCCGACCAGCGGGATGTGACCGGTGATCTGTGAAGGAGATCAGCCAGCCGATGCCCAGCATGATGCTTTCCCGCGACGACGTCATCGTCGGCGTCGACACTCACAAAGATCAGCATGTTGCCGTGCTACTCGACGGTCTCGGAGGCCGTCTCGCGGACCTGGTGATCCCGGCGACCCCGCCCGGCTTCCAGATGCTGCTCGCGTTCTGCCTGGCCCGGGTGCATTCTCCAGGACGGCTTGTTGCCTTTGGGGTCGAGGGAACCGGCTCCTACGGTCTGGGACTGGCGCGTTTCCTGCGCCGGCATGGCCACGACGTCCGGGAAGTCAGCCGTCCACCGCGGAAAGGCGAGCGACGTCAGGCGGGCAAGACCGACACGATCGACGCCGAGCATGCCGCGCGCCAGGTCGTCGCCGGCGTGCTGACCCCGACGCCGAAGACGGCCGATGGGGCGGTCGAGGCGCTTCGTCTGATCAAGGTTGCCCGGGACACGGC
>NZ_CAAAFO010000134.1:35704-37164 GCF_900634715.1 Candidatus Protofrankia californiensis | reverse complement strand
GGTGAAGGCCCAGCCAGCAGCCATGATCACATTGAAGGCGACGTTGGTGACCGCTGACGACGAGCTCCGGAGCGCGCTCGAACCTCTCACAGATCATCGCCTGATCGAGGCCTGCGCGGCGCTGTAGTGCGTGGGGGCGCCGACGACACCCGCGAAGGCGATGCGGCACGTGCTGGCGTCGCTGGCGCGACGGTGGCTGAGTCTGCACGAGGAAGTCACGTCACTGAGCTGGCATCTCAAACAGCAGACGAAAACCGCCGCGCCGCAGCTCGTCGAAGCAGTCGGTATCGGCCCTGACACGGCCGCTGACATGCTGATCGCCGCCGGGGACAACACCGACCGGATCCGCTCAGAATCGGCGTTCGCGAAGCTCTGCGGAGTGAATCCGATCCCGGCGTCCTCCGGGAAGACGCACCGTCACAGGCTCAATCGAGGTGGGAACCGGCAGGCCAACGCCGCGCTCTACCGTACCGTCATCGTGCGCATGCGATGGCATCAACCTACCATCGATTACGTCGAGCGGCGCACCGCAGAAGGACTTACGAAACGGGAGATCATCCGCTGCCTGAAACGATACGTCGCGCGGGAAGTCTATCGCCTTCTGCCGCCATCTAACGTGGTCGATTATAGCCGCGCCGCAGCTTCCGATCCGTCACCTCAGGCCGCTTGACATCTATAGGAGCATCAACGCCGTCTCGGAATCTTTCTTCGCGACCTACAAGAAGGAACTCGTCCACACCCGCCCCTGGCCCACCCTGGCCGACCTGAAAAAAGAGACCGCCGACTGGATCGAGAACTACTACAACACAACACGCCGCCATTCCACCCTAGAATACTTGACACCCAGGGAATACGAGCTAGGCTACAGGAACATCAGCCAACTGGCAGCCTAAAAGGGCGTCCAAAAAAGCGGAAACACTCCACGACGTGGTACCTATAGAATTGTGTACCGCATTGACGAGGAAATGAATGTTGTACACATTCTTGACGTCGATCATCGCGCGGACATCTACCGGACGCCTTGACCGGCTTCTCGCTACCGCGCTTGCGCCAGGCGCCAGCGAGCGACCGGACGTGAACGACGGATCCGATCGACAGGCCGGCCAGATGCAGGCTTGGCCTCCACCACGGTCACTCCCCAGAGACGACCTTGCGACGCGCCCGTTCCACAACCTCTTCCTCGGTGAGCGGGCTCGCGGGGTGATAGGTCAAGCACTGCGGGGTCTGCGTCTGTACGAAGGATAGCCGTTCGCTGGTGACGTAGAACTGTCCCCGATCCAGCCGGCCCACCCGGTCGACGTTGCCACCCTTCGCCCGCGCCAACTCCCGCGCCGCATCGATGTGAGCAGGGCTGTTGAGTCGGCCGAAGAACTGCGTCGTCGCGTTCCCCGAGATCTGGTTGTGCACCCCCTTCGGCGCCTGGGTCGCGAAGACCAGCCCGAGCCCATACTTGCGAGCCT
>NZ_CAAAFO010000134.1:33658-35249 GCF_900634715.1 Candidatus Protofrankia californiensis | reverse complement strand
GGGACGCGAGCATCAGGCTGCTGGCCAGCGCCACGGTCTTGGAATTCGCGGGCGCCAGCGTCTGCGCCTCATCCATCACGTACAGACCACCGAGCGGCCGGTCACGAGCCGGATGCCGTTTGATCCACGAGAACAGCGCCATCTGGAGCTGGCTGACAAAGCCCGGCCTCCGATCGTCCGCAAGCCCGACAAGGCTGACGACCGACACTCGGGCACGTTTCCCCTCCGCCGGGGTGAGGAGCACCTGCGGGTCGACCGCATCCCCACTGCCGGCGAACAGCGGATCGATGATGGTCGCTGCGGTCAGCGCCTGCCCCATGTCAGTGGCGATCTGGTCGGCTTTCTCTATCCGGCTCGCCTCGACTGGCAGGTCGGACAGCAACCGAAGGAACGCTGTGAGATCGCCTCCGCCGTGCTGGGCGAAATAGCGCAGCGCCTCACGCAGCACCGCTTGGCCACGGACGGCCTTCGTGGTCGATCCCTCAGTACCAGCTCGCGGTGCGAGCGCCGCGACGGCGATGTCCAGCGCGGCCGTGAACTCGCCCGGTCGCCGTATACCGCCGTCAGATCGGGCAGCGGCTGGAAGCTCAGCGGCCGGCCGCCCTGGCGACCCGGCGTCCAGATCACGACGTCGGTCGCTGCCAGATATTCCTTCGCTCTGGCCTCGTCGTCACCAGCCCAGCCCTCCGGTGGCCGTGGCCATGGATCACCGAGCCGGGCGAGGTCGTTGTTGGGATCGAGGACGATGGACGAGACGCCGCGCAGCGCGCACTCCTCCACCAGACGCCGGATGAGCACGGTCTTTCCGGACCCGGTCCCAGCGAAGATCACCGTATGCTTACTCAGCGTGGCCAGCTCGACTTCCACCGGTTCACGGCTGCGCATACCCACTCCCACCCGGATCCGACTGGTTGCCGGCTCCGGTTCATCGGGGGACCCGGATGCGGACGTACCGACCGACAGTGTCCGGCCAACCCCGCCGCCCTCGGTACCCTCGGCCCGAACCGGCGGGTTCCCGGCCTGAGCGGATCCGCTGACCGGATCGGTCTCGACCGCGGTGGAAGCCGCCCTCGGACCGCCCGGGGCAGACGTCGCAGGTATATCCACCGTCCGATTCGGTACGAGACCCCCGAGAACCTCGGTGAGCAGTTCCGTCCCGCCCGCCGGTCGCCGCGACGTCAGCCAGTCGTCAAGATCGGGATGACGTTCAGCCAGCATCGTCTCCAGCGCCGCGAAGGTACGCAGGTCATCCGCGATCAGCGGGAGCGAGTGACCGCCGCTCTGCGCCAGAATCCGCATCTGTTGCTGTGTCTTCTCCCCCTCGGACCAGCCCGGGTTGCGCAGCACGATGAGCATGCGGTTCTGGATCCCTGAGCCGATTCCCGCGGCGGTGCAGGCGTCGCGCAGTCGTTTGAGCGCGGCCCGTGGGTCCGGAGCTCCGATTGCCCGAAACACCCAATGTTGCTGATCTTCAGTGGTCTGGTCCAGCACTTGGCGCAGCCGGGTGTGCAGCTCGGGTCGCCGGCCCGGCAGCGGGTCCACTGAGAAGGACCGCCCCAGCCCGCCCAGTTCCCGGATCCAGGCGGCTAGG
>NZ_CAAAFO010000134.1:28428-33601 GCF_900634715.1 Candidatus Protofrankia californiensis | reverse complement strand
CCGGCGGACAGCAGCGGAGGAACGGCCGTGTCCTCGGTGCGCTGGTCGAATGCCGTCTCGACCCTGGCCTGCCCACGCAGTTCCTCGAACTGTGCGTCGAGCGCGGGAAAACTCGCCCGTGACACCACGACGGGGACGGTTGGGGACACCTGGATGTCGGATGGGTCCTGAGCGTCGTCGAAACGTTGGAGCAGCCGCACGGCATCGTCCCGCTGGCATTCCTCTATATGCGCGTTGATCCGCTGCAGCAGTGCCCGTGGGGTGTGACCCGGCGCCGTCTCGAATGCCGCGGGCGCGACCGGCCAGGTCGGATCAGGCGGCATGAACCCGGTATCGGCGAAGGATGCGGCGAACCGCCGCTCGACCAGGACACGGGCAGTGGTTGCATCCTGCACGGTATTGAGGATCAGCGATGTACGGAACCGGTCCTGCACGGTCCCCACCGCCTGATCCTGCACCAACCGCCAGGACGACGGCAGGCAGGCAACCAGACAGAGCGTGCGGCGGGTCACCTGGCGCAGCGCCATCAACCCGCCAGCCACTTCCTCGATCACAGCGTCCCGGGCCGTCTCGGTTATCGTGCTCGCTGCCGGTGTCGCGGCGTCCGGGTAGCCGGTCGACACCGACTTCGCCGTGTGCTGGAGTAACGAGTCGATCTGGTCGACAGCAATCACACTGGGTCCGGTTAAGGCCAAGATCTTGGACAGCTCCACGACGATGTCCTGGGGACCCTTGACCCTTCGGCTCATACCCCATGCGTGCCGGTCACCGACCTCTGCCCCCTCGGTCGAGGTCAGGTGGTCATAGCCGATCTCCAGGGTGTTCCGTTCCGACGACGCGTACAGCGCCAGGGCACGGACGGTGTCCGCGCAGGTGATGACAAGCTGGCGATCGTGCACCCGCAGCCCGTCGACCAGGCTGTCCAGATCGGCCCGGGAACATGCCACGTCACCCGCAACCGCAGCCGAGGTCCAGTCGTCCACTCCCGCAATATCGGCGAGGCGACGCATGAGGACGGAGAGCTGCGTGAATGCCGCGCCATCGCCTCCCGGCCCAGGCGATGCGGCGCGCGGAACCGATCGACCCAAGTTTTCGACCATCGCTCGCGCGGTCAATTCCCAGAATTCCCCAACCACGCTGAAGTCAACAAGGAAGAAATACCCGCCCTTCCGCTCCAGCTGGCCTCTCACCCATCCCAGCAGATGAGTCTTGCCAAGGCCACCCTCGCCCTGGATGACCACGCCCAGCGGACTTAAATCGTGATACTTCCAGGCATCTTCAACACCATCAAGAATCAGCGTCTCCGCCTGGCGGTGCAGACCCTCGACATGAAAAGACGGCGATTTCCATGCATGCTCGGAGGTCGCGGCCCAGTCAAGACCCGACTTGAGGTCCCGTAGGGCCCGCCGCTCGTCCTCGTTCATCGCGCCTCGATGGATAGCAGGTGCTTGCTCGTACCACCGATCCGGACCGCAGCCTCCCGGTCCGTCTCGGTGAGGGTCTTCTGGTCGGCCTCGGGGGCGATGTGCACGTCAGACAGCCGTTCCATCCGTTTGAGTACCGCGTCAACCTCGGCACGCGGCGCGTTCCCGAGCAACGAGCGCACGGCGGTCAGCAGCACCCAATCCTGCGGCGCCTTCGCCAGGCTCCAGTAGGCCCCACGGATCCGCGTCTCCAGATCGGCCTCGTCGGCGTCGCGGCTTCCATGGACAGGTGCGACCTCACCTTCGCTGGAGGCAGGTGGGACCACGCCACGCGCGACAGCGAATTCGGCCAGGCTGATGTCGGCGCGATTCAGGAAATCCCGGATCATGGGAAGGACACAGTACAGGGATCTCCCCAGCGAGCCCGCACGCGAAGGCGCCGACGCCGACAGTTCCCCAACACACCAGGCCCAGCCCGCCTCGGTGAGTTCGTGGTGGAAGGCCCGCTGTTTCACACTCGTCACCAGGCCCAGCTCGTTCATCCGCCGCCGGGGCTCGCCATCGAGCGTGTCTTTGAGGTGTTCCTTCAGCTCCGGGTTGGAGGCCGATCCACCCAGTGTCATCAGGGTGAGGAGCAGTGCGCGTTCCCGCGTTCCGAACTCGATGTGTTCCACTACCTGTCTCCTCGAATGTTCCGCGCGCGGACGTCCGGCCGGAGCGTCCGCGTGTCCTATGCGAGCTGTTGGAAGTCACCGGGGCCCGTGGCCAGCTCAAGGCGACCGTTGACGGTTGTCAGCGCGCCCCGGGCGAGTACCTGGCGCCCGTCTCGGTGGGCCGCGATCGCCCGGTCGTAGCTGGTGCTGTCGGGCAGCCGCACCCACAAAGTGCGGCGGGTGCCGGTCCCGCGTTCCATCGCCACGTCGCCGCGAACCTGGACTCGGAAGCGGTCTTCGCTGCCGTCGTCGTAGAGGGTTCCGATGAGACCGGTGACCGAGGCCGGGCCAGCGAGCTGAAGCCGCCGCAGCCGCCGCGCGGCACGGCGCAGCAGCGCCCCGGTCCCCCGCTCGAATGTCACCGTCCGCGGCGGAGACTCGGCCGGCAACGCCCGCGCCCAGCGGAACCCCACCTCGAACGGCTGGCCCGGGCCGGGACCGGCGAACCGTGCCAGGGCTGCGCACAGGTTGGCCGACACCCCTGCGGTTACGATCTCGTCGAAGACCCCGAGGTCACCCGCCCCTTCAACAGAACCTGCCGCGTCACGCAGGTGCAGGACCGCGTCCTGCAACAGCAGGAGGACACGCCGTGCCAGAGGATCCTCGACGGGCTCGGACATGCCCGGGTTGACCCGATCGGCCAGATCTGCCGGGACGGCATCCGCGAGCGGAAATCGGATGGTCAGGACATCGTCCGCCGACCCGAACGGGGCGAGCCGCACCCGCGCAAGCAGGTCACGTACCTCCCGTGGGATGGCTCCGTCGAATGCAACGTGCGGGCCAGCGAGGACCGCCCGGGCAGCCGCGCCGAGGACGTCCCGGGCACCTTCGAGCGCCGACAGGGCGGCCACGAGGCTGACAGAACCGCCTGCGGCGTCATCAGGAACTGCGCGGTACCACTGGACGTCGGCCATCGGAGAACCGATGTCCGTGGCGATCGCCTCCCGCGAGCGGCCCTCCACAACGGCCAGCAGCACCAGGATCTCCCGGATCCGGCGTTCGCCGTCCCCCATGCCGTCGCGGGCAGGGACGAGCACCTCATGATCACCCTCGTGGACCCAGCTGGCCGCACCCCGCCATTCCCCAGGTTGGCGAACCCATCCAGATGCGGCGAGATAGCTGGTGATGTCGGTGACCGACAGCTCCACGGTCATGCTGCCGGGACAGACGGCCCGACCGGTCCGTGCACAAGGCCCAGCAGGGTCCGCACGGTCAGGACGTTCCCTAACGGTACCCGCACCCGGCGGTGCCGCCCGCGATCCGGCCGACTGATCGCCTGCTCCCCGTCGAACGCACGGAAGTAGCCGAGCTGGCGCAATACCATCCCATCAGTCTCGAATCGGGCGTAGGAGTCGCGGTCCGTCGGCACGACCACGATGATGAGATACCGCGGAACAGTGAAAGGCCCGTCGACAAGCTTGTTGTACTGGACCTCGTTCAGCCCGTCATAGAGTAGTTCACCGCCGGAGATCCGGGGATTCGACCAGGACTTTATCTGGACCTCGATTGCCGGTGAGGACACGAGCCCAGCCCGACCGGGATAACGGAATCCGAGATCGATGCCGTCATAGTCGAGATCATCCTTGTAAATAAGAAGACCAGCTGCGGACGCAAGCGCCCGGACATAATCCTCCGCGAACTTGCCCTGATGGTTCCAGGGATCCAGCACACGTCTCTCCCCCGGGTCGACGTTACACTGCGCAGCAGTTTACCCGCGTTCCTGCGCGTTCGTAAACGGCCGGCGGCGGAGATACGAGCTCAACAACACCGTGTAACCAACCTGGCTGAGATCAGGTGAAAGAAATGCTTTCACTCCCGGTGAACGTTGCTGGTCAGACACAGCGTGGCGACTCGTCCAGAGACCGGGGTGATGCCGCACCGTGGGCAGGTCTAGCATCATCCACTACTCAAGGTGATCCGGAATCCCGGCGGACGGTGCAGTCGACCTCGTCATGCCGATCCCAGGCGAAGGCCGCTGGGGTTCGCCTTCATCAATCGCCACCACGGATGCATCTGCGCCGGCCAAAGCCTTGAGAATCCAACCAAATTTCACCCGCGCTGCCGGCGGTCGTTACCGGTCCGGTCGCTCAGCCCGACTCGTCGGTCCACGGGGCCAGCGCACGCGCCATGAACGTGGGTGAGGCCGCCTCCTCCATGTCCAGCCTGAGCAGCATCGGCATGTAGACCTTGCCCGCCGGGTCGTCCGTGTCGGGTTCGGGGCTGCCGACCGGCTCGAAGCCGTGGCGGGCGTAGATACGCACCGCGGCCATGTTCGTGGGCACGACCCACAGCCGGACGCCGACCGCGCTCACCGTCCGCGCCCAGCCCACGGCGGCGTCGAGGAGTACGCCGGCCGCACCCATACCGCGCACGGCCGGCGCGACCCACATCGCGGCTAATTCACGGAACTCGGGCGCCAGCGACGGCTGGTAGACGTCCACCATGCCCGTCGGAGCGCCGTCCCGTTCCAGCAGGAACGTCGTGTGCGCGTCACCCGCCGAGTTCCGCAACGCGCGAGCCCGCCAGTCCTCACCAGGACGGGCGCTCTCGTCCGCCAGGGTCTGCCAGAAGGACCCGGGCGCATCGGCCAGAGCCGCCAGGCGGACGCTGCGTAACCGCTCGGCGTCGTCGGGCGCGATGCGGCGTACGCGGAATGCCACGCCCATGTCAACGAAGACCTGGACGCATGGATTTCACGAAGCGTGACGCCGTCCGCGCCAGGCCTGAGAACCGCAGAACCGACACCATCCGCACACTACAAGGCGTGACTCGACCAAGGTCAGTCCAGGTACCAAGGTCAGTCCAGGTGCAGGCGCACGCCACCGAGTCGGTCGTCTTCAGCAGCCCGATCCGCCGAACGACACCGGTGCCCGCAAACCGTCACACGCCACATCGAGCGAAAGCTTGCATCGTCGGTTCTCGATGTCGAGACTTCTTGCCCGGAGTTGTGCAGCCCCGTCCCTGGAAACCTTTGTCACCGATTACCTCGTCATCTCGTCACCTCAGCCCCCGCACCTCCGCACCTCCGACGACATG
>NZ_CAAAFO010000134.1:24839-27805 GCF_900634715.1 Candidatus Protofrankia californiensis | reverse complement strand
CGGACCCGCCGCCTACCCTGAGGCCATGGTTACGGACCCTGATCCGGGCACCACCGGCGACGCGGGCGGTGCCGCCGAGCCGCGCGAGGAGACCCACGCCCGGCTCGAGGCCTATACCTATCTGACGGTTCCGGACCGGATGACCTATATGGCGATCATGCGGTTGTTCGTCACGTCACTGCTCGTGGACTTCTCCGCGCCCGAGGTGGCGGCCCAGCTCGCCGCGGGCGGCATCGATCTCGACGCCGACACCGTCACGGACAAGCTGAACAATCTTGTCGGCTGGGGCAACCTGCTGCGCAGCTCGCACACGGTTCGGGTGTCGAGCATCCGGGAGTACCAGCGTGCCCGGGCTCGCTTCCAACTCTCCCGCCTCGGCGAGCGGGTGCAGCGTTCCGTCGAGGATCTGCTCGGGTCGGCGGACGCCGCCCGGGAGGTCAGCCGGCAGATGCTGGCGCTGGTGGCGCGGGGGCTCGCGGAACTGGCGGACATGCTGGAACGGCCGGGGGGAATCGGCCTCACCGAGGCAACCGAACGCATCGGAACGATCTTCGTCCAGTTCGCCGAGTTCGCCGACTCGGTGCGTGACTTCTACGCCTACCTGGGCTCCGTGCTGTCCCGCTACGATCTCGACAGCGCCGACTACACCGGCTTCAAGGATCTCCTGCTCGACTACATCGAGTCGATCACCGAAGAGGTGTCGATGCTGGCGCCGCGGGTCGCCGGTGACCTGCGCCGCTGCTGGCCGCACCTGCCGGAGCTGCTCGCCCGCGTCGACACCGCGGACCCCGGGCTTTCGGGGCTGACCGACATCGCGCCGGGAACCCAGGTGCGGCGCGCTCCCGGTCGTGACCTGGCGGACTGGGAGGCGTTACGCGGCTGGTTCGAGTCCGGCTCGGACACCCCGAGCGAGGTCGACAGCCTGCGTTCGGCGACGCTGCGGGCGTTACAGTCGCTGCTCGCAAACGCCAAGAGGATGATCCGCTCCGCCGGCGGTGAGGTGTCCCGGCGACGAGACCTGCTCCGGCTCGCCCGCTGGTTCGACGACGCCGACCAGACCGAGGCCGAGGATCTGTTCTGCGCCGCATTCGGCCTGTACGGGGCCAGGCACGTCGCGTACGCCATCCCGCCCGACATGCCGGTACCGGCGTCCGTGAGCTGGTGGCACGGCCCGGAGGTGGACGTGCCCGTCAGCTTGCGTGAACGCGGCACCCGCGCCGCCCGGGGCCGCACAGCCGGCGTGGAGGATCATCGCGCGCAGAAGGAGAAGTTGCTGGTCGAGGCCGCCGAGATCGCCCGTGCCCGGGAGGCGGCCGCCGCCGAACTACGCGGCGCCGCCGGCCGGCTCGGCGAGGCGCGACTGTCCGCGCCGGCGCTGTCGCTGTTACTCGAGCTGCTGGCGTCCGCGCTCGGCGCCGCGAGGGCCCGTCCCGAGCCGACGAGCGTCCTGGCCCTGGAAGGCGCCTACGCCTCGGCCAAGGACGTCGACCTGGCGCTGGCCGTCACCCGCCAGCCCGGTGCCACGCTCACCCTGCACAGCACCGACGGCGAACTATCCGTGGACGGACTGCGGCTGGACGTCGGTCCCGGCGCGGCCATTCCAGCCGCCGGAGGCAGGGCTGCGCCCGGACCCGGCGCGGCCGTCGGCACCGAACCGAGCCTCGGTGACGGCTGGCCGTACGAACAGGATGACTGGCCGTACGAACAGGACGGCTGGTCGTTCGGGCGGATGGCCGTGGGAGACGAGAGGTCAAGGCGGCGTGATGGCTAGCCGCCCGCGGGTGGGCGGCGCGGCCGCGCACGAGGAGGAGGTGGCCGCCGAGCAGCGGGAGGCCGCCCGCATCCTGCTCGCGCACGGCCTGGTCACCGCGGCCGGCCCACACGCGGACGGCTTCCGTCTGATCCGGCGCCATGCCGAGCCGCTGAAGGCGCTCTTCCAGCAGCACCTGGGCTACCGGCTCATGGTCGAAGCGGGTTTCGCCCGTCTGGTCAAGGCCGGGCTCGGGGCGTCGTCCGGGCGGCGGCTGGTCCGTAGTACCGGGGCTGCGTTCACGCCGCGCGCCTACGCGTACCTGACGTTGGCTTTGTCGGTGCTGGTCACCGCGGCCGACCAGATGCTGCTGTCGCAGCTTGTGGCCGGCATCCGGACGGCGGCGGTGGACGCCGGCGTCGAGATGGCCGACCCGGACCGGCAGGTCGAGCGCCGGATGATCGCCGCCGCGCTGCGCCAGCTCGTCGTCTGGGGCGTCCTGAACGAGGTGGACGGCACTGTCACCGCCTACGTCGACGACGAGAAGAAGGACGCCCTGCTGTCGGTCGACCGGGAGATCGCTCGGGCCCTCGTAGTCGGCTCGCTCCGGGCGGCGCGCACACCCGCCGAACTGATCGATCGGGCCGCCGACGCCGGTCCCGGCGGCCCCCGTCACGCCGTCCGCCGGCTGCTGGTCGAGACCCCGGCGGTCTATCTGGACGACCTCACCCCGGACGAGCGCGGCTGGCTGCGCCAGCAGCAACGCCGGGAACAGCGGATCTTCGCCGACCAGTTCGGCCTGGACATGGAGATCCGCGCTGAGGGCGCGCTGCTCGTCGACCCCGACGAGACGACGACTGACATCGCGTTCCCGGGCACCGGCACCGTGCCGCAGGCCGCGCTGCTGGTCGCCGGGCGGCTGGTCGACGAGCTGCGCCCGGTGGACGCCGGTCATCCGGCATCCGGAGCCAGGCTGGTGATCGGCGTGCCGGTGCCGGACGAGCTGCTCGACCGGGTGATCGCGGAGGTGACGGCCGAGTACGCCAAGCCGTGCGGGTGGGCGCGGCTCTACGTGGATGACCCCGCGGCGCTGCGCCGGGACGTCTGCGAACTGCTCGTCACCATGCGCCTGCTCGCCCCGGCGCAAACCCGTCCGCGCGGCGAGCGGGACCCGGCTCCGCCGGAATCAGCCCCAGCGGAATCGGCGTCGGCGGAA
>NZ_CAAAFO010000134.1:19124-24680 GCF_900634715.1 Candidatus Protofrankia californiensis | reverse complement strand
CCCGGCGCCGGCCGCAACCCCCACCGGTATCGCCTGTACCGCGCCGGCATCCGCAACGTGTGGCAGTACGACGACGCCGAGTTCCTCTTCGGCGGGGGTCGGCTGCTGCTGCGCGGCAAGAACGGCGCGGGTAAGTCGAAGGCGATGGAGATGCTGCTGCCGTTCCTGCTGGACGGCGACGCGCGGGCGCTGGACGCCACCGGCACCGGGCGGACCAGCCTGCGCTGGCTGATGCTGGATGGCTCCGACGCGTCGAACCGCCTGGGATACCTGTGGCTGGAACTGCGCCGCGAGACCGACGACGAAGACGAGTTCCTGACGCTGGGCGCGGCGATCAGGGCGTCCCGGTCGTCGAACGAGGCCAAGCCGCTGTTCTTCCTTAGCCGCATGCGGGTCGGGCACGATCTGCCGCTCGTCGAGGGCGGGCAGCCGCTCCCCCTGGACCGGCTGCGGGCGCTTGTTGGCGAGGCGGACACCTTCCCGGTGGCGAAGGACTACCGGACGAGGGTCGCGAAGGACGTCTTCGGTCTGGCCGACGCGGGGCGGTACCGGAACCTGACGCACCTGCTCCATCGTCTGCGCCGGCCGACGATCGGTGACCGGGTGGAGACCGGCGGGCTGGCTCCGGTGCTCTCCGAGGCGCTTCCGCCCATCGACGAGGAGATCGTCGACGACGTCGCGCACAACCTCGACGATCTCGACGCCGTCCGGGAGGAACTCGCCCGGCTGGAGCGGACCGACAGCGCGCTCGCCTCCTTTCTGACCGCCTACCGGGGTTACCTGCACGGCGTGCTGCGACGACGGGTCGGCGCGGTCCGTGACGAGCTGGAGTCGCTGCGGTCGAGCCGGCGACGGGCCGGCACGGCCGAACGTGATCTCGCGGCGGCGGTGGAGGCGGACAACGCCGCCCGCGCGCGGCTCGACGAGCTCAAAACGGCGTTCCGGGTCGCCGAGGCGGACCTGCGGGCGTTGCGGGACAGTGCCGACTACCAGTCCCTGACCCAGCTTCGTGATCGGCGCAAGGCGGTGCACGCGCTGGCCGGAGCCGCCGATGCGGCGGACACGGCCGCGCGGGCGGCGGCAGCGCAGTACTCCACAGCCGGTGGACGGCTCGACGACGACGCCGACCGGATCGCCAGCGAGGTCGGCCGGATCAGGGCGGCGCACAGCCAGGCGGCCGAGGACGCCGTCGGTGTCGGCGTGGACGCGGTCGCCTTCGCCTCCCCACCACAGCCGGTGATCAGCCGTCTCGCGGCCGGCGTGCGGACCGTCGACGTCCAGGCCATGCACCTCCAAGCCGGGGAGCTGGGCCGCCGGTTGACCGACGTCATCGGCGTCATCCGTGGCCGTGCGCGCACGGTCCGGCGGCTGGTCGACGAGCTGCGGGAGGCCGACGAGGCGCGTCGCGTCGCCGGGGCCGCGCAGGAGGAGACCGGCCGGGCCGAGAGCAGGGTGGAGACCGCCTCCGCCGAGCGGACCGCCCGCACGGGCCAGGTCGCGGCGGCATCCGCGGCGTTCGCCGCCGCCGTTCGCACCTGGTGCACCGACCCGCGGCTGAGCGCCGCCGCCGCGGACCTGCCGGCGGCTGCGCCGGATAGCCCACCCGCGACTGCGTCGGACGGCTCACGGGTGACTGCATCGGACGGTTCGCCCACGACTCCCCCGAATGACATGTCACCCCGGGTCGACCTGAGCGGGGTCCTCACCGCCGTGGAGCCGCACGAGGATGCGGGACCCCCCGGATCCGCCGGCGGCGACGGGATCGACGGCGCACTGGGTCCGGAAGCCCCGGCCGAGGTGGAACGCGCCGCCCACGCCGCGCTCGCCGACGCGTTCGCCGCGTTGGACGCCGCCCGCGACTCCGCGGCCGCGGCCGGGACGGCGTTGTCCGGGCAGCTGGCCGAGGCCCGCCGCGAGTACGAGCGGGTGCTGGCCGAACGTGACCCGGCGCCACCTCGATCCCGGTTCGTCGACCACGCCCGCCAGCCCGGCACCGGCGCGCCGCTGTACCTGCTGGTCGACTTCGCCGACGAGGTGGGGCCAGCCGCGCGGGCCGGCATCGAGGCGGCTTTGGAGGCCTCCGGCCTGCTCGACGCCTGGGTGCGCGCGGACGGCGTGCTGCTCGACCCGCACACCCGCGACACGATCCTGACAGCCGGCCGGCCGGTGACCGGCCCGAGCCTTGCCGGCGTGCTGCGCCCGTCGGTCGGCTCCGGGGCGGCGGCAGACCTCGGCTCGGCGACGGGCCCCGACTCGGCAACGGGCCCTGAGGCGGCGGCCGCTGGATCAACGGGCGTGACCGCGCCGGTCAGCGCGGCGACCGTGACGGCGGTGCTGAGCAGCGTCGGCCTGGGGCCCGTCCTCGAGCCGAGGGCGGCAACCCCCGCCAGCCCAACCCCCGCCACGGTGGCCCTCACCGCGGCGGCGTCCGCCGTCCCGGCGGCTCCCGCGTCCGGCGATCCGGCGTCCGGCAGTCCGGCGAGCTGGGTGGCGGTCGACGGCCGGTGGCGGCTCGGCGTTGCCTCCGGCGCCCACCGCAAGGAGGAGGCCGAGTACGTCGGCGCGGGTGTGCGTGCCCATACCCGGGCGCGGCTGCTCGCCGAGCTGACGGCGCGGATCGACGGTCTGGACGCCGAACTGGCGGCGGCGCGGGAGCGCCTGCGCCTGGCGACCGAGCGCCGGGACGGGCTGCGTACCGCTGCGCGGGAACTGCCTCGCGGCGCCGAGCTGGACCGGGCCTGGACGTTGTGGGAGAGCGCGGTCCGCGCCGAAGCGGCGGCCGAACGCGAGCTGGCCGCGGCGCGGGAGAAGGCCCGTGCGCTCACCACCGCCGCGGCCGTCGCCCGGCGTCGTGCCGAGGCGACCGCGTCCGGTGCGGACCTTCCGACCGATCCGGCCCGGCTCGACGAGCTGCGGCGACAACTCGACCGTCTGCTGACCGACGTCGAGCGTCTGCGCGGCGGTGTCGCCGAGCTGTCGACGCTCACCCGCCGCCACCCTGATCTGCTCGCCGGCTATCGCGCGGCCGAGGCGGCCGCGCAGAAGTCGGCGACCGACGCCACAGCGGCCCGGGAACGCCACGAGGAGGCCCGGCGTGAACTCTCCGAGCAGGCGTCGGCGATCGGGGCGAGCGAGCGGGAGCTGATGGCCCGGGAGGCAGACGCGACGGGCCGCCGGGAGCGGGCGAACGCGGCCACGCCCGCGGCCGAACAGACCGCTCGGCTGGCGGTGGCCAACAAGGCGTCCGCCGAAGCCGACCGCAGGCAGGCGCTGAACGAGCTCGCCGAGCGGGAGCGGGAGGTCATCCGGGTGGGGCAGTCGCTGCGCACGGCGCTGCTGATGCCCGGCCTGCCCCAGGCCGCGGGCATGCAGCCGCCGACGGCCGTCTCCGACGCCGACCTGCCCGCCGACGACGTCCGCGCCCGGATACGCCGGCTCGACGATCTGGCCGGCGAGATCGCCGAACACCTGGACCCACCCCGCGCCGACCAGACCGACACCCAGATCATGCGGCGTGGGCAGGAACTCGCCGACGCCCTGCCGGGCGGCCTGGACGCCCCGATGGCCGAGCGGGAGAACATCAAGGTCGTCGAGATCCACGACGACTCCGGTTCGCACCCGGTCGTGGTGTTCGCCGCGCGGATCTCCCGGGAGCTCGGCGAGGCCAGGACCCGGCTGTCCGACCGGGAGCAGGAGGTGTTCCGCCGGTTCCTGCTCGGCGAGCTCGGCGACAGCCTGTCCCGGCAGATGATCCTCGCGCGCACGCTCGTCGACGACATGAACCAGGTGCTCACCGAGGTCCGCAGCTCCCACGGCATCGGGGTACGGCTGGTCTGGGAGATCAGCGGCGAGGTGGACGCCGACACACGGGCCGCCGTCGACCTGCTCGCCACCTCCTCCGGCATGCGCACCCAGGAGGAGAACGAGCGTCTGCGCGCCGCGCTGCACCGGATGATCGAGTCGGAACGCAGGGAGGACCCAGGCGTCGGCTACGCCGTCCACCTGCGCAAGGCGCTCGACTACCGGATCTGGCACACCTTCGACGTCCGCGTCACCGACCCGCACGGCCGGGAACGCCGGCTCGGCCCCCGCACCGGTCTCAGCCAGGGCGAGCAGCGGGTGGTCTCCTACCTTGTGCTCTTCGCCGCAGCGGCCGCGCACTTCACCTCGCTGGGGCAGGTCGAGCCGACGGTGCCGAGGCTCATCCTGCTCGACGACGCCTTCGCCAAGGTCGACGAGCCGACCCACGCGAAACTGCTCGAGCTGCTCGTCGACCTTGACCTGGACTTCATCCTCACCAGCGAGCGGCTGTGGGGGAACGCCCCGGCCGTCCCCCATCTGCACGTCTACGAGTGTCTGCGGGACCCGCTGGCGCGCGGGATCGCCACCTTGCACTACGAGTGGAACGGCTACCGCATGCGTCTGGTCACATGACAGCCACGCCCCCGGACGCGCGGCCTCACCCGCGCATCGACAGCCCACACGGCGACGCCCCGCGGAAGGAGATCCCGCGGGAGGAGGCCCCGCGGGAGGACACCCTCGCCTGGTTGCGGCAGCCCGCTCTCGGCCGGTTGTGGGACGCCGCGCACCGCCGGCTGGAAGCCAACGGCGCCCGCGCCCAGGGGACGCTGCGGCTGTCGGATGTCACGCCGGACGAACGCCAGGCCATCACGCAGATGCTGGGCACGCCCGTCTCGGTTCGTGACGGCGTGGCCCGGGTTCGGCTGGACCAGCTGGACGAACGTCTGCGGTCGAGCGCAGCCGCTCGCGGCGTGGTGGCGGTGCTCACCGTGCTCGGCCGGCCCGTCGCGGACCGGGTCGGCCAGCGGCGCGCGAACCGGGACGCCTGGAGCGAGGTGTGGGCGTCGGCGCGGGCGGCCCTGGCCGCTGCCTGCCTGGCCGACGTGCCCTGGGCCTCCGCCTGGCTCGAGACCACCCGCCGCACCAGCGGTCTCGCCCGATTCGGCCCCGACGGTGCCGCGGTCCTCCTCGATCACGCCGTGGAGACGCTCGCCGTGCTACGCGCCGGGCCTGACGGGCGTGACGGCTCCGGCGGGTCCGCCAGACCGGCAGCGCCCGCCGGACCCGCCGGACCCGCCGGGCCCGCCAGACCCGCCAGACCCGCCGGGCCTGCCGGGCCTGCCGGGTCGCCTCTGCGGCAACCGTCCCTCCGGCAGGTGTGGATCGGACGCGGCGAACTCGCCGAGAGCGTCACCGGCACTGCCCACGGCCTCGACGACGGAGCGGTTCTCGCCCGGCTGGTGCTGCGCGGCCTGGCCCTGGCCGCCGACGAGGACCCGGCAACAGCGGTCAGGGATGCCGCCGGTCGACGGGCGTTGTGGCGATCCGCCGGGGTCGTCGTCGACGAGGTGTCGTCGACCGTACTGACCTACGGCCTGCGCCCGACCGCCGAGGGCTGGCGGGAACGGGCGCTGCGGGAGCGCGCCGCCCACGCCCAGGAGACGCATCTTGCTCTGCGTGAGGTTATGGACACCGACTGGACCGTGGTACCGGGCAGCCTGGTGCGGGTCTGTGAGAACCCGCGGGTCGTCGAGG
>NZ_CAAAFO010000134.1:15825-18565 GCF_900634715.1 Candidatus Protofrankia californiensis | reverse complement strand
AAGAACCCCTGCGCTGTCCCTCACCGGCACCCCCGTCGAAGCGGTATGGGACGGTGAGCTCGCGCCGACCATGACGACCCTCGACGTGACCATCCACGAGGAGTCGGTCCTCGAGACCCTCCTGTCCGACCTGGCCCAGCCACCGGCCTGACCGCCATCGGCGTTCCGCCAGCCCACGATCTGGTCGTCCGCCCCCGCCTCCCAAAGCAAGATGTGAACAGACCCGGGGCAACTTCGGGAGCGTCAGGGGATCTTGATCGGTAATCTTCAGAGTAAGGCCGTGACCTGCAGAGACGCTTGAACATTGCTGTCCGTTACACCGTTTCTTGGGCAGACCCGGTTCCGGCAACGACTCATCGACCACGGTCTGGAAGAGAAGGTACTGGACCTGCTGCTGGCTCGACTGTCCGAGCTGGGGCTAGTCAAGGCCGGCGGCCGGCAACGCACGGACTCCACGCACGTGCTGGCGGCGGTACGTTCGGCCAATCGGCTGGAGTTCCTCGCCGAGACGCTGCGAGCGGCCCTGGAGGCATTGGCCGTGGCTGACCACCCAGATCGACGCCGAATGGGTAACACGGTACGGCGCTCGCATGGACTCCTACCGGATTCCGAAAGGCGACGACAAGCGCAAAGCGATGGCCATACAGGTTGGAGTCGACGGGTTCGGTCTTCTGGAATCCGGTCACGCCGCCGGCGCACCGATCTGGCTGCGTGAGATCCCCGCCGTGGTCACTCCGCGCACGGTGTGGCTCAAGCAGTACCACCGCACGATCACCCACGGCGGGCGGGAGGTGGTGTGGCGGGAGGAAAAAGACCTCCCGCCCAGCAGAGATCGGATCTGCTCGCCGTATGACACCGACGCCCGGTACGCGACCAAACGCGGTTCCGGTTGGGAGGGCTACAAAGTCCATCTCACGGAGAGCTGCGGCGATGTGAGCACGACCGGTGCGCCGCATCTGGTCACGAATGTGACCACCACCGACGCGACTGTCACCGATGTGGAGATGCTCGAAAGAATCCATAACGATCTCGACCGCAGGTCTTTGCTTCCTGCCGAGCACCTGGTCGATGCCGGCTACACCAGCGCTGGGCTCCTCATCGACTCTCGGCGCGATTTTAGTATTACGTTGCTAGGTCCGTTACGGGCCGGCAACTCCCGCCAGGTTCAGGCCGGTGGTGGTTTCGAACGCGCCGCGTTCACCATCGACTGGGACAACCAGCGCGTCACCTGTCCGCAAGGCGTGACCAGCACGATCTGGTCGTCATGCAGCGAACGCGGCCGGGAATCGATCGTGGTGCGTTTCCTGGTCACGGCCTGCCAAGCGTGTCCTGCCCGTCCACAATGCACACGATCTACCCGGAATGGCCGCCAGTTGATGCTACGTCCCCGCGACATTCACGAAGCGGTCGAGCAAGCCCGCGCCGAACAGACCACCGACGAGTGGAAACAGCGCTATGCAACCCGAGCCGGTGTCGAGGGCACCATCCATCAATCAGTTGCCGTCACCGGGGTCCGTCGCTGCCGCTATACCGGATTACCCAAGACCCGGCTTGCCCACGTGTTCGCCGCTACCGCCCTCAACCTGATCCGGTTAGACGCGTGGTGGACCGGCACGCCACTCGACCGGCCTCGGGTCAGCCATCTCGCAAGACTCGACTTCGGTCTCGCCGCGTAACCGGATTAGACAACAGAGTCCAACAGGCCAGCATCACCGCCAGGGCACGGTCCCGTTCGCCGGGGTCGTCCCAGTCGGCGTCCAATGCGGCTTTGAGGCTGGATCCGGCCAGGACCGGTGCCCCGGCCCGGCCGGCCAGGATGGTAGTTCCCTCGGCTCGCCCCACCCCTGCTGGACCGCGATCACGCCCAGGGCCTTGCGCAGGGCGTGTCCCATCATGGTCGGGGTGTCCTCGACCCGGCCGGCACCCCACAGGGGGCTGGAGTCCAACGCCGCGCGTAACGCCCGCGGCCCGAACCCCCCGCTCACCGTGGCGATCTCGATGGTGCGTTCGATCAGCCGCCGGTCCCACCCGGCGGTGATCAGCCGGGTGCGGAATCCCACCAGGGTGCCCTTGGAGATAGGGGGACGGTCGGCGTCCAGGCAGTCCAGCACCAGCTGCCAGCGCCGGTCCATCACACAGGCCTCGATCACCTCGTCGTCGGAGGCTCCGGTGTAGGCCTGCAGGATCAGCGCCAGCGCCAGCTGCGCCGGGGGTACCGGCGGCTGGCCTTTCGGGCTGTCGCGGTAGACTTCGGCGAGCTCGGTCTGGAACGCCTCGTCGAACAGTTCGTGGCGATGCTGACGCAGGAACACGAACAGCTTCGCCCGCCGCACCGGCCTGATCACTGTTTGTTCCGCGGTCGAGGGTTCCACCGGCGGACGCCACACCCCGGGACGCATCAGACAGCACCTTCTGATCAGAGGTGGGCACTAGGCGCCCACCGACCCGTGCTGCCTACCACAGGTCACATACGGCTACCTGACCGGTGCTCTAGGTCTTGCAGTTGGTCGAGTTTGGCCTGGAACCAGCTGCCGACGGAGAACTCGACGGCACCGCCTCTCACGATGCGACCACTGACTGCCTTGCCGGCTTCCATGATCGGAGCGCGCAGGAACAGAAGTAAGAAGACGATGAGACCAGCCCAAACCAGGGTCTGGAACAGGGGCACCCATGCGCTCACTGATCCATTATCTCAGGAAGCCGGTCGATGCGTCCGGGTGGGTGGCGAACATGCTGTCAT
>NZ_CAAAFO010000134.1:10178-15591 GCF_900634715.1 Candidatus Protofrankia californiensis | reverse complement strand
AACGCAACAGACCCACCGCAACTCCTTCCGGTGAGCTTGCGCCCTTCGATCCCAGGGTGCGTTGCATGTGAGGTGAGCCGACGAAGTCACCGAGCCCGAAGGGCTTACCCACGCCTACATCATCGTGATCGTCGAGATATCACTGTGTGTCGCCGTTCTGGCTGTGTTGCATCCCGTGAAGGTCCGCTCGAGGGATCGGGATCTCGAAGTGCACCGGCTGGAAATTCCTGGGATCGTGGTCGCGGGCATCGCAGACCTCGACCGCAACTGATCGCCAGAACGCTTCGACACCGTCGATCCGGGTGTCGGTGTGCAGGTAAATGGCCTCGTAACCCGGGGCCGCGGAGACAAACTCACAGGCAAGTTCGACCAATGTCCGTGCCAGCCCACGGCGGCGATGGTCGGGGCGGACATAGACCCGGAAAAGCTGTGCCGTGGTCTCCGAGGGGTAGCGTTCGGTAAGCCAGGCCGGGTGTGGAGGGCTTTTGGGCCCCACGGCACGCACTGCGGTTGTCGCCACGATCTCGTCCCTCTTGGCGGCGATGAACAATGCGTGATGGCCTGGATGCAAATAGGTTCCGATGATATCGATGACGTCATCGTGCCACTCCGGACGGTAGCCGTAGTCGAAATCTCGATAGAAGGTGTCCAGCATCACGCTGCGTGCGCCATCCACATCGGCGGGCTGGGCCATTCGCAGTTCGTAGGAACCCACGCAGCGGTGGTACTTAGTTAACTCGGTCAACTGTCCCTCCCTGGATCATTCCTGTCGCGTGCCGCTGAGGACCGAGTCGTCCAGGCCGGTTCGGACTTCCCGGGCCTGTACGAGACTGTCGAACAGCCGCCTGGTCACGGGATGCTCTGGTGCGCCCAGCACAGCGGCCGCGTCGCCCCGCTCCACGACCCGGCCGTTGTGGATGACCGCGATTTGATCAGCGAGTCTGGTGACGACGGCCGCATCGTGGCTGATTAGTAGCAGAGTGAGCCCGTATCCGCGGCGCAGCTCGGCGAGCTGGTCGAGGATCTCCGCCTGGGTAAGGGTGTCCAGCCCCGCGGTGATCTCGTCGCAGATCAGCACATCGGGTTCGGCGAGCAGGGCACGCGCTAGTGCGGCGCGTCGCAGTTCACCGCCGGACAGGCTTGCCGGCCGCCGCCGCACCGTCCCCTCGGATAAACCGACGTCAGCGAGCGCGTTCACCGCGGCCGTGCGCGCCTCAGACGCGGTGAGACCTCGCAGCCGCACGGCAGTCCTGCTGACCTGCTCAAGGACCGTCCGATGGTGGTCGAAGGAGGCGTGGGCGTCCTGGAAAACATACTGCACCGCAGCCAGCTCACGGCGGGAGCGGCGGCGCACCGAGCCCGGCAGCGGGCATCCGTCGAGCAGCACCGTACCGGCGCTGGGAGAGTGCAGGCCCGCGACGCAGCGGGCCAATGTGGTCTTGCCGCTTCCGGAACGACCAACGATCGCCAGGCATTCGCCCGCGGCCACCTGGACCCGAACCTCGTGCAGCACGGTGGCGGTACCGTGCTGGGCTTCCAGCCCTACAACACTCAGCCGGTCCGCAGCTCCGACCGGACGAGGGGTGATCCTGATGGCACTGGCGTCGGGCTGGGCGGCGACCAGGGCCCGGGTGTAGTCGTGCCGTGGCCGAGCCAGTACGGAGGCGGCGTCACCCGCTTCGATCACCTGTCCGGCGCGCAGCACCACGACCTGGTCGGCGAGCGCCCGGACCACATCGAGATCGTGACAGAGCAACATTATCGCCGCCCCGCGGTGCGCGAGCGCGGCGAGTTCGATGATCATTTCACGACATGTGATCGCGTCCTGTCCTGTCGTCGGTTCATCAGCCACGATGACGACCGGGTCACCCATCAGTGCCTGCGCCAGGACCACCCGTTGCTGCTGGCCACCGGAGAGTTGGTGCGGGTAGCGGCGCATCAGGTCGGGGCCGGTGGGCAGTTGAGCCCGTCGCAGGGCGTCGGCCACCAGCGCGCCGCGCCCGATGGTCTGCGCGGCCTGGCGCGGGGAGGCGATCTCCCGCAGCACCCCGCCGATGCGGCGCACCGGGTTGAGCACCGCCGACGGATGCTGCGGGACGAACCCGACCACGCCGGCCGGTGGCGGGTTGCACGGGGTGATCTCCTGCCCGGCCACATGGACCCGGCCGGATACCTCCGCACCCCGGGGGTACTCGCCCAGCAACGCTAAGCCGGTGGTGGTCTTGCCACTGCCGGAGGCACCGACATACGCGACTACCTTCCCGGTCGCCAGGGTGAAGCTCACCCCGTCCACGATGGGACGACCGGCACAGCTGATCCGGAGGTTGTCGACCCGCACGACCGGTTCCGTCACCATCGCACCTCCTGGCGGGTGCTCATGACCCGATCGAAGGTCAGGTTCAGGCCGACGATGAGCGCCATGATCAGCAGGGTGGGAACCACCACCCCCCAAGGGGTGAGGAACAGACCGGCCCGGTTGCGGTCCACCATCACCGCCCAGTCGCCGGCGTCCGGTGGCACCCCGACGCCGAGGAAACTGGCCGACGCCACCAGGTACAGCGATGTGGTGAGCCGGGTACCCACGTCCGCGGCCAGGATCCGCAGCATGGACCGACAGACGTAGCCGACCGCGATACGCCACCAGGTCTCACCCTGGAGGCGCATGGCCTCTAGCGCCGGCCGGCTGGCGATCTCCAGAGCCGCGGCCCTAGAGATCCGGACCACCTCCGGCAGGTTGATCAGTGCGACGATGAGAACCAACGTCAACTCACCCCGCTGGGCGATGCCGGCCACCAGGATCAGGATCAGCAGTGACGGCACCGCCAGTAGGATGTCCAGCGGGCGCATGAGCACCTCATCCAGCCACCGTCGCCGGCTCATCGCCGCCGACAACGCCCACACGATGCCCACCAGGTACGACATCGCCGTGGAGATCACCGCGATCAGGACCAGGGCGCGGCCCCCGAGCAGTACCTGGTGCCACACATCGCGGCCGACGAAGTCGGTACCCAGCCGGTGTCCGCCGCCGGATGTGAACGGCGCGCCCCGGGTGAGGGTGTCCGGGACGAACCATGGTCCCGTCACGGCCAGCAGCAGCGGGCCGACGACCAGCGTCCCGCCTATGCTGTAACGCAGCATCGACCTCACCCGGCACCGCCTACCCGGGGTGCGAGCCGGAACGCGACCACGTCCGCGACCAGGTTCACCAACACCGTCGTCGTCGCGAAAACCACAGCGAGTCCCTGGATCACCGGCAGATCACGCCCGGCGACCGCGTCCACCAGCGTGGTGCCGAGACCGGGGATGACGAACACCGCTTCCACGACGATCACGCCGCCCAGCAGCCAGTCAACAGTGCGCGCGATCTGCTGGACGGCGGGCGCCAGCGCGTTGGGCAGCGCGTGAGCGAGCCGGACCCGCCGGGTGGACAGCCCCAACCGACTCATGTGCCGTACGTAGCCGGAGGCGAGTGCATCGATCATTCCGGCCCGTACCAGTCTGCTGATCGAACAGATCGGTCTGGCCAGCAGCACCAGCAACGGCATCACCAGCACCGCCGGACGACTCAGCAGGTCGCCGTTGACGCCGATCGCGGTGGGCGGGAACCAGCGAAGACCCACACCGAACAGGGCGACGAGCAGGATTGCCAGGGCGAACTCGGGGATCGCGTGCAGGCTGACACTGACCGCGGTGACCACGCGGTCGAACAGGCCGCCTTCCCTGGTCGCCGCGACGACACCGAGCAGCAGCGACAACGGTACCAGCAGCAGCAACGTCAACGTCGCCAGGACCAGCGTCGGCTCCAGCCCTTCGGCCAGGAATTCCGCCACCGGCCGCTGGGAGACTACCGACACGCCGAAATCCAGGTACGGCAGCCCCCACAACCACTCGCCTAGGCGCTCCGGCACTGACCGATCCAACCCCATCATGGAACGGATCCGCTCGATCCGATCCGGGTCGGGGTCGTCTCCGGCCAGTGCCACCGCGGCATCGCCCGGCAGGGCCTCCACTATGAGGAACACCAGCGTGGCCACGATGAGAACCTGCCCGGCTCCGATCAGCAGGCGCCGGGCCACGTAACGTCTGAAATTCACCCAAGCCACACCTTGTCAAAGCGTGCCCAGTCCAGGGTGTTCGCGGGTGCGTCGGTGACCCCGCCGACACTGCGTGCGGTGCCGATGATCCAGTCGGCGAAGCCCCACATCAGGTAGCCACCCTCGGCATGCAGCATGCGCTGCATCTGGTGGTACAGCTCTGTGCGGGCCGACTCGTCGGCCGTGGAGACGGCCCTGGTGTAGAGCGCGTCGAACTCCGGGCGTGCCCACTTGGTGATATTGGTGGTGGATGTGGTGAGCAGCCGTTGCGTAATGTGTGTCTCGATGGGCATCGCGCCGGACCGGAAACTGCACAATGATCCGTTCTTGAGAACGTCCGACCAATAGGTGTCCTTGTTGCCCTGCACGACCTCGACGTTCAGCCCGGCCTCGCGGCACTGGTCGGCGAAGATCGTCGCTGCCTCCACGAACCCGGCGGCGGCGGTGGAGGTGTCCAGCTTGACCGCCAGCCCCTCCGCCCCGGCCCTGCGGATCAGCGACTTCGCCAGGTCCAGGTCACGGGCGCGCTGGGGGATGCTGTCGTCGTAGTATTTGTAGTCCTTGCCGAACAGGTCGTTGCCGATCTGCCCGGAGCCGGAGAGCACACTCTCCACCAGCTGCTGCCGGTCGGTGAGCAGGAACATCGCCTCACGCAGGTCACGGTTGTCAAATGGTGGGCGGTCGAGCTTCATAGCGAACGCCTGGACCGCGCTGTTGGGCGATCGGACGATAGTCAGCCGGTCGTTGTGCTCGTGGCTACGCGCCGTGGTGGGAGTCAGATCGTGCGCGTACTCGATCTGACCGCCGAGCAGCGCGTTGATTCTGGCCGACTCCTCGTTGGCGATCACGAACTCCAGCTCGTCGAGGTGGGCCGCGCCGTCCCAGTAATGCGGGTAGCGCTTGAACAGGGCGGACCTGCCCGGTTCGAAGGACACGAACGAAAACGGGCCGGAACCGACCGGCTTGGTGAAGTCCTCGCTTCCCTCGGGGATGATGTAGGTACCGAAGGCCGCCAACACGTTGGGGAACTCCCCGAACGGCTGCCGCAGCGCGAACTCGACGGTGCGGTCGTCTACGGCGCGACTGTTCGCAATGTTGATCACCGCCAGGCTCGGCTTCGCCCGGAAGGCCTGGTTGGGGTCGAGGATCCTGGTATAGCTGAACAGAACATCCCGCGCGCGCACCGGCCGTCCATCGTGGAACGCCGCCTCGCGCAATGTGATCCGCCATCTGGTAAGATCATGGTTTGGTTCCCAGCCTTGGGCGAGTCTGGGATGCGGGGAGACGTCCGCTCCGAGGTCAGCGAGCTTGTCGTACAG
>NZ_CAAAFO010000134.1:6868-9691 GCF_900634715.1 Candidatus Protofrankia californiensis | reverse complement strand
CCGGCTGGCTCAGGCGAGTGAGCACCACTGTTCTCCTTCGATCTCGGTTTCGTCCGTCCGGAGCCGCGCCACCAGGTGCAGGCGGTCGGCGGACAAGGTGGTGGACAGCACGGCGTCGGGTCGCCAGACTTGTTCGGTACGCGGACCGGGCTGGTCGAACATCGCCAGTACGTCGAACCCGGCAAGGTCGAGGAAGTGCCTCAGTTCCTGGGGAAACAGCAACCGCCACGCCGAGTGTTGCCGCAGCGCCACGGTGCATCCCGGCCATTCCCAGACCCGGGACCGCCGCAGCAGCTGGGCGGCGTGGTCGATCCACAGCGTCGTGTGCGAGGTGTACGGGACGCCGTCCCAGGTGACGGTCCGGGTGCGGGTACCGTCCAGAAGTTCGTTGTCGGTGAGGAAGAACGCGCCGTTGCGCATCTCGGCGACAAGCAGGCCGCCCGGAGTCAGATGCCCTCGGCAGCAGTTCAGGAAGGCCATCAGGTCGTGGTTGCCGTGGCAGTACAACATCGTGCTGTCCAAGCACGTGAGAACGTCGAACCGGCGGCCCAGCGTGAAGGAACGCATGTCGCCGGGGACGAACTCCACGGTGGGGTGACGGGTCCCGGCGTAGCCGATCATCCGTGTGGAGCTGTCCAGACCCGTGACCCGGTAACCGATGCCAGCCAGGTAGCCCGCGTCACGACCAGTGCCGCAGCCGATGTCGAGCAGGTGCACTCCGCCACCGAAGCGCACCACGATGTCGTGCACGAACCGCGCGGCACGATGATCTGGATCAGGAAACTGGATCTCGTACAGGGGGGGGTTGTCGGTGAGGAAGTTCTCGTTCATCGCGCGGGCTCCGGTGACACGACCACGACCGACCGCAGCGCACCACGGCGTTCCAGTACGGCCACGGCCGCCGCGCACACCAGGCCGATGCCCGCGCACAGCAGCGCGGCCAGCCAGCCTGTCGGCCGCCCGCCCAGCTCGCCGACCCACCCGATCACGGCGGTGCTCGCCGCCGCGACCACCCCGGACACCAGGTAGAACAGCCCGAAGTAGGTCCCCGCGACCTGTTCCCGACCGAACGACGGGATCAGCTCGTACACGAATGGCTGGGCGATCATCACACCCACCGACAGGAACAGGGTCGCCAGCAGCACCGGGAGCAGGCGCACCGCGACGGCCACCGGGCCGAGGTCCGATGCGTCCGTTGCCGTCGCCGTCCACGGGAGCAGGTAAGCCAGCGCGGGCACCGCGAAACCGGCACCCATCACCGCCAAGCCGAGCGTGAGTGCATGGCCCCTCGACCGGCCCGCGTACCGCCTGGTGATCCGTACCTGCCACAGCAGGGTGGCCACCGTCGACACTACGAATATGGCCGCCACAGTGCTGGGCGCTCCGGTCAGCCGCTCGGCCTCCATGGGCAGGACCAGGTAGAGCTGGTTCTGCAGGGCGAACATCCCGCTGAGCGCGACAGCGAAGGCGCGGAACCTGGGGTTGGTCACGCATTCCCGCCAGTCGGCGAGCACCGAGCCGGCGTGCTCGGGCACCGTCCGGCCGGGCAACGCCACCGTCTGGGCCGCGGTGAGCACGGCGAAGACGGCGGCGGCAGTGACCGCGGCGATCCGGAAACCGACCAGCAGCAGCACGCTGCCCAGCAGCGGTCCCAGCAGCGCACCCACCTGGGCGAACACATTGAACAGTGCGAACGCTTCGGCTCGGCGGTCGGCGGGCATCTCCACCGCGATGTAGGCACGCACCGCCGGGTTGAACAGTGCCCCGGCCACTCCGCTGAGCACGGCGGCGGCAAGCAGGAGCTGCACCGACTCCCCGACGGCGAACAGTCCGAACCCGACCGTGCGCAGTCCGCAACCTGCAATGATCACCCGACGCGGGCCGATGCGGTCCGACGCGGAACCACCGATGAGGAACAGGCCCTGCTGGCTGAGGTTACGCACGCCGAGCACGAGGCCCACCATGGCCAGGGACAGGCCCAGGTCATCGGCGAGATGCGTGGCCAGGTAGGGTACGAGCAGGTAGAAGCCCAGATTCACCCCGAGCTGGTTGACCAGCAGTAGCTGTACCGACAGTGGGAAGTCGCGTATTCGGCGCACCGCGGTCATCACGCTTCCTCCGCCGGAAGCACGCCGAGACCGGGGCCACCGCGTAGCCGCAGGGTGCCGTCCTCGCCACCGATACCGGACCACGGGTCGGCGGTGAGCAGCAGATGCCCGTCGAGATCCACCCAGCGTGCGTGGCCGGTCAGGTGTACGGCCGGCGCGATCCCCAGCGAGCTGGCCACCAGGCACCCGAGCATCACGTCCGTCCCGAGTGCCCGTGCCGTATAGATGATCTGCAGTGCGGCCAGGATCCCCCCGCACTTGGCGAGCTTGACGTTGACGCCCCGCACCGCACCCGCGATGCGTCGGACGTCGGCAGGGCTCGCCGCGTCCTCGTCGGCGATGACCGGCACTGGACTGCGCTCGCTCACCCAGGCCAGCTCGTCCGGTGTCCCGGGCGGGATCGGCTGCTCGACCGCGTCCACGTTGAGACCGCCGACGTGGTCGAGGAGACGCACGGCCTGCTCGGCGGTCCATGCCCCGTTGGCGTCCAGCAGCAGGCGTGCGTGCGGGGCTGCCTCATGCACCGCGGTCAACCGGGCGAGGTCCTCCGCCGGGTCGGGTACACCCATCTTCACCTTGAGCACGGAGAACCCGCGCGCCGCCAGCTCACCCGCGCCGCGCCGGGCACGTTCGATTCCGGTGATGCCGATGGTGCTGGCCGTCGGCACCGCTCTCCAGGACAGATGCCCGGCGAGTTCGTGCACGGGTACGCCGC
>NZ_CAAAFO010000134.1:736-6802 GCF_900634715.1 Candidatus Protofrankia californiensis | reverse complement strand
AGCACACCGGGAACACCCAGCAGCGCCGGCGACGAGGGGTGGAGTGCCTCAAGCAGCTCCTCGGGCGTGTCGAACGTCTCCAGAACGGGACGGAAACCGGTCAGCACAGTGATGATCCGATGGACGTCGAGGTCGTAGAAGCGACTGGTGACCACTTCGCCGTGGCCACGCACCCCGTCGCAGTCGATGACCACCTGCACGGCGTCCCGCCGGGTCATCACCGATCTGGCGATGCGCAGCGGTTCACGCAGCGTTAATCCCGTGACACTCCAGTGCATTCTCATGCTCATGCCGACACCCGCCGGGGGCGACCAAGAGGATCGGTGACTGAGCGGCATCGCGTCCAGTCGGAAACCTCGGTCCGGCAAGGATGAACAATCTCGACCGGATGTTCCTTCGGGGGGCCGAGCAGCCCCTTGTCCCGGCAGAAGTCGTCATCGAAGATCGTGTTGAGATAGCGGTAAGGCCCGTCCGGGAAAATCGTCACGACGGTTGCGCCGTTTTCCACTCGCGCCACCCATGCGGCGACCAACGCAACCGCGCCGGTGCTCCATCCGCCGCTGACGAAACAGTGCCTCGCCAGGCGGCGGCAGGCATAAACCGTCTCGACCGGGCCGAGCCAGTGCACCTCGTCGAACTCGTGGTACGCCACGTTGCGCGGGTAGATGCTGCTGCCGAGCCCGCGCATGAGCCGGTGACGAGCGGGCTGACCGAAGATCGTGGAGCCGACCGTGTCTACGCCGATCAACCGAAGGAGGGGCCAGTACCTGCGCAGTTCCCGGACGACACCAGCGCTGTGCCCACCGGTGCCCACACTGCACACCAGCACGTCAGCATGATCGAGTTGTTCGACGAGCTCCCGTGCGAGCGAGGTGTACCCGCTGGGGTTGTCCGGATTGTTGTACTGGTCGGGCCAGAAGGCACCGGGAAGTTCCGCGAGCACGCGCTGGAGTCGATCCAGCCTGGCCTGTTGCCAGCCTCCCTCAGGGTGGGGGTGCGTGACGACGTCGAGGCGGGCGCCGTATGCGCTCAGCAGAGCGCGCATGCTCGGTTCAAGATCGTCGTCAACCACCAGCACGACCGGATGCCCCAGCATCTGACCGGCGAAGGCGAGCCCGATCCCGAGCGTGCCGCTGGTGGACTCGACAATCGGCGCACCAGGACACAACTGTCCACGGGCCCGTGCGCCCAGCACCATGGACACCGCTGCCCTGGCTTTCATCCCGCCCGCGCTGAGGCACTCCAGCTTCGCCCAGAACCCACCGTGGGCGTGCGGCAGTGGAGTCGTGATCCGGACAAGGGGCGTCTCTCCCATCAGGGTCAGCAACTCCGGGTTCCCATGAAGCGCTCGGCTGGGGGAGAAGTGGGAAACCCTCACCGTCCGGCCTCTGCCGACCGCGACGCCGACCGGTAGCGGTACAGCATGCTCGGACCGCCGTCCAGCCAGAAAAATGGATACGGCTCGGCTGACACCGCGGTGACACCGGCTCCGACGAACCACGGCAGCACCGCGCTGCCGGTCTGGGCGAACAGCACCAGTGGTTTACCCGTCTGCCGGGCGTGCCGCAGCAACGACTCGAAACTGTTGTTGGCCAGGGTCATTCCGGACACGAGCATCAGTTCGCAGTCGTCGAGCACCGCGGTGGCGTCCGGGATCATCGGTTCGCCCCACTCGGTGTGGCCCCCCTTCAGATCACACGGGAGGTAGTGCAACCCGCGTTTCCGCAAGTGGTGCAGCAGGGAGTTCACCACGCCGATTACCAGCACACGGCGACCTGGTGCGGCATCCAGGAGGTCGACCACGGACGACGCTCTGGCCATCGACTTCTCGAGCGAGGTGCCGGCAGGAATCGCGACGGCTTCGGCCCCGGAACGGTCATGCGGATGCAGGCTCATCAGGTAGGCGTCCAGGGCGGCGACGCGGATTGCGGGCACCGGATGCGTCAGTAACTCCGCCACAGTTGCACCGACACAGTCGTACACGGTGGCGTCGGGCACCTCATCCGGCTCCACCGCGGCGGAACCCACCGCGCGCTCCACCCGGAAGCTGATCACATGGTTGCGGTAACCCCGTTCCCGCGAGGCATGGCGGACACCCTGGCGGGTCACGAATCCCACGCTTGCCCGCAGCTCGGCGGGATGATCCGATCCCAGCGCGCCGGCGAGGGCGCGGTTGGTCAGGTCGTCCACGGACGACACCGGACCGTCGACCAGCGGCGCCGTCATGCGGACGCCTCGTGATTTCGAGAGACGCTCCCGCCCGGACGAACACCCCCCAACGGGGCGGCGTCCATGTACCGCACGCTGACCCCGGCGAGCAGCCCCTCGGCTCGCCGACGCGCTCCGAAACCGGCCCGGTCGACGACCATCACGTGTCCGAGGTAGGCGTTGTTACTAGTGGGATCACCCACCCGGTAGCCGGCCGGCTTGAACGCATAGTCCACGACATCCGGGGCGAAGCCGACCTCGTCGACTCCCGGCACCTCGGCGATCACTCCCGCTTCCGGTGGCAGCAGGAACGAGATTGCCGCGCTGCTCGCACCGGTGTCGGACGGCTCCAGGCGCGGCCGTTGCCCTACCGCCAGTTGCGCGTAGGCCATGGGCAGGTCGATACCGGTCACCCTGCGCACGAGTTCGGTGATCTGGTTGCCGGCAGGCCGTGGGTTGACCTCCACCAGCCGTGGCCCGTCGGCGGTAATCTTGATCTCGGTGTGCGCGACGGTGTGGTCCAGGCCGAGCTCCTTGATCGCGGCTACCGCGGTGTCGGTCGCCGCCGCCGCCAGATCTGCTGGAAGATCGGCGGGGAACATGTGGCCGCTCTCCACGAACCACGGCTGCCCGACCACACTCTTGTCCGTGATACCAACGACGTGCGTGACGCTGTCGAAGGTCACCGTCTCGACACTCACCTCAGGTCCGGTGAGCAGTTCCTCCAGCAGCACCACGGGGATGCGGGATTGCTGCCGAGCGTTCACCGGGAACCCGTCCAAGGCGAGGAACGCCTCACGCAGCTCGCCCTCGTTGGCTACCTTCCGTACATGCATGCCCGCGCATAGGTCAACGGGCTTGACCACCAGGGGGTACCCGAGGTCAGCGGCTGCCGCCGCGACCTCCGGCCAGGTACGGGCCAGCGCGAACTGTGGCCCTGGTACCCCGGCTGCGCGTAGCGCCTGCCGGGTGAGGTCCTTGCGATACGCCCGTTCGACCGCATCCGGAGCGGGTCCCGGCAGCCCGAGGTGCGCGGCCACGCGGGCCACCGTCGACAGGTAGTAGTCGCACGACGAGATCACGCCGTCGAAGCCCAACACGTCGTGCAGGCGTTCGACATGGGTCATCAGTCCGGCGACGTCGTTGGTCTCAGCGGTGAGCACGTTGTCCGCCGCCAGCAGCGGGTGCACGCCCGACCCGGGAGCCGAGCGCAGGTAGTGGTGGAGATCCCTGGTGAGAAAGCTGAACCGGTGCCCTGCCTCTCGAATCGCGCGTGGCAGCAGCGTGCTCATCGCCCCGACCCAACTTTCGATCATCAACAGGTGACTCACCGAACTCCTCACCATCGGCGTGCACGCCCGCAGACACCATGCAACGGAAACAGAAATGATTATCGATATCGATACGTGACCGTAGCAGGAGTGCTTTACCTCGTCAAACGGCGGTTGTCGGTATGCCAAGCGCGCTCATGGAGCAGTAGTAGGCCGTATCCGTTGGGAGCAGGTTGGCGTGCACCTGCTCGATTCCGATCTCGGTGGCCAGGCGGCCGGCGGCGCCGGGGTTGTCGCCGGTGAGCAGCACCGGGCCCTGCCCGGTCAGCGTGGTCAGGGCTGTCACGGCGGCGGCGTGCGGACGGCTGCGGTCGGCGAGCGCAAGGACCCAGACGGGGAGACCGTCGATGGCGACCACGGCCACGGTGTGGCCGGCAGCCTCGGCCGCCTCGGCTGCGCCAGTCGCCTGTCGCCATACCCAGTTAGCGCTGGGTTCCTCAAGGCCAGGGCAGATCGGGAGAACCTGGGTATCAGCTCGCTTTAGCAAGGAGCACGTCATGCCCAACTTCTTGTGTGCGCGGGCGCCACAGGATCCAGCCGAGGAGAAAAAGATCCACCAGTTAGCGGGTGCCCGCCACGCCCCGGCCGACTGGATCCTCCGATCCTAGATCATCCGCCCACGGCCAGTGCCAGCTCGCCCAGGGTCGCGGCTTTCGCCCGGTAGCGCGGGGTGGGCCGGCGGCCCCGGCCGGTGTAGGGCGGGGTCACGGGGGTGGCCTCGGCGGGAGGATGGGCGGTCAGGGTGGGGCTGACCGCGGCCACATAGCCGAGGCCGCGTGCGTCCAGGCCCAGGCGGAAGGCGGTGACGTCGCCGTATCCGGAGTCGGTGACCACCGGCAGTCGGGGTAGCCCCCAGGTGCCGGTCGTCTCGTCGAGCATGTCCAGCGCGAGGCGCCACTTCTCCCGGTGGCGGACCTCGTCGGGGAGTTTCGCTTTCTCCCGGCGGCGGCGGGCCGCCTCGGCCTTGGCCGGGTCGGTCAGTGCCCGGTCGTCCCATGATGTCGGGCAGAACAGTCGCCAGTTCCCGGCCAGGGAGGCGGTGTCGGTGGCCAGATGGATGCTGACCGCGACCTGGCAGTTCGTGGTCTTGCCGAGTTGCCCGCAGTACTGGTGGGCGACGCACGCCGAGGCGTCGCCGTCTTTGGGGAGGCCGGTGTCGTCGACGACGTAGGCGACCGGTTTGATCATCGGGGCTGTCCGGGTGGCCAGGGTGCGCCGTACCGCGGTGTAGTCCCAGGTGGAGGAGGTGATGAACTGCTGGAACTGCTGGTAGTCGATGCCGAGGCGGTCGGCCATCGGCTGCATCGACTTGCGTCGGCCCTCGCCCAGCAGTCCTCGCACGTAGCGCTCTGCGGTGGCCCGCTGGTCCTTGCGCGCCAGGCTGGCGAGCATCTGCCCGGTGAACTCCAGGAGCCGGGGTTGCATCTGGTGGATCTCGTAGGGAGTTATTGCGATCACTTATTCGATCGTGCATCTGGTGGGTCTGTCCCGTCTTCTCCCTGCCCGCAGCAGCCGAGATCCAATCAACCTAACGAAGTACGGCGGTCTCAAGGAGTCAGTGCGCCACATGTGATCGAGGAGCGGCGCGACGCGCCGGCGAGCATGGCCGCCCACGGCCACGCGCAGCCGTCGCGCGGCGCGACCCGCGCCGCATTGATCTCCAAATCGAGGAATTCGGCAACCTGCGGGCTTATCGGGTGGTGTCGTGGCGCTGGCGCCAGCGTGTGCAGTTGGCGAGATAGGCCGGTAGATGCTTCGGCGAAGACGTCAGGGTTCCATGTGGTGGGTTCGACGGTGGTTGTGGGGTGCCAGAACTCGGCCACCGGCGTTGACCTAGGCTTTTAGGCGGCTCGTTCGTATTCGTTGATCAGGCCACCGAGGACGGGCCGGCGCTTGATCCGTTCCGTCGTGACGTCGGCGATCGGGCGGTCGGGCCGGGGCGGTTGGAGGTGGAGCGCGCGGTGCGGGCGTCGTCCGTTGTAGTGGGCCGCATACTCGGCCAGGACGGTGCGTAGGTGGCGCTCACCGACGATCAGCATCCGGTCGGTGACCTCGGTCCGGATCGTCAGGACAAACCGTTCCGCGTAGGCGTTCGCCCGGGGAGTTCGGGGGGTCTGTTGCGTTCGCCGGGTCCTTGATCAGGCAAGATGGACGGATGCGTCGACGTCCCATCCGTCCGCCGGTCCCCGTCTCGGAGTTCACCGGGTTCCGCTTCCCACCCGAGGTGATCGTGCTGGCGGTCCGCTGGTACCTCCGCTACAACCTGGGCACTGTTACATTCGCCGATTATCGGCGATCTTAACCGCAGATCTTCCCGTCGACGAAGCTCACGTGACCGCCTCACGGAGGCTTCGGACGCCCCAGAACGACTGTGGAGGACGTCTCCACCGGAAGATTTACGATCAAGATCGACTGATCCTGGCGGATGCAACAGTGCCGCTTCAGGCGTGGCTCGACGTCGCGTCGTTCTCCACGACACCGGTCGCGGACGCTCACGTTTCGCCGTCCGGACATTCGTGAGTAGCTG
>NZ_CAAAFO010000134.1:0-711 GCF_900634715.1 Candidatus Protofrankia californiensis | reverse complement strand
TGTAGTCATGGTGGATGGGTTGTGGTGGGACGAGGAGGACGCGGCGTACATCCGCCACCGTTCCGACCGCTACCCCGGGGCGACTGACATCGAGCCGGAGTGGACGGTGGAGGCGGCCGCGGATCCTCGCCGGATCGTCCGCAACCCGATCCGAGGAGTCAGACCGGAGCGATCCGGCTCGTCGGCTACTCGCCGAGCGCCGGGTTCGTGCTCACGGTGATCACCGATCCGGTGGATAAGGCCGGGATCACCGCGTGGAAGACCCGCGGAGCCGATCTTCGGGACTATCTGAAAGGGCAGGGCAGGCCATGACTGATCGTGTGACTCGCGCTCGGCGGGATGCCATCCGTGCCGAGTATGCCGTGGAAGAGGCCGAAGCCGCGCAGGTCGAGGCGCTGGAGAATGAGCAGGCCGTGGTGTCGGTGCGGGTACCCGCCTCCCTGGCTGACACCCTCAAGGCTCGGGCTGCTGCCGAGCATATCCCCACCTCGGTGCTGATCCGGCGCATCCTCACCCGGGCCGTACACGATCCGGAAGTGCCGGTGCTGACCGTCGAGCAGGTCGAGGCGATCGCCCGACGTGTCTTCCGTGAATCGGCATGAGCAGGAACGTGTCCCGGCATGTGGGCGGCGTGACAACCGACGTGGGTGGTCGAGCGGCGCTGCGGTGTGACAGTGATCGAGATCGGAGAAGTTCGTCGAATACTGCGGG
>NZ_CAAAFO010000133.1:3654-4157 GCF_900634715.1 Candidatus Protofrankia californiensis | reverse complement strand
GACGTAGGCCCAGCCGTCCCAGGTCGTGACGTAGGTGACGTCGCCGCACCAGCGGGTGTCGGGCGCGGCGACGGTGAAGTCGCGGCCGATCAGGTCCGGTGCCGGCACGGGCCGGTCGCCGCCGATCGTGGTGCGTTTCCACGCTTTCGGGTGGCGTCCGTGCCGGCCGGCGGCCCGCATGAGGCGCCAGACCCGCTTGTGGGACAGCCGGTGGCCGCAGGCGGCCAGGCCGGCGCGGACCCGGCGGACGCCGGGGTTGCCGCGCCCGTCGGCGCAGATCTTCTTGATCAGGGTGGTGTAGGTGGTGTCGTCGAGGGACCGGCGGCTGGGTGCGCCGCCACGCCAGGCGTAGTAGCCCGAGCGGGACACGCCGAGCTCGGCGCACATGAACGCGACGGGGAACTCGTCGGAGGCAGCCCAATCCGCGATGGCAGCGAATATCACTGCTTTCCTTTCGCGAACCAGGTCGCTACTTTTTTTGCGAACTCGACCTGCATCTGCAG
>NZ_CAAAFO010000133.1:0-3143 GCF_900634715.1 Candidatus Protofrankia californiensis | reverse complement strand
CTCGGCGATCGTGGAGTTCGCGTCCTTGACCTCGCCGCGTAGCCGGACGAGTTCGGCGCGTTCGGACTCGTCGAGCACGGCGTCCGGTGGCTGGGAGACCTCCGCCGCGTCCTTGGCTTTCTTCACCCATTTTCCCAACGTCATCTCGTGGACGCCGTTGTTCCGGGCGATCTCGGCGACCGGACGGCCGCCGTCGATGACGAAAGTTACTGCTTGTTCCTTGTACTCCTCGGTAAATCTACGGCGTGTCGCGCCCATTGCTCGTTCTCCCGACGGATCGGGCAGCTAGTCCGGGTGTCCACCGAAGCGGGAACGGTCCAACCTGGGCGGGCACGAGCTGGTCCACCATGTCGTGGACCTCGCTGCTATGGGGCGCCATCGTCACTTCCTCAGCATAACGCCGGACGCTGCGTCCAAAGCCCAGTCAAAATCAGTCTCCGTTCCGCCGCATGGTCGGCATGACCGCATGTTCTGCGTTGATCGGTGGGTTCGTCTCGAAGTCACTCTGCGTGGTATCTGATTGTTGCGGACACCGAGACATTCGCAGGGCGATCACGCCGGTGCGAACAATCGCAAAAGGTTGGACTGCTCGGGTCCAAGCGTCAACGTCGTGTTGTTCGCCTGTGGGTAGATCTCGGACGCTGCCCATCGAGCAGCTCGCACGCTGGACGCGCCCGGTGTCTTGATCCCGCGGGCGCGTAACTCGGCAAGCAGTTGTGGGGCGTCGAACAGGTACACCGAGGTAATGCACCACGGGCGGGTTCCGCCGCGTGAGGACGCCGCCGCCGACACTGGTCCGGTGAACACCAGATAGTAGTCCAGTGCCGGTGACTCGGTGACGTCGAGCACGCCTTCCCGTTTGAGGTACCACTTCACGTTGACCGTCCGGCCGCGCAGCGAACCAGAGGTGAACCGGCCGTCGACCGCGGGAGCCACTGCCGACGGTTCCAGGTCGATTGCGAAGACCCGTGCCGCGATCCACTCGCCGAGGTATCCGGATGTCATCGGACGATCGATGATGCCAGCGGTCTGCTCGTCGATGGTGTTGCGTTGCCGCAGCAGCCCGGCGAGCTGTGCCAGCTCCATGCCACCCACGTCGGCGATCTTACCTGTTGTGGTGCGCTCCTGGCCCGCATGCGACGTCGCCGACGGTAACCGTCCTAGGCCATATCGGCGGGCCTCGGGCGACCCGCAGGAAGTCATTGGGCAGGTGCTTTCAGGGGATCTGGGAGGGCGTCGCCCGTGGGCCTGACAAACTTGAAAGGACAGGCTTATCAGCTTAGGCTGACAGAGTGTCTCGGGATTCGGATGTCGACCAGGTTGCCGCCACGCTTCGGCTGAGCATCGGGCTGCTCCTGCGGCGGCTACGTCAGGTGCAGCCCGTGGGCGAGCTGACGATGCCCGAGTCCTCGGCGCTCGTGCGCCTGGAGCGCGGCGGCCCGACCACGGCGGCCGCGCTTGCCAAGCTCGAGCAGATCAGCCCGCAGTCGATGGGGGCGACGCTGGGCGCGCTTGAGACCCGTGGCCTCGTCGAGCGACGTCCCGACCCGCAGGACGGCAGACGGGTGATCTTATCGATAACCGAAGCCGGTTTGCAGGCGCTGCGGGACAGGCGCAACGCGCGGACCGAACAGCTGGCGCAGGCACTCTCGACCGGGTTCACGCACGCGGAACTCGAACAGCTGATGGCGGCCGCACCGCTGCTTGAGCGACTGGCGCAGAGCATCTGATGCCGGCGATCGGGCCGCAGCGGGGCGGCGAGCAGATGGCCGGCGGGCGAACGGCGGGGATGAACGGCCACCACAAAGACGGCTACAAAGACCGCCGTAAGGACGACCGCTACAAATGGGTGGCCCTGGCGAACACGACCGCCGCCGTGTTCATGTCGGCACTCGACGGATCCATCGTCCTCATCGCACTGCCGTCGATCTTTCGCGGCATTCACCTGGATCCGCTGGCGCTGGGTAACGTCAATTACCTGCTATGGATGATCATGGGGTATGGCCTCGTCCAGGCTGTGCTCGTCGTAGCCCTCGGCCGCCTCGGCGACATGTTCGGCCGGGTCAGGATCTACAACGCCGGTTTCGTGGTGTTCACCATCGCATCCGTCCTGCTGTCGTTCGATCCCTTCGATGGCGGTCACGGAGCACTGTGGCTGATCGGTTGGCGGATGCTCCAGGCGGTCGGCGGGTCCATGCTCATGGCGAACTCGGCCGCGATCCTGACCGATGCGTTTCCTGCCGATCAACGCGGTTTTGCGCTGGGCATCAACCAGGTCGCCTACTTGGCCGGCCAGTTCGTTGGTCTGGTCGCCGGAGGTGTGCTGGCAAGCCTGGACTGGCGGGCGGTGTTCTGGGTCAACGTGCCGGTCGGCGTCTTCGGGACGCTGTGGGCGTACCGCAAGCTTCGTGACACCGGTCCTCGAGGAGGAGGGGGCCGTGTCGACTGGTGGGGCAACATCACGTTTGCCGTGGGCCTGGGAGCGGTCCTGATCGCTGTCACCCAGGGCATCCAGCCGTACCGAGATCACATCATGGGCTGGACGAACCCCGCGGTCTTCGGCCTGCTCGCCGGTGGCGCCCTGCTGCTCGCGGCGTTCGTCGTGATCGAGCGCAGGATCAGCGAGCCGATGTTCGAGCTCAGCCTGTTCCGCATCAGGGCCTTCACCGCCGGCAGCGCAGCGGGTCTCGCCGTGTCCGTCGCCCGCGGCGGGCTGCAGTTCATGCTGATCATCTGGCTGCAGGGGATCTGGCTGCCCCTGCACGGCTTCGACTACAGTGACACGCCCTTCTGGGCCGGGATCTACCTGGTTCCCATGACCGTCGGCGTTCTCGTCGCGGGTCCCGCATCAGGATTCCTCTCCGATCGCTTCGGCGCTCGAGGTCTTGCCACCGCCGGGATGCTCGTGTTCGGCAGCAGCTTCGTCGGCCTGATGCTGCTGCCCGTCGACTTTCCCTACTGGGCCTTTGGACTGCTGATCGCCGCGAACGGGATAGGCGGTGGCATGTTCGCCGCACCCAACTCGTCATCCATCATGGGCAGCGTCCCCGCGAGCCAGCGTGGCGTCGCTTCGGGAATGCGTTCGACCTTCCAGAACGCCGGTACGACGCTGTCGATCGGGGTGTTCTTCTCGCTTATGATCG
>NZ_CAAAFO010000132.1:6232-6669 GCF_900634715.1 Candidatus Protofrankia californiensis | reverse complement strand
TCAGGCGAATTGATGATCAAGGAGAGTGCGACGAACTTCACACATCCGACGATACCGACGGGTAAGCCCGGTAAAACATGAACACCATGATGATCTCAGCGCCCGTTCCCGATCCCGAGGCTGCGTCGCCAGCGCGAGCGCCCGCTCGGCCAGCCCCTGCACGAACCCCCTGGATCACAGCGTCCGCATCGACCCGTTGTGATCCAGACACAGGGCTACCTTTGCCCGCTCACCTTCCAGGCCGCGTTGCGACAGGCCGAGCTGCGCCTTCTTCACCAGGCCCAGCAGTCCCGGCGCGGGTGATTCGATCCTTGTCGCCGATACTGGTATGACCGGCACAGTACGGATCGCCCGTTGCTCCCGGACGCGTACCGGCACAATCACCGGCATGAGCACAGCGGGGGTTCAAAGCGCCATAGAGACCCAGCGGCACTGGT
>NZ_CAAAFO010000132.1:1983-5964 GCF_900634715.1 Candidatus Protofrankia californiensis | reverse complement strand
CCGAGATCTACACCTATCTGGCCGGTGTCGACCCCTACCAGGGCCCGCAGGACGAACGGGATCGCCGCCTGCTGGAACGCAGCGAGGCGATCCAGCAGGCCGCCGACATACTCCCACCCGCAGCGCCGATCAGCGGCACGTCGTCGTCGTCCCGGCCATGGCCGGAGATCGACAGCCTCGACTCCTACGTGACCCACCGGGTCGACGACCAGATCGACTACTACGAGCCGCAGGCCGCCGTCGCCGAGCGGCGTACCGCCCGGTTCCAGTGGGCCGGACTGGTCGCAAGCCTTGCCGCGGCGGTGCTCAGCGCGGTGGAAGCAGCCACGGGCAGTGCGACGATCACCGCATGGGCCCCGGCGATCACCATGGTGGGAGCGTCGGTGGGCTCGTTCGCGGCCGCTTCGCGCTATGAGGACAACGCCCGCGCCTACAAGCAGACCGCCCACCGACTACGGTTCCTGCGCGACCAGTGGCAGCTCTCGGCCCCCGCCAACGCCTCCTCTGCCGAGAGAGCACGGCGGGATATGGCGTTCGTCGCGGGCTGCGAGGAGGCGATCGCCGTCGAGAACCAGGCGTGGATGGCACGGTGGAACGCCGACATTCCCGCGACGCCCGCCAGCCCGGGCGGGCAACCAGCCTGATCGTCCCGGTGCCGTTTCACCGGCAACCGTCTCGCCGGCAGAAGTGCAGAAACACCGGCGGGGATGCCCGCCCGCGCCGGTCAGGGCCGCAAACGATGGATCACGCGGTGGAAGGGCCGCGTTGAACGCCTTCGAGATCGCTGTCGTGACGGCGCTGCTGGTAGGCGGCGAACTGGTCGTCTTACTCCCGGCACTTCGCACCGCCTCGGGTGAGGTCGGTGACGAGGGTAGGCGTACTCCACCGTCGGCTGTGTTTTGCGGATTCTTATATCTCCCTGCCGGCTTGGTCGTTCTTTCAAGATTGACAGGATCTAATGGCACAAGTATGAAGGCGCCCTCACAAAAAGAACACAGAAAGACGGAAAGGTTGCCGCGGCCTCGTGGTGTCCTTCCTGAGGTGTTTGACCAGGACCACATCGCATCCCGGTGGGTCGGTGCGGCGGATGACGCGAAGGGCGTCGACGCCGTGGGAGATGAGGGTCAGCCCGCGGACCGAAGACGTGAGGTTCACCAGAGCGTCGGCGGCTGGGGTGGGGGTGAAGCCCGGGCCTCGGTCGCCGACGGTCACCGTGATCCGGTGCGCGTCATGGGCGAGGAGCAGGCGAACCGGCGTGTCCGGGTCGAGGCGGTTGCCGTGGATCACTGCGTTGGCCACGGCTTCCCGTACCGCCAAGCCGAGCCGGTACCGGCCGTCCTCGTCCAGGCCTGAAGAGGGTTCGTGCGACGGTGATGAAGCCGTGCCGGCTGACCGTGCCTGTCGAGGTGGGTTCTACAGTCAGCGGGTATGGCCGTAGCGCGGGATGTGAACGAAACGACGGACGGGTTGTCGGGGACGGACGAGTTGACTGTCCGCCTGGGAGCGCGGGATGCGGCTGCCGACGCGCTCGCTGTCCTGCGGTTGTGCGCGGCCGGCAAACTGCGGTGCAGCGAGAAGACGCAGCGACCGGGCACCGCGACCGTCACCGCCGTTGCCGGTGTCCTGCTCCGCGGGGACTTCTACCGCGAGGAGCCGATCGCCGCGTTCGCGTGGCCCCTGCTGCTGCAGGCCGGTGGCCTGGCCGAGGTCGTCGGTGGGCGTCTGCAGCTGACCGCGCGGGGCCGGGCGGCGCTGGCCAAGCCGGTGGCGGAAACGATCCGTCATCTCTGGCGGCGCTGGGTCGGTCATGCGGTGATCGACGAGATGAGCCGGATCGAGGAGATCAAGGGTCAGCGGTCGGCTCGGGCACTGACCGCGGCGGGTCCGCGGCGCAAGGCCGTCGCCGAGGCGCTTGCGGCCTGTGCGCCCGGGGAGTGGGTTGCGGTGGACGATCTCTTCACCCGGATACGGCGTAATGGCCCACCGTTTGCGGTGGTGCGTGACGTCTGGAAGCTCTACCTCGAGGATCCGCAGTACGGAAGCCTGGGATATGACGGGTTCCACGAGTGGCCGCTGTTGGAGGGCCGGTACGTCCTGTGCCTGTTGTTCGAGTACGCGGGGACGCTCGGTCTGTTCGATCTCGAGTACGGCGATCCGGTCGACGCCCGCGACGACTTCCGCGGGAACTGGGGCGCGGACGACCTGGACTTCCTCAGCCGTTATGACGGTCTGCACGCGGTCCGGCTGAACGCCCTCGGCGCATACGTCTTCGGTCTGGCCGAACGGTACGAGCCGGAGAAGGAAGGCGGTGGCGGGCCGGGTCCGGCGCTCAAGATCCTGCCGAACCTGGACATCGTGGTCACCGGCGAGGTTCAGCCCGCCGACGAGCTTTTCCTGGACGCCTATGGGCAGCGTTCCTCCGACCGTGTCTGGTCCCTGAGCGTCGCGTCGTTGATAGCCGCGATCGACATGGGCCGCCCGCTTGAGGATCTGCGGCGGTTTCTGGACGACCACGCCGACCACGCCATACCGGCCACCGTGACCAGGCTGTTCGAGGACGTCACGGCCCGCGCCGGCCAGCTGCGCGATCTCGGGCTTGCGCGGGTGGTGGAATGCGCCGATCCGGCGGTGGCGGCTCTCATCGTCGGTGACCGCAGGCTCCGCCGGTTCTGCCGGCCGCTGGGGGAGCGTCATGTCGCCGTACCGCTGCAGCATGAGGCCGACTTCCGTACCGCCCTGCGGAAGTTGGGGTATGTCATCCCGGCCGAACCCGGGGCGTAGCCACCGACGCCACCTGGCGACGGAGCGACCGGAGCAACCTGCCGGTGTCACTGCTCATCGTCCTTACCGTTCCACGATCCTGGCGTACAATTTCTTGTACGTACGACTTTCCGTACAAGCATGGGAGGCTTAGATGAGGATGATGACTTACTCGGAGTCACGTGCGCGGTACGCCGAAGTTCTCACGGCTGTCGTGGAGGACAGGGAGGAGGTTGTCGTCACGCGCGCCGGCCACGAGCCGGTGGTGATCGTTTCCTTGGACGACTACCAGTCACTCAAGGAGACGGCGTATCTGCTCCGTAGCCCGGAGAACGCCCGCCGGCTGCTGACCGCCATCGACCGGCTCGAAAGCGGCGGCGGCGTGGTGCGGGACCTCGCCGAGTGAAGCTCGTCTGGGATGAGAATGCCTGGGAGGACTACGTATGGTGGCAGACCCAGGACCGCAAGCTGCTCAGGCGTATTAATACTCTGATTCAGGACATCGTCCGTAACGGGAATGAAGGCATCGGCAAGCCGGAGCCCCTGAAGCACGGGTTTCAGGGCTACTGGTCGCGGCGTATCAACGACGAGCACCGGCTCGTCTACAAGATTAATAACGATGAGATTCGTATAGCCCAGTGCCGTTACCACTACAAATGAGGCATCGGGTCAGGGCGGTCAGTGGTGGTGTGACGCGCTCCCAGGCCCAGGCGCCGAGGAACGAGCCGCCGATGAGGACGATGGTGGACATGCCGGAACTCCCTTCGCGATGGCCGTCGTGGTGTGACCGACGCCGCGAAGCCATGCAAGGCCACTCACCGGATTCCCCAACCGGCTCCGCATCTCGCCGAGCGGGAAGATGGTTGCCTGGACCTTGTTCCTCAACGGCCACTCCTATGCGGGAACAGGATTTTCCACCCGTACCGGGATCACGGATATCGACACCGGTCACCTCGTCGACAGTCTCGAGGAGTTCCAGATCATCCGGAACGGCAGATCGCACCAGGCTGCCGACGTCAACTTCTGGGGCGTGACCTTCGCCGACGACAACCGGTTCTACGCAACTATGTCCACTGAGGGTCACCGCTACCTCGTCGAAGGCGACATCAACGCACGGATCGTGTGCAGCCGAGCCGACAACGTCGAATGCCCGTCACTGTCGCCGGACGGCACCCGGATCGCGTTCAAGGCTGCCGTCGACGGTGATCCGACCCGCGGCTG
>NZ_CAAAFO010000132.1:867-1626 GCF_900634715.1 Candidatus Protofrankia californiensis | reverse complement strand
GCGACTGTCCGTACTCGATATGGCCACCATGCGCGTGACCCCGCTGGCAGAAACCCGCAGTATTGACGATCAGCCGGAATGGCTCGACAACACGACTGTGGCCTACACGCTGCAACGCAGCGACGGCATCAACGACATCTGGTCCCTGCCCGCAGACGGATCCGGTACGCCCCACCTTCTCGTTCCCGGGGCGAACTCACCCGCCCTGATCGACTGATCCGCGGCTGCCCCTGCCGTGGGGGACGGCTCACCTGCGCCCCGGCCAGGCGTTCCTGATCGGCGTTGGACGGCGGTTGGACTGCTGAATCTCTTTGAGGTCGGTGAGGCCGAGCATGTCATAGAGATCGCCGGCCTGGGTGCCGCCGATGAAGCCATCTGCCGTTCCGCGGAACGCACGTGGCTCTTACCGCCTCACCTCGCGGTGCATGGCTACCCGTGGCCACCGGTCCAGGCCGTGTGCGGCCTCCTGGCTGCGGACCTCCCGCAGCCCTGGCGTCAGCTCGGCCTCCGTAAGGCGCCGGAACCCGCACCGCGCGTAGTAGGGGGCGTTCCACGGTACGTGCACGAACGTGGTGAGGGTCAGCGCCGGTATGGCCGCGGCCGCCGCGTGGTCGGCGACGTGTTCGATCAGCGCCCGTCCCAGCCCGCGGCGGGCGCTGTCCGGGCGCACCGATACCTGCTCGATGTGCATGTTGCCGTCGACGAGGTCCGCGATCAGATAGGCGACCAGGTGGCCGGTCCCGTCAGCGGCGCTCCAGG
>NZ_CAAAFO010000132.1:0-465 GCF_900634715.1 Candidatus Protofrankia californiensis | reverse complement strand
CCTGGAGCGCGGGGAGCTCCTCGAACCGGACCGGCCGGATGCGCATGGAGTCATTGTCACCACCGGCGCAGGCTGCCTCGACGCGGCCATCAAGAAGATGGTGCTGGTCCGGAACATCGGTGAACCCGAACGCGGTCCGAAAGTCCGGTCTCTGTCGCAACGAGCCTCGCGGAGACCGTGGAAGAGTGATTGATCCAGTGGGCTGGAGGTCGGTGAACTCCTGACGGATACGCTGAGATAATGGGTACACCCGTCTCGGCCGGCATCACGGTGACGGGGCGTGGCCGGGTGGACAAGCGAGAGGCGATCCTCGCTGCCGCGTTCGAGGTGTTCGCCCGCAAGGGGTACGAGGGCGCGAGCGTCGATCTCATCGCAAGCGAGGCCGGGGTGGCCAAACCCACCCTCTACAACCATCTCGGGAGCAAGGAGAACCTGTTCCGGCTGGTGATGGTCGACGCGGCGGTC
>NZ_CAAAFO010000131.1:91151-92194 GCF_900634715.1 Candidatus Protofrankia californiensis | reverse complement strand
CCCCTGCCGAATCTCTTTGAGGTCGGTGAGGCCGAGCGTGTCATAGAGATCGCCGGCCTGGGTGCCGCCCGATGAAGCCATCTGCCGTTCTGCGGAACGCACGTGGCTCTTACCGCCTCATCTCGCGGCGCATGGCTACCCGTGGCCACCGGTCCAGGCCGTGTGCGGCCTCCCGGCTGCGGACCTCCCGCAGCCCTGGCGTCAGCTCGGCCTCCGTAAGGCGCCGGAACCCGCACCGCGCGTAGTAGGGGGCGTTCCACGGTACGTGCACGAACGTGGTGAGGGTCAGCGCCGGTACGGCCGCGGCGGCCGCGTGGCCGGCGACGTGTTCGATCAGCATCCGTCCCACCCCTCGGCGGGCGCTGTCCGGCCGCACCGATACCTGCTCGATGTGCATGTTGCCGTCGACGAGGTCCGCGACCAGGTAGGCGACCAGGCGGCCGATCCCGTCAGCGGCGCCCCAGGCCTGGCCGGCCCGCTGGTACCGGGCGAGTTCGTTGACGGTGAACGGCTCGTCGTCGGCGATCTCGGGCATGTCGATGTCGCGGAAGCACCGGCTGGCGGCCCGCTCGATGTCCTGGAGCACGGGGAAATCTTCGAACCGGACCGGCCGGATGCGCATGGAGTCATTGTCACCACCGGCACAGGCTGCCTCGACGCGGCCATCAAGAAGACGGTGCTGGTCCCGGAACATCGGTGAACCCGAACGCGGTCCGAAAGTCCGGTCTCTGTCGCAACACGCCTCGCGGAGGCCAGGGAAGAGTGATTGATCCGGCTGGCCGGCGGTCGGTGAACTCCGCGACGGATACGCTGAGATGATGGACGTACCCGTCTCGACTGGCATCACGGTGACGGGGCGTGGCCGGGTGGACAAGCGGGAGGCGATCCTCGCTGCCGCGTTCGAGGTGTTCGCCCGCAAGGGGTACGAGGGTGCGAGCGTCGATCTCATCGCAAGCGAGGCCGGGGTGGCCAAACCCACCCTTTACAACCATCTCGGGAGCAAGGAGAACCTGTTCCGGCTGGTGATGGTCGGCGCGGCGGTC
>NZ_CAAAFO010000131.1:81742-90651 GCF_900634715.1 Candidatus Protofrankia californiensis | reverse complement strand
CTGACCTCCGGGCCGAGCTCGTACCGGGCCGAGGTCGTACCGCGAGCCCGGTTCCCGACGCATCCCCGTCGCTGACTGTTCCCCACGCCGACCCACGGCCAGCCGGGAAGCAATCATCCGCCACGTTGCGCAGCAACATGTTCCCCTACTGTTGATGATCTCTCTAGCTGTACATTAATTTGTACTCAACGGTAAATTTTATCGTACTGACTGGAGAGCTTCATGACCTCTACACAGGACGACCGCCTGGATCCCGCGCTGCTGCGGTTGGTCGGCGTGCTCCTGCTGGGCGGCCTGATGGGCCTGCTCGACGGCACGATCGTCAACGTCGGGATCGACACGCTCGGGCGGCACTTCGGGACGTCGTTGAGCACTGTCGGGTGGGTCGCCACCGGCTACCTGCTCGCGGTGACCGTCGCCATCCCGCTGAGCGCGTGGGCCGTCGACCGCTTCGGTGGACGCCGGATGTGGCTCATGGGGTTGTCGGTCTTCCTCGTCGGCTCGCTCGCAAGCGGACTGGCCCCCTCGATCGAGAGTCTGATCGTCTTCCGCGTGATCCAGGGCTTCGGCGGCGGCATGCTGGACCCGGTGATGCTCACGCTGCTGGCGCGAGCGGCGGGCCCCGCCCGAGCGGGTCGGGTGATGGGGCTGATGGGGGTGGTCATCCCGCTCGGCCCCGTCCTCGGTCCGATCATCGGCGGAGTGATCATCCAGAACCTGGACTGGCGGTGGATGTTCCTGGTAAACCTGCCGATCGGGGTGACGGCGCTGGCGCTGTCGCTGCGGGTGGTGCCGGCCGATCCCCCGAGGGCCGAGCGCGGGGGCAACCGGCTCGACATCGTCGGCGTGGCCCTGCTGTGCCCGGCGTTCGCCACCCTTGTCTACGCCTTGTCACAGGCAGGGGAGGGTGCCGGGTTCGGCGCCACCCGGGTGGTGGTGGCGTTGGCGGCCGGTGCTGGGCTGCTCGTCGGCTATGTCGTGCATGCGCTGCGGGCCCGGACCACGCCGCTGATCGATCTGCGGCTGTTCACCAGCCGTGCTTTCAGCGCGAGTGTCACGGTGATGGCGGTCACCGGGGTGATGCTGTTCTCGATGCTGTTCCTGGTGCCGCTGTACTACCAGCAGGTTCGTGACCACGGTGTGCTTGCGGCCGGGCTGTTGCTGTCGCCGTTGGGGGTGGGTTCGTTCCTTGCGATGCCGGTTGCCGGGCGGCTCAGTGACAGGGTCGGTACCCGGGCGCTGGTTCCGGCCGGCGCGTTCCTGATTGCGTTGAGCGTGCTTGCCTTCACGCAGGCCGGGGTCCACAGCGGCGAGGGGGGCCTGGCGGTGTGCGTCTTCGGGACCGGGCTGGGCCTGGGTTTCGTGGGGGCTCCGACCATGGGTTCGCTCTATCGGACTCTGCCCGCGGCATCGGTGCCGCAGGGCACGTCGGCGCTCTACGTCCTCAACCAGCTCGGTGCCTCGCTCGGCATCGCCGTCGCGGCACTTGTCCTGCAGAGCCGGGTCTCGGACAGGGCGTCCGCCGAGGTCGCGTTCCAGTCGGCCTTCTGGTGGGTGTTCGCAGGCGCGCTCGCCGTCCTGGTCGCGGGCTGCTTCCTGCCGGGTCGGCCCGCGCCGCTGCCGGCTGCGGCGTTGGGGCAGGAGGTAGGTGGATCAGGTGTACGTGATCCGGGTGTCAGCCACACCTGATGGCCCGGCCGCGTCACAACGCCTCGACGAACTCGTCGTTGTCCCGGCCGTCGGGTCCGCGGTTTCCCGTGGGGGAACGGGGGAACCTCCCGCTACGCCGGCACGACGCCCGGGGATGGCGGCGAGAAGCTCCTGCGTGTAGGCGTGGCGAGGATTGTCGAAGAGGTCGCGGGGACTCCCGACCTCCACGAGGCGACCATGACGCATCACGCCGACGTGGTCGGCGACCGCCCGTACCACCGCGAGGTCGTGGGTGATGAACAGGTAGGACAGACCGAGTTCCTCCTGGATGCGGGCCAGTAGATCCAGGATCTGGGCCTGGACGGAGACGTCGAGCGCGGACAGGGGCTCGTCACAGACGACGAGATCCGGGTGTAGGGAGAGGGCACGGGCGATGGCCACGCGTTGGCGTTGGCCGCCGGAGAGCTCGGCGGGGCGGCGGTCGAGCAGGTGCGGGGAAAGGGCTACCTGGGACAGAAGTTCCCGGGCACGGGCACGCCGGGTCGTCCGGGTGCCCACTCCGAACAGCCGCAGGGGTTCCTCGATCGTTTCCCCGACGGTGAATCGGGGATCGAGGGAGGCGTAGGGGTTCTGGTAGACGATCTGCATACGTCGGCGGAGGCGGCGCAGTGCGGGGCCGCGCAGGCTGGTGATGTCGGTGCCGTCAAGAGTTATGCGGCCCGCGGTGGGGTCCATCAGCCTCAGTACGAGTCGGGCGGTGGTGGATTTCCCGGAGCCTGACTCGCCGACCAGGGCGAACGTCTCGCCCCGTCTGATGGTGAAGCTGACGTCGTCGACGGCACGGACGGAGCGCGGGCCGGCCGGGGCTCGAGGCAGGGGGAAGTCCTTGACCAGGTTGCTTGCCACGAGGAGTGCTGTCTGTCCTGGCGTGATCGGTTCGGCGGCCCTACTGCCGCCGCGGGGAGCTGCCGGGTTGGCAGGACCCTCTATCCGGGCGGACACCACTGCCCGGTGGGGGCAGGGAAGTCCGCCGGCCCGCGACCGGCCGGGTGTCCGCACACTGGTCAGGCTGGGAGCGTCGGAGATCAGCTGTCGGGTGTAGGGGTGGACGGGGTCGTGCAGGACCTGGAGCGCGGGACCGCTCTCGACGATCCCGCCCCCGGACATGACCACGATCTCGTCGGCCCGGTCCGCAGCGACCCCGAGGTCGTGGGTGATCAGCAGGACCGCTGTACCGTGATCTTTTATTAATTTCTCTACATGATCGAGAATGTGGCGTTGGACTGTCACGTCGAGCGCGCTCGTGGGTTCGTCCGCGATCAGCAGTTTCGGTGTGGCGGCGAACGCGATGGCGATCAGCGCCCGCTGACGCATGCCCCCCGACAGCTCGTGTGGATACTGTCGGGCGCGGAGCGCGGGATCGGGCAGTCCTGCCTGGGCGAGCGCGGCTACCGCGGCGGCCGGCGCGGTCCTGCGGGTGGCCAGCCCGTGGATGAGGAGGACCTCCGCGACCTGCGTGCCGATGCGCTGGACCGGGTTCAGCGAGACCGTGGGGTCCTGTGGGATGAGGGCGATGTCGCGTCCCCGGTGGGCGCGCAGGCGCGCGGGCGGGAGCGCGGCCAGGTCGACGCCGGCGAAACGGACAGCGCCCGACTCGATCCGGCCGCCAGGCGGAAGCAGGCCGATGACGGCATGCGCCGTGGTGCTCTTCCCTGATCCGGACTCTCCGACCAAGGCGACGACCTGACCCGGTCTGACCGTGAGGTCGACCCCGCGCACGGCCTGGGTGTACGTCCCGCGGTGGCGGTAGGACACCCGCAGATCCCGGACGGCAAGCAGCGCACCAGCTGATGGGTCTGCTGCGTCTGATGTGGTTGACGTGCCTGCTGTCTCTGACGTGCCTGCTGCCGGTGCCGCGCCGACGGTGTCCTCCAGGGCGGTCATCGACTTTCCTCCCGCTCACCCTCGATCGCTCGGGAGATCCGATTGGCCGCGAGGACGGTGGCGACCACGGTGAGACCCGGCAGGGTCGTCAGCCACCACGCGGTCGCCAGGTAGCCCCGCCCGTCGGAAACCAGGGATCCCCATTCGGGAGAGGGCGGCGCTGCTCCGAATCCCAGGAAGCTCAGCGCCGAGACGGCCAGGACCGCCGTGCCGAACTCGAGCGCGGCGAGGACGAGTACCGGCCCGCAGGCATGAGGTAACACATACCGGAAAAGCACCTGGTGGCGTCGGGCTCCGCAGGACGTCGCCGCTTCGACGAAGACGGCTGTGCGTACCCGCAGGACCTCTGCGCGGGTGACCCGTGCGAACGCCGCCACGCTGGAGAACCCGACCGCGAGCGCGATGTTCACGGTGCCGAATCCGAGTGCGGTGATCAGGGCGAGGGAGAGCAGCAGTGCCGGTATCGCCAGCGCCAGGTCGACCACCCGCATGATCAGGCTGTCGATCCATCCACTGAGGAAACCCGATGTCAGGCCCAGCAGCGCTCCGGCGGCCAGGCCGACCAGGACGGCGAGCACGGTCGCCTGCAGAGACCGCGCGCAGCCGTGCACCATCCGGGCGAACAGGTCGCGTCCGAGCTGGTCAGTGCCGAACCAGTGGTCGGTGCTCGGCTTCTGCAGACGTTCCGCCACCGAGCCTCGCAGCGGGTTGTCCGATGTCAGGGCCGTGGGGAAGAAGGCCGCGATCAGCACTGTGAGGAGAAAGAAGGCCGAGAGCACCAGACCCGGACGGTGCACGAGGAACACGGCTGCGCGCCGCCATCGTCCACTCTGGGACGCCGCCGTGGCCGGCTCCCGATCCGGTGCCGGCGTCACCGGCGCAGGCACGGGATCGGTCTTGTCTGCCGTGGCCGCCGTGGCGAGTGATTCGGTCATGTTTGTCCGCTTTCATCGCGGATCCGCGGCGGGGCTCACGATCCGCGGGTCCAACAGGGGATAGGTGAGATCCACGGCCAGGTTGACCGCCGTGAAGAGAACCGAGCTGAGGATCACCAGGCCCAGCACGACCGGAATGTCCTGCGTACCAACGGCGGTGGCCGTGGTACGCCCGACTCCCGTACGGGAGAAGACGGTCTCGACGACCACGGAGCCCGCGAGCAGGTTCCCCGCCCACACCCCGGCCAGGGTCAGTGCCGGGATGGCCGCGTTGCGCGCCGCATGCCGGAGGCGGACCCGCGTCGGTGAGGCTCCCTTTGCCGCGGCGGTGGTGATGTAATGCTCGGTCTCAACGGTGCGCAGGCTCTTGGCGAATACCTGAGCGATCCCCGCCGCGGTCGGCAGGGCGAGGGTGACCGCGGGCAGCAGCAGGCTGGAAACACCGTCGTCCCCGGTCGCAGGTACGAGACCCCACCGGAAGGACACGATCTGGATCAGCATGAGGCCGACCCAGAAGGTCGGCAGCGACGCCCACAACGGGGGTAGGGACAGCAACATCTGACGAACCCAGAGCCGTCGCGCGTAGGTGGCCCAGTATGCCAGTCCCAGACCGAGGAACAAGGCGAGAGTGAACGCCGAGGCTGCCAACTGGAGGGTGGCCGGCAGTACATCGAGGAAGATCTGCGTGATGCTCCGGCCGGTCTGCACGGAGACGCCGAAGTCCCCCCGCAACGCGTGCCAGAGATGGTCGACATATTGGACGATGATCGGCTTGTCCAGCCCGTACTGCGCTCGCAGGGCCGTGAGCTGCGCGTCGTCGATGGACGTCTGTTCGGCGCCGCCGCTGACCATGAGCGACACCGGGTCGCTTGGCAGCAGATAAAGCACCGTGAAACAGACGGTGTAAGCCGCCCACAGGACGAAAAGCGCCTGCAGGAGCCGGCGGATGAGATATCTCTTCATCTTCCTGCCTTTGTCGCACGTGGTGCGTGCCCGGGCCCGGCCCACCTCCTGAGGTGGGCCGGACCCGGGCCGGACCGCCTGGGGTCAGCCGGTGATCCAGGTGTCGGTGAAGCGCGGCCACGACGACGCGGTGAACGTGACGTCACGTACCTTCGGGGAAAATCCCATGATCGTGGTCTGTTCGTGGACGGGAATTCCGTAGCCGGTCTCCAGAATCCGCCGTTGTGCCTGTTCGACGAGGCTCCTGCGGGTGGCCGCGTCGGTGATCGCGTTCTGGGCCTCGAGAATCCTGTCGATCCCTTCCTGCACGGAGCCTGCCGGAGCCGGTTTCTTGGAACCGAAGATGAGCCGCAGGATGTCCGGGTCGGCCCGGGTCGTTCCCCGGGCCCAGAACAGGTCGTAGTCATTGGCCTGGTACAGCGGGGTGAACTGGGCCAGGGACAGCCGTTTCACACCGAGCTCGAGGCCGATCTCGGCAAGCTGTTGCTGGATCAGTTCGATGGTCGACTGTTCCGGTCCGAACCCGGAGGGCACCCAGAGCACGTCGAGATGCAGGCGGTGGCCGTCCTTGAGTCGGATGCCGTCCGGTCCGGGTTTCCACCCACCGTCGTCCAGCAGTTTCTTCGCCGCCGTCGGGTCGTACCGCACCAGAGAGCTGAGATCGGCGTGATCCGGAGTTTTGCTGGACAGGATGCTCGTCGCCGGCCGGTAGTCGGCGTTGAGCAGGCTACTCACTATCTGCGTCCGATTGATTCCTTTTTGTAGGGCGGGAAGGACGCTCGGGTCGCTGACGACCGGACGGTCGGGGGTGGGGCTGGCGTGCAGGTTGGTCACGATCCCGGCGTGGACGGTCGGCAGCAGGGTGAGCCCCTGTTCCTGGAGGGACTTCGCGTCCTGGGGTGAGACCGCCGAGATTCCGTCGACCTGGCCTGACTGGAGGCTGCCTGTGCGCACGCCGGACTCGGCCACGACCGTGAAGACAAGCTTGTCGAGGTAGGCGGCACCCTGGTGCCGGGCCAGTGCGGACGGCCAGTTGTAGTCTTTGCGCCTGCTGAGATCGACCCGCTGGCTGGGAACGTAACGGTCGATGACGAACGCGCCCGAGCCGATCGGAGGCTGCGAGCACCGCTCGGTCGGGCTCCGGTTGAGGGTCGTCGGGGACACCAGACCCAGGCTGGGGCTTGCAGCGGCCTGCAGGAACTGCGCGGTCGGACTGGTGAACTCGATCCGGACGGTCAGGTCGTCGACGGGAACGGTCTGCGCATAGCCGCTGAGATAGCTGTACCCCAGGGTTGCCTTGGCGCCGAGCGCCACTATCGCGTCGAAGTTGGTCTTGACGGCTGCCGCGGTGAGCGGGGCTCCGTCGCTGAACGTGACTCCCTTACGCAGGTGGAAGGTGTACGACTTCGCGTCCTGACCGACATCCCAGGACTCCGCCAGCCACGGCACGATCTCCAGGGTCTGGGGATCCTGGTCGGTCAGTGTGTCCACGACATGTCGGCCGACGGTGAGCCCTTCGCTGAGCTGGATCTGCTGGGGATCCAGGCAGGTGGGGTCGCTGCCGAGCGCGAAGGTCAGAGTGCCGCCGGGTTTCGGTATCTGGTCGGCGGCACGGCTGGTGCCGTTGGTGCCGTCACCGCCCGACCCGCATGCCGTCGCGGCCACCACGGTCACCAGCACCGCTACCAGGACCGCTCGGACGGACCGTAACCGTCTGGAGGGACGAACGTGAGACAGAACGTGAGACAAGGAGAGACCCCCAGGAGAAGGAGAGGACGGCGAACACCGGCAGAACTGCCAGTGGTGTGGGTGCGCCTGCTTTCGCCGGTAGCGGTCCGGGAGGGGATGAGACCGGGTACGGGAGAACCCGCCGGACAGCAGACGCCGTTCGTTCCAGGACGTCAGCTGCCTGTCCCTGTCACCGGGGACTGGAGCGGACCGGGGGTGGTTCTACGGCCTGGCTCCCTCGATAGGGCATTCCCGCGATCAGTTCGGAGGGTGCGCCGTCGACCCCGACCGGGACGTCGCCTTCGAGCGTGACCCGGTAGAGCACGCGGTCGAACTCGAAATCGAGATCGTTGAGGTCGTTGGGCGCAAGATGCGCGGTGGCGCGGTTGTCCCAGAAGGCCACGCTGCCGGGCTCCCAGCGAAACCGGACGGTGTACTCGAAGCGAGTTATCTCCCGATGGAACAGCTGGAGGATGTCCTGGCTCTGCTGGGGCGACAGTCCGATGATCTCCTTGTCGGGAAGCGTGAAGCTCGGGCTCACGAACAGCGCCCGCTCCCCGGTTTCGGGATGGACACGGACCACCGGATGGACGGCCACCAGCGGGTTTTCCCGGTTGCGGTCGGCGTAGGTGCCGCCGGTCGCCCTGCTCCGGCCGAAGCTGTGTGTCGCCCGGAGTTTCTCGGCCAGCTCCCGAAGAGGTTCGGGTAGTCCTGTGTAGGCCGCGACCAGGTTTGTCCAGACCGTGTCCCCGCCATAGGGGGGTACACGGTCCGCCCGCAGGATCGAGGCTGCAGGAGGATTGACCAGCGCCGTCACGTCGGTGTGCCATCCGTTGTCGAAAGTGGCCCACTTGCGACCGAACGCCGCTTCGTACCGCCGGGTGTCCAACGGGAGGATCTCGGGGAAACCCTCCGGGGGGTTGTCCTCATGGGGATGTGCCGGGGTGACGGTGCCGAACCGGCGGGCGAACGCCACGTGCTCACGATGGCCGATGGACTGACGTCGAAAGAAGATCACCTTCCAGCGCAGGAGCACGGCTCGGATCTGTGCGACCGACGTGTCGTCGAGAGTCGATCCGAGATCGACTCCCTCGATGTCCGCACCGATATAGGCGGTCATCGGACGGACCTGGATGCGGGTCAGGCCCATCGCATCTGACATGGCTGTCCACCTTTGATGATCGATATGTCTTTACGTGACCTGTCGGATGTGGAATGTGACCGCTGCTGTCCGGACTCGTTCAGGCCGAGGAATATTTATCTATCATTCTAGTTGGATGAACTATACAGTTCAATAATAAGAACAGCCTTGATCAAAAATTGATCAAGGCTGGGGATGCGGCTGTACAGATCAGGGGGGTGGACAGGCGGATCGGCGAGCACGCGAGCGATGACCAGCAAGTGGTCATCGTCACGGACGGTAAAGCTCGGCTACGGATTTGCTCTGACGTCGAGCACGGCTTTGCCCCGGACACGACGGGCGAGAAGCGCCTCGGCCGCCTCCGGAGCACGATCCCACCGGCCGCGCCAGCCGATCTGAGGATCAAGCGCCTTCTTCTCGAGGAGGCCGACCAGGTAGGCCAGGTCGGGACCGAAACCGGGGCCGAAGTCGGGGTGACCGACCACGAAGGGCTCGAGCCGCCGGTGGCCGCCCCTGCGACGCTCCTGTTCGAAGTCGATGGTGGTCGA
>NZ_CAAAFO010000131.1:80193-81709 GCF_900634715.1 Candidatus Protofrankia californiensis | reverse complement strand
CTCGCCGGAGGCCATCCCGATGCTCTGGAGGCAACCGCCGTCGTCGAGGAGACTGAACGCGTCGGCCAGTTGCGTGCCGCCCACGTTCTCGAGCACGCCGAAGACGGGTGCGGTGACGTTCTCCAGGCCGACGACGATCTCGTCGGCCCCGATCTCGCGGAGCCCCTCACCGCGGGCCGGGCTACCCACGGACGCGATGACATGCGCGCCGGCACGGGCTGCGAGCTGCACCGCGAAGCGTCCGACACCGCCGGAGGCTCCCGTGATCAGGACGCGCCGGCCGACCACCGGACCAAGCCGCCGCAATGCCCGCAGCGCGGTGACACCCGCCACCGGCAGGGCGCTCGCGGCGCCGAGATCGACGGAATCGGGGACCACGGCCAGGTGCGCGGTGTCGACGGCCCGGCGTTCGGCCCAGGCCCCCGTCCAGCCGAAGGTCACGACGCGCGTGCCGGGCGGCGGTCCGGAGCCGTCGGCCGCGGCCTCGGCGACGACGCCCGCCGCGTCCCAGCCGAGGACGCTGCCCGGCTGCGTCCGCTCAGCCTTGAAGGCGAGTTCGCCGAAGTTGAGCGAGACCGCGTGGACCTCGAGCAGGGCCTGGACGCTGTGCGGCACCGGCTCCGCAACCGTACCGAGACGAAGGCCCGCGGGCGCGTCGGGGTCGTAGACCAAAGCACGCATGTTGCTCCTGGCGATCCTGTAGGGATTTTGTTCCTGATGGGAAATTTTTCTTCCGGTGGGAAAAGGACGGTGTCAGCGCGGCAGGTCGGCGTGACGTTCGAGGAATGCGGTGACCTCCGCGGGATCCTCCAGCGGCAGGGGGTAGACCACGAGCCGGTCGACGCCGAGGTCGGCGTAGCGCCGGGCGGTGTCGGCGTCCACCGGGGAGAGCTGCATAAAGTTGATCTCCAGTCGGCCCAGTCGGGCCGGACGTTCGACCTCGGTGGCAGCCTTCTCCAGCCCGGCAAGGTGTCCGGCGAGATCGTCCGGGCCGTCCCCGTTGCCGAACCAGCCGTGGCCGCGGGCGACCGCCCGCCGGAAGGCGGCCGGACTGTGTCCGCCGATCACGATCCGTGGCCCGTCGGCACGCACCGGACGCGGGTGCGCGTCGATACTGTCGAACGCCACGTACCGTCCCTGATAGGACGGTGCGGGCTGGGTCCACAGTGCTCTCATCGCGTCCAGATACTCGTCGGTGCGGCCGCCGCGTTCCGACATCGGCACGCCGACCGCGGTCATCTCCGGTTCGAGATATCCGGCCCCGACTCCCAGGAGCAGCCGGCCACCGCTGAGCACGTCAAGGCTCGCGACCTGCTTGGCGAGCACCAGCGGGTTGCGTTGCGGCAGGATGACGATTCCGGTCCCGAGCTCCAGCCGTTCGGTGACGGCCGCAACGTAGGCCAGATGCACCAACGGGTCGAGAATCGGATCCGTCGGTTCCATCGGCGCGGCCGGTGTCCGCGGGCTGGGCAGCACGACGTGCTCGCCGACCCACCACGACCGGTATCCCAGCTCC
>NZ_CAAAFO010000131.1:79063-79744 GCF_900634715.1 Candidatus Protofrankia californiensis | reverse complement strand
GGGACGACTCTGCGATCGGGACGACGGCAGCGTCGAACAACCGCCGATGGCCGCGCCCACACGACCGATCGTGCGGCGGCGCATGTCATCCGTCCAAGACCCGCCGTCATAACCTTCGGCTATGGACGGTCCCCGTCCGAAACCCGCGGGATGACCCGCGCTGTAAACATTCAGCGTGGTTGCGGAACAGATGTCCTGTTTGTTGAGCGTGGCCGTCCGTCCGGGACCCGCCGGGAGTCGCATCTGGGTGGTATCACGACTGATACCATGCTGATGTGGCGATGACACTGCGGCTCACCGACGACGAGACGGATGCGCTGCGGCGCCGCTCCGAGCTGGAGCAGCGGTCCATGCAGGACGTCGCCCGACAGGCGATTCGGGAATACATCGAGACCCACAGCCGTGCCGAACTGCTCGACCGGGTCCTCGACGAGGAGCTCCCGCGTTACGCCGAGGCCCTGCGGCGCCTCGGCGAATGATCTACCTGACGCTCGCCGATCTGCTGCACGTAGCCGAACGAACATTGGGGACCGCGCCACTCGTCCGTGACCACGGCCTGCTGGCATCGGCTGCCGCGCGTCCGCAGGCAAGCGTGTTCGGTAACGACGCCTACCCGACGATCGACGGCAAGGCCGCCGCGCTGCTGCACTCGCTGGCACGTAACCACGCGCTCGTCGACGG
>NZ_CAAAFO010000131.1:78106-78708 GCF_900634715.1 Candidatus Protofrankia californiensis | reverse complement strand
CCGTCGACGACATCGCGGCCATCCTGCGAACGGCAAACACGTCCCGTTCCTGAACAACACCCCGACAATGACTCCACAACACGCCCTCCACATGGCATGGGGTCTGTCTCAGGGGTCAGGGATCATGGACCAGCTCGGTGATAAATCGGATGTGTTGGCGCGTTCGCGGACGAGGCCTGGTTGTGTCGCAGCCGCCGACGACACAGCCCCGCCGACATCGCAGCCGCCCCCGAGATCACCGAGATCACCGAGATCACCGAGGTCACCAAGGCCGCCGAGGTCACCGAGGTGGGTGACAACGAAGCCGAGGTCGCCGCTCACGAGGATGCCGCCAGCCGGTAAGGGGACGATCTCAGGACCGGTGACGGGAGGATCTCAGAAGGGTGGTGGGCCGAGGTCCGGGACGCCGCCCCGCCCGGTTCCGCCCGTGTCTGGATCGTGGGCGCCGGCCCTCCTCCCCGAACCGTCCGCTCCCGGCTCTGGTGCGTCCGGCCCTGGTGCGGGCCGGGTGCGGTCCTCGACGCTCTCGCGGAGCGGCCCGGGAAGCGGGTCTGCGGGAGCACGGGCATCGCACCAGCCTGGGTCGTCCCGGCCGGCCGGGG
>NZ_CAAAFO010000131.1:69533-77470 GCF_900634715.1 Candidatus Protofrankia californiensis | reverse complement strand
AGCTGGCGTCGGACATCACCGCCGCCGTGACGGAGGCCGACGCGGACATCCACGCAGGGGCGGACATTGACACAGAGGCAGTCGTGGACGCAGAGGTAGTCGTGGACGCTGGTGTGGATGTTGGCGGGGATGTGGGAGGGGTGGGGTCGTCCCACGGTTCGGGCAGCCGTCCGCGTCGCAGGCCTCCAGCGGGGGCAGGCCGGCGCACCCGCCACAGCCCACACCCCCCGCGGGACCAGCCGGACCGGCAGCGGTCAGAGCACCTGTACCAGCAGCGGCCGGACCGCCAGCGACGGCACTGGCACCCCCGGCACCGGCAGCGGCCGGACCAGCCGCACCGGCAGCGACCGGATCACCCCCGGCACTGCCACCCCCCGTGCCGGCACCGGTGGAACCGGTACCGGCACCGGGGGAACCGGGACCGAGTGCGGCGCCGGTGGACGTGGGGGTGCCGTCGGCGGGCCACACCGGCGGGCGGACGCCGGCGGCCGGGTCGGCGACGACCACCTCGGGATCGAACATGTGTACGAGTCTAACCGCCTATCCGGACATTTCCACCATCCGGCGACAGCCATTCTCCCGACCCTCCACGCATACGCCATCCGCACATACGTACTCCAGATCGCACACAGGCGGTGTCCGTGGAGTAACTCAAGAGAATCCAGGCTCCTGTGGACCGCGGCACGCGTCCCGACCTGCGACGTCGTCATTGTTTCGGTCCAACAGCCAAATTTCGGATTAGTAACGTCGGGGTGACGCAGATACGCTCGGTGGAGGCATTCTCTTCGGATGCTGATCGCTCTTGTGATGCCTGTTCCGTTCCCGGCGCCTGCCCCGGGATGGTCAACATAGCGGACGCCGTGGAGATATTTTTGGTGAGATTCCCTTCGGTACTGTTAATTTAACCGGGGTACGGTCGAGCGGGTCATTTCCCGATGTCAAGAGGGGTGAAGAGGGGTGCCATGGCGGAGAGTGCGGAATCGGCAATTACGAGATCATTGACCGGACGGACCGTCCTCATCACCGGTGTGAGCCGGTCTCTCGGCATAGGTGCCTCCATCGCCCGGCACTGCGCGTATGCTGGCGCTACTGTTCTCGCGACAGGCTGTCGGGTTACGATACGGATCAGCGTCATCCACTCGGCAGTGAGGGTGCCAGCTCGGCCGAACTGGTCAAGTCGCTGACCGGCCGGGGATATGATGCTCATACGCTACCGGATGTGGACCTACGCCAGCCACAGTCGGCTCACACGCTTCTGGACGAAGCGAAGGCGGCTGCCTCTCTCGACGTCGATTGCCTGGTGCTGAACCACGCGCACTCGGTCAGTGCACCGCTTGGCAGCTGGGATGCACAGTACATTGACGATCACCTGATCGTCAATGTACGTGCCTCCATGCTCATCCGTCAGGAGTTTGCCGACCGACTCCCGCGGGATCGGGCCGGTTCCGTGGTGCTCATGACAGCATGTGGCGCGGAGGTTGGTGACGGAAGGAGATTCCTCCATGACGTTTCAGGTGACGTTCGACTGCGCAGACCCCGCGATGTTGTCGACGTTCTGGGCCGAGGCGCTCGGTTACGAGGTTCAGCCTCCGCCGCCGGACTTCGACAGCTGGCCGGCGTTCCTCGCGGCGCAGGGCGTACCGGAGGACCGATGGAGCTCCGCAGCTGCGATCGTCGATCCTGCGGGAGTGGGGCCACGGGTGTTCTTCCAGCGTGTTCCGGAACCGAAGACGGCAAAGAACCGTGTGCATCTGGACCTTCGTTCCGGTGGCGGTCTCGATGTTCCCCTCGACATACGGCGCGCACGAACCGAGGAGGCTGCGGCGCGGCTGGAGAGGCTTGGTGCGACCAGGGTCAAGGCCGTGGAGGAACTCGGCGTCTACTGGGTCGTGATGCGTGACCCGGAGGGCAACGAGTTCTGCGCCTGAACGACCGTCCGCCGAGGGCCCCTATCCGTCTTCGACGAGGCGCGGATCGAGCAGCCGCGCAGAGTCCTGCCTGAACTGAGGGGTGCGTGCGAACGTGGCCACAATCCCTCAATCCCTCAATCCCTCAATCCCTCAAGCCAGCTCGGCGAACAGCGTGGCCATGTCGTCGTACACGGGCAGATCACCAGCGGCGATCTGAGCGCTGGCCTCCCGCTCGCAGGCCTGCCACTCCTCGGTCCAGAACCATCGCTGATCAGCGGGAACGGCCGTCATGCCGCGCAGCGTGACCGCGCTGTCCGGATGCACCGTGAACTGGACCTCATCCCCTTCGGACAAGTGCAGCGCGTCACGCACCTGCGGTGGCAGCGTGAGCTGCTCTTCTTACGCAGTCGGGCGCGCTCCACCACCGTGCCCGCACGATGCGGCTGCGTTTCGTCCACTTCTGCTCACTTTCTGGCCATGTTCGAGCTCACGTACCCACAATCATGGCTTCCCGCCGCTGTTGCGGGATCAGGGGATCTGATGAGTCGAACGGTAGTCCGCGGCGTGTTTGAGGAGGATGGTCTGTAGCTGGCGTACGGCGGTGGGAAGGTGGCGGGTGCGGCGTCGCTGAATGACCAGGATGACCGTTGCGTCGTCGGTTTCCAGCGGGCGGTAGGTGATGATGCCGCTGCGTTCGAGCGGATCGCCCGCGACGCTGTAGTCGGGCAGGACGGTCACCCCGAGGCCCTGGGCGACCATGAGCTTTCCCATTTCCGCGCCGTCGGTGGAATAGGAGAATGCCGGCGGCTTGTCACGGAACAACCGGTGGACGTATCGGTGCATGACATAGCCGGAGCGCATGGCGATAAACGGCTCGGTCAGGAGCTGCTGGGGACTGACGGTCGGCAGCTGGGCGAGCGTGCTGTCGGTGCGGCAGCACAGCACGGCCCGGCCGCGGAACAGCTCAACGGTCTCCAGGTCGGGGGCGACGTCGTCGCCGTCCATCAGGTTGACCAGGCCGAGGTCGAGGCCACCGTCGAGCAGCAGGCGATGGATGTCGGCCTGCTGGGTGTTGACGATCTCTACCTGCGTCGTGGGGTGGGCGGCGTGGAAGTCACGCATGGCGGGGGTGACCAGTGGCACGGTGGCGGCGTTGACGGTGCCGATCCGGATCATGCGGCTGGAGCGCTGCTGGTCGCCGGCGGCGGCGCGGAGCCGGTCGACCGACTCCAGGACGTCGATGATGTACGGCAGCAGTTCGCCGCCGGTCGCGCTGATCGTGGCGCCGGTGCGGCGGCGGTCGAGGAGCGTCAGCCCGAGTTCCCGCTCGAGGTTGCGGATGGTCTCGCTCAGTGCCGGCTGCGACATGTGCAGCGCCTCGCTGGCGGCCCGCATCGACCCCAGGCGCGTGACCGCGGCGAGGCACTCCAACTGTTCGATCCGCACCTGGCCCTTCCCGCCGTCGACGCCGTGACAGGGTTGCCCTATCGCACCCTCGTCGACGCCTGGTTGACCGGCACCACCCGTGAAGGCACACTCGACACCATGTCGATGGACATTATAGGGATTGCCAGGCGCAGCCGGCTGTCCGTCGACGTGTGCAGCCGCGCAGCCGCCGTCCCGAATCGGCGGTTCTGTCGCCGTCCCGAGCGATGTGGGTGCTGCGTCACCGGTTAGAGCGACCACGCACGCCGACCGGTCGCCCGGCCGATCATTCGACGCGGTTCGGGCGTCTTCTTTTGAAAGCAGCCGTCGAAAGAAATCGACTCGTACGCGGCGTCGTAGTATCGCCGCCGGCTGGGATCGCACAGCCGTTCACATTGCAGGGAGAATTGCATGTCCGATGCCGTCGAAGCGGGTCGCGAACCCGTGAAGTTCGCCTACTGGGTGCCGAACGTCAGTGGTGGCCTGGTGGTGAGCAAGATCGAGCAACGCACCGACTGGGGGTATGAGTACAACCGGAAGCTGGCCGTGCTGGCGGAGAACAACGGGTTCGACTATGCCCTGAGCCAGGTCCGCTATATCGCCTCCTACGGTGCGGCCTACCAGCACGAGTCGACGGGATTCAGCCTGGCATTGCTGCTGGCCACCCAGCGGCTGAAGGTGATAGTGGCCATCCATCCGGGGTTGTGGCATCCGGGCGTGCTGGCCAAGTTCATCGCCACGGCCGACCAGCTCTCCGGCGGCCGCGCGGCGGTCAACGTCGTCAGCGGCTGGTTCAAGGACGAGTTCACCAAACTGGGCGAGCCCTGGCTGGAACACGACGAGCGGTACCGGCGCAGCGAGGAGTTCATCCGCGTGCTGCGCGAGATCTGGACCAGTGACCACGCCGAGTTCAACGGCGACTTCTACCGGCTGCACGACTTCGACCTGCGGCCCAAGCCCATCGAAGGGCCCGGACGCCCGCATCCGGAGATCTTTCAGGGTGGTAACTCGACGAGCGCCCGGGCGATGGCGGGCCGGGTGTCGGACTGGTACTTCAGCAACGGCAAGGATCTCGACGGCGTCAGCGAGCAGATCGCCGACGTCAACGCCGAGGCGGCGCTGCACGGACGGCGGGTGCGCTTCGGGCTGAACGGTTTCCTGATCGCCCGCGACACCGACGCTGAGGCCCGCGAGGTGCTGCGGGAGATCATCGCCAAGGCCGACCGGCAGGCGGTCGAGGGCTTCGGATCGGCGGTCAAGCAGGCCGGTCAGTCGACTGCCGACCGCAAGGGCATGTGGCAGGACTCGGAGTTCGACGACCTGGTCCAGTACAACGACGGTTTCCGTACCGGCCTCATCGGCACGCCGGAGCGGATCGCCGAACGCATCGTGGCCTACAGCAAGCGCGGTGTGGACCTGCTGCTGCTCGGATTCCTGCACTACCTCGAAGACGTGGAGTACTTCGGACGACGGGTGCTGCCGCTCGTGCGCGAACTCGAAGCCGACGCCGCCGACCGCGGCGAGCTGGTCCGGGAAGCCTCCTAAAGCATGCGCCTGGTCAGGCGGCGATACGTCGACTTCGTCCGGACGTGCAGTGCGCTGTGTCGGTGACATGTCGGTGACCTTCTTCCGCAACCCGGCCCGCCCCGGGCTGATGTTCCGACCCGGGCTGACGTCCCGACCCGGGCTGATGTCCCGGCTCAAGCCGATATCCAGGCTCGGGCCGGCATCCCGATCCGCACCACACCCCTCACGTCCCACGTCTTACGTGACAAGGAGCTCAACGTGTCCCTCGACGCCGACAACCGGCTGGACAGCCCCGCTGCCACGGCCATCACGGCAGACCCCGACGACAACGCCGCGCAGTTCGCGGCGGCGCTGGAGCGCGCCCACCTGGTCGCCGCCGAGCTGCGCGCGACCGCCGCCGAGCGCGACCACGCCAACAAGACACCCCGCGCGGAGGTCGAGCTGCTGCGCAGCCACGACCTGTTGCAGGTCCAGGAGCCCGTCGCCTACGGCGGTTCCGGCCTCAACTACGCGCAGGCGGCCGCGATCACCCGTCGCATCGCCCGCGGCGACACCTCCATCGCCCACCTGATCGGCTACCACTACGCGCAGACCCGGATCGCGCCCCTGTTCGGCACACCGGAGCAGGCGGCCGAGCAGTCCCGCCGCAACGCGGAGGGCAAGCTGTTCTGGGGCGGTGTGCAGAACCCGCGAGGTGGCTCCGACCTCGTCCTCACCCGTGACGGTGACGGATTCCGGCTCAACGGTCGCCGCTCGTTCGCCTCCGGTGCCAGCCTCGGCGACCAGCTGTCGGTCACCGCCACCTACGACGGTGAGCTCGTGTTCGTCTCGCTGCCCGCCGGACGCGAGGGATTCCGCGCGCTGGAGGACTGGGACAACATCGGCCAGCGGCTCACCGACTCCGGCGGGGTCGTCTTCGACAACGTCCGCGTCGAGCGGTCGGAAATCCTCGGCGACGACCCGCTCACCGGCCGCACGCCGTCGCCGTACCAGACGCTGGTGACCCCGCACTGGCAGCTCGCCTTCGTCAACTTCTACATCGGAACCGCGGAGGGCGCGTTCGAGGAGGCTCTGGACTGGACGCGCCTGCACGCCGCGCCGTGGGAGACCTCCGGTGTCGAGCAGGCGGCCGACGACGCCTACATCCTGCAGGCCGTCGGTGAACTGCAGAGCGAGATCAGGGCCGCCGCGCTGCTGGCCGACCGCGCTGGGCAGTCGCTGCAGGCGGCGCTTGACATCGGTCCGTCGCTGACCGCGGAGCAGCGGGCCGAGGCTGCGATCGCCATCTACGAGGCGAAGTACCTCACCACCAAGGTGTCGCTGGCGGTGGCGAGCCGGTTGTTCGAGATCCAGGGCGCCCGGGCGACCACCAGCGCCTACGGATTCGACCGGCACTGGCGCAACCTGCGTACCCACACCGTCCACGATCCGGTGGCCTACAAGGCGCGCGAGGTCGGAGACTGGACCCTCAACCGCCGCGCCCCCGAGTTCTCGCTGTACCGCTGACCAGGCTTGCTGTGCCGCTGAGCTTGCCGTACCGCTGACGAGAGGGCCTCCGGCGGCGCGATCATGTTTTTTGCGCCGCCGGAGAGGCCGAAGTCCCCATGACCAAGGGTGGCGGACGCCGGGTGTGCCGGCGTCCGCCACCTGCTGCGTCCACCGTCTGGAAGTCGACCGTCTGGAGGGCTGTGGTGACCGATCGACCATCCGACGCCGGGGCCCGCCCGTCCAGTGTCGTGCGCTCGGACGCCGAGGCGCTGGAGATCGCGCGGAAGGTCGCGGCCGGCTTCGCGGTGCACGCCGACGCCCGTGACCGGGACCGGCGGCTGCCCGAAGCCGAAGTCGACGAGCTGTCGGCGTCGGGGCTGCTCGGCATCACCGTCCCGGCGAGGTTCGGCGGCGCCGACGTCTCGGCGGCGACGCTGGCCGAGGTGTTCCGCATCCTCGCGGTCGCCGACGCGAGCCTGGCCCAGATCCCGCACACCCACTTCGTCTTCCTCGACGCCCTGCGCAGGCAGGGCAGCGAGGACCAGCAGACCTTCTACTTCGGCCAGGCGCTGGCCGGCCGGCGCTTCGCCAACGCACAGTCCGAGCGTGGCGGCAGGACCATCGCGGACGACGCCACCACACTGCGCCGCTGCCCGGAGGGCGGTTACGTCCTGCGCGGCGAGAAGTACTACTGCACCGGTGCGCTGTTCGCGCACTGGCTGGTCGTCCGCGCCGTGCTGCCCGACGAGCCGCCGCGTGCCGGCGGGGCTGTCCCCAAGGCGCTGGCCTACATCCGTCGGGACTCATCCGGAGTGAGCGTCGAGGACGACTGGGACGGCATGGGCCAGCGCACCACCGCCAGCGGCACCGTCCGGCTGGATGACGTCCTGGTCACGACGAACCAGGTGATCGATTTCTCGTCGATCTTCGATGGCCCCACCACCTACGGCGCCCGTGCCCAGGTGCTGCACGCCGCGCTGGACACCGGCATCGCCCGCGGCGCGCTGGACGCCGCCGTCGGCCAGGTGGCCAGGGCCCGGCCGTGGTTCGAAAGCGGCGCGGACCGGGCCGCCGACGACCCGCTGCTCGTGCAGCAGGCCGGCGAACTGGAGATCGTGGTCCGTGCGGCCGAGGCCCTGCTGAGAGAGGCCGCGGCGAGCATCGACGTGGCCGAACACGACCTGACCGAGGCGAGCACGGCGCGGGCGTCGGTGGCGACGGCCGTCGCCAAGGTTGCCGCCGCCCGGGCGGCGGTACGGGCGGCGGGGGAGTTGTTCGAGCTCGGCGGCACGCGGTCGGCCGCGGGCTCGCTGAACCTTTCGCGCCACTGGCGTGACGGGCGCACCCACACCCTGCACGACCCCGTCCGGTGGAAGATCCAGCACATCGGACGCTGGCTGCTGTCCGGCACGCCCCCACCACGGCACGGACAGATCTAGACAGTACGGACAGTTCTGATGGCACGAACGGTTCTGACAGCTCGGACAGCTCGGACGGCACGACACCCGGCGATCCTGGAGGCGTTTCCCGAATGGCCCTGCGGCTGCACTGGTTCCTGCCCACCTACGGTGACTCGCGGTTCATCGT
>NZ_CAAAFO010000131.1:64503-69268 GCF_900634715.1 Candidatus Protofrankia californiensis | reverse complement strand
GCACCGCGTCGGGCGATCGCCGCGCCTCGATCGGCTACCTCTCCTCGATCGCGCGCGCCGCCGAGGAGTTCGGCTTCACCGGCGCCCTGACCCCGACCGGGGCATGGTGCGAGGACGCCTGGCTGACAACCGCGATGCTGGCCCGCGAATCGGAACAGCTCGCCTTTCTCATCGCGTTCCGTCCCGGTCTGATCAGCCCGGCCCTTGCCGCGCAGATGGCCGCGACGTTCAGCACCCACGCCCCCGGCAGGTTGCTGCTCAACGTGGTCACCGGGGGAGAGGCGGACGAACAGCGCGCCTACGGCGACCACCTTGACAAGGCCGCCCGCTACGCCCGCTGCGACGAGTTCCTCTCGATCGTGCGCCGGCTGTGGGCGGGGGAGGTGGTCACCCACCGTGGCACCCACCTCCACGTCGAATCCGCGCACCTGCCGACGCTGCCAGACCCCGTCCCGCCGCTGTACTTCGGCGGGTCGTCGGCCGCGGCCGGGCCGGTCGCGGCCACGCACGCCGACGTCTACCTGACCTGGGGCGAGCCGCTGGACGCGGTAGCAGGCAAGATCGCCTGGATCCGTGGCCTCGCCACCGAGCGCGGACGCAGCCTCCGGTTCGGGATCCGGCTGCACGTCATCACCCGCGACAGTGCTGACGACGCCTGGCAACAGGCCGGCCGGCTCCTCGACACGCTCGGCGAGGACGTCGTGGCCGCCGCGCAGGCCGGACTGGCCCGCAGCGAGTCCACCGGACAGGCGCGGATGCGGGCCCTGCACGAACGCGGCCGCGCCGACGGGAGCTGGCGCAACCCACGGGCGCTCGAGATCGCCCCGAACCTGTGGGCCGGCGTCGGTCTTGTCCGCGGCGGGGCCGGCACCGCCCTGGTGGGCAGCCACACCGAGGTCGCCGACCGGATCGCCGAGTACGCCGCGCTCGGCATCGACGAGTTCGTGTTCTCCGGCTACCCGCATCTGGAGGAGCTGTACTGGTTCGGCGAGGGCGTCCTGCCGCAGCTCGCCCGCTTGGGTCTCGTCGACAACCACGGCGTCCGCGACACGGGCAACCGCCCCTTCCTCCCGGCCGCGGCGCACTAGGAAGCAGCGGCGTACCAGGAATCACATCAGGAATCAGAGGCCGAGGAAGTAGCGCAGCACCTTGCGGATCGCGGCGAGCGTGGTGTCGTCCACGGTTCCCAGGCGGCGCTCGAGCCTGCCGCTGTCGATCGCCCTGGTGTCTTCGGGACGGGCGAAACTCGGCTTGTTCAGCCCGGTTGCGGGTCCGGCGATGGGGGGCTGGGTGACCAGGCCACGGTCCTGCCCGGTGAGGGGGACGACGATCGCCATGCCGATGGGCAGGCTGTGCAGGCCGTCGGCGGAGACAACCACGACGGGACGCCGGCCGCCCTGTTCGTGGCCGACCACGGGATCGAGGAGCGCGAGCCAGATCTCGCCGGTGCGAACCCTCGTCATTCCCACCAGCCGGGCGCGTCATCGAACGCGAGCGCGTCCCGGTCGGTACCACGCTGCCAGGCCCTCGACTCGGCGCGGTCGCGCTCCCACCCCTGCGGGTCGCCGGCGCGGAGCTCCTCGAGCTGGGCGCGGGCTTGCGCGAAGAAGGACTCGCGTTCGAGTCGTTCGGCTATCTCGGCGAGCATCCGTCCCATCGTGGTCCCGCGATCGTGGGCAAGGGAGGCGAGCCGGTCCCGAACCGTCACATCCACCTTGATCGTTGTCATCGTCATACCGATAAGTATGCCGTCCAGTAGACCGCATAGTCATGCTGCCCGACTGGCGACCGGCCCTCCGCCACGACGTTGCCCACGACGTTGCCGAAGCTCACGGAGACACTCGGAAGCCACGCGCGCAGAGGCCACGTGAACGGTTGTCAGGGCACGAGCACGATCTTGCCTCGGACGTGGCCGCGTTCGAGTTCGTGGAAGGCGTCCTGGACCTCGGCCAGGGGATAGGTCCTGGCGATCGGGACCTCCAGGCGGCCGTCGGCCACCAGCTGCGCCAGCTCGGCGAGGACGCCGGCGGTGGCCGCCCCCGCTCCCTCCTTGGTTCTCTCCCCGTTCCGGCTCGACCCAACAGGTCAGCACGCCTGGCCGTGCCCAGGTTGTGATACGCCTCGGCGCATCCTCCCACGCCCGGTTCGGCCTGCCGTTTCCTTTTTCTACCGGATCGGTTGACAATACTTGTGGGTGTACCTACTGTCGCCTGCATGAGCCGGCACACCTGTCACCTGCTCTGCCGCTGTCCGGCTTTCCGCGCCCACGGCTATGGCCACGCCAGCGGGGTGGCAAACGCGCTCTGTTCACCTGGCTGACGACGTCCGCCTGCCTGACGGCACTGTTGCATCCCGGCTCTGCCGGGCGCCGATCATCAGGAGATGTCCGTCCGCTGCGTACGTGACGCCGGCTGTCGGGTGCCGGTCGGCCGCGTGAGCACGACCGCGACCCCCGGAAGATCGCCGGTTCGGGTGGTGTCGCGGACGTCCCGGCACCCGCATCCATCGAGAACCGGGATTCATCGAGAACCGACGACTCATCGAGACCTGACGGAGCGATACGTGGATCTACAGCTGGACGGGCGGCGTGCGATCGTGACCGGCGGTAGTCGCGGCATCGGCCGGGCCATCGCCAGGTCGCTGGCCGCCGAGGGGGTCAAGGTCGCGATTGCCGCGCGTGACGCCGACGCCCTGGAGGTGGCCGCCAAGCAGCTCGAGGCCGAGACCGGCGGCACCGTGCTGCCGGTCGTCGCCGACACCCGCGACGGGGCCGCCGTGGCGCGGCTGGCCGAGCGGACGGTCGCGGAGTTCGGTGGGGTCGACATCCTGGTCAACAACGCCGCCCAGCCGGGCGGCGCCGGCGGTCCCGGTGGATTCCCCGAGCTGGACACCGCCGATCTCGCCGACGACATCGACGTGAAGGTCATCGGTTACCTGCGCACCGCCCAGGCGGTCGCACCGCATCTCGTCCGGGCCGGCTGGGGCCGCATCATCAACATCGGCGGTCTCGCGGCCCGTTCGACCGGGCGGGTGGCCGCGTCCATCCGCAACGCCGGCGTCACCGCGCTCACCAAGAACCTCGCGGACGAACTCGGTCCGCACGGGATCAACGTCGTCGCCGTTCACCCCGGCCCCACCGTCACCGAACGGTTCGCCGACCTGGTCGGCAACGAGCCCGGCCGGCTGGACGCCATCACCGCGACGCTGACGATCGGTCGGGTGATCACCGCCGAGGAGGTGGCCACGCTGGTGACGTTCCTCGCATCCCCGCTGAGCGTGTCGATCACGGGCGAGACGATCGCCTGCGGCGGCGGGAGCCGCGGGCCGATCTACTACTGATCCCGTCCGGCCGGTTCAGCGGATCGTCTCCCGGCCATCCACCAGTCCGGCCACCGGGCCGGGCCATCCGCCCGTCCGGCCACCGGGCTGGGCCATCAGTCCTCCGGGTGCCGGGCCGGCGCGGGCCGGCGGACGCGGATGTCGCTGGCTGTGTCCATACTCTGCGCAGCATCCGTGGTCGGCGCCGCCGCGGCCACGCTGCCGGCCACGGCGGCGCCGCGCTTATGCGGCCGGGGCTATACGGCGATCGGGGTGTAGTGGGAGGCGTCGTCGCCCTCGATGGCGTGGCTGCGCCGGCCGTCCACCCCGACCGGTACGCCGCCGGCGACGGTGACCCGGTGCAGCAGCCGTGGGAGGTCGCCGTAGTCGTCAACGCCGTAGTGCTGGGTGATGCGATTGTCGAAGAAGGCGAGGTCGCCGGGGGCCCACCGCCACCGGACGGTGTTCTCCGGCCGGGTGATATAGGTCTGCAACAGGCGGAGGATGTCGCGCGACTCGGTCACGGACAGGCCGACGATGCGCTGTGCGAACCCGCCGATGAACAGGCCCCGTTCGCCCGTCTCGGGGTGGACGCGGACCACCGGGTGGGCGGTCCGGTACTTCCGGGAGACGAAGATCTCGCGGTACGCCTTCGTCTGCGTTGTCTCGGCCGGCGGTATCGCGTAGTCGTAGTCGTTGGTGTGCTCCGCCCAGATCCGGTCGGCCAGTTCACGCAGGTCGCCCGGGAGGTCCTGGTAGGCGGTCGCGGCGTTGGCGATGAGGGTGTCCCCGCCGAATGGGGGGATCACGATGCTGCGCAGGGTGCTCGCGGCCGGCGGACTGACGACGAACGTGACGTCGGTGTGCCAGTTGTTGGCCCTGCCCTCGGTCGAGTCCACCCGCAGCACGTTCGGGCTGCCGGTCAGGGACGGGACGGTGGGGTGCGCCGTGGTGAGCTCGCCGAAGCGGGCGGCGAAGCGCTGCTGCCTCTGGTCGTCGAGTTCCTGCCCGCGAAAGAACAGCGCCTTGTGTTCGACGAGCGCGGCCCGGATCGACGCGACGGTGTCGTCGTCGAGCTCGTCGCGAAGGTCCACGCCGACCACCTCGGCGCCGATCCGCCCGGTCACCTTGCGGATGTCGAGATCCGTACTGACGACGGCCATGTCGCTCCTTAGTGGTCCGGGGCGTGGGCCTTTGGCGGCACGAAAGAAGCATGGTCGCGTCGCCTTCGGCTTTCTGATCGGTTGGCCGGGAAGAACTGTCCGGTGACCGGCTCCGACGGTTTCCCGTCGGCTCATGACGCCCATGGTCATGTTTGCCGCGGAGCGGGTCAATATTTAGCGGTCCGGTGAAAATAATTGGACGACGTCCGCATCGACAGACAATGCGGGCACGATGAGCCACAGCCCGGTGGGACAACCCGCAACACCGGTGGGACAAGTTACAA
>NZ_CAAAFO010000131.1:63423-64221 GCF_900634715.1 Candidatus Protofrankia californiensis | reverse complement strand
AACCACGGATCGAGTCCGATGATCGGGTCTTCCGCCAGCCCGGTGGCGCGTCCCGGGTGAGAGCCATGGTGGTCGACCGGCATCCGCTGCCTGGGGCAGGGGTCGCTGCGCCCGGGATCGGCGGCGCCGCGGCAGACAAGTGCCGCAGGAGCCGGTACCGGCCGTCCGGGGACCCGGTGACCAGGGAACCCGGGACTCCGGCAGCGCGAGAAGACCATGATCGCGCTGCCGGAGGCTAGCCGGAGGCTAGGCAGGCGGGTTGACAACCGGCCATTCCCACCGACATAGTCGCCAACGTGTCGGGGAGAAGGCTGTCGGTCCGGCGGGCGGTGGACTATGTCCGTGTTGCCAGCGACCTGTGTCGGGCTGACCCGTCCTGACATTTTCGTAGCACCGGTCGTGAGCACGTCCATAGTTATCCGGCGCATGGTCCTTCCTGCCACCGACGGGAGCAACGGCGATCCGTTGTTCATACCGTGGTGGTATCCGCAGTGGTATCTACCTGTGGGTGGTCGATGAAACGACGGGGCTTTTCACAGCGACCCCGCCGCGCCCTCGGCGACCTGACACCACCACCACCTGTTCATCCGCTGGTTTTCGTGCTTGTTTCCGGCCCGGCCGAGATATCGAGGACTGTCGAAGATTCCTGTCGTCACCCACGTCCGCGGCCGGGCGCACATCTGTGTCCGTCCGTCCTGACCATGCTCCGGCCGGCCGCCGAGAATGCCGCCAAGAATAGGAATCCGATGAGCGACCAGCCCCACCAGCCACACCGACACCGCAACGCGTTCCTGACGC
>NZ_CAAAFO010000131.1:61316-63159 GCF_900634715.1 Candidatus Protofrankia californiensis | reverse complement strand
GTCCTGCGGTGAGCGTCGTGTCGAGACGCCGTCCGCGGCCGGTCGCCGTCCCCGCCGAGACCGACGTCCTCGTGCTCGGGGGAGGCCCGGCCGGAACCTGGGCGGCGCTGGCGGCAGCGGGCCGCGGCCGGCGGGTGACGCTCGCCGACAAGGGCTACTGCGGCACCAGCGGCTCGACGGCGGCCGCCGGTAACAACCTGTGGTACCTGCCACCGGGCGGGAGCTCCCGGACGGAGGCAATCGCCGCCCGCGAGATCGCCGGCGGCCACCTCACCGACCGGCACTGGATGGCACGCGTCCTCGACCGGACGTGGGAGGCGGTCGAGCAGCTGGCCGGCTGGGGCTACCCGTTCCCGGTGGCCGACGACGGCACCCGGCAGCGCGGCAGTCTGCAGGGCCCGGAGTACATGCGGTTGATGCGCCGCCAGGTCCGGCGCGCCGGCGTCGTCATCCTCGATCAGTCGCCGGCCCTCGAGCTCCTGGTCGACCCCGACGGTGTCGTCACCGGCGCCGCCGGCGTCCGGCGCCAGCAGGCCGGCGAACGCTGGCAGGTGCGTGCCGGTGCCGTGGTTCTGGCGACCGGAGGCTGCGCCTTCCGTTCCGGCGCGCTGGGGCTCAACGTGGACACCGGCGACGGCGCGCTGATGGCCGTGGAGCTCGGCGCCGAACTGTCCGGGATGGAGTTCTCCTGCCAGTACGGCATCGCGCCCGCCTTCGGCGCGCAGACCAAGGGCCTGATGTACCAGTTCGCCGTGTTCACCGACGCCGACGGCACCGAACTGGCCACCACCGCGTTCCCCGGCGGTCTGCTCGACGTGCAGCGGGCGGCGCTGCACACGCAGGTGTACGCCCGGCTCGAGCGGGCCGAGCCGCACCTTCAGGAGGCGATGCGGTGGTCGCAGCCGAACTTCTTCCTGCCGTTCGACAAGATGGGCATCGACCCGTTCACCCAGCGTTTCCCGATCCGTTTCGTCATGGAGGGCACCGTCCGCGGGACGGGCGGGCTACGCCTGGTCGACGACGGATGCGCGACCACCGTCCCCGGGCTGTTCGCAGCCGGCGACGCCGCGTCCCGTGAGCCCGTCACCGGCGCGATCAGCGGAGGTGGCAGCCACAACGGCTCCTGGGCGATCTCCTCCGGTAGCTGGGCCGGCGCGGCGGCAGCCAGGTTCGCCGCCGGGCGCCCGGCCGGCTGGCCGTCAGCGCCCCTCACACCCGCCGGCGGCGCGGGGCTGCGCGCCCGGGAAGGCCGTGGCGACCTGCGGTACGAGGAGGTGGTGGCCACCGTCCAGGATCGGGTGCTGCCGCTGCGGCACAACAGGTTCAGGACCGAGACGGACCTGCGCGAGTCACTGGCCGTCCTCGACTCGCTGTGGCCGGCCGTCGTCGACGGGCTCGCGCCAAGCGGCGACGCCCACACCGTCACCCCCACCCGGGAGGCCGCGGCGATGCTCGCGCACGCGCGGTGGATGTACCGCAGCGCGCTGTCACGGCCGGAGAGCCGCGGGCTGCAGGTCCGTCAGGACCGGCCGGAGGCCGACCCGGCCCTGGCCCACCGCATCCGCGTCGGCGGTCTCGACCAGGTGTGGACGGCCGCCGAGAGCATCACCATTCCTGACCTTCGTCGCGCCGAGGAGGTGCCGGTCCCGTGATCGAGGTGGTCAGCGGCAGCCGGTGCATCGACTGCAACATCTGCGTCGAGGTGTGTCCCACCAACGTCTTCGACGCGGTCGACGGCGGCCATCCGGTGATAGCCCGGCAGCCCGAATGCCAGACCTGCTTCATGTGCGAGGCCCACTGCCCCGCCGACGCGCTGTTCGTGGCGCCGCTGGCGGGTCCGGCG
>NZ_CAAAFO010000131.1:59909-61043 GCF_900634715.1 Candidatus Protofrankia californiensis | reverse complement strand
CCGACCCGGCAGCCTCATGGATCGCAACCACGTCTTCACCGCACGCTTCGGCACGACACCGGAGGCATCCGGCCGGTGAGACAGGTGGGGACTCCGACAACGGACACTGGTGGCTACCAAAAGCAAAAAGACGATTACCGAAAGCGGATAGTCGACAGTAGATGACCGACGTCTGATCATCCACAGCAGCCGATGGCCGGCAGTAGATGACCGACGGCCGAAGACCGAAGATGACGCACGATCCGACCAGCGACGAGGCAGGGAACAGCTACATGTCGACGTCCCGCGAGCCCGGGCCCCGGCCCGTCCCGCATCCCGCTCCCACCGGCGCGCGTCGCGACCCGTACACGGGCTTCGGCGGCCGGATCGGGCGCACCTTCGGCGAGTCGGAACCGGCGTGGCCGTCCCGCGTCCGTCCGGAGGGCCGCGCACCCAACATCGTCGTGGTGCTGGTCGACGACATGGGTTACAGCGATATCGGCCCGTTCGGCGCCGAGATCGCCACGCCGGCCCTGGACCGGCTCGCCGAACAAGGTGTACGGCTGACCAACTACCACACCATGCCGCTGTGTTCACCGGCCCGAGCAGCTCTGCTGACCGGGCTCAACCCGCACCGCGTCGGCTACGCGATGGTGGCGAACGCCGACCCCGGATTCCCCGGCTACGGGATGGAGATCGCCGAAGACATCCCCACCCTGGCGGAACTGCTGCACGACACCGGATACGCCACCTATGCGGTCGGCAAGTGGCACCTGGCGCGCGACTCGGCGTCCAACGCGGCCGACGACCGGCGCAACTGGCCGCTGCAGAAGGGCTTCGACCAGTACTACGGCGTCCTGGAAGGGCTCACCAGCCTGTTCCATCCGCATCAGCTGGTACGGGACAACAGCCCGCTGGACATCGACGACCTGCCCGACGGCTACTACTACACCGACGACATCACCGACCAGGCGATCTCGATGGTGACGTCGCTGCGGGCGCACGACGCCGACAAGCCGTTCTTCCTCTACGTCGCGCACAATGCCGTGCACGGTCCGTTGCAGGCCAAGCCCGAGGACGTCCTGCGCTACCGAGGCCACTATGACGGCGGCTGGGACGCGCTGCGGGAGGCCCGCTTCGACCGGCAGCTCGCGG
>NZ_CAAAFO010000131.1:56912-59532 GCF_900634715.1 Candidatus Protofrankia californiensis | reverse complement strand
GGGCGAGGGCGGCGCGGAGGGCACCCGCAGCTACTTCAAGCGCTTCGTCCAACATCCGAAACTGCCCGCCGACTGGGACCCCGACGTCGAGCGCGACCCCGAACTGATCGGCGGCCCGCGCAGCCTGGTGCACTACCCGCGCGGCTGGGGAATGGCCTCCAACACGCCGTTCCGGCTGTACAAGGGCCAGACCTACGCCGGCGGGGTGCGGGTGCCGTTCGTCCTGTCCTGGCCGGCCGGCCTGCGCACACCCACCGGGGACACCGGCGTCCGCACGCAGTACCAGTATGTCACCGACATCACCCCGACCCTGCTCGAACTGGCCGGGGTGGCGCGGCCGGAGCAGCGCCGGAGGCAGCCGGTTCAGGAGCTCGACGGATTCAGCTTCGCCGCCGTCCTCGCGGATCCGAACGCACCCAGCACCCACTACGAGCAGTACTGCGAGATGATCGGCAACCGCAGCTACTACCGGGACGGTTGGAAGCTGGTCACGCTGCACCGGCCCGGCGCCCCGTACGACGACGGCGAATGGGCGCTCTACGACGTGACGCGGGACCCGACGGAGATCGTCGACCTGTCCGCCGCCCACCCTGACGTGGTCAAGGAACTGGCCGCGGCATGGGAGAACGCGGCGTGGCGCAACGGCGTCTTCCCGCTTGTGGACGGCAGTGGCGCGTTGGTCATCCGCAACCCCGCGGAGGAACGGCTGCGGCGGCCGCTGACCCTGCTGGCCGGCACGCCCGAACTGGAGCGTTACCGCTCCGCCAAGCTCATCACCTTCCGCTCCTTCGACATCGCCATCGAACTGGACGAGCACGCCGCCGGCGACGAAGGGGTCCTGGTGTCGCACGGCGACCAGGGCGGCGGTTACAGCGTGTATGTGGAGGATGGACGGCTCCGCTTCGCATACAACGAGTACGGCGTGCTGTACGAGGCCGACGCCGGGCCGCTGCCCCCCGGGCGGCACACCGTCCGCGTCCGCGCGCAGGCCCTCCCGGGCCTGCGCTGGGAGTGGCGAATCCTCGTCGACGGCACCGAGACCGGCCGGCTGGCCGACGTGCACCAGCTGATCGGCATGGCCCCCCTGCAGGGGATCAGCGTCGGCGTGGACCGCAAGTCTCCGGTCTCCTGGCCCGTCTACGAACGCCACCGGAGCTTCCGCTACACCGGCCGCCTGCGATCCGTGACCTACATTCCGGGACCGCCCGCCCCCGACGACCCCGAAACGCTGGTCCGCACCTTGCGCAAAGCCGCCGCCGCCTTCGAGTAACAACCTCCGCGCCCGCGCTCCCACCAGCGCGTTACCAACCTCGCCATTACCGGCCGCACCAGGAGCGAGTGACCGGACAGCACTCACTGCCCTCCTGCCGGGAATCCCAGCTGGGGCTACCGTCGCATCCACGGCGAACTTGTCCGCCTCGGCCACCCGGCACAGACCATGACGCGCCGACCCGGGTCCGTCGGCATCCTCAGCGACGCTCAACAGTGCACACACCTTGTGCGCAGCGTTCGACGGTGGCTTTGACATCTGCGTCGCAGAGCGTCCAGGTCACGTGGGTGAGCCAGGCACAGCTCGAACTTCCCGAATGTCGTGGCTTTCGCGGGTGTCTTCAGCGATCAGGCACTGCGTTCGGCGCCGGCTGCGGTGATCCGGAATGGGGCGTGTTGGTTCCAGGCAGTGCCAGTCATATAACCATGCGCGATCTGGCGAACGGTGGTATGCGTCGATGAGCGCTGGCCACCAAGAAGATCGGCGCGAGTTTGTCGATGTGTACGCTAATGTGGCCGAAAAGCGTACACGGCAACAAACTCTTTTGGATCATGGCCTGTGCGGGTGGTCGCGGACAGGATCTGCATTACTTGACCGATGCTCTGGCCCGCATCCGCGGGCTATGCGAGTCCCACGTCCCGGCGGTTGAAGGCTGCGGTGCCGGCGGTCACCAACACGGCGACGAACCCCAGGGTCAGCAGCATGCCCTTGATCGGCAGGCCGGTGCGCAGCGGATCCTGGCCGATCGTCCAGTTCCACGGCGAATACGACACCACGCCCGACAGCGCGCTGGCCTGCGGAAGCAGGCTGTACATGGCGTACCCGAGCACGGCTGTGCCGGCGGCCAGGCCGAGCGCGGGGGTCCGTCCGATCCCCAGACCCGCGCCGAGGGAGGCAACCGCGCCGCGCCGGTCTCCGTTCTTGCCATCCTGGCCGGCCGCGTCACCGTCCAGCGCCCGGCGGAGAAGTTTCCCCGGGTTTCCCGGCGGTGGAAACGCGGCTGGATCTCCACACTCCCGATACCCTCGGCAGCCACGGAGACGGCGACGAACGGTCAACGGCCTACCGGGTCGTGTCACGCAGGTATGTGCCGAAGAACGCCTCGATACGGGTCCAGGCGGCGGAGGCGGGTTCCGGGCCCGTCCGCGTGACCTTCAGCAGCGGCTGGAGCAGCTTCGGGCCGACGGCGATGTCGTTGAGGAACGAGTGCCCCGCCTCGGGGTAGCGCTTGACGTCGTGCGGGACGCCCGCTTCCTCCAGCGCGGCGACCAGCTTCGGTACGGTCCTCGCCGACGCCCGTTCCGGCCCCCGGCCGCCGTAGCTCGCGACGATCGGGCAGGCGCCCGTGAC
>NZ_CAAAFO010000131.1:54849-56528 GCF_900634715.1 Candidatus Protofrankia californiensis | reverse complement strand
CCGGCTCGACGCGTACAGCGCACAGGCATGCCATCATCGCCCATCGCCGTCGGACAAGCAGGCAGGCAGGCAGGCAGCGCTGCCGTCTCGTCCGGTCGCGATCTTGTTCGGTATGGCGTCCTCGTCCGGTGCGGCGTCCGCCTGGAATGACCTTTCTTTTCTTCGGGGATCTTTCCCGGGGGAGCTATGCCTGGTCGGCGGCTCGCCACAGCTCCGCAATATCGATCTTCTTCATCTGCAGCATCGCCTGCATGGCGCGCTGGGACCGCCCGGGGTCGGGGTCGGTGAGCAGTTCGCGCAATGCGGTCGGGACGATCTGCCACGACAGCCCGTACCGGTCCTTGAGCCAGCCGCAGGGTCCTTCCTCCCCGCCGTCGGTCAGTCTGCTCCAGTACTCGTCGACCTCGGCCTGGGAAGCGCAGCTGACCTGGAACGAGATCGCCTCGGAGAAGGTGAACTCGGGCCCGCCGTTCAGGGCGACGTACTCCTGCCCGTCCAGCACGAAGGTGACGGTCATGACCATGCTCTCCGGGCGCGGTGCGCCCGGGCCGTAGTGGGTGACGTCCACGATCGTGGAACTGGGGAAGATCGAAGTGTAGAACTGGGCGGCCTCTTCCGCTTGCGTGTCGAACCACAGGCACGGTGTGGTCTTGGGCATCGTCCGCTCCTTGTCTCTCCTGTCATCTTGCTGGTCAGCCGTCAACCATCTCCCAGCCGTCAGCCATGTGCAGGCCGCGTGTCGCAGGCACGCCGCAAGCCGGGTCGGCGTGCACCGTCCGCGGTGCGCAGCGCATGAATCTGCGAAAAGCAAGCTACTGCAAAGTTCTTGCAGAAGCGTATGTGTACCGCTTATCGTCGAACATCGGCCGACCAGCCCCAGCCGACCAGCCCGGCCGGACGGGGACGCGGGCGGGTTGCGACCGCGAGTGGAACATAATGATCGAAAGGGGACGCTGTGGCCGTTGACGCCGCCACCACGCCCAATATGGGGCTGTACGGGCGGGTCCGCCGGGCGCTCGGGCCGGGGGAGTGGGCGACGGTCGCCGGCATGGCCGCAGTGATCGTCGGGCTCCATGTGATCGGCTGGTTCACCCTGGTCGCGATCATTGCCCCGCACCACTACCGTTTCGGCGCCGACAGCCAGGTGTTCGGCGTCGGCCTGGGCCTGACCGCCTACACCCTCGGCCTGCGCCACGCGTTCGACGCCGACCACATCGCCGCGATCGACAACACCACCCGCAAGCTGATGACCGATGGTCAGCGGCCGCTGTCGGTCGGCTTCTTCTTCTCCCTCGGTCACTCCACGATCGTGTTCGCCCTGGCGTTCCTGTTCAGCGTCGGGGTGCGCTCGCTCGCCGGCCAGGTTGCCGACGACGGCTCGACCCTGCACGACGTGACCGGCTGGATCGGCACCACCGTCTCCGGCGGCTTCCTCTACGCCATCGCCGCGATCAACATGATCATCCTGATCGGCATCGTGAAGGTGTTCCGGGACATGCGCCGCGGCACCTATGACGAGGCCGGGCTGGAGGAGCAGTTGAACTCCCGGGGGCTGATGAACCGGTTCCTCGGCCGCTTCACCAGGGCTATCACCCGGCCATGGCAGATGTACCCGCTCGGCGTGCTGTTCGGGCTGGGCTTCGACACCGCCACCGAGGTCGCCCTGCTGTTCATCGCCA
>NZ_CAAAFO010000131.1:51701-54521 GCF_900634715.1 Candidatus Protofrankia californiensis | reverse complement strand
CCTGCCCTGGTACGCCATCCTGGTGCTGCCGGTGCTGTTCGCCGCCGGCATGAGCCTGCTGGACACCATCGACGGCTCGTTCATGAACTTCGCCTACGGCTGGGCGTTGTCCAAACCGGTCCGCAAGGTCTACTACAACATCACCATCACCGGGCTGTCGGTGGCGGTCGCGTTCATCATCGGCAGTATCGAGCTGCTCGGCATCCTCGCCGAGAAGGCGAACCTCACCGGCGGCTTCTGGGGCTGGATCTCGAACCTGGACCTGAACGTCGTCGGCTACCTCATCGTCGGCCTGTTCGTCATCACCTGGGCCGCCGCCCTGCTGGTGTGGAAGTACGGGCGGATCGAGGAGAAATGGTCCGCCGGCATCCGCGAGGCCGGCCAGGTCGAACCCGCGGGCTGACCCCGCAGGCTGACCGAAGGAGCGCTCGCGGCCGACCAGCGGTCGGCCCGCAGCTGCAGCGTCTGCGTTCACATGCACGCCCATGATCCTCAGGGTGCCGGTCGGGTAGCCGTGCGTCCTGTTTCGATCAAGAAATTGAGTACGAAAACGGCTGTTATCATGATCTTCTGGTCCCTCGGTTTCATGATTCGACGCTGGTGGACGAGGGCTATCTCCAGCAGGCGGACGGGAACAACCAGCGCGTCCAGTCGGTGGGGTCGGCGGAACCGCCTCGACATCCCCACGGGGCAGGTGGCGGGCGCGGACCGGAGCTGACAGGTGATAAGCACGTTCTGTCATCGCTACGGTGCAGGGAGAAACGGATGAAACTTACGATCTTCGCGGCAACAGGCGGTATCGGCCGGCAGATTCTCGACCAGGCCGTCGCCGCGGGCCATGACGTCACAGCGGTTGTTCGCAACCCGCGGAAGCTGCCATCCACGCAGGTACGCATCGTCACCGCCGACCTGGCGGCCGCGGAACCGGTGGCACTGCAGGTCGCGGTCGATGGGGCCGACGCGGTCCTGTCCGGTCTTGGTGCCCGGTCGAAGGCCGAGGCAGGAGTCGCCTGGCAGGGCACGCGGGCCATCACCGCGGCGATGCGGGCGGCTGGCGTACGACGCATCGTCGTTGTGAGCGCGGCGCCGATCGGCACGGTACCTTTGCCCAACCGTCCGCAACCGCCCAGACACGACCCGGGCGACGGGTTCTTCACGCGGCACCTGGCCGCTCCTGTGATCAAGGTGGTGCTGCGTGAACACTATGCCGATCTCGCGCGGATGGAGGACGTCCTGCACGACAGTGGGCTGGACTGGACCGTCGTACGGCCGCCACGACTGACCGACAAGCCGCTGACCGGTACCTACCGGGTGGCCTACGGGCAGAACCTGCGCCGCGGCATCGCCGTCTCACGCGCCGACGTCGCCCATTACATGCTCCGCGCGCTCGACCAGCCCGAAACGATCAAGCAAACCGTCGGCGTCGCAAATTGACCAGATCAAACAGTGTTTATTTCCGGACAGACGGATCTACGATCCCTTTCGTAGCGCGGCCCGGCAGTGAGGAAGAGCCTGAAGAGGGACGGTGAGGGTATGTGCCGCAACATCACCGAGCTTCGGGGTCTCGAGCCACCGGCGACCGACGAGGAGATCGAGGCGGCCGCCCGCCAGTTCATCCGGAAGGTCAGCGGGCTGCGCCAGCCCCCACCGGCAGCCGGGGACGCGTTCGATGCGGCGGTCACCGAGGTGACCGCCGCGGTCCAGCGGCTGCTCGGCGTGTTACCGGCCCGCCGCCAGCCTCCGGCCACCGTTCCCCCGCTGCGGCGCCCGGGGATCCGTGCCCGTCCCGGCCTGTGAGCATCCCGGCTGCTGGGTGACCGACCCGCGCGGGGCGGCGCGCGCCCCCGTGGCGAGTGCCCCTGGTGGGTGCCCTGAAACGGGTTTCAGGAGCGTCCGGAGAGCCCGCAGAGCAGCTCCAGCAGCCGACACCGCTCCGCCGGCTGGCTGGATGCTGGCGCAGTCGGCGCGGGGCCCGATCCGGTCGGTGCCGTGGTCAGGCCTGGATCTCTCGGAGTCCCTGGAGCGGGGGTGACCTCCGGTGCGGGCGTCGTTCCCGGGGCTGTGGGCGTTGTGGTGGCGCCGGCCGCCTCCGGCGTCGTGGCGTACCGCGCCGCGGACATGCCGCAGTAAGCGGGTGGCGTGTCCATGCCGGGGGAGTATCCGCCAGGCCGCAGCAGTACCGAGGCGCCGGTCAGGTGCAGCCTGGGCATGGTGATCTGGCCGGACTCGCTGTATATCCCGCCCAGCGTCAGGAGCGCGTCGCTTCGCCCGGCCAGGCCGACCACCGCCGAGATGATATTGTCCTGGTATCCGGTGGCGGGGTCGACGTTGAGTGCGTAGTGGAGCGGGGGGTCCAGCACCAGCCCTGTGACGCCGCCGGAGCCGTACACACCGGCGTCCCGCACGCAGGTGAAGGGAGCGATGATGCTGCTTCCCTCCGGCGTTCTCGCCGCGGTCATCGTGCTGGCGGTCACCTCCAGCGTCCACATTCCGAGCGCGCCGAGATTGATTTCCTTCTCCAGCCGGAAGTCGCTGGCGCTGATGAGATCGCCGATTCGTAATAGTGCGGCCGGTGCGCCGTCCGCTGGATTGACCGTGCCGTTGAGCGCCAGTTGCCGGAGTTCGATGTTCTCGCCGGCCCAGTGAAACGTGTTCACGCTGCCGGCCTCGGCCGAAGCGGTACCGACCATGCCGGAAATTGGGATGAACGAGCCCACAACCATCAGGGTCAGCAACGCACCGAGGTGCCGGAGGAAGCCTTTCACCGGACTTCCAGTGTCGTGTCGGCGACGGACCGGTCGTCCGGAACAGTGGAATCCG
>NZ_CAAAFO010000131.1:38394-51496 GCF_900634715.1 Candidatus Protofrankia californiensis | reverse complement strand
GACAGCTGCAGCACATACCAGATGACAATGTGGTCCTTGACCGGTCCGTTCAGCACAGTCGCGTAGAGACCGACGACGACGATGGCGGCCAGCGTCACGTCGACGATCATTGCGGTGGTCCGCACTCCGATGCGGGCGGTGCGGACGGCGAGGAGCGCGCCGTCCGGTGGAGGGGTCCACGCTGCGGCGAGCGACCCGCCGACGATCGCCAGCAGCGAGCCGACCACCAGCCCACCGGCGGCGATCGGAAAGGCGATCAGGCCGCCGATGACCGACAGCAGGCCCAACGCCCCGGACGCGCCCGGGTACCAGACCATCAGCAGGCCGAACGCAGTGATCAGAAGGCCGAGGCCCAGGCCGTACACGGCGACGCCGGCCGAGAAAAAAGTGGGGCCGAAGGAGAAGCTGAAATAGCAGACGGCGGCCCCGCCGGTCATGGTCGGCACAGCTGCCCGCCACGGCGTTTTCGTTTCCGACAGCCAGTCGTCCGACAACGGCCGGGTGAACAGCACCGTGGGCTTTGCCCGCTCGCGGAGACGATGGAGCAGGCGGGGTAGATGGAGTGGGTGGGGTAATGCGGCGGCCATGTCTGTTGTCGGTCTTCCTGGTTGTGACCGGGTCGTCAGGCCCAGGTCCCCGGACCGTTTCGTCGTCATCATCGGACGAATTTTCGGTGATGACCACGAAGCTGAGGAGTGAAAGGGTGGGGGGTCACGCCGTCCCAATTACTCACTTGAAGCAGCGGAACGTCTGCGGGTCGTAGCCGCCACGCTCGACGGTGACGTGGAGGCTGCCCAGCGAGAGACCGGTTGAACGCAGGTTCGTCGCCTCGACACCGGCTCCGGTCAGAATGACCCGGCCGGCATCCAGCTTGATGGAGGAGAGCGGGTCGCCGCCCTTGGCATCGATGGCGACCGTGTGAAAATCGATCGATTCCACGCAGATCTGCGATGCGCCGAGCATGAGGTCGATCACCTTTGTCCGTCCAGGAGCGTTGATCTGTAGTTTCCAGGTACCCAGCCCGCCGGGCAGGTCGAAGGTTTTCTCCAGGACCAGCCCGTCGATCAGCGCCTGCTTCATGTGGATCTCGCCCGCGGGCAGCTGGCCGCCGTTCGGGGCCGAATTCTGGTCGATGCTGGGCACGAGGGTGAAGTTGCCCGGCTGTTCAGGCTCGCCGGTGTCGATGGTGGCGCCGGCAACTCCGAAGGAGCCGACGTTGCCAAGTGCAAACGGGAAGGCCGTACCCCCTGACAGGACGACGACGAACATCGCCAGTAGCAGCGTGAAGGCCGCCCCTCCAACCGTCAGCAGCCGACTTCGGCTGATCACTGTGTACCTCCCTTGGAAGGGGGGCGTGCTCCCGTCGATGCCGGGCAACCGTCATGGCCGCCGTCCCCTCGACGCTCACCGGGTGAGAATTCCACCGCTCCTGCGCAAGTGTCAACGAACAGGACGATTCCGCTCTCCGGATCAGCTTCGGTAGGAAGCCCGAGTGTGAAGGAAGCCTGATTGCGCTGCCTTTGGCTCGGTCCGCAGGGCGGGCGTCGCTAACACATCGCCACAAGAACGTCACAGCATGGCGTATGCTTCACAGCAAACGTGCCGTCCGGATCCGCGGAGGAGTGGCACCCTGACAGCTGTGGCGGTAAGGCATGACCCGGTCTCCCACGAGCCGACCGGCGGGCCGTCGGGCCGGCCGCTGGACATCACCGGCCTGGCCGGCTGGCCCCTGCCGGTCAGCCGGATCGACTTCGACGAGGGCCTGGCATTCCTGTACGCCCTCGGCCCCGGCGGCTACACCGTCGACGACCTCGAGCACGCACCCCACGACCAGCGGCGCTGGGAACTCCTCGACGGCGTCGTCGTCGTGAGCCCCGCACCCAGCTACCGCCACCAACGGGTCGTGCTCAATCTCGGGCTGGCCCTCCGCTTGGGCGAAGTCGGCGCGGCACGGACTCTGATCGCACCGTTCGACGTGCCCGTGTCGGTGAACAAGAAGTTCCAGCCGGACGTCCTCGTCCTGCCCGACCAGGAGGCGACCCTGCCCGTCCTCGCGGTCGAGGTTCTGCCCCGGTACGGCCGCACGTACGACACGCAGAAGAAGCGCACCGCCTTATCGGGGGATACGGCCCGTCAGGAGGATACGGCCCGCCTGTCGGCGGATACGACCTGCTCCGGAACGTCCAACCAGAACGACTGACCTTCGGGGGTGATGGTCGCGCCGAACCGGGTGTGGTCCGGGCGTCCGGCACGAAGCCACCGGTCATAGGCAGCTTCCAATTCGTCCCACAGTCGCCGCGGCCCATATTGGCGCACTTCGTGTTCGTCCGTCCCAGAGCTGAAGGAAGCCCAGGAGCCGGAGGCGAAGTGTGACACCCGAAGGATCTCGGTGCCGTCGCCGGCCTCCCGCTGTCCCGCCACCCAGCCGGGAAGCATGAGGCCGAGGGCGAATCCGGCCTCGAATTCGGTGAACGGCGCGCGCGGGTACAGGCGGGTTGTGGTGATCCGGGCGTCGTCCTCGTTGTCTCCCCACAGGGCTGCATCATCTCGTTGGTTACGTAGACGCATAAAGCCTGCCACGTCGTGGAAGCGGCCCTGGGCGGTGCCGTCGCCGTCGACGGTCAGACACAGGAACGCCTGACATTCGAAAAAACCACTGACCAGGGGAAGCACGATCCGACCACCGGGCCGGGTCTGTTCCACCCAGGCGTAGGGGATCTGCAACGCGCTGGCGGTGGCCATCATCCGGTCGTAGGGGGCTCCGTCGGGATAGCCGAGGACGCCGTCGCCGGTGACAACTGTGACCGGATGTCCGGTCCTGCGTAGGGCCTGCCGGGCGTGCTCGGCGATCACGGGATCAACCTCGACGGTGGTGACGCGTCCGGGTGCTGCTCGCTCGGCGAGTACAGCGGCGTTGTAACCGGTACCGGCTCCGATTTCCAGGACGTCCATGCCCTCTCTCACGTCGAGCAGGTCGAGCATCCTGCTCATAACCCGGGGTGCGCTGGAAGAGCTGGTCGGGATGATGCCCTTACCGTTGTACTCGTCCGTCCCGTCGTCGGCCTGGGTGACGATCGAGTCGTCACTGTTGACCAGTTTCAGCCATGCGTCGGGGTTGTCGGCCCGGTCGAGCGGGATCATCCATCCGTCCTCGCGTCTGATCCAGATCACGTCGGGGATGAAGTCCTCGCGTTTCATTCTTTTCCCGTCCCGCTGCATGTCGAGCATGCCACGCTTTGCGTTTGTTTCCCACCTTCCCCATTACCGTCGGTGGTAATTATGATCCTCCCGTCGCCTTTGCATCGCGGGCAGTCCGGCGGGGGCTTTGCGTGTTTCCCCATGTCCTTGCCTTTCCGGCGGGAGCGCCGTTCAGCGGCATATCGCGATTGTGCAGAAAATCGCCGGCCGACTCTCTGTGGGGGCCGAGCACGGTCGCAGATCAAGTACGATACCCGACAGGGGTATGGTGCGGCTACGTCTGCCGGGTCGGGTCCTCATGCCCGCCAAACCCGGTAGGCCCCGGAGTGGCTCCACGGCTGGTGCAGGGCCCCGGTCCATGCCCTGCTGGCTGCTGTCATGTGGTAGTGGGCCGGCTGGACGTAACGATGAGTAAGATTAGTATCCCGATTCACGACTGTCGGCCAAGTTATGATAATGGAAGCGGCTGCCCGCCATGTGGCGTGGAGAGGTCCCACGCAGAGGCGTTAAGGTCTTCGTCGAGGCCGTACGGCGCGAAAGGGGACCAATGTCCAAGGCTGATTCCTTCGTCCACCTTCACGTGCACACCGAGTACTCGATGTTGGACGGTGCGGCGAAGGTCGGCCTGCTGTTCGCCGAAGCGGCCCGCCTGGGCATGCCCGCGGTGGGGATGACCGACCACGGCAACATGTTCGGTTCCTATGAGTTCCACCAGGCCGCAAAGAAAGCCGGCGTCAAACCGATCATCGGCATAGAAGCCTACATTGCGCCGGAAGCCCGCCACCACAAGAAACCCGTCTTCTGGGGTGACGGTGCGCAGCGCGACGCAGACCCGGACGGCGAGGGCGGCGACGTCTCGGGGAGTGGCGCCTACACCCACATGACAATGCTGGCGGCCGACTCGACAGGTCTGCGTAACTTGTTCCGGCTGAGCAGTATCGCCTCGCTCGACGGCTATTATCGTAAGCCCCGGATGGACCAGGAGCTGATCGCCGAGCATGCCGAGGGCATCATTGCCACGACCGGCTGCCCGTCCGGCGTGGTCCAGACCCGGCTACGGCTCAACCAGTTCGACAAGGCGCTCCAGGCCGCGGCCACCTATCAGGACATCTTCGGTCCGGACAACTACTTCCTGGAGCTGATGGACCACGGGCTCGCGATCGAGCGGAAGGTCCGGGACGGGCTGCTCGATATTTCCCGCCGGCTCAATCTGCGGCCCCTGGCCACAAACGACAGCCACTACGTCACCAAGGACCAGGCCGAGTCGCACAGCGCCCTGCTGTGCGTCGGCACCGGAAAGCGGCTCGACGACCCGAAGCGATTCAAGTTCGACGGCGACGGCTACTATTTGAAGAGCACCGACGAGATGCGTGCTCTGTGGGACGACCAGGTTCCCGGCGCATGCGACAGCTCGCTGCTGATCGCCGAACGGGTCCAGCCGTACGACGACGTCTTCGCATATGTCGACCGTATGCCCCGTTTCCCCGTTCCGGAGGGGGAGGACCAGCTTTCGTGGCTGCGTAAGGAGGTGGCCCGCGGCGTTGAGCACCGGTTCGGCGCGAACCCGCCACAAGAGGTTCTCGACCGAGTCGAGCACGAGATCGGCGTCATCGCCAACATGGGTTTCCCGGCCTACTTCCTCGTCGTCGCCGACATTTGTCGGTACGCCCGGGAAAAGGGTATTAGGGTCGGCCCGGGACGTGGTTCGGCAACCGGTTCAATGGTCTCCTACGTCCTCGGTGTCACCGAACTCGACCCGATCGAGCACCGGCTGATTTTCGAGCGGTTCCTGAACCCCCAACGCGTCACCCCGCCGGACATCGACCTCGACTTCGACGAACGTCGCCGCGGTGACATGATCCGCTATGTCACCGAGCGGTACGGCGAGGACCGGGTGTGCCAGATCCTCACCTTCGGAACAATCAAAGCGAAAGCTGCGGTCAAGGACTCCTGCCGCGTGCTGGGCTACCCCTACGCCCTCGGCGACAAAATCACGAAGGCGATGCCCCCGGACGTGTTCGGCAAGGGTATTCCGCTGTCCGGCATCCTCGACCCCGACCACGAGCGGTACAGCGAAGCCGCCGAGGTGCGCGGCCTCTACGAAACTGATCAGGACGTCCGCAAGATCGTCGACACCGCGCGGGGGCTGGAAGGTCTCACCCGCGGAACCGGGGTGCACGCGGCCGGGGTGATCCTGTGCGCCGAGCCGCTCCTGGACGTCCTGCCGATCCACCGGCGGGACGCCGACGGCGCCATCATCACAGGTTTTCCATTCCCCCAGTGCGAGGACATGGGCCTGTTGAAGATGGACTTCCTCGGCCTGCGGAACCTCACCGTGATCGACGATGCGATTGTCAACGTGCGGAAGAACCGTGGCATCGACATCGACCTGCAGAAGCTTCCGCTTTTGGACACCCCGACCTTCCAGTTGATGGCCCGCGGGGACACCCTCGGTGTCTTCCAGCTCGACGGTGGTCCCATGCGCAGCCTGTTGCGTCTCATGGCCCCGACAAAGTTCGAGGACATCGCCGCCGTCCTCGCGTTGTACCGGCCGGGGCCGATGGCCGCCAACTCCCACATCGAGTACGCCGACCGTAAGAACGGCCGCAAGCCCATCGCTCCTATCCACGCCGATCTCGCGGATCCGCTGGAAGAAATCCTCGGCGAGACCTACCACCTGGTGGTGTATCAGGAGCAGGTCATGACCATTGCGCGGGAGCTCGCCGGCTACAGCCTGGGCGAGGCCGACCTGCTGCGCCGCGCCATGGGCAAGAAGAAGAAGGAGGTCCTGGATGCCAACCACGCGGAGTTCATGGCCGGCATGGCGGAAAAGGACTACTCCACCGAAGCCGCCCAGGCGCTGTGGGACGTGCTGGTTCCCTTCTCCGGATACGGATTCAACAAGTCCCATACGGCCGGCTACGGCGTCGTCTCGTTCTGGACCGCCTACCTGAAGGCGAACTTCCCGGCCGAGTACATGGCGGCGCTGCTGACGTCGGTCGGGGACGACAAGGACAAGATGGCCGTGTATCTCGCCGAGTGCCGCAAAATGGGTATCCGGGTGCTGCCGCCCGACGTGAACGAGTCGACGCTTTACTTCACCCCGGTGGGCGGCGACATCCGCTTCGGTCTCGGCGCGATCCGCAACGTGGGAACAAACGTCGTCGCCTCGATCGCCGCCACCCACGAGCAGAAAGGTGCCTACGCGTCGTTCCCCGATTTTCTGGAGAAGGTTGAGATCGGCGTCTGCAACAAACGCGTCGTCGACTCCCTGATCAAGGCGGGTGCGTTTGACTCCCTCGGCCACAACCGCCGCGCACTGGCGCAGGTCCACGAGTCCGCGATCGACGCTGTCATCGGCACGAAACGAAACGAGGCTTTCGGCCAGTTCGATCTTTTCGGCGGAGACAACAGCGACGAGCAGGGTGAATCAATCAAGATCGGGCTCGGCCTGGACCTGAGCGCCGCCGAATGGCCGCGGCCAGAACTTCTCGCGCAGGAACGCGAGATGCTCGGCCTGTACGTGTCCAGCCATCCGCTGGAGGGCACGCAGCGGATTCTGGACCGCAACCGGGACACGAGAATTATCGACCTTCTTGACAGCGGACGTACCGAGGGCGATGTGCAGATCGCCGGTGTGATCGCAAAGATCGACCGGCGAGTCAACAAGAACAATGGCAACCTCTGGGCCATCGTCACCGTCGAGGACCTGGACGCGGCAGTCGAGGTTCTCTTCTTCCCGAAAAGCTACGAGGTATATGCTGATCAGCTCACGCCTGACACCGTGGTCTCCGTACGGGGACGCGTCAACGAACGCGACGGATCCGTCAGTATATTCGCCCACGAGCTGACAACCCTCGACGTGAGCGTGAATTCGGACGCCGGACCGCCCGTGCTGATTTCCCTACCCACTCACAAGGTGACTCCGGGCCTCGTCGACGAACTGCGTCTGATCCTCACCACCCATCCTGGGAACACCCCCGTACACATACGGCTGGAAAGCCCCCGCCGCACCCACCTCCTGCTGCGCCTGGAACCCGAGGTCGACGCGTCCTCCGCCTTCTGGGGCGATCTCAAGAGCCTGCTCGGCACGAAGGCCGTCGCCTCGTGACCGCCCGCGACGTTCTATCGATGTCCGTCGTGCGCAGCATGTCAAGCTCCTCGGCGTGTCCCAATGAGAATGTGCGCCATTCCGCTGGGAAACCGGGCGCGTCATGAAGCAGCATCCCGGGTGCGGTCTCCAGTATGGTGCCGATGCCGATCACCAGCAGCCGGCCGATACCGGCCTGGGCCAGGCCTTCGAGCAGGGCGTGTGCCGCGCCTACGTAGAGCGCTTGTGATGGCACGTCCATCCGGGCCGCGGCGCTGATCGCAGCGTCGTGTCCGGCCCCGTCGACACCCCGATGATTCGAAGACAGTTGGCGCACCCGGAGCTACGGGCCGGACTCGATGCCCACGTCCCGATGCCGCTGCGGGGACCGGCCACCGCCGAGGATGTTGCTCGTGTGATCGGCTGGCTCGTGGATCCGACCAACACGCTCGTCACCGGTCAGGTGCTTTACGCCGATGGGGGCGCCGACGCTGTGGTGCGTGGCGACGCGGTCTGGTGATCGGCAGAGTGCGGCGGGTCAAGGAGAACTGGGCTGCGGTGATGGCCCAGCAGCACCGGTTGACCATTCTGTACGGCTGTGTCGTGTGTCGCGGTGGAGAGGCGGTCGAGGCTGCCGGCGAGCATGGCGGATCGTGACGGTGCGGCGTCGGTGGCTGCCCGCGGGGGTGACGGTCAAGCTTGGGTGCGTGAAAAACCGGCTAGCCGGTATGTTCATACCGGCTAGCCGGTTTTATAGTGGCAGGGTGACTGGATCCGACCCGCCGAAGGTCCCGGCGACCGCCAAGGGCGAAGCGACGCGTGCTTTTCTCCTGCGCACCGCCGCTCAGGTCTTCGCCGAACGTGGATATGCCGCAACTACCCAGAACGACCTGATCGCCGCCTCGGGGCTGACCAAGGGCGCGTTCTACTTCTACTTCCGCACCAAATCCGAGCTCGCGCTGGCGGTACTGCAGGACCAGCAGGCGCGTTGGCTGTCCCAGATCGGTGAGCGGGTCTTGGCGGAAGCGAAGGCGGCCGACCAGCTGCGAGTGCTCGTGCCCGCGATGCTGGAGCTGATCTCCACCGACCCGGGTGCCTGGAGTGTCACTCGCCTGACCAAGGAGTTGTCGGCCGACCCGGAGGTCGCCGAGCAGGTATGCAAGCCCATGGTCGAATGGGTCGCCTTCGTGGCCGACCTGGTCCGCCGGGGCCAAACCGACGGGGACCTGCGCACCGGGCTGGACCCGGGATCAGTAGCCGCGGTGCTGGTGGGCGCCTTCGACGGCCTGAAATCGCTGACCGACATCCTGGAACCGACCGAGCGTGCCGCGTTCGGTTTCACCGAACGCGTGCAAACCCTGCTGGCCATCGTCGAGCTGGCCCTGATGAACAGCCCCGCACCGACGGGGTCCGGCGGAGACGTTCGCTAGAGCCGCGGTCGACAACGCCGCCGGGCGCCGCCTGGACCCGGCGCAACAGAGCAGACGTTGGCGGTCGCGGCGCTGGACCTCAGGCGCGCCCGAGCGCTGGAACCGCGCCGCTCACCCGTCCTGGACCGATGGCGTCAGCAGTCGTTCCTGCCGACCCATACGGATACGAACCGGCCGGATGTTCTTTACTACCGAGGAGATCGTATGACTTTCACCGGACAGACAGCCCTGATCACTGGCGCCTCGACCGGCATCGGAGCCGTATACGCCCGCGAACTCGCCGCGCGCGGGGCCAACCTGATCCTGGTCGCCCGCAGCGAGGACAAGATGCAGACCATCGCGACCCAACTGCGTACCGCCCACCATCGGCGCGTGGACGTCTTGGCCGCAGATCTCGCACAGCACGGCGCAGCGGACAATCTCGCGCAGCGGGTATCCGCCCTCGGGCTTACCGTAGATGTCTTGGTCAACAACGCCGGCTTCGCCACCCACGGCGACGTGGCCACCACCGATCCTGCCCGGCTGACCGCGCAAGTTCAGCTCAACTGCCTGGCCATGGTGGACCTCACCAGCCGTTTCCTGCCCGCGATGATCACCCGTGGGGACGGCACCATCGTCAACGTCGCCAGTACCGCGGCGTTCCAACCCGTCCCACACATGGCCGTCTACGCCGCTACCAAAGCATTCGTCCTGTCCTTTACCGAGGCGCTGTGGGCCGAGACCAAGCCCACCGGCGTCAGAGTCATCGCGATCTGTCCGGGCGCGACCGAGACGCCGTTCTTCGACGTTGTCGGTGCCGAAGAAGCCTCCGTGGGAAAGCGCCGCACCCCCGAGCAGGTCGTCGCCACCACCTTCAAAGCCCTCAAGCAAGGACTCCCCAGTGTTGTCGACGGGCGCTTCAACGCCTTCGTCGCCCACCTCCCCGGCGTGCTGCCCCGCCGCACGACAATCGGCATCGCGGAAAGGAGCGTGCGGCCTCGCACCTCTCACCAGGCCGCCGACGCCGCAACCCACTGAACGCAAGCACGACGCTTTCTCGGCGTCCGACCCGGAACATCCGCTATTCCTATTCCGGCATGGCGACGCCGGAAGTAGACCCACCCGCCAGTGGTCCACCCGTAGCACCAACATCAACCGTTACACCGTTAGCTGGACAGTCCCCTTCGAGGCCGACCTCACCGCGTTGGCGGGCGTGCTCGCTGCCAGTCAGGCGGACGCGCTGCAGATGCTCGCCGCCGGCTACTACGTCCGCGAGGCCCGGGCCGAACTCGGAATCGTCGGGACGGCCCGGCGCGAGGCGATGTCCGGCGTCGAGGCGTTGCTGGCTTCGCCTTCGGTCTTCTTCCCCCGCGGGGCTTCCGAGCTCCAGGAGGCCCTCAACCGTCCACTGGACCTGTGGAGGATCTTCCTTCACCCTTCCCAGCGGCGGATCGCCTACCGGGAGACCTACAGCGGGCCGGTGCGGGTCACCGGCGGCGCGGGTACCGGGAAGACCGTGGTGGCCGTACACCGGGCGCACTACCTGGCAGGCCGGCTTCCCGCCGGCTCGACGCGGCCGGTCCTTGTCACGACGTTCGTCCGCACACTCGCGGACAACCTGCGATCAAGCCTGGGGTCACTCGCGGGTTCGTATGGCTACGGCAATATCGAGGTCACCACCGTCGATGCGCTTGCCCGCAGGATCGTCCGCCAGGCCGAGGGCAGGGAACCGAAGGTTCTCGCCGACAACGACCGGATCGCGATGTTGTGGGACGTTGCGGCGGCCGGGCTGCTCGCACCGCTCACCGGCGCAGCATTACGCCAGGAATGGGAGCAGGTGATTCTGGCGCAGGGTCTGCGTAGCGAGGCCGAATACCTGGGCGCACCGCGCCCCGGCCGGGGCCTTCGCCTGACCAGGGCCCAGCGCCTCATGGTCTGGCAGGCTCTCGGCCGGTTCCTGGAGAACCGTGAAAAGACCGGGGAACGGACCTTCTACCAACTCGCCGACGACGCGGCCCGGTACCTTTCGCAGGCTCCGACCGCCGAGCTTTTCGCGCACGTCATCGTCGACGAGGCGCAGGATCTCCACCCGGTGCAGTGGCGGCTGCTCCGGGCGGCGGTCCCGGACGGGCCGAACGACCTGTTCGTGGTCGGCGATGCCCATCAGCGCATCTACGACCACCGTGTCTCGCTGTCGAGCCTCGGTATCAACGTGCGCGGCCGTTCCCATCGGCTCAATCTCAACTACCGCACCACCGAGGAGATCCTGCGCTGGGCCGTGGGGCTGCTCCGAGGGCAGATGGTCGACGACATGGACGCCGGCGTGGACACCCTCGACGGTTACCGGTCGGCGTTTCGGGGTTCGGCTCCACCTGTCCTGACGGGATACGCCAGCCACGACGCGGAGATGGAAGGTCTGGTCGTCACGGTCCGTGGATGGATCGACCGTGGCGTCGACCCGGCCGCGATCGGTGTTGCCGCCCGCATGAAGAAGTCGGTGCTCGCGGCGATCAGCACCCTGCGCGACGCGGGTCTCGACGCCTGTGACCTGGAACGCAAATCCCGTGGCGGGGTCGAGGTCGGCACCATGCACCGCATGAAGGGGCTGGAGTACCGCGCGATGGCGGTCATCGACGTCTCCGCGGCATCCGTGCCCCTGCGCTGGGCTGTCACACCGGTGGATGCGGATCCGAAGGCACACGAGCAGGACACCTTGCGTGAGCGATGCCTGCTGTACGTCGCCTGTACCCGGGCTCGTGAACTGCTCACGGTCTCCTGGTCGGGCCACGCGAGCCCTTTCCTCAGCCCGTTTCTGTCGTGAGGCCCCCGTCCTGTCGTGACCGTGAAAATTCAAGGCGGACAACGATAGTTATCCGGTCGTCGAGGCGGAGCCTGGCAAACTCGGTGAGATATCAGGCGGCTCGATCCGCCCGGAGGAAACGGTTCGCGCGTGGACCGCCAGCGCTTGATGGGACGTCCGTCGTTGCTGCCCGTCAGGACGCTACGGCGATCAGCGTCCGATGGTGTTTCGGGGCCTCGATCTCGTCGATCAGCGCGACCGCGAGGTCGGCGTAGGAGAATGGCGCCGCGTCCTTGTCGGTGGGCAACACCTGCTCGCCGCCGATCCGATACCGGCCGGTCCGTGTCGCTTCGCTGTCGAGGACGGTCGGCGGTGGCGCCACCATCAGCCAGTCGATCCCGGTGTCCGCCGTGCGCAGCACGTCGAGTTCCTCCGCGTGCCCCAACGAGAACGTGCGCCACTGCGCCGGGAAACCGGGAGCGTCATGAACCAGCACCCCGGGCGCGGTCTCCAATATGGTGCCGATGCCGATCACCAGCAGCCGGCCGACGCCGGCCTGGGCCAGGCCTTCGAGCAGGGCATGTGCCGCGCCCACGAAGAACGCCTGCGATGGCACGTCCATCCGGGCCGCGGCGTTGATCGCGACGTCGTGCCCGGCGGCGACCGTGGCCACGCTGCCGGCCTGGGTGACATCGCCTGCGACCAGTGTCACCCCGTCACCGGCCAGTTCCCGGTACCTGGCCGGATCACGCACGACCGCGGTGACCTGATGGCCCCGGGCAACCGCCTCGGCGACCGCACGTCGGCCCGCCCGCCCGCCCGCGCCGAAGACGACGATCCTGCCCATGATGGGTGCTCCGCTCGACAGGACCGGCGCATGATTGCCGGTCGACGCCGCGAACGGTAGCGGGCGATACCACAGTTCCCGCAACGATAGTCACGTACCTTGGCCAGCGTGAGCCAGTCACTGGACCCCGACATGTTCGCTGGATGCGAGACCGATACCGTGCCGGTGCGCATCGGCGGCAAGTGGACCGTGAAGATCATCATTTGTCTGAAGGCCGGTCCGAGACGCTTCTCCGAACTCCAGACGCCACTGCGAGGCATCACGCCGAAGGTGCTCACGGAATCGCTGCGGGCGCTGGAGCGCGACGGGTTCATTATGCGAACCGCCCATGCGGAGATCCCGCCCCGGGTCGAATACGAACTGACCCCGCTCGGCCGGACGCTGTTCGAACCGATGGCGGCCTTCTGTGACTGGCGCCGGGCTCACCTGTCCGAACTACTCGACGCCCGCGAAACATACGAACATCGCGTGCCGACAGCCTGATCGCCACGATCACCGGGTCGGTGTGACGCGCGTGGTCGCCTCGAGGACACCCGGTACGCTACTGACGAATCGGATGATCTAATGAGCCGCAACAGACGAGATCGAGATAGGCGGGTTCCGTCGTGAGCTACACACTGCAGTGTCCGAAGTGCCGCGGGGTGATGCGAACCTACAACCGCAGCGGCGTGCAGATCGAGCAGTGCGACAGCTGTCGAGGCATCTTCCTCGACTACGGAGAGCTGGAGGCTCTCAGCCGGCTCGAGGCGCAGTTCAGT
>NZ_CAAAFO010000131.1:36930-38000 GCF_900634715.1 Candidatus Protofrankia californiensis | reverse complement strand
CAGCCCGCATGGGGCGCACCGCACGTCGGTCACCACGGCGGGCACGGCCATCACGGTCACCATGGGCACGGCAACCACGGCTTCGCAAGGCTGTTCTTCTCCTCCTGACAGGCCATTGTCGCCAGGCAGGTCTGTACCAGGCAGATCTGTACCAGGCAGGTCGGGCGACAGCCGGCGGCGTTGCCAGCCGTGTTCGTGCCGTTTCGAGCAGCGCTGCTGGCGCGCCGCGCAGGACAGCCAGCGTGACGCAATTCATCGTCCGGACGGTCCGCTGAAAGAAAGATCCACGACAGGGATCCCGGATTCCCGCGACAGGGCTCGAACCTGACCCGAGGTCACTCGGTGAACGGAACCGTCGTGTCACGCTCGACAGCGAGATCTGTGCCGGCCGTACCGAGCAAGGCGTTCACGCGCATGACCGCCTGTGTTTGAGTTGCCGTCGACCGTCGGGGTCACGCTCAAGGAAGCTGGCGCCGGCAACGTCGACGACTTGCATACGGCGAGGAGCGGGACGAGGAGCGGGAGCTATGACTGCGGTAAGTGCTGGTCAGGTTGAGTTCGACGCCTTCGATCCCGTCCACCGTGCCGACCCGTATCCGGTCTACCGGCGGGTCCGGGAGGCGGCGCCGCTGTGTCCCTTCCTCCTCGGCGATGTACCGGTGACCGTGGTGACCCGCTACCACGACTGCGAGACCATCCTGCAGAGCCCGGACTGGGTCCACGGCTACGACGCCGGGATCAGCCCGTTCCGGGAGGGGAACGCGACGGCTCCCCGTTCCTTCCTGCGGATGGACCCTCCAGATCACACCCGGCTGCGCGGGCTGGTCAACAAGGCGTTCACCCCGCGGATCGTCGGAGCGCTGGCCCCCACCATCCACCAGCTGGCCGGGCGACTGGTCGACGAGGCGCTGGCGGCCGGCACGATCGACGTCATCCACGGCCTGGCCGCTCCGGTCGCGAGTGCGACCATCGGTCATCTTCTCGGGGTGTCGCAGGACGCCGGCGCCGCGCTGCGCGGATGGGCGCTGGCGATCGCCCGAGGTACGGATCCGGACCACCTGCTGTCGGCC
>NZ_CAAAFO010000131.1:32970-36300 GCF_900634715.1 Candidatus Protofrankia californiensis | reverse complement strand
CCTCACCTACCTGCCCAGCCTCATCCACCGCGGACTGACCTCGCTCCCGCTCACCCTGTCCTGATCCGAAGATCCGCACGTGATGGTCATCGCCGAAAATTCGTCCGGGGTCTGTCGGCGCGGGCCGGTGTCCGTGGCGGGTCCGCGGCAGGTCCGGATCACGGAAGGCGGGAAAGGCCAGCTGTCGCGGATGGCGCGGCGCCCACTGATCGACGTTCGAACCTGTGGAACCTGTGGAGCTGGACACACCAAAGACTGTGGGTAAGTTGTGCCCAGCCTTCCACTTTGATCAAGGATCAGGGTCCTGGCCCCTGGAGGCTTGGGCCTCCGACAGCGCGAGAAAAACATGATCAATCTGTCTTCGGCCCTCTGATCTGGGCGGATGCTCCCGCGACAGGACTCGAACCTGTAACCTGCCGGTTAACAGCCGGACGCTCTGCCAATTGAGCTACGCGGGACCGCGGTGCTCCAAGCGATGACGCTGGGAGCACCTGACTGGGCAAGGTTACCTGAGGTTCGCGCGGATGGTTCAGCGGGGTAGTAAACACGAGGTCAGCTAGCCGGTCGGCCGTCCGTGGGCCGATGATCGGGCAGGATGGCCATGATTACAGGCATCCTGTCCGTCATCACCCGGCTGGCCGAAGCGAGCGTGATCATGGTGTTCCCGCGCCCGCGGAAGTCAGCGGACTACACAGTGACCGAAGTGAGCGCGACCATGAGTGTTCTCGCGCCCGCGGAGGCCAGGAGATTGCACAGCGGCACCGAGCGGGAGGCAGTATGCACTTCAGACCCGGTTTTATCGTCGGCTTCGGGCTCGGCTACCTGCTGGGTGCACGTGCGGGCAGGGAACACTATGACGCGATCATGCGTCAGGTACGTGAGGTCCGGGAACGTCCGGAGGTGCAGAGTGCGGCAGGGGTCGTCTCGGCCCAGGCGGGCAGCCTGCTGGAGAAGGCCCGCCGGACGTTTGCAAGCGTCGCAGGCCGAGGCGAGCCGTCCTCGCCGACCACCGGGACCTTCGTCGGCACGGTTGGGGCCCACAGCCCCAACGGCTCCGGCGCGATCCGCACACCCTGACGCCGCGGCCCGGCCGCAAGTCCGCGTCCGGTTCGCCCTGACGACAGGCGTGAGAGCGACAGGTGTGGGAGAAGTGACGGGCATCGGACGTGGTGCGTAACGGCGTGGGACATGGCGCGTAACGACGCGCGGGCGGCCGCGCTGTCCGAGGTGATCGACCTGCTGGGCAGACGGCACGCGCTACCGGTCTTCTGGATCCTGCGGGAGGGACCGGCTGCGTTCCGCTCCCTCGTGACGCGTGTGGAGGCTGCCGAGTCGCATCTGTCCCAGCGGCTGCGTGAACTGCGCGAGGCCGGGGTCGTCGAGGTGGACGAGGCCGGCGACTACCGGCTCAGCGTGCACGGGCGGCGCCTGCAGGGTGTGCTCGAGCCCCTCGACGCCTGGGCGCGGGACTGGGCCCGGCTCGGCCCGCGTGGGCGCGTCCCGCGAGGATCGGCGACCCGTGGCCGCGGGGAACTGTGATCGAACCTGCCCCAGCCGGGTCGGATTGCGCGGGCTCGACGGACTGCGCGGGCTCGACATACCGGCATTTTCGTCCCGGAAGTATCCGCTCGTAATATCGTCTTCCGTGGTAATCACCGGACCCGTCGTCACCCGGGACCATCCGTCCAAAGTCGATCTTCCGCGGCTCCGGCTCGGTGCTCAGCCGCAACGCCTCCTCATGACCCTGCTCGGCGACTACTGGCAGGGGCGCAAGGAGCACATACCGTCCGCGGCACTGGTGCGTCTGCTGGCGGACTTCGACATCTCAACGGTTGGTGCGCGTGCGGCGTTGAGCCGGCTCGCGCGCCGTGGGCTGCTGGAATCCTCACGGGTCGGCCGCAACACCTACTACGGTCTGACCAGCCAGGCAACCGAGGCATTACAGGACGGCGCCGCACGCATCCTGTCGTTCGGGCAGTCCCGCGCCGGCTGGGACGGCCGGTGGGTCGTCGCCGCCTTCTCGCTCCCGGAGGAGCAGCGTGACGTCCGGCACGCCGTTCGCAACAGGCTGCGCTGGCTCGGTTTCGCTCCCCTGTACGACGGCATGTGGGTGTCTCCCTGTCCGGTGACGGATGCGACCATCCGGGTGTTCGCAGAGCTCGGCGTGCCCAACGCGACGGTCCTGGCGACGGTCGAGGGGGCCGTGGCAACGAGCCCCAGACGGCCGATCGAAGCCTGGGACCTGACCGATCTGCGGTCTCGTTACGAGGACTTCATCCTCACCCACACCCCCCTGCTCAGGCGGATCAGGGCCGCTGACGTGGGTTCGTCGGAGTCGCTGGTGGCCCGGACAGCGGTCATGGACGCCTGGCGGCGTTTCCCCGGCCTCGACCCCGACCTGCCGCTGGACCTGCTTCCGCCCCAGTGGCCGCGGGTCCGGGCACACGCGGTCTTCGCGGAGATATACGACGCGCTCGCGCCGTTCGCCGTCGACCGGGTGCGCCAGGTGATCCTTTCGTTTGCCCCGGACCTTGCCGGCCTCGTCCACCATCACACCGCCCGCCAGCCCACGACCTGCCAGCCCGCGGCCACCGTGCCGTCATACGGTACGTAGGTGAGCCTGTTCGACGCCGGGCTCGAGCAGACCCTCGCGACGTCGGGTCCCCTCGCGACCCGGCTGCGTCCCCGGACCCTCGACGATCTCGTCGGGCAACGCCACCTGCTCGGCGCGGGCAGTCCGCTGCGGCGCCTGGTGGAAGGCGGCGGCACCACCTCGGTCCTGCTCTGGGGGCCGCCGGGCAGCGGTAAGACGACGCTCGCGCACATCATCTCCGGCTCCGGTGGGCGCCGGTTCCGTGAACTGTCCGCGGTCACCGCCGGTGTCAAGGACGTACGGGCGGTGATCGACCAGGCGCGTGACGCGCTCGCGGTTTCCGGCGTCCGCACGGTCCTGTTCATCGACGAGGTGCACCGTTTCACCAGGACCCAGCAGGACGCCCTGCTGCCCGCGGTGGAGAGCGGGCTTGTCACCCTAGTCGCCGCCACCACCGAGAATCCGTTCTTCTCCATAGTGGCACCGCTGCTGTCACGGTCGCTGCTGCTCACCCTGGAACCGCTCGCCGAGGACGACCTGCGCGTCCTGCTCCAGCGGGCGCTCGACGACCAGCGAGGTTACGGCGGCCGGCTGACGATGGACCCTGACGCGGTCACCCATCTGCTGCGCCTGGCCGGTGGCGACGCCCGCCGCGTCCTGACCGCGCTGCAGGCCGCCGGCGACGCCGCTCTTGCCGCCGGCGACGCCGCTCTTGCCGCCGCGGCGGCGGATCCCGG
>NZ_CAAAFO010000131.1:20964-32651 GCF_900634715.1 Candidatus Protofrankia californiensis | reverse complement strand
CTGTGTCGATCTTGCGACACTCGAACAGGCGGTGAACCGGGCCGCGGTGCGCTACGACCGCGACGGCGACCAGCACTACGACGTGGCGAGCGCGCTCATCAAGTCCGTGCGCGGCAGCGATGTCGACGCCGCACTTCACTATCTGGCCAGGATGCTGGAGGCGGGAGAGGATCCCCGGTTCGTCACCCGCAGGATGATCATTTTAGCCAGTGAGGACGTGGGCCTGGCCGAACCCGGAGCGCTCGGGGTGGCCGTGGCCGCCGCCCAGGCACTGGAAACGGTGGGCCTGCCCGAGGCTCGGCTTGCCCTTGCGCAGGCTGTGATCCATCTCGCGTTGGCGCCGAAGTCCAACGCGGTCATCCGGGCCGTCGACGCGGCCGTCGCCGACGTCCGCGCTGGACGTGGTGGTCCTGTTCCGCCTCATCTGCGGGACACGCACTATCCGGGCGCGAGCCGGCTGGGCCACGGAAGTGGCTACCGTTACCCCCACGACTACCCAGGTGCCGTCGTGGGTCAGCAGTACGCCCCCGACCCGCTGGTGGGATCGAGCTACTACCAGCCGAGTGAGCACGGGTTCGAACTGCGGGCCGGCCAGCGGCTTGCGTTCCTGCGCGAGACCCTTCGCGGCACCGGCGAGTCGGCTGCTGCCCGTGGCGAGCCGGCTGCTGCCCGTGGCGAGCCGGCTGCCGCCGGTGGGGAGTCGACCGGGGCGCGTGCAGATGTGGACGAGCCGTCAGGGGCGAGTGACCACGAAGCCGGTCGCGCTCGGTAGGGTCACTCCAGGAACGTCGAGTTCGACGCTGTGTCGACCGTTACTCGGAGGGCCGTGGGGCGCTGTCCTCCGGTGCTCGGGGGACCTGGGCCTCCGGCGGCGCGGGAGAAGCATGATCGCGCCACCGTTGGCCCTTCAGGAGGCCACCGTCGCGGTGCCGGTGCAGCCGGCGCGAGGCTTTGGTCTCTAAAAGTACTGAAAGTTCGGTCACGCAGTTTGGTCACGAAGGTACGGCCGGGCCACGGCCCATGACAGCGGAGGCAGAGCACACATGTCCGGTGGTGCGATCGCGGGACTGATCGCGGCGGGGGCGTTCTCCGTGCTCGTCCTGTTCGGCTGCTACGTGTTGTTCAAGCTTGGGAAGATCTTCGACGAGGCGGCCGCTCGGGTCCGCCAGACCGGCTTGGCCATTGACGAGGGCACCGCACGCGTGCGGCAGGCGGGCGCGACCGTGGACGAGGTGAACCAGGCTCTCAGCCATGTGAACAAGGAACTCGACCGGGTCGACGCCATCACGGCGAACGTGCAGACGATTTCGACGAACATCTCCTCGCTCACGTCGCTGTTCGCGGCGACGGTCGGCGGCCCGGTCGTGCGGGTCGCGGCGTTCTCGTACGGGGTCCGGCGCGCGGCGGCCAAGAGGACCCACGCCGACATCGAGTCACGGATCACGGCGGAGATCAAGGCGGACCGTGCGACGAAGCGGGCCGCCCGGCGCGCCGGCTCCGGTGCGTCCGCGGCACCGGCGGCCGGAGCTCGCGGAGCCGGCCCCGAGAGCAGGAGTGCGTGATGCCGCGGATGTTCTACATCGCGCTCGGCGCGGCTGCGGGCGTGGTGACCGTCCGGCGCGCCGCTCGCGCCGTGTCCACCCTCACTCCGCAGCACCTTGCCGGGTCCCTCGTAGAGTCGGTGCAGGATTTCCTGGCCGACGTCCGGGAAGGGATGGCCGAGCGGGAGGATGAACTTCGTCAGGCTCTCGGGCTCGATGACGCGGGCGACGTGGACGGCGCGGCTGACCCGGGTGGTACCGGTGACACCGGCGGTGGCCCGCACGGCGCCGCCGACGCCCCGGGCATACCCAGTGCCCGCTCCGCGTGAGTGCGCTCAGGCGGTGGCCTGGGGGGCGCTGACCTGCCCTGGCGTACCCCGGTGACCCGCCGGACGGGGGTACACGTCGGTGTCGACGTGGGCACGGTCAGGGTAGGAGTCGCCGCCAGCGATCCTGAGGCGAGGATCGCCTTCCCGGTGACAACATTACGGCGTGACACCCGGATGAATCGCGATCTTGATGAGATTGCAATGATTGTGCGGGATCGTCGTGCCGTGGAGGTCGTCGTGGGTCTTCCGACACGGCTGTCCGGCCTTCAGGGGCCGGCGGCCCGGCAGGCCCAGGCGTACGCCGATCTCCTTGCGGCACGTGTCGCTCCTGTTCCGGTGCGGCTTGTTGACGAGCGGATGACTACGGTTGTGGCTCATCGTCGGATGGCCGAGCGTGGCATGCGCGCGCGGGACCGTCGTGCAGTCGTAGACCAGGAGGCAGCGGTGCAGATCCTGCAGTCCGTCCTGGACATCCCGCGTGACGCGGGGGCGTCCGACGCCGCAGCCACCCGGCGTGGGCCGGATCGCCGCGCGGACAGCACGTGATCGAGGACGACCTCGACGAGCTGCTCGATGACGCGTCAGACAGCCAGACGTCGCACAGCAGACGGCACACAGGGCGCGGCCGAGGCAGCCACAGCCGTCGGCGGCATGGTGCCGCATCCAAGCTTATCGCGATCCTGGTCATAGTGGCCGCGATCCTCTGTGGCGGAATCTACGGTGCGGGCAAGGTGATCGGGCGCATCTCGGCCGGTGAATCGGCAGTCGACTACGCCGGACCCGGTGACGGGTCGGTCATCGTCCAGATCCAGGCCGGGTCGACCGCCCGCGACATCGCCCGGGTGCTGGCATCCGCCGAGGTCGTGCGGACACCGGCCGCCTTCGTCAACGCGGCCGCGGCCGACGAGCGGTCGCGTTCCATCCAACCCGGCTTCTACAAGCTCAAGCAGCATGTGCGGGCGGTCGACGCGCTGGCCGCGCTGCTCGACGTCAAGTCCCACACACTGTTCCGGCTTACCATCGCCGAGGGCATGACCACCAGACAGGTGCTTACGGCGCTCGCGGACCGTACCGGCCAACCGCTCTCCGCGTTCGAGGAGATCGTGAAGAATCCGGGCGAACTCCAGCTGCCGTCGTACGCGGCCGGGGTCGAGGGTTACCTGTACCCCTCCACCTACGACCTGCGGCCGGGCGCGTCGGGAACCGCCACGATCAAGAGTTTCGTGGACAAGTTCAAGGCGGAGACGGCAGGTCTCGGCATCGAGACGGGTGCGGCCGCGCTGGGCCGAAGCCCACAGGACATCGTGACGGTCGCCTCCATCATCGAACGTGAGGTGAAGAACCCGGACGAGGGGCCGAAGGTCGCGCGGGTCATCTACAACCGGCTCGCCGACACCTCCGGGCGTTTCCGCCGCCTCGACCTGGACTCGACCACCCGGTACGCCCTCAACGAGTACGAGGGCCCGCTGACCCAGAGCCAGCTCGCCGCCAACAACCCCTACAACACGCGCAAGGTGCCGGGCCTGCCGCCGGGAGCCATCTCCAATCCGGGGAAATGGGCGCTGGAATCCGCCCTGCACCCGGCCGCCGGCCCGTGGATGTACTTCGTGTCACTGCCGAAGTCGAACGTGACGATCTTCGCGACGACGGACCGGGAGTGGCAGGACGCGCTTGCGCGCTACCGCGCCGAGGGCGGCACATGACCAGCTCGGGTGCCCGGCCGCGGGCAGCCGTCGCGGGAATGCCGATAGCGCACTCACTATCACCAGTTTTGCACCGTGCGGCATATCGCGCTCTGGGGTTCGACTGGGACTACACGGCTGTCGAGTGCGACGAGAGCGCGCTCGGCGACCTGATCGCGCGGGTGCGTACCGAACCGGGCTGGGTCGGCCTGTCGCTCACCATGCCGCTCAAGACGAGCGTCCTGGCATTTCTCGACCGGATCGACGACACCGCCGCGGCCGTCGGCGCCGTCAACACCGTCGTCGTCGAACGGGACGCAGTCGACAGTGAGGATGTCGACACGGATGGTCCCGGCGCGAACGCCGACAGGCCGCTGATCAACGGCGTCCGCTCGGCGAGCGGGCCGTCCGGGGGGGTCGAGAGCCGGACAGGTGCTGCTCGGCGGCATTTCGGGCCCGTCCACCTGGCCGGCTTCAACACCGACGTCACCGGAACGGCACACGCCGTCACAGTGGTTCTCGGGAACGGGACACCACCACGCAACCCGCTCGTCCTCGGGGCCGGGGGTACCGCACGGGCCGCGCTCGCCGCGCTCGCCGCGCTCGGCGCCGAACGGGTCGACCTGCTCGCCCGCCGGCCGCCGGCCGCAGCCCCCCTGGTCGCTGTCGGTGCCGCACTCGGGCTTGCCGTCACCGTCCATCGGTGGGACACCTCCGGTACGGGGTCGTCTGTCGGGTGCCCGGACCCGGCGGGATTCCTCGGCGCCGCCGACGTCGTGCTCGCGACCGCTCCGGCCGGTGCCACCGACGACCTCGCGCGCCGGCCGTGGCCTGCCTCGACTGCCCTGGTCGAACTGCTCTATCACCCGTGGCCCACCCGTCTCGCCGCCGCCGCGCAGGCAGCCGGAGCTCCGGTCGCCGGCGGGCTGGTCGTGCTGGCGGCTCAGGCAGCCGGCCAGGTGCGGCTGTTCACCGGCGCCGAGGTGGACATGGACCTGCTCCTGGACGCGGGCGAAGCCGTCCTGGCGGCACGGTGATGAGCGTCCTGCCGGCCGTATCCGCAAGCGTCCTGCAGGCCGTACCTGCCATGCCGGCCACGTCGGTCACGTCGGTCACGTCGGTCACGTCGGCCACACCGAGCGGATCAGTCGTATCGATCGTGCTGGCTGTCGCGATCGTCCTTGCCACCCTGTGTGTCGTCCCGGGGCTCACCCACATGGTGGGTGCCTTCGGGCCGGTGGAGGGAGAACAGCCACGCCGTCCGGTGCCCACCCGGGACATGCTGGGTCTGCTCACGGCCACGGTCGTCGTCGCGTTCGCGGCCAAGCTGACCGACCACGTCGCCTGGCTGCCGGCGTACGCCTATCTCGGGCTGGTTGGCGTGGCCCTGGCCGCCATTGACGTTCGGGTCCACCGGCTTCCCGACGTGATCACTTTGCCGTCCTACCCGGTTATGGCCGGGCTGTTCGGTGTTGCCGCGGTCCTGGATCGGGAGCCGGGACGCTGGTTGCGCGGTGTCATTGCGGCGGCGGCCGTGTTCGCCCTGTTCGCCGCCATCTGGGCGTTGCCCGGTGCCGGTCTGGGCTTCGGTGACGTGAGGCTGTCCGGTCTGCTCGGTGGCGCGCTCGGGTGGCTCGGCGTCCCGGTGGTTCTCACCGGGCTCATGGCGGGGATCACCCTCGCCGGGATGTGGGTGCTGATCCTGCTGGTGACGCGGCGGGCAGGCAGGCGGACACAGATCGCCTACGGCCCGTTCCTGTTGATGGGGGCGTTCGTCGGTGTCCTCGCCTGGAACGCGCATTAGCGTCCCAAGCTGAAACGTTCTGGCCGAAGGAGCTGGTTCCGGCACACCGACGGCGTGGAAGACTGACCCCATGCTGCGTTGGTTGACTGCCGGAGAGTCGCACGGTCCGGCTCTGGTGGCGACCGTGGAGGGGCTGCCGGCCGGTATCCGGGTGTCCAGCTCCCAGATAGCCGACGAACTCGCCCGGCGTCGGCTCGGGCACGGGCGGGGCGCCCGGATGAGCTTCGAGCGGGACGAGGTCGAGCTGCTGGGTGGGGTCCGCCACGGCCTGACCCTGGGCGGTCCGGTGAGCATCGTCGTCCGCAACGCCGAGTGGCCCAAGTGGCGGGAGGTCATGGCGCCGGATCCGGTCGACGCTGCGGGGCTTGCCGGGTTGGCCCGCAACGCCCCCCTGACCCGTCCCCGGCCCGGTCACGCGGACCTGGCCGGCATGCAGAAGTACGGGTTCGACGACGCCCGTCCGGTGCTGGAACGGGCCAGCGCCAGGGAGACCGCGGCGCGCGTCGCGCTGGGTACGGTCGCGAAGGCCCTGCTGAGGCAGGCGTACGGCATCGAGGTCATCTCGCATGTGGTGTCGATCGGCGGTGTCGAGGTACCACCCGGTTCGCCGCCGCCCCAGCCGGTCACGATGGACGTGGTGGACGCCGACCCGGTCCGCTGCGCCGACCCGGCCACGAGCATCCGGATGGTCGCCGAGATCGATGCCGCCCGCCGGGACGCCGACACCCTGGGCGGGATCGTGGAGGTCCTGGCCTACGGCTGCCCACCGGGGCTGGGTAGCTACGTGCACGGCGACCGCCGGCTCGACGCGCGGATCGCCGGGGAGCTCATGGGGATCCAGGCGATCAAGGGTGTGGAGTTCGGTGACGGCTTCACCACGGCCCGGCGGCGCGGGTCGCAGGCCCACGACGAGATCGAGTCGGTGCCCGCCGGGGACGGGCCGCAGGCGTCGGCGCACCCGGGGGGTGCCTACCGTGTGCGGCGGGCCACCGACCGCGCCGGCGGCGTCGAAGGCGGGATGACCACCGGTGAGCCGCTGCGGGTCCGGGCCGCCATGAAGCCGATCTCGACGCTGTCCCGGCCCCTGTCGACGATCGACGTCGCCACCGGGGAGCAGGCGGTCGCGATCGCGCAGCGCTCGGACGTGTGTGCGGTACCCGCCGCCGGGGTGGTCGCCGAAGCCATGGTGGCGTTGGTGATCGCCGACGCGGCCGTGGAGAAGTTCGGCGGCGACTCGGTGGAGGAGTCCCGCCGCAACTGTGAGGCGTATCTGAAATCCCTGATCGTCAGATCGGAGTCGGTATGATCACCGCTGTCGTGGTGCCGGCCGCATGACCGGCCCGCTGAACGCCGCTGGCACCGCTGGCACCGCCGCGGCGGCCCGTGCGCGGCAGCCGGTCGTGGTGCTCGTGGGCTCGCCCGGGTCGGGGAAGACCACGGTCGGGCGGCTGCTCGCGCGGCGGCTGGACGCGGATTTCCGCGACACCGACACCGACGTCGAGGTCCGTGCCGGGATGTCCGTCGCCGACATCTTCGTCGAACTGGGGGAGGAGCACTTTCGTGCCCTGGAGCGGGACGCCATCGCCGGTGCCCTGGCCGAGCATGACGGTGTGCTCGCCCTGGGCGGTGGCGCCGTGCTGGACCCCGCCACCCGGCGGTTGCTACGGGGGCACACGGTCATCCACCTCGACGTCGGGGTCCGCGACGCGGTGGCCAGGGTCGGTCTGGCCCGGGACCGTCCGCTGTTGGTCGAGGCGCCGCGCGCCAGGATCGCCGCGATGCTGCGGGCGCGCGCGCCGCTGTATGCCGAAGTCGCCTCCGCGGTGGTGGACACCGCCGGGCGCACACCTGAGGAGGTAGTCGAGTTGGTCGAGAAGCTGCTGGAGGGCCAGAGGCAGCGCGATCATGTTTCTGGCGCGCTGCCGGAGGCCCAGGTTCCAGGGTCGCCAGAGGCCCGGGAGGCCGAGGTCCCCGGATCGCTGGTCAGGCCGTGACGACGTCGCAGGCGGCCCCGCTCCCCGCACCTTCGACACTGCCGTCGGGGACACCGGTCAGCCCGGTACCGGTGAGCCGGATCGAGGTCGCCCCGACCGGTGAACGCCCCTACGAGGTCGTGGTCGGTGCGGGTCTGCTCGGCGAACTCGCCGACCTGGTCGCCGGTCGTACCCGTGCCGCGGTCATCCACCCCCGCGCACTGCGGGCGACCGCGGAGGCGGTGGTCGCGGACCTGCGGGACACCGCGAAGGTCGAGGCCCACGCAGTCGAGATCCCCGACGGGGAGCAGGCCAAGCAGCTGCGCGTCGCCGGCTTCTGCTGGGACGTCCTCGGCCAGGTCGGCTTCACCCGCGACGACATCGTGATCGGCCTCGGCGGTGGGGCGGCGACCGACCTCGCCGGCTTCGTGGCGGCCTCGTGGTTGCGCGGTGTCGACGTCGTGCAGATCCCGACCACGGTCCTGGGGATGGTGGACGCGGCGATCGGCGGCAAGACCGGGATCGACATCGACGCCGGCAAGAACCTCGTCGGGGCGTTCCACCATCCTCTTGCCGTGTTCTGCGACCTGGCGACGCTTGCGACCCTGCCCGCGAACGAGCGGGCCTCGGGCCTGGCCGAGGTCGTGAAAGCGGGTTTCATCGCCGATCCGAGCATCCTCGACCTGCTCGAGGACGACCCGACCGGCCTGCGTCACCAGCGTGAACTGATCGAGCGGTCGATCAGGGTGAAGGCGGAGGTGGTGTCGGCCGATCCGCGGGAGGGCGGCCGGCGGGAGATCCTCAACTACGGGCACACCCTCGGGCACGCCATCGAGAAGGTCGAGGGATTCACCTGGCGCCACGGTGCCGCGGTGTCGGTCGGCATGGTCTTTGCCGCGTCCCTGAGCCGGCTCGCGGTGGGGCTGGACGAGGCCACCGCCGACCGGCATCGCGAACTGCTCGAACGGACCGGGTTGCCCACCACCTACCGGGCGGACCGCTGGCCGGCACTGCTTGACGCGATGCGGGTGGACAAGAAAAGCCGCGGTCGCCGGCTGCGTTTCGTCGTCCTCGACGGGCTCGGTCGACCACGCACACTGGACGACCCGGATCCGGCGTTGGTCGTGGCCGCGTTCTCGGAGGTGGCACGGGAACTGTCGGACCTGCCCGGTGGAGGCGGGCAGCGATGAAGGTCATGGTGCTCAGCGGCGCGAATCTCGGCCGGCTGGGGCTGCGGGAGCCGGCGGTGTACGGCAGCCGCAGCTACGGCGACCTGGTGGCAGCCTGCCGGGAACTGGCCACCGAACTCGGGCTGGAGGTGGACTGCCGGCAGACCGACGACGAGGCCACGATGCTGCGCTGGCTGCACGAGGCCGCCGACGTCGACGCCGCGGTCGTACTGAATCCGGGTGCCTGGTCGCATTACTCCTATGCGCTGCGCGACGCGGCCACGCAGGTGCAGGGCCCGCTGGTCGAGGTGCACCTGAGTCAGACCCATGCCCGGGAGGCGTTCCGGCATCACAGCGTGATCAGTGCGGTGGCTGTCGGGACGATCACCGGTCTCGGCTTCGACTCCTACCTGCTTGCGTTGCGGGCGATCGCGGCAAGGGTCCGGCTGGCAGCGCCGTAGACGCTGGGGTGGTGTGTCGGGGCTATAGACTTTCGCGAGATCCCCGTCAGTCGAACGGACCAACCTGCTGGTCCGGCTGGAGAGTTGTGCGCAGTGGCAACCACGAATGACCTGAAGAACGGCATGACACTCGACCTCGACGGCACCTTGTGGAACGTCGTCGGGTTTCAGCACGTCAAGCCCGGGAAGGGCGGGGCGTTCGTCCGGACGACATTGAAGAACGTCCTGACCGGCAAGGTTGTCGATCGTACCTTCAACGCCGGAGTGAAGGTCGACGTGGCAACCGTCGACCGGCGTGAGATGAGCTTCCTTTACCGCGACGGCGCCGATTTCGTCTTCATGGACAGCGAGTCGTTCGACCAGATCCCGATCCCACCGGCGGTCGTGGGCGATGCCGCGGACTACATGCTGGAGAACACCACGGCGACGGTTGCGCTGCACGACGGAGCACCCCTCTACGTGGAGCTGCCCGCCAGCGTCGAACTGGTCATCTCGGCGACCGAGCCGGGTGTCCAGGGCGACCGCTCCACCGGTGGCAACAAGCCGGCGACGTTGGAGACCGGCGCCACGATTCAGGTGCCGCTCTTCATCACCACCGGAGAGAAGGTCAAGGTGGACACGAGGGACGGTCGCTACCTGGGCCGGGTGACGAGCTGAGCGCCCGGTCGAAGGCTCGTAAACGCGCCCTCGACATCCTTTACGAGGCGGACCTGCGCGGGAGCAGCTTCACCGAGACGCTCGCGCAGCGGCTCGCCCAGTCGGATCCGCCCGTGCCCGAATACACGGTCACTCTCGTCGAGGGTGTCGCCGAGCGACTCGCCGACATCGACGAGATGCTTTCCGACTATGCCGAGGAATGGACCCTCGAGCGCATGCCGCCGGTGGACCGCAACATTCTGCGGATCGGCGCGCTGGAACTGCTGTGGTGCGAGGACATCCCTGACGGGGTGGCCATTGACGAGGCCGTGGCACTCGCCGGGCTCGTGTCGACCGAGCGGTCGCCGGTCTTCGTCAACGGGCTGTTGGCGCGACTGCTCGACCTCAAGCTGGGGCGGACGTCGCGTTCGTAGAAGCCAAGCCGCGACGACCCAAGCCGGGCGAGGACACGTCCGGTGGGGACGCCTTTGTCCGGCCGGGGGACGCCACGGTGGTGTCTCCCGGCCGGATGGCGGGTGGGCCGGCTCTTCTTGCGGCCGGCCGACGGCGCGCGGAAACGACGGTTGCGCCGCCTTTGGCCGGCTGAGCCGGCTTACGCCCGCCAGCGGCGCGAAAACATGGTTGCGCCGCCTTTGGCCAGCTGGGCCTGCGTGCAGCCGCCAGCGGCGCGAAAACATGGTCGCGCCGCCTTTAGCCGGTCAGACTTGGCCTGTGCCCCGGTCAGGCCGATTCGCTGATTCCGGCTTCCTGACCCTGCTCCGGGCTCAGGACGCCCCATGAGACGAGCTGCTCGGTGAGCTTGCTCGGCGAGGTGTCGTAGATGACCGCGAGGGAACGCAGGTCCTCGTACCGGATGGAGAGTACGCGGCCGTTGTAGTCTCCGCGCTGGCTCTGGATGGTCGCCGCATAGCGGGCGAGTGGGCCGCCCTGTTCCTTCGGAACCTGGGAAAGCCGTTCCAGGTCGAGGACGATGCGCGGAGACTGTTCGAGCGGAGCCACGGTGGAACCCTCGGGGAGGAGCTCTCCCACCGGGACACCGTAGAACTCGGCGAGTTCGGACAGGCGCTGCACTGTAACAGCGCGATCTCCGCGTTCGTAGGAGCCCACGACGACAGCCTTCCAGCGCCCGTGCGACTTCTCCTCGACGCCATGAAGCGAGAGCCCCTGCTGGGTGCGTATTGCTCGCAGCCGAGCACCGAGCGCCTTCGCATAGTCGGACATCGGAGTGCCCACTCCCGTCGTGGTCGATCAGTTGGAACCGGGGCTCTTGCCGCCGGTGGTTACCGATAGTAGTCCTTGGTCGGTTGTCGCTCACCACCAGGGGGGTCGTGTCGACACTTTCTTTGTACCACTTTCTGTAGCCCATCGATTGCACTAGGCGTTACAGCCAGGGAATTTTTGCGCCGAGGGCCGTTCGTGTGCATGGGGTTCTCAACATGTAACGTGCAGTGACAATGTGTGGTGCCTGATACCGTCATCCGGACCGCTCCTTTAAGGACCGTCCAGTGAGGCGGGGAAGGAGGGACATGGGCATGACCACGCCCGCCCCAGGTACGCCCGCATCGGGAGGGTCCACGCCCGACCCGGAGGCATCCGGCCGCGGCACGGCCCGCACGGTGCTCTCCAGCGAGGACATCGGCCGGGTTCTCACCCGGATGGCCCATCAGATCCTGGAGAAGACGGCTGGCGGAAACGGTGTCGTGCTCCTCGGCATACCCACCCGCGGCGTTCCGCTGGCCCGTCGACTCGCCGCACGAGTCCGGGCGGTCGAAGGCGTCGAGCTCGGTGTGGGTTCGCTCGATCCGACCATGCACCGTGACGACCTTCGGTTTCACGCCGTCCGTCCGCTGGAAGTGACCGACCTTCCGGACGGGGGGATCGACGGCCGCACGGTGGTCCTCGTGGACGACGTCCTGTTCTCCGGCCGGACGGTGCGGGCGGCCCTGGACGCACTGGCGCAGTTCGGCCGGCCCCGGGTGGTACAGCTCGCGGTACTGGTGGACCGTGGTCATCGGGAGCTGCCGATCCGGGCCGACTATGTGGGCAAGAACATGCCGACATCCCGGCAGGA
>NZ_CAAAFO010000131.1:12763-20588 GCF_900634715.1 Candidatus Protofrankia californiensis | reverse complement strand
GACCGGTCGGTCAAGAAGCTGCCGACCCTGCGCGGTCGTACGGTGGTGAACCTTTTCTTCGAGGATTCGACCCGGACCCGGACGTCCTTCGAGCTCGCCGCCAAGCGCCTGTCCGCGGATGTGATCAATTTCTCGGTCCGGGGGTCGAGCGTCTCCAAGGGCGAAAGCCTCAAGGACACCGCGCAGACCCTTGAGGCGATGGGGGCCGACGCCGTGGTCTGTCGGCATCCCGCCAGTGGCGCTCCGCACAGGCTTGCCGCCTGGGTGCGCGGTAGCGTGCTCAACGCCGGGGACGGCATTCACGAACATCCGACCCAGGCGCTGTTGGACGCCTTCACCATCCGCCGCAGGCTCGGCCGTATCGAGGGCCTGTCCGTCACGATCGTCGGTGACGTCCTGCACTCCAGAGTGGCCCGCTCCAACATGTGGCTGCTGTCCACCCTGGGTGCGGCCGTGACGGTGGTGGCCCCGCCGACACTCGTCCCGGTCGGGGTGGATCAGTGGCCGGTCGAGGTCTCCTATGATCTCGATGCGGTCCTGCCCAAGAGCGACGTGGTGATGGTGCTGCGGGTGCAGCGGGAGCGGATGACCGCGGCGTTCTTCCCCACCGAGCGGGAGTACACCCGCCGGTACGGTCTGGATGTCGACCGGCTCGCGGCGATGCCGCCATCCGCGCTGGTCATGCATCCGGGGCCGATGGTGCGCGGAATGGAGATTGCCTCGGATGTCGCGGACTCGACCCGCTCGACAGTGGTCGAGCAGGTCGCCAACGGCGTAAGCGTGCGGATGGCGGTTCTGTATCTGCTTCTTGGCGGCACCAGGGAGGTGTCATGACGCAATGCGGCGACGTGGCCGCCTTCGAGCCCGGGCGGGACGCCGGACGCTGGCATCTGCGCGGCGTACGACCGCTCGGCGCCGATCCCGTGGACATGGTGCTCGACGGCGGGGTCATAGCCGAGGTCGGCCGCGGCCTGTCCGCCCCCGGCGCGAACGTCCTGGACGCCGACGGCCTGGTCGCGCTGCCCGGGCTGGTGGACCTGCACACCCACCTGCGGGAACCGGGCCGGGAGGACGCCGAGACCGTCGCCTCGGGAACCCGGGCGGCGGCGCTGGGCGGTTTCACCACCGTGTTCGCGATGGCCAACACCGAGCCCGTCGCGGACACCGCCGGAGTCGTCGAGCAGGTCTGGCGGCTCGGGCGGGACGCCGGGCACTGTGACGTGCGTCCGGTGGGTGCGGTGACCGAGGGGCTGCGGGGCGTTCGGCTCGCCGAACTCGGTGCGATGGCGTCGTCGGCCGCGGCTGTCCGGGTGTTCTCCGACGACGGCAACTGCGTGTCCGACGCCGTGCTCATGCGCCGGGCGCTGGAGTATGTCAAAGCGTTCGACGGAGTGATCGCCCAGCATGCCCAGGAGCCCCGGCTGACCGAGGACGCGCAGATGAACGAGGGGGTGGTGTCGGCGAGGCTCGGCCTGCTCGGCTGGCCGGCCGCCGCCGAGGAGGCGATCATCGCGCGGGACGTGCTGCTCGCCGGCCACGTGGGATCCCGGCTGCACGTCTGCCACGTCTCCACCGCCGGCTCGGTGGAGCTCCTGCGGTGGGCGAAGTCCAAGGGCTGGCGGGTCACCGCCGAGGTCACCCCGCACCATCTGCTGCTCACCGACGATCTGGCCAGCTCCTTCGACCCGGTCTACAAGGTCAATCCGCCGCTGCGGACCGCGGCGGACGTCGAGGCGCTGCGCGCGGGGCTCGCTGACGGCACGATCGACTGCATCGCGACCGATCATGCCCCGCACGCCCCGCAGGACAAGGAGACCGAGTGGATGGCCGCCCGCCCGGGCATGGTCGGTCTCGAGACCGCGCTGTCGATCGCAATCATGACCATGGTGGAGACGGGGCTGCTGGACTGGGCCGGGCTCGCCGACCGGATGGCGATCGCCCCGGGGCGGATCGGCGGCCTGCCGAGCGGACACCGCGACGCGCATCCACATGACGCGCATCCACATGACACACATCGGTATGACGTGCACCCGGCCGCGGCCGGGGCGCTGTCGCTGTCGGCGGGAGCTGTGGCGAACCTGGTCCTGGTCGATCCGGTGGCCCGCTGGACGGTCGACGCCGGTGCGCTTGCCAGCCGCAGCCGTAACACTCCCTATGCCGGCCGCAAGCTGCCTGGACGTGTCCAGGCCACGTTCTTGCGGGGGCGTCCAACCGTGCTCGACGGGAAGATCGCATGACCGACCATCTCACCTTCACCGCCTCGCTCGTGGCTCTCCCCGGCGGCCTTCCCCTGGCGGCACCCGACCGCGGCCCGGACCGGCTGGGCCTGCACCTGCTGTTCGCCTTCGGTTGCGTCCTGCTGTTCATAGCGGCGGTGGACGGCATGCGCCGCAGCTGGCGTCACCGCGCGAAACGCCAGGAGGAGGATCTTCCCGACCTGCCGGAGGTCCCCGAGCAGACCGGCGCTGTCGTGGCCGCGCCGCTGAAGGGCCTGTACCTGGGCACGGTGGACGCGGGGCACTGGCTCGACCGGATCACCGCCCACGGCCTGGGGGGACGGGCCGACGCCTACGTGTCCGTCTACGACCACGGTATCCGGGTGGACCGGGCCGGCAGCGAGCCCTTCTGGATTCCGCGGGAGGCCGTCCGCGGCGCCCGCCTCGAGCGGGCGCACGGCGGCAAGGTCGCTGGCGTCGGGCGCATCATCGTCATCGCCTGGTCGCTCGGCGCGCACGAGCTGGAGACGGGCCTGCGCGGGGACGACCGGGCCCGCCAGCCCAAGGTCGTCCGCGCGGTGCACGCTCTGATCGGCCCGCTGCCGGCGCCCATGGACGGCGAGGTCACCAAACCCCGGCCGGTCGGACGAGCGGTGTCGCGGCTTCGCCCGCGGGTCCTGGGAACCGCGGCGCAGGGGCAGCCACCTACGGCCATGCGGCCCCCGGAGGGGACCGGGCCGGGTGGCACCGTGTCACCGGAGCGGTCACCCGGTGCGCTGGACAACAACCCGCCGGTGCTGGGTCCGTCGACGGTGCCGGGTATGCCCCACCCGCAGGGTGCGTCGACCATACCGGTCGTCACCCGCGCGCCGTCGTCCACCGCGGCCCACGGCCCACGGCCCACGCTGCCCGAACCAGGGCTGCCCGAACCAGGGTTGCCAGAGCTCACCTACCCGCGGACCGGCAGGTCCGCTGCGGCGGGTGGCACCGGTGGGCAGGAGCGCCCGGCCGGTGGTCCCGGGCACACCACGCAAGCCGTTCATGTCGATCCACTGACGTCCCCGCTGGGGGAGGTCGTCCGCAAGATGAAAGACACCTGGGTGAGTGCCGCGGCGGGCCGGAGGAACGGCGGGTCGCCGGAACGGATTGGGGACGTGGTGAGCGCAGGCGAGGGCGAGCATGGCGGTGGGGCGTCGGCGGTCGGTGGCCCTCCCGGCCACCTGAGCGAGCCGGCGCGCTCCACCGCGTCGCGCGCCGGCGGCTCCGCGGGCGTCCGGCTGATGCTGGAGGACGGGCGCAGTTTCACCGGTGAGGCGTTCGGGGTGCGTGGGGAGACGTTCGGCGAGGTCGTCTTCGCGACCGGTATGACCGGGTACCAGGAGACTCTCACCGATCCGTCCTACCACCGGCAGATCGTGGTCATGACCGCGCCGCACATCGGCAACACCGGGGTCAACGACGACGACAACGAGTCGGAGAAGATCCACGTTGCCGGCTTCGTGGTGCGTGACCCGAGCCGGATCGCCTCAAGCTGGCGGGCGCAGCGCACCCTCGACGACGAACTGGTAGCCGCCGGGGTGGTGGGCGTCAGCGGCATCGACACCCGGGCCCTCACCCGCCACCTGCGGGAACGCGGGGCTATGCGGTGCGGCATCGGCAGCGCCGCGCAGGATCCCGGCGAGCTGCTGGAACGGGTCCGTACGAGCCCGAGTATGGTCGGCGCCGACCTGGCGCCACAGGTCAGCACCCCGGCGCCCTACGTCGTGCCGGCCGCCACCGACGTCCCGTACTTCCGGGTGGCAGCGCTCGACCTGGGTATGAAGCGGGCGACACCGAACGCGCTGCGCGCGCTCGGCTGCGAGGTCCACGTCCTGCCGGCACGCAGCAGTGGTGACGCGTTGCTCGAGCTGGCGCCGGACGGGGTGTTCCTGTCCAACGGCCCAGGTGATCCGGCGGCGGCGGACTACGCGGTCCAGGCGGTGCGCCGGGTGCTCGACGCCGGTGTTCCGGTCTTCGGGATCTGCTTCGGCAACCAGGTGCTGGCCAGGGCGCTCGGCTTCGAGACGTACAAGCTGACCTACGGCCACCGCGGGGTGAACCAGCCGGTGGCCGACATCGCGACCGGCCGGATCATGGTGACCAGTCACAACCACGGCTTTGCCGTCCGGGCGCCGCGCGACGGTGTCACGCAGACTCTGTACGGGCGGGTCGAGGTCAGCCACGTGGCGTTGAACGACGGTGTGGTCGAGGGCCTGGCGTGCCTGGACGTGCCCGCGTTCAGTGTCCAGTTCCATCCCGAGGCGGCGCCGGGTCCCCATGACGCACACGGTCTGTTCGAACGGTTCCGTGACCTCATGGCCGCCCGCCGGTGAAGGCCGGCAGGCACAGCGTCGTGGGATACCGCGGCGGGCCGGGTATGGGACGCAGCAGACCGGCCTGTGGGCCGGTCATCCGGGCGGCGGTCATCCGGGGGCGGGTCACCCCGGGGTCGGGCGCCTGGGAGGCGGGTAGGCGGGGACGCGGACGGGAGGTCGTGCGCTGATGCCGCGGCGAGAGGATCTGACCAGCGTCCTGGTCATCGGATCAGGACCGATCGTCATCGGTCAGGCCTGCGAGTTCGACTATTCCGGGACGCAGGCGTGTCGGGTGCTGCGCTCCGAGGGTCTGCGGGTGGTGCTGGTCAACAGCAACCCGGCAACGATCATGACCGATCCCGACCTCGCGGACGCCACCTACGTCGAGCCGATCACCCTGGAGATGGTCACCAAGATCATTGATCGGGAGCGTCCGGACGCGCTGCTGGCGACCATGGGCGGGCAGACTGCGCTGAACACCGCCATGGATCTGCACAATGCGGGCGTCCTCGACCGCTACGGTGTCCGCCTGATCGGTGCGAACATCGACGCGATCCGCGCGGGCGAGGACAGGCAGGCGTTCAAGGACATCGTGGCCTCCGTCGGCGGCGAGACCGCCCGCAGCGCCATCTGCACGACACCCCAGGAGTGCCTGGCCGCCGCCGAGGAGTTCTCCTACCCGGTGGTGGTACGCCCGAGCTTCACCCTCGGCGGCGCCGGCAGCGGTTTCGCGCACGACGCCGACGAGCTGCGCCGGATGGCCGCGGACGGCATTGCCGCCAGCCCCTCGTCGGAGGTCCTGGTCGAGGAGTCCGTGCTCGGCTGGAAGGAGTTCGAGCTCGAGCTGATGCGGGACCGGGCCGACAACGTGGTCGTGGTCTGCTCGATCGAGAACATCGACCCGATGGGTGTGCACACCGGCGACTCGGTGACGGTCGCCCCGGCGATGACGTTGACCGACCGCGAATACCAGCAGATGCGGAACATGGCCATCGCGGTCATGCGCGCGGTGGGCGTCGACGCGGGTGGGTGCAACATCCAGTTCGCCGTGGATCCGGCGACCGGGCGGCTCGTCGTGATCGAGATGAACCCCCGGGTATCCCGGTCGTCGGCGCTGGCGTCGAAGGCCACCGGGTTCCCGATCGCGAAGATCTCCGCGAAGCTCGCGCTCGGATACACCCTGGACGAGATCCCCAACGACATCACCCGCACCACGCCGGCCGCCTTCGAACCGGCGCTGGACTACGTCGTGGTCAAGGTGCCGCGGTTCGCCTTCGAGAAGTTCCCGGGGGCGGACCCGACGCTGACCACGACGATGAAGTCCGTCGGTGAGGCCATGGGGGTGGGGCGCAGCTTCGCCGAGGCGCTGCAGAAGGCACTGCGTTCGCTGGAGCAGCCGTCGGCGGTGTTCGCGTTCACCGGCGATCCGGGGGCTGCCGAGCAGCTGCTGGAGCGGGCCCGCGTCCCGCACGACGGACGGCTGCGCACGGTGCAGCAGGCCCTGCGGGCCGGCGCGGACCGGCTGCGGGTGACCGAGGTGACCGGCATCGATCCCTGGTTCGTGGAACAGATCGACTACCTCAACCGGATTGCCGCGACCGTCACCGGTGACCTGGCCGACATCGCGCCGGCCGACATCGCGCGGGCCAAGCGGGCGGGGTTTTCCGACGCCCAGCTCGCCGACCTGCTCGCCACCACCGAGGACGCGGTCCGCGCGGCGCGCCACCGCGCCGGTATCCGGCCGGTCTACAAGACCATCGACACCTGCGCGGCCGAGTTCGCCTCGTCCACGCCGTATCACTACTCGTCCTACGACAGCGAGACCGAGGTCGCCCCCAGCGACCGGCCACGGGTGATCGTGCTGGGCAGCGGGCCCAACCGGATCGGGCAGGGCATCGAGTTCGACTACGCCTGTTGCCACGCGGTGATGGCGCTGTCGGACGCCGGCTACGAGACGATTATGATCAACTGCAATCCGGAGACGGTCTCCACCGACTACGACACCGCCGACCGGCTCTACGTCGAACCGCTCACCGTCGAGGACGTCCTGGAGGTCGTCCACGCCGAGCAGGAGGCCGGGCCGCTGATCGGCGTGATCGTCCAACTCGGTGGCCAGACCCCGCTGGGTATCGCCGCGGCGCTGGCCGCGGCCGACGTCCCGATCATCGGGACGGAGCCGAGCGCGATCCACCTGGCCGAGGACCGTGGCCTGTTCGGGCAGGTGCTCGCCCGGGCCGGGCTGCCCTCGCCCCCGCACGGGGTGGCGACCTTCTTCGCCGAGGCCCGGTCCGTGGCGGAACGGATCGGCTATCCGGTGCTGGTACGGCCGTCCTACGTCCTCGGCGGTCGCGGGATGGAGATCGTCTACGACGAGGCGATGCTGCGCGCCTACATCGAGCGCGCGACCGAGATCAGCCCGCAGCACCCCGTCCTGGTCGACCGGTTCCTCGACGACGCCGTCGAGATCGACGTGGACGCGCTCTACGACGGGACCGAGCTGTACCTCGGCGGCGTTATGGAGCACATCGAGGAGGCCGGGGTCCATTCGGGCGACTCGGCGTGCGCCCTGCCGCCGATCACCCTGGGACGGGCCGACCTGGAGCGCATCCGCGAGTCCACCCGGCTCATCGCCGAGGGCGTGGGCGTACGCGGCCTGCTCAACGTCCAGTACGCCCTGCAGTCCGACGTGCTGTACGTGCTGGAGGCCAACCCGCGGGCGTCGCGCACCGTGCCGTTCGTGTCCAAGGCGACCGCGGTGCCGCTGGCGAAGGCCGCCGCCCGGGTGATGGTCGGCACGACCGTGGCGCAGCTGCGCGCGGAGGGACTGCTGCCCTCCCACGGCGACGGCGCGATCCTGCCGCTGGACTCCCACATCGCGGTGAAGGAGGCGGTCCTGCCCTTCGGCCGGTTCCGGGACGCCGGTGGCCGCGGGGTGGACACCGTGCTCGGGCCGGAGATGAAGTCCACCGGCGAGGTCATGGGCATCGATGCCGGTTTCGGCGCCGCCTATGCCAAGTCCCAGGCTGCTGCCTATGCGTCGCTGCCCGTCTACGGCCGGGTGTTCGTATCCGTGGCCAACCGTGACAAGCGCGCGATGATATTCCCGATCAAACGGCTCGCCGACCTCGGGTTCGTCGTCTACGCCACCGAGGGGACCGCGCAGGTGCTGCGCCGCAACGGGGTGAAGGCGGTCGTCCTGGGCAAGCACTCCGTGCCCAGCCCGAACCTGGTCGACTGCGTCGAAATGATCACGTC
>NZ_CAAAFO010000131.1:9632-12575 GCF_900634715.1 Candidatus Protofrankia californiensis | reverse complement strand
GTGCCCGACGGGCCGAGCGCCCTGCGCCTGGCCGAAGCGGTGGCACCGCACGTGGCCGTCCTGAAGGTGGGACTGGGGCTGTTCTACCGCGAGGGACCCGGCATCGTGACCGCGTTGCGAGACGTGGTCACAGGCGGGTTGCGGGACGCGGTCGTGGATGAACAGGTCGTGGATGAACAGGGCGATGGCAGCTCCGCCGGCGGGGACCACGTCGGCCTGTTTCTCGACCTCAAACTGCATGACATTCCCAACACAGTGGCTGCGGGGATGCGTTCCGTGGCGCGACTTGAACCCCGCTATGTGACGGTGCACGCCGCCGGGGGTGCGGCGATGGTGCGGGCGGCGGTTGATGCCGCGCCTGACGTCGAAATCGCCGCGGTAACGGTTCTGACCTCCCTGGGCAGTGCGGAACTGGCTTCCGTCGGATTCGGCGGGACACCCTCGGACGTCGTGCGCAGGCTTGCGGCGGTGGCGGTGGCCGCGGGTGCGCGCGCGGTGGTGTGCAGCCCCCGGGAGGCCGCCGCGGTCCGCGCAGAGGTCGGAAGTGACGTGACTCTTATCACACCTGGAATCCGCGCGGCGGGGTCGCGGCCCGATGACCAGGCGCGTACGGCAACGCCCACCGAAGCCGTCGAGGCAGGTTCCGATCTTCTCGTGGTGGGGCGTCCGATCGTCGCGTCGAGTGATCCCGGCGCTGCTGCGGCCCGGTTCGTGACCGGATGCTGACACGGCCGCGGTGTCGCTGACCTGGTGTGACATCACACAGGCCCCGGTCTGGCCATCTCGAGGGGATCTGCCCGGTACGGTGGTCGGCGAGCGACCGAAAGCAAAGGGTGCGCGTGGCGGCAACCCGATTCAGGTCAACGTATGGACCCCATCCTGTGGACAATAGTCCGCGGATGTACCCGTACCGCCGGCTGGACCGAGACGCCCGTTATTCGCTAGTTTGCGCGGCGCCGCGATCACCCGAAAGAAGGAGGCGTACCCGTGCCCCTGCCGCCCCTCACGCCCGAGCAGAGGGCTGCTGCCCTCGAGAAAGCTGCGTTGGCGCGTAAGCAGCGTGCAGAACTCAAGGAACGGCTCAAGAAGGCGGAAGTGTCACTCGCGTCCGTCCTGGAGAGAGCCGACACCGATGAGATCATTGGAAAGATGAAGGTAGCCGCTGTTTTGGAATCCCTGCCTGGTGTCGGTCGTGTCCGCGCCACAAGGATCATGGAGAGGCTCGCGATCAGCGACAGCCGTCGCCTACGCGGCCTGGGTGCCAAACAGCGGGCCGCGCTGGTTCAGGAGTTCGCGGGTTCCTGAGCAACACCAGTGTCCGGCAGGCAAATGACACATATCTCTGGGCGCAGTGGGGTTGGTACGGCGTCCCGGCAATGGTGACAACCCAAGCACCGCCGGGTCGCCGTACCGACATTTCTTTGCCGATGCACCGGCCGCATGCACCGACGAGGCCCGCCCGGCCGACCGGCCGGGAGACCAGGCAGGTGACCTGGTAACCCTGGTAACCCACCATGGTGGGTCGTAACGCTGGTCGGCGCACGGGGTCCGGCCACAGCTGGCACGATCATGGTTTTTGAGTGCGCAGCCGCAGCGCACTACGGTGTACGGATGCGGCTTACCGTTCTGTCCGGTCCGTCAGGAGTCGGGAAAGGGACCGTCGTCGCCGAGGTGCGCCGACGCCATCCCGAGGTCTGGGTTTCGGTCAGTTGCACGACACGCGCGCCGCGCCTGGGGGAGACCGACGGGGTGGAGTATCACTTCGTCGATGTCGAGGAGTTCACCTTGATGGTCAAGAAGGGTGAGCTTCTCGAGCATGCGATGTTCGCCGGTCACGCCTATGGAACCCCCCGCGCGCCCCTGGAGGCCCGGCTCGCCGAAGGGGTGCCGTGCCTGCTGGAAATCGAACTCCAGGGAGCCCGCCAGGTGCGTGCGGGCGTCTCCGACGCCCGGTTCGTCTTCCTCGCCCCGCCGTCCTGGGAGGAGCTGGTCCGCAGGCTCACCGGACGAGGTACGGAGTCGCCGGAGGTGATCGGACGCCGCCTCGACCGGGCACGCATAGAGCTCGCCGCCGAATCCGAGTTCGACGCGGTGGTGGTCAACGACGACGTGACCCGAGCGGCGGCCCGGCTGGTCTCTCTGATGGACACCGACTAGCGACCCGGGGATCTGGGCCTCCGGCGGCGCGAAAGAAACATCATCGCGCCGCCTTTGGCCCGCTGGCCATCGCGGGTTCCCCGGGCTCGTGGCCAGCCGATCCACCGACCGACCGACCGTCGGTCGGCTGACACGCCACCGGCTGCTCTACTGTAAGAGTCCGTACTGTGGTAGGGATCGAGGGTTCGGCGTTGCCCCGCTGAGTCCCGACTGATCCCGACTCATCTCGACCACTGTAGATCCTGACCACGCTGTCAGTTCGCCAGCAAGCTGACAGCCCCGTGTTTGCGGAAGGACACCGTGTCCGGCACTGTCGCACAGCCCGAAGGCATCACCAATCCGCCGATCGACGAGCTCCTGGAAGCCACCGACTCCAAGTACGGCCTGGTGATCTACGCGGCCAAGCGGGCCCGGCAGATCAACGCCTACTACTCGCAGCTCGGTGAGGGCCTGCTGGAGTACGTCGGCCCGCTGGTCGAGACCGCCAGCGCCCAGGAGAAGCCGCTTTCCATCGCGCTGCGTGAGATCAACGCCGGTCTGCTGACGCACGAGACCGTCAGCGAACCACTGCCGCCGGCCTCCTGAGAACCTCCTCCGGCAACCGCATGTCGGCCACATATGCCACCAGAGGCGACGTGCCACCCGGAGGCGACGTGCCACCCGGAGGCGACGTGCCACCCGGAGGCGACGTGCCACCCGGAGGCGACGTGCCACCCGGAGGCGACCGCTGATGTCCGCTGACACGATCGATGCCGGCACCGCGGCGTCCGCGGTCGTGCGTCGCCC
>NZ_CAAAFO010000131.1:8335-9099 GCF_900634715.1 Candidatus Protofrankia californiensis | reverse complement strand
CCGCGTCGTGCTGGGCGTATCCGGTGGGATCGCCGCCTACAAGGCGGTCGAGGTGCTGCGCCAGCTCACCGAGACCGGCCATGACGTCAGGGTCGTGCCCACCGAGTCGGCGTTGCGGTTCGTGGGTGAGCCGACCTGGGCGGCGCTGTCCGGGCATCCGGTGGCCACCGACGTCTGGACCGACGCGGCCGAGGTGGCACACGTCCGGCTCGGTCGGGAGGCCGACCTGGTGCTCGTCGTCCCGGCAACGGCGGACCTGCTCGCCCGCGCCGCCACCGGACGCTCCGACGACCTGCTGACCGCCACCCTGCTCACCGCCCGATGTCCGGTCGTGTTCGCCCCGGCCATGCACACCGAGATGTGGGAGCACCCGGCCACCGTAGCCAACGTGGCCACGCTTCGGGCCCGCGGTTGCCTGGTCGTCGACCCGGCCGTGGGCCGGCTGACCGGGGCGGACTCGGGCGCCGGCCGGCTGCCGGAACCGGTGGAGATCGCCGCACTGGCCAGGTCCGTGCTGGCCAGGTCTGTGCCGGCCCGGGGTAGCACCGGCCACTCCCACGGTGGGCCGCCCGAGCAGGCGCCAGACCTCGCCGGCCGGCGGATCGTCATCAGCGCCGGCGGTACCCGTGAGCATCTCGACCCCGTCCGCTTCCTGGGCAACTCCTCCAGCGGGCGGCAGGGCTACGGGCTGGCCAGGGCCGCACTCGCCCGGGGCGCGCAGGTCGTCGTGGTGGCGGCCAACGTGGCGCTGCCGGACGTCGCGG
>NZ_CAAAFO010000131.1:1034-8156 GCF_900634715.1 Candidatus Protofrankia californiensis | reverse complement strand
CCGGCGGGCCCGGTGTCGACATCGTGGATCTGGGCCGGGAGAAGCTCGCCCGCAAGGGAGCGGACCTGCTGGTCGTCAACCAGGTCGGCGACGGGCTCGGTTTCGAGGTCGACCACAACGCCGCGGTGGTTCTCGGTGCGGACGGCACGCAGACCGTGATCGAACGAACCAGCAAGGACCTCCTCGCGCATCAGGTGCTCGATCTGGTCGCGGCACGACTCGCCGTAACAGATGACCCCGTTGTCGGTGTCCCCGCCGGTACCCGCCGGTAGACTTCGCCCGAATCAGACTGGATCTCCCAGGGGGTCATGACGTGGCGACACGCCTGTTCACTTCCGAGTCCGTTACCGAGGGACATCCGGACAAGATCGCTGACCAGGTCAGCGACTCCATTCTCGACGCGATGATCAAAGACGATCCGCGCAGTCGGGTCGCGGTCGAAACGCTGATCACCACCGGCCAGGTCCACGTCGCCGGTGAGGTCACCACGAACACCTATGTGGACATCGCCGCTGTCGTCCGGGAGCGCGTGCTGGAGATCGGCTACGACTCGTCCAAGAAGGGTTTCGACGGCGCGTCCTGCGGGGTGAGCGTGTCGATCGGGTCACAGTCGCCCGACATAGCCCAGGGGGTCGACACCGCCCATGAGGCCCGGGTGGGTGGCTCCAGCGAGGACGAGCTGGACCGCCAGGGCGCTGGCGACCAGGGCCTGATGTTCGGCTACGCCTGCGACGAGACGCCCGAGCTGATGCCGCTGCCGATCGCGCTGGCTCACCGGCTCGCCCGGCGTCTGGCCGCCGTCCGCAAGGAAGGCCAGATCGGCTACCTGCGTCCCGACGGCAAGACCCAGGTCACCATCGAGTACGCCGACGGCCGGCCGGTGCGCCTGGACACCGTCGTCGTCTCCACCCAGCATGCGGCCGACATAGACCTCGACACCCTGCTCGCGCCCGACATCGCCGAGTTCGTCGTCGTCCCGGAGCTGGCCACCCTCGACATCATCACCGAAGGGCACCGGCTGCTGGTGAACCCGACCGGCCGGTTCGAGGTGGGTGGCCCCATGGGGGACGCCGGCCTCACCGGGCGGAAAATCATCGTCGACACCTACGGCGGCATGGCACGCCACGGCGGCGGTGCCTTCTCCGGCAAGGACCCGTCCAAGGTCGACCGCTCGGCGGCCTACGCGATGCGCTGGGTCGCCAAGAACGTGGTCGCTTCCGGGCTCGCCCGCAGGTGCGAGGTGCAGGTCGCCTACGCCATCGGCAAGGCGCACCCGGTCGGCCTGTTCGTCGAGACCTTCGGCACCGGCGTGGTGCCCGACGAGCAGATCCAGGACGCCGTGACCGCCGTTTTCGACCTCCGGCCGGCTGCGATCATCCGGGATCTGGACCTGCTGCGGCCGATCTACACCCAGACCGCCGCCTACGGCCACTTCGGACGCCCGGAGCTCGACTTCACCTGGGAGTCGAGCTCTCGCGCGCAGGCCCTGGCCGCCGCCGTGCGCGGGTAACCCCCGAATTTCCCGCCTCCCCCAAATTTCCGCTTCGCGAAAATTTGGGGACCCCTGCGTCTGGGGCTGGCGCCTGTATGGGGCTGGCGATCGCCCATGCGATCGCCAGCGGAGTATGTGACGACGGGTGTCCGGTTCGCACAAATTTGCGGGTCCCTGCCTCTGGGGCTGGTGTCTCCATGGGGGCGCGGACGATCTGTCGTAGGGGGCTGGTACCAACAGGTATGCCCGAACAGCTTGGGGTCTTCAGCGGGCTGGACACCTCGGCCGGCCCAAAGACCGGCATGGCCCCCCCGGCGGCCGGTGCAGCCTCCTCGGTGGCGGGCGGCGGCGTGCCGACGCCCGTTCGGGGTACCCGCCCGGCCCGAACAGCGCATCCCCAGGCAGCCGCCGGCAGGAGGGGGGCGGTCGGCCCGGGGGCGCCGGTCGCGGCGAGCGAGCTGCCGGTCGCCCGGGTCGCGGTGGACGTCGGGCATGCCCATCTGGACAGGCCGTTCGACTATCTGGTGCCGCAGCAGTGGGCCGGGGAGGCCGTCCCCGGCGCACGCGTCCGGGTCCGCTTCGCCGGCCGGCTCCTGGACGGTTTCATCCTCGAACGCTGTGAGCGCTCCGACCATGTGGGCAGGCTCGCCTTCCTGAACCGTGTCGTGTCCGGGGAACCGGTCCTCGCCCCCGAGATCGCCCAGCTGGCCCGGGCGGTGGCCGACCGCTACGCGGGCACGGTCGCCGACGTGCTCCGGCTCGCCGTTCCACCCCGGCATGCCCGGGTGGAGAAGGAGCCGATGGCGGGATCCGCCGGTGCCGACGGCTGCGGCACGGACGGGTCCGGCACAGGGATCCGCGGGCCCGCGGAAGGCGCCCTGGCATCCGGCGCCTGGTCGCACTACCCCCACGGCGAGCCGACGCTGTCCGCCCTGCGGGCCGGCGGCAGTCCCCGGATCGTGTGGTGGGCGCTTCCCGGACCGTCCTGGCCGGCGATGGTTGCCGCGGCCGTGGCCGCCACGGTGGCGTCCGCGCGCGGGGCCCTGGTCGTCGTGCCCGACCACCGCGACGTCGACCGGGTCGCCGCCGCGCTGGAGGGCGCGCTCGGCCCGGGCGGTTTCGTCGCGCTGCGCGCCGATGCCGGCCCGGCCGAACGGTACCGGCGCTTTCTCGCCGTCCGCCGTGGACGTGCCCGGGTTGTCGTGGGTACCCGGGCGGCGGTGTTCGCACCGGTCGCGGACCTCGGCCTGATCCTCGTGTGGGACGACGGGGACGACCTGCACGCCGAGCCGCGCTCTCCCTACCCCCACGTCCGGGATGTCGCCGTGCTGCGCGCCCGTCAACAGCGTTCGGCGCTGATCGTCGGAGGGTGGTCGCCGTCGACCGAGGCCGAGGCGATGGTCCGCGTCGGCTGGGCCGCGGCCCTGATCGCGCCGCGTCCGGTGGTCCGGGCCGCCGCGCCCCGGGTCGAGGCGACGGGTTCGGACTTCGAGGAGGCCAGGGACCCGGCGGCGCGGGCGGCGCGGCTGCCGTCGCTGGCCTGGCGCGCCGCCGGTGAGGCGCTGGCCGCGGGCGCGCCGGTCCTCGTGCAGGTGCCGCGGCGCGGGTACCAGCCCGCGCTTGCCTGCGCGGGCTGCCGGCGTCCGGCCCGGTGCCGGCACTGCCGGGGGCCGCTGGGACGCCATGGCGGCTTGGGGCCGCCGACCTGCGGCTGGTGCGCGCGTCCGGCAGCCGGCGGGTACGCCGATGATCGTCGGCTGTCGGCTGTGACTGCTGGTGAACGGCCTGTGGCCGGTACGGCTGCTGCTGCTGCTGGTGGTGGTGGATGGTCTGCGGCCGGTCCGGCCGGGGCTAAGTGGCAGTGCCCGTACTGCCGGGACGTCCGGTTCCGGGCGAGCGTCGTCGGTGACCGGCGGACCGCCGAGGAACTCGGGCGTGCGTTCCCCGGGGCCGCCGTGCGTACCTCGGGCCGCGACGGTGTGCTGGCGACCGTCGCGGCGGCGCCCGCGCTGGTGGTTGCCACCCCCGGAGCCGAGCCGGTGGCCGACGGTGGCTACGGCGCGGTCCTGCTGCTCGACACCTGGGCGCTGCTGGGCCGTCCGGACCTGCGTGCGGCCGAGGAGACGCTGCGCCGATGGTGCGCGGCGGCGGCGCTTGCGCGGCCCGCGGCGGACGGCGGCCGGGTCGTCGTCATCGCCGATGCCGGACTCGCGGTGGTCCAGGCGCTGACCCGCTGGGACCCCGCCTGGTTCGTCCGGCGGGAGGCGGACGAGCGTGCCGCCCTCGGCTTCCCGCCGGCCACCCGCATCCTCGCTGTCGAAGGCGCCGCCGGTGCGGTTGCCGAACTGGTCGCGGCGGCGCAGTTCCCCGCCGGTGTCGACGTCCTCGGCCCGGTCCCGCTGGACGAGGCGGATCGGCCGAGTGGTGCCAGGGCAGCGGGTCGGCCGGGTGGCACTGGGGCGGCGGGTCGGCTGGAACCTGCCGCGGCGGATCGGCCGGAGGAACCTGCCGCGCAGCAGTGGGAGCGCGTCCTGGTACGGGTCCCGAGAGCACAGGGGCAGCACCTTGCCACCGCAGTCAAGGCAGCCCGCGGTGTGCTTGACGCCCGCAGGTCCGCGCCGGTCCGGGTCGTGCTCGATCCGATCACCCTGGTGTGACGCCCACGGTGTTCACCACACAGCCGTGGCCATGCGGCCCGTAGCATGGGCTTCCACCGCTCGTGCGACGGTGTCCGATCATCGGCGATGCCGCTGCCGCCCCGACCGGGGATGCGGCAGGTGCCAGCCTGCCTGTGCCGGACGTGCGGCGGCAACAGGCAGGTAGCGGAATACGTACGATGTATGCACGGAATATGCGGCGGGGCAGGCCCGGGAAGAGGTGCGACAGTGACGGTTCGGGAGATCCGACTGTTGGGAGACCCGGTGCTGCGGACGGTGGCCGAGCCGGTCACCACCTTCGACAAGGAGCTCCGCCGGTTGGTCGTCGACCTCACCGAGACCATGCACGAGGCGAACGGGGTCGGGTTGGCCGCGCCGCAGCTCGGGGTGTCGCTGCGGGTGTTCACCTTCGACGTGGAGGACCAGATCGGGCATCTGATCAATCCCGTCCTCGGGCCCTTCAGCGAAGAGCTGATGGACGGCGACGAGGGCTGCCTTTCCCTGCCCGGTCTCTCGTTCGAACTGAAGCGGCCGGAGCGGGTGCTTGCGGTCGGTCAGAACGTCCACGGCGACCCCATCACGATCGAGGGCAACGGCCTGATGTCACGCTGTGTCCAGCATGAGACCGACCATCTGGACGGGGTGCTGTTCATCGACAGGCTGGATCAGGTCACAAAAAAGGCGGCCATGAAGGCCATCCGCGAGGCGGAGTGGGCCGGGCAGGCGCCACCCGCGGTGAAGGTGTCCCCGCACCCGCTGTTCGGCCGGGCCCGCTGACCGGGCTCGCCCGCGCGTCGCGGCTGGCCGGTGAGCCGGTAGTTCGGACGCCGGGCCAGCTCGGTCAGGACGGCCAGTGATTGTTCCGCGGAACACAACCCGCTGGACCGCGCGTGCGCGGGACGGGGCTAGCGTTGGACCGTGAGTCCTCGCCTGTTCCCATCTACACGATCGACCTGGCGGGGTGGTCGCTGATGCGGCTGGTGTTCGCCGGTACCCCGGCGGCGGCCCTGCCGAGCCTGCGGGCGCTGTTCGATTCTCCCCGCCACAGTGTCGTCGCGGTCGTGACCCGTCCCGATCGGCCGGTGGGCCGTGGTCGCAAGGTCGCGCACTCGCCTGTCAGGGCTCTTGCCGAGGAGCGGGGCGTGGATGTCCTGACGCCGGACCGGGCCCGTGACCCCGACTTCCTCGCCCGGCTCACCGAGATCGCGCCCGACTGCTGCCCGGTGGTGGCCTACGGCGCCCTGCTGCCGCGGGCCGCGCTCGACATCCCCAGGCGCGGGTGGGTCAACCTGCATTTTTCCGTCCTTCCCGCCTGGCGCGGTGCCGCGCCCGTGCAGCGCGCCCTGCTGGCAGGCGACGACGTGACGGGCGCGTCGGTCTTCCAGATCGAGGAGGACCTCGACACCGGTCCGGTCTACGGGACGCTGACCGAACCCATCGGCGCTCATGACACCGCCGGCGACCTGCTGGAACGGTTGGCCGAAGCCGGTGCCCGGCTGCTCGTGGCGGTGCTGGACGGGATCGGTGACGGATCGCTGCAGGCACGGCCGCAGCCTGCCGACGGGGTGTCGATCGCGCCGAAGCTCAACGTCGCCGACGTGCGGATCGACTGGTCCGCACCGGCCTACCGCGTCGACCGGCTGATCCGGGCAGCCACTCCGGCGCCTGGCGCCTGGACGACGTTCCGTGACCACCGGATCAAGCTCGGCCCGGTGCGTCCGCCGGCAACGGCGGGAGAGGCCGGTGCCGGGCGGCTGGTTCCCGGCCAGATCGCCGTCCCCGCTGGTCACGGGGAGATCGGGGTGGGAACCGGCAGCGGGATCGTGCTGCTCGGCGAGGTGCGTCCCGAGGGCCGTCCCACGATGGCCGCCGAGGCCTGGGCACGCGGGGCCCGCCTCGCCGACGGCGAAAGGTTCACGTGAGCCCGGCCGCCGGTACCGCACGGGCTCGGCCACGGGCGTCCCGGGTCGATCCCGCCCGGATGCTCGCCTGGGAGGTCCTGCGGGCCGTCGACGAGCGCGGCGCCTACGCGAACCTGCTGCTGCCGGCCCTGCTGGCGCAACGCCGGCTCCCTGCCCGGGACCGGGGGTTCGCCACCGAGCTGACCTACGGCACCCTGCGTGCCTCGGGTGTCCTGGACGGGTTGCTCGCCACGGTCGCCAACCGTCCGGTGGACGCCATGGACCCGCAGGTACGGGACGCGTTGCGCCTGGGTGTCTACCAGTTGCTGCACACCCGGGTGCCGGCGCGGGCCGCGGTCGCCTCGACCGTCGACCTGGTCCGCCGGACCAGTGGCGAGCGGCCGGTACGGTTCGCCAACGCGGTGCTGCGCCGGGTCGCCGCCCGGGTGGCCGAGACCGGCGGTGATCTCGCGGTGCTGCTGGCGGCGCCCAGCTATGACGACGACCCGGTCGGCCATCTGGTGACGGTCACCTCCCATCCCCGCTGGGTGGTCGAGACGTTCGCCGCGGCCCTCGGCGGCGACCTCGCGCAGACCCGCGCGGCGCTGGAGGCCGATGACCAGCGTCCCTGCACCCACCTGGTCGCCCGTCCCGGCCTGATCGACCGGGACGGGTTGCTGCGAGCGGCTCGGGATGCTGGTCTGGCTGCCGAGCCTGGTCCGTGGTCGCCGTATGCGGTCCGGCTGGCCGGTGGGGATCCGGGGCGGCTCGCGGAGGTCTCCGCCGGCCGCGCCGGGGTGCAGGACGAGGGCAGCCAGCTGGTCGTGACAGCGTTGTCGCGAGTGGCGACGGTAGGGGCGGACACCGGGGTGAGCGTCGATCTGTGCGCCGGTCCGGGCGGCAAGACCGCTCTGCTGGCGGGCCTGTTGCCGCGGACCAGGCTGGTCGCGGTGGAGCCGCGGGCTACCCGGGCCCGGCTGGTGGCAGGCGCGGTGGCGGTCCCAGTGGCCGGCGCGGCGGGAGACCCGATGGCCGGCGTGCCGGGGAGTCCGGTTGCCGGCACGACGCCGGG